>NZ_JBNCKU010000023.1:0-77802 GCF_049841715.1 Micromonospora sp. DT41 | reverse complement strand
CCCAACCGCATCGACAATGAACGATCACACGCGCGGGGCCGGAACGCCCGACATCAGCCGTGAACGATCGAGGCTAGGAAGGGATCCGAGGTGCCCCGGTTGAAAGTGGTTACCTCCCAGCCAGCGTTGATCGCCGCCGTCACGATCGCATGGCCTACGAACCAAGTGCCGCCCAGAACCAGCAAATGCATAGCAGCATTATGCCGCCTGGAGGCAGCAGATGCATTTTGGTCGTGTCACCTGCGCCGGGTTGACAGGAGGTCGACCGTCAGTAGTTGGCCAAAGGTTAGTTCCTACTATGGGCACCACCGCGAGATGATCGCCTCCGATCGGTAGTCTCGAAGTCGATCCGGGTTCTTTCGTAGTCTATCCAACATGCGTGGCGCGGCATCGCTCAATTTTGTTGAAGCAGATCTTCCTACAATGTCTATAAGCGATAGTGCGCGTGGGAGAATTACATATCGCTGGGGTGCGAGACGCAATGCGGGGTTCAGCAAATTCAAGGCAACCCCAACTGCGCGGTCTTCGCCCTCCTGAAGGCTGCGCAGGTATTCGGCAGCTAGAGCATTTTCCCAGGCCAGCCCTGGCTTGGCTGAGACCCACTCGGACAAAGATCTTCCGGCTGCCACGAGAAGGGGTAATGCCTGAACGCGAACTGCTGACACTGCGTCCGATTCGGAAGGGATCTTTGCGAGAATGTTCAGGCGTTGTGCTTCGTTGGCGAACTTCCAGGCCGCCAAGAGCCAGGCGGCAGCAAGGCGTTCTCGCTCGGGAGTCCTCGAAGCGCCGGTGATGAGTCGCCCGAGTTCGCTCTTACAGATGTTAAAAATATCCGCCCACAAATCGCCGTTGCTGGCCACGGGTGCAGAGACGATTGTCTCAGCGGAAAGTAGTGAAATGTCGGCGTATAGGTCACCATAGGTGGCGCTTATATTCGCCAAATCCGCAGCGGTCTTCTGATCCAGGGGCCAAGCGCGAACGTATTCAAGGACTGACTTCGCTGAGCCGGGATCAGTAGCGATGTCGTCGCGCCAATGCTCCCACCAATTTCGGATCCCTGCTTTGCGGTGAAGAGTATAGATTCTTCTGGTGACACGACTCCAGCGCTTCGGCCGCGTATCTAGCTCCCGGTGGTCACTTGACAATTTCTCGATCTCGGCGAGGAGTTCTGGGGGTGGAGTTATGACATAGGGATCCCCCTTGCTGTGTTTCTCCAGTTCGTGGCCAAGGCGGTCAATCGCTGCATTCGTTTCCACCATAGACTCCGTGAGGTATTCGTCAACCTTGGTGACGGTTGTCTTGGCGGCGTTCGGATAGAGGCCGAGAGCTTCAAGCCTTCGCTGTAGCCGAGAGATGTACGCGAAGCCATCCTGCGGGCTCTTCGCGCCGATCAAGATGTCATCCATGTACCGCGTGTAGTGGCCTTTTGCTCCTTCGGTCTCGAACTCCTTATCCACGTGCAGCAGCAAGCTGTGGGCGATTTCGCGCGACGCTCCGATCTGTTCTTGAGGTAGCCCCATTAGCGAAACTTCGGAGTAGTCGAGACGAGGCATGACTCCGTCAACAATTTGCACACAGAGTCGAACTACCTCCTTCTCAAGCGATGTCTGAGAGTGAAGGTGCTCTCGGATTGCCTCCAGTCTGATTGAGGGGTAAAAGTTGGCGATATCAGATTCCACAAAATAGCTTACTGATTCGTCATCAACCATCTGGAGAATCTGACCCTGGCGGGCAAGCCAAAAGCGGAACCAGTCGAAGCTATCCCCTGCATCGTCGTTGATCTTTCCGTCAGGACTCCCTTTGTCGGAGTGGGCAACTCCCACCCAAGCCTGCGCGTCTGTAGTAAGTTGGTCGCGGATAAGCCATGTGATAGCAGAATAAACGAGAGCGTCGCGGGTTGCTAAGAAACACAAAGGGCGCGAAAGTCCTTTTCCCTTGGCTGCTCTGACAATCTCACCCCGCTCTGGGGCATAGCGCCCCAAGCGTAGATCCCGAGCCAGGGCCGCAACGAGCGTCTCCAGGCCCCATTCATATCCTGCGTAATGCAGCGGATCTGGAGCAAGGTTTATATTGCTGAATGTCATTGAGCGTAGGGCTCGCCGGACTTCCCTTTTCCATACGGTTTTTAGAAGGCCCTCATCGGCAACCTGGGCAAGGCCGATCTGCATCTGTGCAAGATACACGCGGCAAGCCCAACCGTCGCGTGGTACAAACACTGTGCACCTTACGCCCGCATATTAGACTTTATGGGTTATTTGTACTGAGTGTCAGAATGGATCTACGGCTTGCTGTTCTGGCTCTGACCTGCCGAGGTTGTCTGCAACGGTCGCGCGGCGACCTCGGATGACGCTTACCAAGCCCTCCGCCGTCAGCAGCGCTACGGCGCGGTGAGCCGTCCCGACCGAAACGCCATGCGCTGAGGCCAGCTCGGCAACTGCCGGGAGCTGGTCGCCGGGCTGCAGACGACCGGCGGTGATCTGCTCGCGCAGCTCGGCGGCGATCCTCTGATACGGACTGCTTGCCGCCGTGGGCTGCGTCGGTGCGACCGGGCGCGGTGGCATCCGTGCGGCCAGCGTCCCGGCCGCACGTTGGTCCGACTCCGACAGCCAGGCGGCGTAGACCCTGAGTGTCGTTGTCCCGCCTCCGCCATGACCGAGCCGGCCGGCGACGGTCCGCACGTCGACACCTGCGTTGATCAGCTCGGTCGCCGAGTAGTGGCGCAGGGCGTGAATGTGGCTGGTGATGCCGAGCCGGGTAGCGAGTCGGCCGTACCGCTGCGTAAGGGTGTCGGGCCGGTAGCCACGGCTGTTGTCCGGCTCGGGGGAGAAGACGTAATCGGCGGGATCGGCGTCCGCGTCGAGCTGGGCCAGGCGCTCGACGTACCGGCCGTGTAGCTCGCGTAGCACTTCGATCGTGTCCGGGTCGAGCGCTACCCGCCGCTGCTGATGCGTCTTGGTGTCCTTCTCTCGCAGCTCGCCGTGTTCGTCCAGGTAGGCGCTGCGGCGCAGCGTCAGCACGCCGGCGGCCAGGTCGAGATGCTGCCAGCGCAACGCGCACAGCTCGCCCCGCCGGGCACCCGTCGTCATGGCGAGCCACACCAACGCTCCCCAGTCCGGATCGCGCCACGACTCGTTGATGATGCGCGCGGCGTCGGCCGGGTTCGGTGGCTGCGGGTCGGGATGCGGCGGTGCCGGTGGCTCGGCCTGCCCGGCGGGGTTGACGGCGATCCAACGCCACCGGACGGCGCGGCTGAGGGCTCCACTGAGGATCCAGTGGATTTGCCGCACTGACGACGCGCTGAGCGGCTTGCAGACGTGCGGCCGGCACTTCGTCGTGCAGGTGTGCTCGCCCTCTACGCGGTGCTTCACGTACGCCTTGCCGCCGCACCAGTCGCGGCAGCGGCGCAGGCTCGCGTAGAACGACTCCAACGTCTCGGCGTCGAGTCGACCGACCGGCAGCTTGCCGAGCACCGGCCGTATGTGCTTGTTGAGCTTGTTGACGTAGCCCATGCGGGTGGTGGGCTCGATGTCGGCCACCTCAAGCCACCGGTCTAGGAGCTGGTCGAGCGTGGCGCGGGTGCGCGGGTTGCGCCGCTCGTCCACCTGGGCCAGCAGCCGCGTACGCGCCTTCTCGGCTTCCTTGGCGGCGGTGCGACCGGCGGGAATCGTCTCGGTCAGGTAGTGCCGCTTGCCGCTGATCGGATCGACACCGGCATAGACCTTCACGCGCAGTGACCCGCTGGGCAGGGTTTCGATCTCGCCGCGCTGGCGCTTGCTGCGTCCGCTCGAACTCGCCACGCGGCAACCGTAGCTCGTTCGCACCACGAATAGCCCCACGCGAGGCGTTCAGATGAGGAAAGTGGCTGTGCGCCCGGCAGGATTCGAACCTGCGGCCTTGGGATTAGAAGTCCCCTGCTCTATCCGCTGAGCTACGGGCGCGTGGCGTGGATGTCGCGCCAAGAGGGTACCGCCGCCCCGCCTCGCAGCGGGGAAAAGGGTGCTCGCGTCCACATCGCCGAGCAGGGTCTCACGGCGGCCAGGTGCCGGGCATCCGGGTTCCCGCCGGTGGGCGCGGCGCTGGCCCGTACCCTCGGCTGGTGTTGCTGGACCCCGACGCCGAGAGCGGCGTCGCCTACGAGTTGTGCCAGGTCGTCGGCCGCGCCATCCTGCCGTACCGGTCATCGGACGCCGCCGACCAGCGCTTCGGCACGGCGTTCTTCTTCCAGGCCGCCGACGACCCGGTGGGGGAGTCGTTGCTGACCGCCGCCGACCTGGTCGGCCCGGCGGGCGGCGAGGTGGGCCTGCGGGCGAGCGTCACCGAACCGGCCGGCGTCGCCCCGGACGCGATCACGGTGGCCGAGATCACCCCCGGGTGGGCGCGCTTCCCGGGCGACGGCGTCGCGGTGCTCCCGACCGCCGGGCTGCACCGCAGCGCCGGCGACGGCGGCTGGCGGTGGCGGGTACAGCCGGTGCCCGCCGGGATCGCCGCCGGGCCCGAGGTGGTCGAGCGCAGCACCGCCGCCGCCGGGTCCGCGTTCGTGCTTGCCCATGGGGTACGCGCCGACGGCTCCCGGCCGCTGGAGGTGGCGATCGAGCGGGTGGTCCGCGACGGCGACACCGTGCGGATCACCACGGAGCTACCCCAGGGGTACGTCGGCGCGCCGGTCTTCACCGTGCACGCCGACGCCGCCGGTGAGGTGTCGCTGTACTGCCTCGGCCTGGTCCTGCCCGGTGTCGACGGGCATCCGGTGGCGACCTTCGACCGGATCCGGGCAGTCCTTCCGGCCACGCCCGGCGACGCCTGAGCTGTCGTCCTGTCGTCGGGTGGTCAGTCGCTGGCCGTCGCCCCGGTCCGTTCGGCCGTGGAGGGGTCGGTCAGGGCTGGTTCGGCCGGGGCTGGATCGGTCAGGGCTGGTTCGGCCGGGGCGGTGGGACCGGCGGCCAGGAACGCCTCGGCCCACCGTCCGACCTCGTCCAGGACCTGTCCGCGTACGGCCGGGCCGGAGAGCGTGAGGTCGTGCAGCCCTCCGTCGAAGCGCGCCAGGGTGACGTGCCGGCCGAGGCGGGGCGCGTACCGGACCATGTGCTCGACGTCCAGCACCGTGTCGGCAAGTGTCGCGTTCTCGTGCCATTTGGTGCTCCGGAAGGAGCGGGTCGAGCAGGCCACCAGCACCGGCACCTGGATGTTCAGCCCGGCGCGCAGCCGGCGTTGGCCGGTACGGATCGCGTTCAGCCAGCCGGCCCGGACCGGGAACCCGGCGAGCGGCTTCCACGCCAGGTCGTACGTCCACTCGCCACGATGGTCGGCGTGCAGGCTCTCGCCGTACACAGTGCCGAGCCCGAGCGGCACGATGCGGTGCGGCGCCCTGCGGCCCAGCCGGGCCGCGGCGGCCGCGATGGGTCGGCGCAGCGCCCAGGGGGCGTTGAAGTCGAAGAAAGGGCTGTTGAGGACCAGGCCGTCGATGGTGCCGGCGTCGCGGCGGGCGTCCGCCCAGAGCGACAGGACCAGGCCGCCGGTGGAGTGGCCCATCGCGAGCAGGGTGTCGTGCCCGTCGTCGGAGCGGATGATCTCGGCGGCGGCGTCCAGCTCGGAGAAGTAGTCGCTGACGTCCTGGCAGAAGTTGGGGGTCTGGTGCGCGAGCAGGCTGCGGCCGTATTTGCGCAGGTCGAGGGCGTAGAAATCCCAGCCACGTTCGGCGAAGAAGTCGGCCAGGTGGGTCTGGAAGAAGTAGTCGACGAAGCCGTGAACGTAGAGCACCGCCCGCCCGGTGGGGCGCTCCGCCCGCCGGCGGACAAGTGTCGCGACGACAGGACCCTCATCGTCGACGCCCAGGTCGATCGTCTGCCGCTCGTAGGGCGGCCCCAACACGTCCGGTTCCACGAAACCGACGCTACGCCGACCAGCTACCCGTTGGTAGCCCCGACGCCGCCGGGCCCACTCTCCGGCTCTCGAACCGCGGCCGGCAGGCCCGCCGGCCCCGACCGGCAGTGCCTGCCGGCCGGGACACAGCGGGTACGCGCTCAGGCCGTCTCGGCGTCGGCGCGGCTCGGGTCGGCGGCGGGCAGCGCGTCCGGCTCCTCGGTGTCGACTGGGCCCTGCGGCGGGCTGACGTCGCGCAGGTGCTTGTTGTGCCGCGGCTCCTGGCGGGTCTTGGCGTCGTTGAGTCGCCGCCGCAGGTCGTCGCGGACGTCGTTGAGCGCGGCGTGCAGGTCTTCCTCGCTGGAGGTGGTGACGATCTTCTGGCGGCCGGCGATCCAGCACTCCAGGGTGACCTTCTGACCCCGGGCCTCCCGATCCTTCACCGACACCTCAAGCTCGGTGGCGTCGGCGTGGAAGCTGGCCAGCCGGGCGTCGAGGGTGGCGAACTGCTCGGCGATCCAGTTGCGGTCGCCCTGCGAGAACCCGGCGCCGACCCGCAGGCACTCCGCCACGGTGGCCGGGTTCGCCACGGCGCTCATCGCCGCACCTCGGAAACGGTCGCGAAGCCGAAAGTAGTGATCATCATGACGCTGACCTCTCGTCGACGTGGAGCTGTCGGTGGTGCGTTGATCAAATCCATACCCACTCGGTCGGCCCCGGAACCGCCGGGACCGTGCCGAGCACCGTCGGCGGTGCCGGGGACGTGATCGGCGGCGCGGCAGGCGGCTTCGGCCGTAGCACGCGAGGGCTTGATCAGGGCGTTATCCACAGGAGGTCCCGTTGTCCACAGGTCGGGGGTGGGGCGCTGGCGACCCACGCCGGCGCCGCCCAGGCTGAGGGCCGAGTCGACTCGCGCTGGCAGACCCCGATCCCCTGGAGGGACGATGTTCGATACCTACGTCACGATCGTCGGCAACGTGCTTACCGCACCCGAGTGGCGACGCACCACCCAGAGCAACACCCTGGTGGCCAACTTCAAGGTCGCCTCCACGGCCCGCCGGCTCGACCGCGACAGCGGCCGCTGGGTCGACGGCAACTCGCTGCGGGTACGCGTGAACTGCTGGCGCAAGCTCGCCGAAGGCGTGGCAGCCTCGGTGATGGTCGGCGATCCGGTGGTGGTCTGTGGCCGCCTCTACACCCGCGACTGGACCGACGACGCCGGCAACCACCGCACCGTCTACGAGCTGGAGGCGGTAGCCGTCGGCCACGACCTGTCCCGTGGCCGGGCCCGCTTCCTGCGTAACCGGCCGACACTAGCGACAAGCACTGTCGAGGACGCGGAGGCCGAGAGCCGGGTGCACGGCGAGCCCACCGAGCCGGTGCCGGCCGGCCAGGTGCCAGTGCTGCCCGACGGCCGCGAGCTGGACGACGACTTCGAGCTGTCCGACTTCGGCTCGCTGCGGGCCAGCCCTGTCGACCACGACCCGCTCGACGACGGCCCGGACGATGGCCCGGACGACGGCCCGCTGGACGGCGGCGTTTCTCTCGGCGAGGACAGGGCCGTCATCGGCCAGGGCGGCGTCGCGGGTGGCGTCGGCGGCGGACGGGGCGGCGTGGCCGACATTCCTGCCGCCCTCGACGACGACGAACTGACTCCTCCCGGCGACGGCGACCCGCAGGGCGACCCCGACGACGAGTTGGCACCCGTACCCGACGAGGGTCGGCCGGACGCCGCGCCGTCCGGTCGGGGGCGGCGTGGCCGAGGGCGGGTTCCGCAGCCGGCGTGACCGTTCGGCTCGTGGTTCCCCCACCGGCACTGCTGCTTGTCGCTCACCACGGCGCGGGAACGGCGGCAGCACCGGTACGGCACGACGGGGGCGGGGTGGCGATGCGACTGGCGTCGTCACCCCGCGTGTCGGCAGCGGCACCGCGGGCTGGTGGAGCGCTGCGGACGCGGGTCGGCTCATGAGGTGCTCGTCTAGGCTGGCTGGCCGGAGGTGGTACGCGTGCGACGGACAGCGCCGGTTGCTGACGCGGTGGGGCTGCTGGCCGGGTACGCCCTGGACAGGCTGCTCGGGGACCCCCGCCGGTGGCACCCGGTGGCCGGCTTCGGGCGGGCCGCCGGCGCGTTGGAGCGCCGTCTCTACCGACCGGACCGGACAGCCGGGGCGGCGTTCACCACGCTCGCCGTCGGCGGGCCCGTGGTGCTCGGCGCGGTTGCTGCGGCTGCCACCCGGCACCGGCCGGTGGCCCGCGCGGCACTCGTCGCAGCCGGAACGTGGACCGTGCTTGGTGGCCGTACCCTGCGGCACGAAGCCTCTGTCATGGGTCGAACGCTGCGCGACGGCGACCTGCCCGCCGCCCGGCAGCGCCTCGGTAACCTCTGCGGCCGCGACCCGTCGACGCTGGAGGAGTCCGAGCTGGCCCGGGCCACCGTCGAGTCCGTCGCGGAGAACACCTCCGACGCGGTGGTCGCCCCGCTGGTGTGGGGTGCGGTTGCCGGCCTACCAGGCCTCCTGGGCTACCGCGCGGCGAACACCCTCGACGCCATGGTCGGGCACCGGTCGCAGCGGTACGCGCGGTTCGGCACCCCGGCCGCTCGACTGGACGACCTGCTCAACCTGGTGCCGTCCCGGCTGACCGGGCTGCTCACTGTCGCTGTCGCCCCGGTAGCACACGGTGACCGCGAGCGGGCCTGGCACGTGTGGCGGCGCGACCGCAACGACCATCCGAGCCCCAACGCCGGCCAGTGCGAGGCGGCGATGGCCGGCGCGCTCGGCGTCCGCCTCGGTGGCCGCAACGTCTACTTCGGGCGCTCCGAGGTACGCCCGTTCCTGGGTGACGGCCCGCGCCCCGAAGCACGCCACCTCAAGCGGGCCGCCCGCATCTCCGGCGCCGTCGGCCTGGCCGCCCTCGGACTGGCAGCCGCGTACCCGGTGACCGTCGGCCGCCTGGTAAAGGCCGTGGGTCGGCGCGCGCTGCACGCAGCGGTCGGCGGGCGTGGGCTGGGTGGCGCGATCGGCCAGAGCAGGTCGCGGGCTGTCGTGGCAGGGCAGGGGAGCGGGCGGTGAGCGGCGGCCTCCTGGTCGCCGGCACCACCTCCGACGCCGGCAAGAGCGTGGTCACCGCAGGCATCTGCCGGTGGCTGCACCGCCGAGGCGTCAAGGTGGCGCCGTTCAAGGCGCAGAACATGTCGAACAACTCGGCAGTCGTCGTCGGGCCGGACGGGCGCGGCGGCGAGATCGGTCGCGCCCAGGCCATGCAGGCAGCGGCCTGCGGGATCGCCCCGGACCTGCGCTTCAACCCGGTACTGCTCAAGCCCGGCAGCGATCTGACCAGTCAGGTGGTGCTGCTCGGCGAGGCGGTCGACACGATCACGGCGAGCACCTTCGGTCAGTTGCGGCCCCGGCTCGCCGAGACCGCGTACGCCGCGCTCGCCGAGCTGCGCGACGTGTACGACGTGGTGATCTGCGAGGGCGCGGGCAGCCCTGCGGAGATCAACCTGCGGGGCGGGGACTACGTGAACATGGGCTTGGCCCGGCACGCCAGCCTGCCCACGCTCGTGGTCGGCGACATCGACCGGGGCGGGGTGTTCGCCTCGATGTTCGGCACTGTGGCGCTACTCGACGCCGCCGACCAGGCGCTGATCGCAGGCTTCGTGATCAACAAGTTTCGCGGGGACCGCGGCCTGCTTCAGCCCGGCCTGGACATGCTGCGCCAGGTTACCGGCCGCCCCACGTACGGGGTGCTGCCCTGGGCACTCGACCTGTGGCTGGACGCGGAGGATTCACTCGCCTACGGCAGAGTGCTCGGCCGCCCCGCCGCGCCGCACGGCACCGAATGGTTGGACGTGGCAGTCGTGCGGCTACCCCGGGTCAGCAACGCCACCGACGTGGAGGCGCTGGCCACCGAGCCGGGCGTGCGCGTCCGCCTCACCGTCGAACCGGCCGAGCTGGCCGCCGCAGACCTGATCGTCCTACCCGGCTCGAAGTCGACGGTCGCGGATCTCGCCTGGCTACGCGAGACGGGCCTCGCCGACGCGATCCACGCCCACGTGAGCAGCGGAAAGCCGCTACTCGGCCTCTGCGGCGGCTTCCAGATGCTCGGCCGGGCCATCCACGACCCGGTGGAGAGCCAGCAGGGCAGCGTGGCCGGGCTCGGCCTGCTGCCGATCGAGATCACCTTCGACACGCGCAAGACCGTCCGGCAGTCGGTGGGCACCGCCCCCGGTGGCCTGCCCGTGCGCGGCTACGAGATCCACCACGGGTACGTCTCACACGCCGACCCGACCCTGACCCCGCTGCTGACCGGTGCCGACGGCGT
Organism: Micromonospora sp. DT41; assembly: GCF_049841715.1. Taxonomy (NCBI): domain Bacteria; kingdom Bacillati; phylum Actinomycetota; class Actinomycetes; order Micromonosporales; family Micromonosporaceae; genus Micromonospora; species Micromonospora sp. DT41. Next base: position 67,620 of record NZ_JBNCKU010000023.1, on the reverse strand, counting down.
CGGCGAAGGCGCCGTGCTCGGCGCGGTGCACGGTACGCACTGGCACGGGGCATTCGAGTCGGACGAGTTCCGTCGCTGGTTTCTCACCGAGGCTGCACGACTGGCCGGGCGCACCGGGTTCCGTGTCTCACCGGTCACCAGCTTTGCCGCCGCCAGGGAACGCTCGCTCGACCTGCTCGGCGACCTCGTCGAGGAGCATCTGGACACCGACGCCCTCTGGAAACTCATCGAAAACGGCCCCACTCCCGGGCTCCCGTTCATCCCACCGGGCCCGCCGCAAACCTGACCGGAGACTCAGCCGCGACTTCTCCCGCCGTCCCGGCTGGGCTGCGGCTCGGCGTCGGGGACGGTTGGCTTCGGCGACGGTGGCCTGCCCGTCCCCGCCAGTCGGGCCGCCGTTGCGGCGTCTGGTGGGAGTTCAGGGGCGGATGTCGGCGGGGCGATCAGTGGTGGGCAGACCGGCGGCGAGCCAGGCGTCCACGCCTCCGATCATGTCGGTGGCGCGGCGCAGGCCGAGGGTCTGCAGGCTGGCGGCGGCCAGGCTGGAGCTGTAGCCCTGGCGGCACACCAGCACGATCTCCCGGTCGTAGCCGGTGGCCTCCGGAATGCGCCAGGCGCTGGCCGGGTCGAGTCGCCATTCCAGCACCGTCCGGTCGATGACGACGGCACCGGGCAGGTCGCCCTGTTCGCGGCGTTGCGTGTCGGTACGGGTGTCGACAAGCAGCGCGCCGCCGCGGACCGCCTCGACGGTCTGCTGCGGAGTCAATCGGTGCAGCCCGGCGCGGGCCTGTTCGAGCAGGGCGTCAATGCCGGGGCTCATCACGTCTCGGAGCACCACCAGATCATGCCGATCGGGCTACCCGCCCGCGTGGCGAACGGGTTGCCCGTCACCCCTCGCCGCCGCAATTCCCCCGGACGTGACGGTCCCCCGGCCGCAGCGGTCAGCCGGACGTGTCAGCCCGCCAACGCACCCGACACCGCGTGCGTCAGCCGGACGTGTCAGCCCGCCAACGCACCCGACACCGCGAGCGTCAGCCGGACGGGTCAGGCGGCCAACGCACCCCGCCGATGCCGCGTGATCCACTCGTCTTCCGTGAAACCGGGGTGTCCCGGGAGGCAGGACACCCCGGTTTCACGGAAACCGAGTCGATCACGTTGACCTGTGGCGACGACGGCATACTTCGGTGGTGTGGACCAGGCCACCGACCGCACCGACAGTAGGTTGACTGTGGCCGTCGTCGAGGCGTACACCGAGTTGGCCCGTCGGGTGCTCGCGGGCCCGGCGCGGTTGGGGCGGACCCGGCTTGTCGCTGTCGACGGGCCGAGCGGCGCGGGCAAGAGCAGGTTCGCGGCGCACCTCGCGGACGCCCTTGCCGCCCTGGCAGGCACGCCTCGGCACCACTGTGAAGGCGGCGGGCGACCGCCGGTGGTGCACACCGACGACCTGCTCGACGGTTGGGACGACCAACTCACCTTCTGGCCGCGGCTGGACGCGCAGGTGCTGGCTCCGCTGCGGGAGGGACGGCCCGGGGCGTACCGCCGCTACAGCTGGGTGCGGCGGTCGTTCCTGCCACGCCCGGTCCCGGTGCCGGTCGCGCCGGTGCTGATCCTGGAGGGCGTCAGCGCGGCGCGCGCCGTCGTCCGGCCCGAGGTGACAGTGGCCGTGTTCGTGACCGCGCCCGCGCCGACGCGGCTGGCTCGCGCTGTCGCCCGGGACGGACCGGAGATCCTGCCCGAGCTGCGCCGCTGGCATGCGGGGGAGCGGGCGCACTTCGCCGCCGACGGCACCGCCGACCGGGTCGACCTGGTGGTCGACGGTGCGCCGAGGCTGCCGTACGACGCCGAGAGGTACTACGTGCGGACGCGCTGACCCGAGTGCAGCCGGTAAGGCTCAGCCGGGCGTGGACGCCGGCCACCGACTGGGGCACGATGCGGGAAAGGTCGGGAACGGCGAACGGGAGTCACATGTCGACAACGGACACACCCGCACGACGCCGGGTCACCCTCACCGGCATCAGCTCCCGAGCCTGGGAGCATCCGGCGGACCGGGGCGCCCTTGTCGCGCTGCGGGAGCTGCGCGGGTTCGACGACGTGCTGCGGGCGTTCTTCGGCATGTGGAACGAGCGCGGGTTCCGACTTTCCGTGCTGGCCTCCGGCATCCGTGTCGACCACCGGCAGTACCCGGCGGTGTGGCAGCGCTACACCGAGGCCGCGGCGGCGCTCGATGTGGCCGAGCTGCCCGAGCTGTACGTGACTCAGTCGCCGTGGCTGGGCGCCGAGGCGGTCGGCCTGGAGCGGCCGTTCATCGTGCTGAACTCCGCGTGCGTGCAGCAGCTCGACGAGGACGAGCTGCGCTGCCTGCTCGGCCACGAGCTGGGGCATGTGGGCAGCGGGCACGCCGTCTACAAGACGATGCTGATGATCCTGACCCGGTGGGCGGCCAACCTGAGCTGGCTGCCGGTGGGCGCGTTCGCGCTGCGGGCGATCATCGCGGCGATGCTGGAGTGGTGGCGCAAGGCGGAGCTGTCCGCCGACCGGGCGGGGCTGCTCGCCGGGCAGGATCCGGCCGCCGCGCTGCGGCTGCTCATGAAGCTCGCCGGTGGCGGTGACCTGTCCCAGGTCGACACCACCGCCTTCCTGGAGCAGGCCGCCGAGTACGCCGGTGGCGGCGATCTGCGGGACAGCCTGCACAAGATCCGGATGACCGCGTGGAGCACCCATCCGGCGCCGGTGGCGCGGGCCGCCCAGCTGCGGCAGTGGATCGACTCCGGGGCGTACGGGCGGGTGCTGGCCGGGGACTACCCACGTCGCGACGATGACGCCTCGACAAGCGTCTCGGAGGAGATCAAGGCCGCCGCCGAGTCGTACCGGGAGGAATTCAGCAGGTCCACCGATCCGCTCGTCGGTTTGCTGCGCCGCCTCGGCGACGGGGCCAGCGACGTCGGCGAGTGGGTGGGCGGCACCGCCGGTCGAGCCCGCTCCTGGGTGGATGCCGCGACGGAGGCCGCCGGCCGGGCACACCGCGCCGGTCGGGCCGCGCCCGGTGCCACGGCGGGTGCCGGCGGAGCCGGTGGCGGTGACGGTACGGGCTCGGGCGGCGCGGCGGTGTAAGGCCGGCATACGATTCCGGTCATGACCTCACCGATCATGTCCGAGTCCGAGGTGCGGGCCGCCGTCGAGCGGGAGATGCCCGGCGTCCGGGCCGACCTGGAACGTCTCGTCCGTATCCCGGGCATCGCTTTCGACGGCTTCGACCACTCGCACGTGGAGCGCTCCGCCGAGGCGGTGGCCGATCTGCTGCGCGGCTGCGGCCTGGACGTCGACATCGTGCGCTCCGGCGGCCAGCCCGCGGTGATCGGCCGGCGGGCAGCACCGCCCGGAGCGCCGACGGTGCTGCTGTACGCCCACCACGACGTGCAGCCGGTCGGCGACCTGTCGCTGTGGGAGTCCGACCCGTTCGAGCCGGTGGAGCGCGACGGCCGGCTCTACGGCCGGGGCGCGGCCGACGACAAGGCCGGCATCATGGCGCACGTGGCGGCGCTGCGCGCGTACGGTGACGCGTTGCCGGTCGGCGTGGTCCTGTTCATCGAGGGCGAGGAGGAGTACGGTTCCGACTCGCTGGAGCGGCTGCTGGCCGAGTACCGCGACGAGATCGCCTCGGACGTCATCGTGATCGCCGACTCCGCGAACTGGGACATCGGCGTACCGGCGCTGACCACCTCGCTGCGCGGCATCGTCAACTGCTTCGTTGAGATCCGTACGCTCGACCACGCCGTGCACAGCGGCATGTTCGGCGGCGCTGTCCCGGACGCGCTGACCGCGTTGGTCCGCCTGCTGGCCACATTGCACGACGACGCCGGTGACGTGGCGGTCGACGGGCTGATCAGCCGCGGAGGTGCCGTCGTCGACTACCCGGAGGACCGGTTCCGGTCCGAGGCGGGGCTGGCCGAGGGTGTGCAGCTCATCGGCACCGGCCGGATCACCGACCGGCTCTGGACCAAGCCGGCCCTGACCGTGCTCGGCATCGACGCGCCGGCCACCGGCGAGGCTCCGAACGCGTTGCTGCCGGCAGCGAAGGCAAAGCTCAGCCTCCGTCTGGCCCCGGGCGACGACCCGAAGCGGGCGTACGCGGCGGTGCGCGCCCACCTGGAGAAGCACGCGCCCTGGGGTGCTCAGGTGACGGTGACGTTCGAGCACGACGGCGAGCCGTGCGTGATCGACGCTTCCGGCCCGATGTTCGACGCCGCCCGCTCGGCGTTCCGGGCCGCCTGGGACGGCACCGACCCGGTGGACATCGGCGTCGGCGGTTCGATCCCGTTCATCGCGACCTTCCAGGAGATGTTCCCGCAGGCGGCGATCCTGGTGACCGGTGTGGAGGACCCGCACGCCCGCGCGCACGGCCCGAACGAGGGCCTGCACCTCGGCGAGTTCGCGCGGGTCTGCCTCGCCGAGGCGTTGCTGCTGGGTGCGGTGGCCGTGGCGGGTGCGAACAGGCGATAGGTGTCGGAACCGTAACTCCCTGTCTGATCTGGGAGTTTGCGGCGTGTCGCGGGCGGGTTTGTTATAGCCTTTCGAACATGAGTACGAACGAGGTGATGGCCCGCCTGGGGGCCGCCGTCAGTGCGCTGGGGGACGTCGACGTCTCCGCGTGGTCCGAGGACACGCTCAACGAACAGCTCGGTGAGCTCTCCGCCGCCCTGGTCGCCCTCGACTCGGTGCTCTCCCGGGTCGCCGGCGAGGTCCGCGCCCGAGGGCTGCGCATCGAGGAACCCGTCTCCGCCTGATTCGCCGCCACCGCCGGCAGCGGTGGCGGCACCCTGCCGACACCGCCCGGGTACGGCAATACCCGGGCGGTGTCGTGGGCGGCTGGCAGGATGAGGTTCGTGCGGTTCATCGATCTGGCGGCCACCTCCGCCGCCGTGAGCGCCACCAGCGGCCGGCGGGCCAAGGTGGAGTTGTTGGCCGACGCGCTGCGCCGGCTCGACCCGGCCGAGGTGGAGCCGGGCGCCGGATATCTCGCAGGTGAGCTGCGGCAGCGGCAGACCGGCGTGGGCTACGCCAGCCTGCGTGACCTGCCGCCACCCGCCGCCGAGCCGATGCTGACCGTGGCCGCCGTCGACGCGGCCATCGAGCAGATCGCCGCAGTGCAGGGCGCGGGTTCGCAGGCCCGCCGCCGGGCGTTGCTGGGCGCGCTCTATTCGGCGGCGACCGCCGACGAGCAACGGCTGCTCACCGCCCTGTTCGGTGGCGAGTTGCGCCAGGGCGCCCAGGCAGGGCTGTTGGCCGACGCTGTGGCACGGGCCGCCGAGGTGCCCGTCGCGACGGTCCGCCGGGCGCTGCTGCTCGCCGGTGACCTGCGCGCGGTGGCGGTTGCCGCGCTGGCCGGAGGTGCCGCCGAACTGGCGGCTTTCGGCCTGCGGGTCGGCCGACCGCTCGCGCCGATGCTGGCGCAGAGCGCACCCTCGGTCGACGAGGCGCTCGCCGCGACCGGCACTCCCGCCGTAGTCGACGTGAAGCTCGACGGCATCCGCATCCAGGTGCACCGCTCCGGCGCCGACATCGCGGTGTTCACCCGGAGCCTCGACGAGATCACCGGCCGGATGCCCGAGGTGGTGGCCGCCGTCCGTGCCCTGCCCGGCCGGGAAATGGTGCTCGACGGCGAGGCGATCGGCCTTGACGATGCGGGCCGCCCACTGCCGTTCCAGCAGACCTCAAGCAGGGCCGCACGGCGCACCACGCCCAGCACCACCGGGGGCACGCCGGTCGCCCCGGCGGTGCTCGCCGCGGCGGCCAACACCGGTGCGACGGTGCTGACCCCGTACTTCTTCGATCTGCTGCACCTCGACGGCCAGGATCTGATCGACCTGCCCGGTCGGGAACGGTGGGCCGCGCTCGCTGGCGCTGTCGACTCGTCGCTGCTGGTCGGGCGAATGGAGGTCGACGGCCCGGAGCAGGCCGGGGCCGCGTTCGCCGCCGCGATCGACGCCGGCCAGGAGGGCGTGGTGGTCAAGGCGCCGGACGCGCCGTACGACGCCGGCCGGCGAGGTGCCGCCTGGGTCAAGGTCAAACCACGGCACACACTCGATCTGGTGGTGGTGGCCGTCGAGTGGGGCAGCGGCCGGCGCGAGGGCTGGCTGTCCAACCTGCACCTGGGTGCCCGCGACCCCCGCACCGGCGACTTCGTGATGCTCGGCAAGACGTTCAAGGGGCTCACCGACGAGCTGCTGCGCTGGCAGACCGAGCGGTTCCTCGGCCTCGCCGTGGAGCACGGCGACTGGGTGGTCCGGGTCCGCCCCGAGCAGGTGGTGGAGATCGCCTTCGACGGGGTGCAGACGAGTTCGCGCTATCCGGGCGGCATGGCGCTGCGGTTCGCCCGGGTGGTGCGTTACCGCGACGACAAGACCGCCGCCGAGGCGGACACCATCGACGCGGTCCGGGCCATCCACGCCGGCCGTTCCACCGGCTGACCGTCGTCGCACCGGCCGGCCGCTGACGACCGGCCGCCGCCAGCCTGGTCACCGTCGTCGTACCGGCCGGTTGATCCAGTTGACCGGCCGCCGCCGGCCCGGGTCACCGGCTGGACAGCGACCGGGCGTAGTTGACCTGGTTGTTGATGTGCTGCACCTGACCCTGGTCGCTCACCGGGATCCGGGCCACGTACTGCTTGACGCCGTTGGTGACCGTCACCTGGACGGTGCCGCGGTGCCGGGTCTCCTTGACCAGCAGGAAGAGCAGGCTGAAGATGGCCACGCAGAAGAATCCGACGATGGCGCAGACCAGCGCCCAGGTGGCGATCTTCTCCTCGCGCTGCCAGTAGTCGGCCACGTGCCAGCTCGCGCCGGCCAGCGGCAGCACCCCGGCCGGCGTGCGGATGACCGGCGGGCTCACCGCGATCTCGGCGATCTGCACGGCGACCACCTCCGGCCCGGCGAAGCCGGCCGTCGCGGCCGGGTACGCCGCCACCGGCGGATACGGCCCGACCGCCGGCCACGCCCCAGGGGTCTGGGCTGGCGGCCCGGAGAAGGAGGCCGGCGGCGCGGAGTACGACGCGGGTGGCGCGGAGTACGACACGGGTGGCGCGGAGAAGGGCGCGGCCGCTGCGGGCGAGATGGCCGGCGAGGTGGGCGACTGCGCCGGTGCGGCAGGGAACTGCGCGGTCGGTGCCGGGGCGGCCGGCGGCGTACCGAAGATCGCGGCGGCCGGGAACGGCGCGGCCGGTTGCGGCGTGGCCGGGAACGGCGTGGCCGGGAACGGCGCGGTCGGCGGCATGGCAGCCAACGCGGCGGTCGGCGGCTCGGCGGCCCACGGGTCGGTGGGCGGATGTGCCTGCGTCGCCGGCTCCGACTCGGGTCGCGGCACTGCGGGATCCACGGTCATCAGCGCACCCCGCACGAATTGATCACCCGGCGGAGACTACCGGCTGCCGTGGTGCCCCGTGTTCCCCCGACCGTCCGATTGCGACGCCGGTACGGTCACCGGGCTCAGGCGGACGCGCTCGGCGTGGGCTCAGCCGCCCGGTCCAACGGGGCGGTCGTCGTGTCGATCCCGGCGGCCCGGCGGGCCTCACGACGGGCCACCCAGCCGTAGCCGAAGAGGGCCATCACTGCGAACAGCCACCACTGCACGACGTAGCCGAAGTTCTGCCAGTTGTTCGCGTGCCCCACCGGCACCGCCTTGAACACCGGGTCGGCGGGCGGGGTCTGCTCGTCCAGCAGCAGGTATCCGCCGTAGATCGGGTAGGGCAGTTCGCGGGCGAGCCCGGGCACGCCGACGCGGCGGGTCTCCAGCAGCCCGTTGCGGCGGGCCACAGTGCCGGCGCCGCTCTCGGTCTCGTGCACCCGGCCGACCACCGTCACGTCGCCGGTGGGCGTGGCGGGCACCGACGGCTGTGCTGTGGCCCCGCCCGGAGCCGGCGGGATCCAGCCCCTGTCGACGAGCAGCGCGGTGCCGTCGGCGAGCACCAGTGGGGTGAGCACCTCGAAACCGACGCGACTGTCGGCCGTCCGGCCCCGGACCAGGATGGTGTTGGACGGGTCGTACCGGCCGGTGGCGGTGATCCGGGACCAGACCTTGTCCTCCGCGGGCGGTGGGCCGGCGGTCCCCGGGCCGCCGGTGGGAGCGCGGAACGCCTCGCTCAGAGGCACCGGTGCCATCCGCAGACCGGCGTCGATCCGCTCGTTGACCTCGGTGCGCCCCTGGTAGCGGTCCAGCTGCCAGTTGCCCAGCCAGACCATGACGGCAGAGGCGACCAGTGTCAACGCGAGGGCGCCCAGCCAGCGTGGGCTCAGCAGGAACCGGTACACGGCACCGAGGCTACCCGTATGACCGGGGCCACTGACCTGCACCGGGCCGGAGACCGCCGATCGGCCGGGCCAGGGACCGTCGATCAGCGCGGGCGGGGACCGTCGACCACCCCGGGTCGGGGGTGCTCGCGCGTACGACCGGGCGGGTATCGTCACGCGGACGGCTCGGCACCCCGGCCGGTCGTCGCGTACCCGCCGCCGCCCGCGAGGAGTCGATGATGACCGTCGTGCCGCGCCTGGTGCTCAGCGCGCCGTCCTCCGGCCACGGAAAGAACGCGCTGGCGATCGGGCTGCTCGCCGCCCTGGCCGAGCGGGGTGTCGACGTCGCCGGGTTCAAGCTCGGCCCGGACCAGGTCGACGCCGCGTACCTCGGTCTCGCCGCCGGTCGGCCGGGCCGGGTGATCGATCCCCGGCTGGTCGGTGCCGACCGGCTCGCCCCGCTCGTCGCGCACGGCGCAGCGGGCGCCGGGCTCGCCGTGGTGCAGGGCAGCATGGGCCTGTACGACTCGGTGGGTGGCCGCCCCGAGCAGGAGTCCACCGCCGCCGCGGCCGCCGCTCTGCGCAGCCCCGTGGTCCTGGTTGTCGACGTGGCGGCGATGGGACAGTCGGTTGCCGCCCTCGTGCACGGTTTCCGCTCGTACGACGAGCAGTTGTGGCTCGGTGGGGTGATCCTCAATCGGGTGGCGTCCTCCCGGCACGAGGGGATGCTGCGCGAGGCGCTGGAGGACGTGGGGGTGCCCGTCTACGGGGCGCTGCGCCGCCATGACCTGCCGTCGGTGCTGCCGTCGCGCCGGCACGGCGTGGCCCCGGTCGTCGACGGGTCGGCCGACGCCACCCGTGCGGTCCGTCGCCTCGGCGAGGCTGTCGCCGCAACTGTCGACCTGGAACGGCTGCTCGGGCTGGCCCGCTCGGCACCGCCGCTGCCGGCGACGGCGTGGTCGCCGCAGGAGGTGCTCGGCGAGCTGGTCGTCCCGGCGCAGCGTCCGCTGGTGGCGGTCGCGGGTGGGCCTGGCGGCAGTTTCAGCCATCCGGAGACGGCCGAGTTGCTGCGGGCCGCCGGGGCCGAGGTCGTCGTTGTCGATCCGCTGCGCGACGAGACGCTGCCGGCCGGCACCCGCGCGCTTGTCGTCGGCGGCGCGCTGCCCGAGGCGTACGCCGAGCAGTTGTCGGCCAACCGGCGGCTCTGCATCGCGGTGGCCGAGTTGGCGCGTACCGGGCGGCCGGTGGTCGCCGAGGGCGCGGGCCTGCTCTGGTTGGCGCGGGAGCTGGACGGGCTGCCGATGTGCGGCGTGTTGGACGCAGTCGGTGTCAGCCGGGATGGCCTCGTGGTGGGCTACCGGGAGGCGACAGCCCAGACCGACAGTGTGGTCGCGGCGAAGGGCACAGTGCTCGTCGGCCACAAGGAGCACCGCGCGGTGCTCACCCCGCGCGCTGGTCAGCGGCCGGCGTGGAGCTGGGACGGTGGCACGCCGGAGGGGTTCGTCTGGCGCAACGTGCACGCCTCGCAGCTCACCCTGCACTGGGCCGCGCATCCGGCGACCGCCGCCCGGCTGGTCGCCGCTGCGGCGAGCGAGCCGGCGGCCGAGGCGCTGCCCGCCACCCCGGACGGTGTGCCCGCGTAACGCCGGTTCCGGCACCCGCCGGTGCCGGCAGCCGGCTGACCCGCGCGGATCGACGCGGGTCAGTCGACTGTCACGCCGGTCAGCCGACTATGGCGTCCGATGGTGGGGTGAACTGACGGGTCGGTGTGCCCTTCAGTCCGTCGCGCAGGGTCTCGGCGACCGCCGCGATAGGGATCTGCGACTGCCCGTCACCGACGGCGTTGAACGGATTGTCCGGGTCGGAGATGAAGCTCGCTGCGGCCAGTTCAGGTGTGTAGCCGACGAACCAGGCCGACCGGGTGCTGTCGGTGGTGCCGGTCTTGCCGGCGACCGGGCGGCCGACCGTACCCCGGACGCTGTCGGCGGTGGACCAGCCGCCGCAGCTGCCGCGTGCCGGGGTGTCCCCGGTGGGGCAGCGGGCGGCGTCGGTGGCGGCCCGAGCGGCGTCCGCGCTGACGACCTGCCGGCAGCGTGGCTTGGCCACCTCGCGATGGATACCGCCGGGGGTCGCGTACGTCGTCGGAGTGCCGTCCCGGTTCATGATCGCCTGTACGGGGATCGCCTCGCAGTAGCGGCCGTCGGCGGCGATGGCGGCGTACGCGTTCGCCATCTCCAGCGGGGTGGCGTCGGAGACGCCCAGGGTGAAGGCACCCCACTTCGAGGCTTTCGCGGGTGAGGCGTGGTCCCGGTCCACGTCGGTGCGCCAGCGCAGCCCGAGTTGCTCGGCCAACCGGACCGCCCGTTCCGCGCCGACCTTCTCCTCCAGCCACACGAAGTACGTGTTCACCGACTTGCCGAAACCGGACCACATGGTCTGCTGGCCGGTCATCGCGCCGCTGGCGTTGGAGGGCGACCAGCCGTCGTAGACCTCCGACCGGTAGCGGTATGGCGCGTTGAATGAGGTGGACAGGGTCATCCCCGAGTCCAGCGCGGCAAGCATCGGGAACATCTTGAACGTCGACCCGGCCTGGTAGCCCGCCAGGTCACCGCCACCGAGCAGTGGCGCCACGGTGTTCGGGTAGTTGGCCTTCACCTTCGGCCCGGCCTCGGGGTTCGAGCTCTGTGGGTTCTCGCTCAGGTCCAGCGAGTACGTCCGGTTCACCGCCATGGCCTTGACCCGCCCGGTGCCCGGCTCGGAGACCACGATGCCGTTGGCGAACGGGCTGCCGGTGGCGTCCTTGGCGCCGACGTTCTTCTCCGCCGCTTCCTGGACCTTCGGGTCGAGGCTGAGCACGATCCGGTAGCCGCCGCGGCGCAGGTTGTCCATCCGCTCCAGGCGGCTGGCGCCGAACGCGGGTTGGGAACTCCACCAGTTCTTCAGGTAGTCGCAGGCGAAGCCCCAGCTGTTGTACTTCTCCGGGATCGCCGCGCAGTCGTGCGGCGGGGTGGTCAGCTTCAGTCGGATCGGCTCGGACTTGGCGGCGGCGGCCGAGTCGGGGGAGAGGTAGCCGAGTTGGCTCATCCGGTCCAGCACGTAGTTGCGCCGCCCGGTGGCCTCCTTCTGGTCGGAGTCGGCGGGGTCGTACTCGGATGGGGACTTGACCAGGCCGGCGAGGGTGGCCGCCTCGACGGGGGTGAGGTCCTTCGGGGTCTTGGAGAAGAAGATCTCGCTTGCCGCGTAGATGCCGTACGCCCGGTGACCGAAGTACGCCGAGTTCAGGTACCGCTCCATGATCTGTTCTTTGCTCAGCTCCTTCTCCAGGTCCAGCGCCATCCGCATCTCCTTGACCTTGCGCAGGCTGGTCTGCTGGGTGGCTTCCTGGACCTCCTTGGGCGTTGTCGCGCTGTCCCGCAGGGCCATCCGGACGTACTGCATGGTGAGCGTGGAGGCACCCTGGGAGACCCCGCTGGAGCGGGCGTTGGACACGAAGGCGCGGGCCACGCCCTTCGGGTCGACGCCGTGGTGCTGGTAGAAGCGGGAGTCCTCGGCGGCGACGATCGCCTGCTGGATGTTCGGCGACATGTCCGACAGCTTCGTGTACTGCCGGTACTCCTCGTAGAACATGGTCAGTACGGTCTTGCCGTCCGGGGCGTAGAGGTAGGAGGTCTCGGCGGGCAGGGCGGTGGCCAGCAGCTTGGTCTTGTGCTCCACGGCGTGTGCGGTGGCCTTCGCGCCGAGCCCGGTCAGGGCGACGAGCGGGTACGCGGCGGCGGCGATCACGATGCCGGCGATGAGCCCGGCGCGCAGGAGAGGAACGAGTCGACCAGCGGCAGCAAGGGGTCGGTTGCTCACATGGCCAAGTTATGACATTTCAGAATCGAACATGAGAAAAACTCATAAACCAGCGCTGTGGTGATGTGCCTTACGCCGGGATCGACTGTCCCGCCGGCCGCCTTCCCGGCAGGATCGCGGGCATGCGTGATCAGCCGAGCGACGTACCGCCGGTCGCCGCGGCCGACCCGGCGCTGGCGCCCGAGCCGGATCTGGCACACCACGGGGACGCGGAGGTCGGCAACGGCCTCATCGACCTCGCCGTCAACGTCCGCCAGGCACCACCGCCTGCCTGGTTGGCCGAGCCGATCGCCGCCACCCTCACCGACCTGGCCCGCTACCCGGACCCGACGCAGGCCCGTGCCGCCGTCGCCGCCCGGCACCGGCGTCCCCCGAACGAGGTAGTGCTCACCGCCGGGGCCGCCGAGGGCTTCGTGTTGATCGCCCAGGCGCTGCGCGGCATCCGCCGACCGGTGGTCGTGCACCCCCAGTTCACCGAACCGGAGGCGGCGCTGCGGGCCGCCGGTCACCGGGTCGAGCGGGTGCTGCTCGACCCGGCCGACGGCTTCCGGCTCGACGCCTCCCGGGTACCCGCCGACGCCGACCTGGTGATGATCGGCAACCCCACCAACCCCACGTCGGTGCTGCACCCGGCCCAGACGGTGGCCGCGCTGGCCCGCCCGGGTCGGGTGCTCGTTGTCGACGAAGCGTTCGCCGACACCACCGGCGGGCACAGCGGCGAGCCGGAATCACTCGCCGAGCGGCGCGACCTGCCCGGACTGCTCGTGGTGCGCAGCCTCACGAAGACCTGGGGGCTCGCCGGCCTGCGGATCGGCTACCTGCTCGGCGCCCCGGAGCTGCTGTCCCGGCTGGCCGCCGTCCAGCCGCTCTGGGCCGTCTCCACGCCCGCGCTGGCCGCCGCCGCGGCGTGCGCCACGCCCGTCGCCGTCTCCGCCGAGCGCGCGATCGCCGTCGACCTCGCCGCCGACCGCGACCACCTGGTGGCACGCCTCGCCAGCATCCCCGGTGTACGCGTCGCAGGCCGCCCCGCCAGCGCGTTCGTGCTTGTGCACCTGCCCGGCGCGATGCGGGTGCGCTCGGCCCTGCGGGACCGGGGCTGGGCGGTGCGTCGCGGTGACACGTTCCCGGGTCTCGGCCCGGACTGGCTGCGCCTGGCGGTACGTGACCGAAACACCACCGACGCGTTCGTCGAGGTGCTGCGCGAGATCATGGAGGCATGATGCTGGAGACCACGATCGCGGCCATCGCGCCACTGGACGAGTCGGCGATGGCCGCGGCCCGGGAGATGCACGGCCGCCTGACCAAGCCGCCGGGCTCGCTCGGTGCGCTGGAAGACCTGTCGGTACGCCTCGCGGGGCTCGCCGGGGTCTGCCCACCGCCGTTGCCCGAGCCGGCCGCAGTGGCGATCTTCGCGGGAGACCACGGGGTGCACGCCCAGGGGGTGACCCCGTGGCCGCAGGAGGTCACCGGGCAGATGATCGGCAACTTCCTGGCCGGCGGCGCGGTCGTCAACGCGTTCGCCCGGCAGGCCGGCGCCTCGGTCACAGTTGTCGACGTCGGGGTCGCCAACCCGCTGCCCACCCCGGACGAGGTACCCGACCCGGCCGTGCACGATCCGGCCACGCCCCGGCTTGTCACCGCGTCAGTACGCAGGGGCACCCGGGACTTCACAGTGACCGCCGCGCTCACCCGGGACGAGGCGCTCGCGGCGGTGTGCACCGGCATCCGGATCGCCGACGAGTTGATCGATGCCGGCGCCGGCATCCTGCTCACCGGCGACATGGGCATCGGCAACACCACCCCGGCGGCCACCCTGATCGCCGCGTTCACAGGCGTCGACCCGCTCGACTCCACCGGCCGGGGCACCGGCGTCGACGACCCGACGTACGCCCGCAAGGTGGCAGTGGTGCGTGCCGCGCTGGCCCTGCACGAGCCCGACCCGGCCGACCCGCTGGGCGTGCTGGCCGCCGTCGGTGGCCTGGAACACGCGGCGCTGGCCGGGCTGATCCTGGGCGCGGCAGCGCGCCGCACACCTGTGCTTCTGGACGGCGTGATCGCTGTCTCCGCCGCGCTCGCCGCCGCCGCGTTCGCGCCGAACGCGGTCTTCGCCATGGTCGCCGGGCACCGCTCAGCCGAGCCGGGTGCCACGGTGGCGCTGCGCAGCCTGGGCCTTGACCCGCTTATCGACCTGGGGCTGCGTCTCGGCGAGGGCACCGGGGCGCTGCTGGCGCTGCCGGTGGTCACCGGCGCGGTGCGGGTGCTGCACGAGGTGGCCACGTTCGACTCCGCAGGGGTGGCCGAGAAGTGACAATGCGCGTCCGGCTCGGAGGTGCGCTGTGAGCGCCAGCCCGTACCCCCTCGGTCTGCGGCTCGACGGGCGTCGGGTGGTCGTGGTGGGCGGCGGCGCGGTCGCCACCCGGCGCGTCCCGGCGCTGCTGGACGCCGGCGCGGACGTCCTGCTCGTGGCACCGGAGCTCACCCCGGCGTTGCGTGCGCACGCCGACGCGGGGCGGCTGCACTGGGTGCCGCGCCGGTTCACGCCCGACGACCTGGACGGGGCGTGGCTGGTCCAGGTGGCGATCGACGATCCCCTCGCTGCGGCGTCGGTGAGCGCCGCCGCCGCCGAACGGCGGATCTTCTGCGTCCGGGCCGACGACCGGACGGCTGCCACCGCGTGGACCCCGGCGGTGACCCGGCACGGCCCGGTCACAGTAGCGGTGCTCGGCGGCGGCGATCCGCGACGGGCGATGAGTGTCCGAGACGCGATCCGCGACCTCCTCGGTGTAAGGAAGGGCCCCCTGTTAACGCCTGCGGTAGAGGAAGGGGCCCTTCCTAACGCGGGCGGCGGGCGGGTGGCGCTGGTCGGGTCCGGTCCCGGTGACCCGGAGCTGATCACTGTGAAGGGCTGGCGGCTGCTCACCGAGGCTGACGTGGTCGTCGCCGACCGGCTGGTGCCCGGGCTGCTCCTGGACGAGCTACGTCCCGATGTCGAGCTGGTAGACGCCTCGAAGATCCCCTATGGCCCGTCCCGGGCACAGGAGGAGATCAACCAGATCCTGGTCGACCGTGCCCTGGCTGGCGCCTTCGTGGTGCGGCTCAAGGGCGGCGACCCGTACGTCTTCGGCAGGGGCGGCGAGGAGTTGCTGGCGTGCGCGGCGGCGGGCGTACCGGTGACCGTGGTCCCCGGGGTGACCAGCTCGATCGCCGCTCCTGCGGCGGCCGGGATTCCGGTCACCCACCGGGGGGTGGCGCACGAGTTCACAGTGGTCTCCGGGCACCTGGCACCCGACTCGCCGGCGTCGCTTGTGCGTTGGGACGCCCTTGCGGGTCTGCGTGGAACCCTTGTGATCCTGATGGGGCTGAAGAATCTCGCCGCCATCACGGCAACCCTGATCGCGCACGGCCGACCGCCGCAGACGCCGGCCGCCGTCGTCCAAGAAGCCACCACGGGCGCCCAGCGGGTGCTGCGGTCGACGCTCGACGCGGTGGCTGCCGACGCGGTGGCGGCCGACCTCCGTCCGCCCGCCGTCGTGGTGGTGGGTGACGTGGTGGGTGCCCTCGACGGGTGACCGGTGGCACGGGTCCACGCGGACCGGAGCGGCCCTGGGCGGTGCGGGCGCGGAGCGGCCCCTGGGCGGTGCGGGCGGCAGAGACCGGCCGGTCCCTGCGGGCCCTTTGCTCTGCTTCAACCGACGCAACACGGAGACGTCGTTTGTGTTGCGTGGAGTGAAGCAGAGCAAAGGACGCGCGGAGGGCCCATGGCGAGGGCGGTGACGGCGGCGCTCGGGTGGCCGCTACCGCCGGTGCGGTCCACCGACCGACGCCGGCCGGAGCGACGACGGGCCGGAGCAGCGCTGCTCCGGCCCGTCGTCGAACTGCCTGTCGGCTACTGCTTGAGCATGTTGTCCAGCAGCAGGGCGCAGCGGATCAGCCCCAGGTGGCTGTACGCCTGCGGGTGGTTGCCCAGGCCCCGCTCGGCGAGCGGGTCGTACTGCTCGGGGAGCAGCCCTGTCGGGCCGGCCGTGAGCACCATCTGCGCGAACAGTTCCTCGGCGTCGGTGCGGCGGCCGGTGCGCAGGTACGCCTCGATCAGCCACGCCGTGCAGATGTGGAAGCCACCCTCACGGCCGGGCAGGCCGTCGTCCCAGTGGTAGCGGTAGACGACCGGCCCGCTGCGCAGGTCCGCCTCGATCCGCAGGACTGTGGACAGGAAACGCGGGTCGTCGCCCGCGAGCAGGCCGGAGAGCCCGATCCAGAGCGACGAGGCGTCCATGTCCTCGTCGCCGTAGGCGACGCTGTACGCCTCCACGTCGGAGTGCCAGCCGTGCTCCAGCACGTTGGCGCCGATCCGGTCGCGCAGGTCCGTCCACTCCGGCCGGTCCTCGCCGCCGTGCTGGCGCATCACGTGCAGCGCCCGGTCGACGGTCATCCAGCACATCACCTTGGAGAAGACGTGGTGCCGAGGTGGGAGCCGAGCCTCCCAGATGCCGTGGTCGGGCTCGTGCCAGCGGCGGCGGACCGCCTCGACCATGTTCTCCAGGACCCGCCACTCGTCGTCACGCACCGAACCGCGGGCGTCGGCGACGGCCGCGATGAGGTCGGCGATCGGGCCGAAGACGTCCAGTTGCAGCTGGTGGTTGGCGAGGTTGCCGACCCGGACCGGCCTGGAGCCGGCGTACCCGGGCAGCGTGTCGATGACCGCCTCGGCACCCAGCTCGTAGCCGTCGATCGTGTAGAGCGGGTGCAGCCGCTCCGGGTGACCGCCGGTGCGTTCGATGCAGCCGTCGACCCAGAGCAGCAGCGCTTCGGCCTCCTCGATGGAGCCGAGGTCGACAAGCGCGCGGGCGGTTAGCGCCGCGTCCCGTAGCCAGCAGTAGCGGTAGTCCCAGTTGCGGACGCCGCCCAGCTCCTCGGGGAGCGAGGTGGTGGCCGCGGCCAGGATCGAGCCGGTCGCCTCGTGGCAGAGCCCTCGCAGCGTGAGGGCGCTGCGGGCGACCAGGTCGCGGGCGGTGGACGGCAGCCGCAGCGAGGCCACCCAGTCCTTCCACGGCTGCTCGGCAGCGGCCTGCCGCTCGTGGACCGGCACCCGGTGGTGCTCCAGGCTGTTCGTGCCGAAGCGAAGCTCCAGCACGATCTGCCCGCCGGCTGCCGAGAGGTCGACGATCGCCTTGGCGGTCTCGTAGCCGCCGTCGTTCGTGACGTCCCACTCCACCCCGGGGGAGTAGAGGGCGATCGGCTCGTTCGAGCCGAGCACCAGGAGGCCGTCGCCGAGCGGTTGCAACTGCACGGCGACCTGACCGAATTCGGGTCGCGGCGCGAAATCCACCCGGACCCGGCCACTGCCGGTCAGCACCCGGACCAGCGTCGAGTCACCCGTGATCACCGCGGCGCCGTCCGGGATGGTCTCCCTGGTCGGCTTGTCCAGCCAGTCGGTGACGGTGAGCCCGGACCACCGGGTCTCCACTGTCATCGTGCCGGAGCGGTAGCGCTGGCCCAGAGGAATACCGCCGCGTTCCGGGGCGACGCTGAAGTGGCCGGCGGGGCTGCCGCCGACCAGGTCGGCGAAGATCGCCGCCGAGTCCGGCTTGGGGTGGCAGAGCCAGCTGACCTTGGCCTCGGGGGTGAGCAGCGCGACGGTACGGCCGTTGGCCAGCATGGAGTGCCGTTCGATAGGCACCGCCCGCTCACCGAACAGCCAGTGCCGACGGGTCTCCAGCAGCAGCCCGAGCGCGCGGGCCGCCTCGATCGGCTCGGCCACCCGGTAGTCGGCCTGCGTCTCGCCCGGACCGATCTTGATGCCGAGGTCCGGTCCGTGCAGGTTGCCGAACGCGTTCTCGTCGGTGACGTCGTCGCCGATGAAGAGCACCGCGCTTGCCGCGAGCTGGGTCCGGAGCTGGTCGATAGCGGTGCCCTTGTGGGTGGCCACCACTGACAGCTCGATGACCTCCTTGCCCTGCGTGACCGTGACGCCGTCGAAGGTCGCCGGGCCGCTCAGGGCCGCTTCGATTGCCGAGGCGGCGACCTGCGGGTCGACTCCCCGGGTGTGCATGGCGACGCTTGCCGGCTTGCGTTCCAGCCGGATGCCGGGGTGCTCGGCGGCGATCTCCCGCAGCGCGTTGCGCACCTGCTGGCGTACTGCCACCAGCTCGGGGGAGAGCCGCTCGACGAAGCCGATGTCGAACTCGGAGCCGTGGCTGCCGACGAGGTGCACCTCGCTGGGCAGCCGGGAGAGCGCGGCCAGATCGCGCAGCGCCCGGCCGGAGACCACCGCCACGGTGGTCTGCGGCAGCGCGGCGAGCGCGCGGATCGCGGCCACCGCCTCGGGCAGCGGTACGGCTGTGCTCGGATCCTCCACGATCGGCGCGATCGTGCCGTCGTAGTCGCAGGCGATGAGGAGTTGGGGAACCCGGGCGATCCGGCCGATGGCGGATCGTAGTTCCGGGTCCATCACTGCGGCGGCGATCGCCGCTCCGTCGGTGACGGACGTGTTCACGCGGCCTCCGCCTCGGACACTCCGAGCTCGGAGAGGAAAGACTTGGCCCAGTGCCCCACGTCGTGGGTGCGCAGGTGGCGTTGCATTGTCCGCATCCGGCGGCGTGCCTCGGTTTTCTCCACGTGCACTGCCCGGAGCAGGGCGTCCTTGACCGCGTCCGGGTCGTGCGGGTTACACAAAAATGCCTGGCGCAGCTCTGTTGCGGCGCCGGCGAATTCACTGAGCACGAGCGCGCCACCCTGGTCGGCGCGCGATGCGACGTACTCCTTGGCCACCAGATTCATTCCGTCTCGCAGCGGGGTCACCATCATCACGTCGGCAGCGACGTACATCGCGGCCAGTTCACTGCGACTGTACGACTGATGCAGATAATGCACCGCCGGCACGCCGACCCGGCCGAATTCGCCATTAATCCGACCAACCTCGCGCTCAACCTTGACTCGAAGTGCCTGGTAGTGCTCGACGCGCTCGCGGCTCGGCGTGGCCACCTGCACCATAACCGCATCCGGAACTGTCAACTTTCCGTCAGCAAGCAGTTCGCGGAAGGCCTTCAGGCGCAACTCGATGCCCTTGGTGTAGTCGAGCCGGTCCACACCCAGGATGATCGTCTTCGGGTCGCCCAGTTCGGCGCGGATCTGCTTGGCCCGGGCCTGGATCGCCGGGTCCTCGGCAAGCCGCTCCATCTCCTTGGTGTCGATCGAGATGGGGAACGCGCCCGCCTTCACCTGCCGCCCGTCGACCTGGATCATCTGACCCTCGTAGCGCAGGCCGAGCAGGTGCCGGGCCAGCCGGACGAAGTTCTGCGCGGCCAGCCGCTGCTGGAAGCCGACCAGGTCGGAGCCGAGCAGGCCGCGCAGGATCTCCGTACGGAACGGCATCTGCATGAACAGCTCGATCGGCGGGAACGGGATGTGCAGAAAGAAGCCGATCCGCAGGTCCGGTCGCAGCTCACGCAGCATCGCCGGGACCAGTTGGAGCTGGTAGTCCTGCACCCAGACCGTCGCGCCCTCGGCGGCCACGTCCGCCGCGGCCTCCGCGAACCGGGCGTTCACCAGGCGGTACGCCTCCCGCCAGCGACGCTTGTACGCAGGTGTCTCGACAGCGTCGTGGTAGAGCGGCCAGATCGTCGCGTTGGACTGGCCCTCGTAGTAGCGCTCCAACTCCTCGGCGCTCAGCGGCACCGGGTGCAGTCGGATGCCCTCAAGGTCGAAGGGCTCGGGGGCGGCGCCGGTGCCACCGGCCCACCCGACCCAGGTGCCCTGGTGTTCGGCGAGCACGGGGTGCAGCGCGGTGACCAGCCCGCCGGGGCTGCGTCGCCACTGCCGTCCCTCGGGTGTGCTCACCTCGTCGACCGGCAGACGGTTCGCCACTACGACAAAGGAGCTACGGACGGTCACGATCGGCCACCTCCGGGTACTGACGGGTCCACCGCGATGAGCGTACTGAGCGTAGCTGCGGTGTCTGGGCCCCCGTGCCGGAGTCTCCTACCCGCTCACGCTTCGGCGAATCCTCAAGGTGATCTTGTCGACAACCGGCAGGTCCAGAGGTCCGGCGAGCGGCTCGCGGCAGCCGGCAGCGGGTCCGGCCGGCGGCGCGCCGCGTACCCCGGAGGCGGGGTGATGTGGGCGAAGCGCGCCGTACCTGTCAGGATTGAGGGTGGCGTGCGCGTGGCCGGCTCCCGGCCGGCGGCGGCGGGTGGAGATTCGAGCCCGCGCCGCGCCGCCGATCAGCGACAGCAAACCGACGGAGGTAGCCCGCACCGTGGCCCAGTACATCTACGTCCTGGAAAAGGCGCGCAAGGCGCACGGCGACAAGGTCGTGCTCGACAACGTGACGCTGAGCTTCCTGCCGGGGGCCAAGATCGGTGTGGTCGGCCCGAACGGCGCCGGTAAGTCCAGCCTCCTCAAGATCATGGCAGGGTTGGACAAGCCGAGCAACGGCGAGGCCCGGCTCATGCCCGGTTACACGGTCGGCATGCTCGCCCAGGAGCCTCCGCTCAACGACGCCAAGACCGTGCTCGGCAACGTCGAGGAGGCGGTCGCCGAGACGAAGGCCAAGCTGGAGCGGTTCAACAAGATCGCCGAGCAGATGGCGACCGACTACTCCGACGAGCTGATGGAGGAGATGGGCCGGCTCCAGGAGGAGCTGGACCACGCCGACGCGTGGGACATCGACTCCAAGCTCGAACTGGCAATGGACGCCCTGCGCTGCCCGCCGCCGGACGCCGACGTGACCCAGCTCTCCGGTGGTGAGCGGCGCCGCGTCGCGCTCTGCAAGCTGCTCCTGGAGGCCCCCGACCTGCTGCTGCTCGACGAGCCCACGAACCACCTGGACGCGGAGAGCGTCTCCTGGTTGGAGCAGCACCTCGCCAAGTACGCCGGCACCGTCATGGCGATCACCCACGACCGGTACTTCCTGGACAAGGTGGCCGGCTGGATCCTGGAGCTGGACCGGGGCCGGGCCATCGGGTACGAGGGCAACTACTCCACCTACCTGGAGAAGAAGGCCGCACGGCTGGCCGTCGAGGGCCGCCGCGACGCCAAGATGAAGAAGCGCCTCACCGAGGAACTGGAGTGGGTGCGCTCCAACGCCAAGGCCCGGCAGACCAAGTCCAAGGCCCGCCTGGACCGGTACGACGAGATGGCCACCGAGGCGGAGAAGACCCGCAAGCTGGACTTCGAGGAGATCCAGATCCCGCCGGGCCCGCGTCTGGGCAGCACGGTGATCGAGGCGTCGCACCTCAGCAAGGGCTTCGGCGACCGGCTGCTGATCGACGACCTGTCGTTCTCGCTGCCCCGCAACGGCATCGTCGGCATCATCGGCCCGAACGGCGTCGGCAAGACCACGCTCTTCAAGACCATCGTCGGGTTGGAGGAGCCGACCAGCGGCGAGGTCCGGGTCGGCCCCACCGTCTCGCTGTCGTACGTCGACCAGAACCGGCAGGGCCTCGACGGCGACAAGACCGTCTGGGAGGTCGTCTCCGACGGTCTGGACTACCTGATGGTGGGCAAGGTCGAGATGCCGTCGCGGGCGTACATCGCCGCGTTCGGTTTCAAGGGACCGGACCAGCAGAAGCCGACGAAGGTTCTCTCCGGCGGCGAGCGCAACCGGCTCAACCTGGCGCTGACCCTGAAGATCGGCGGCAACGTCATCCTGCTCGACGAGCCGACGAACGACCTGGACGTGGAGACGCTGTCCAGCCTGGAGAACGCCCTGCTGGAGTTCCCCGGCTGCGCCGTTGTCATCTCCCACGACCGGATGTTCCTCGACCGGGTCGCCACGCACATCCTGGCCTGGGAGGGCGACGACCAGAACCCGGCGAAGTGGTTCTGGTTCGAGGGCAACTTCGAGGCGTACGAGAAGAACAAGATCGACCGTCTCGGCGCGGAGGCCGCCCGTCCGCACCGGGTGACCTACCGCAAGCTGACCCGCGACTGACCGGCCGAGAAGGTGTCTGACCGGTTCGTCTACCACTGCACACTGCGCTGGTCCGATCTCGACGCGTACGGCCACGTCAACAACTCGCGCTTCCTCACCCTGTACGAGGAGGCGCGGGTGGCGTTGATGTTCGCCGGCGGTCGGGCCTGGGGAGTGGGCTCGTTCGCCGACGGCGTCGTGATCCGTCGGCACGAGGTCGACTACCTGCGCCCCGTCGACTACGCGCTGGGTCGGGCCACCGCGGAGGCCGCGCCCACGGTCCGCATCGAGCTGTGGGTGGAGGAGATCAGGCCCTCGCGGTTCACCGTCGCCTACGAGCTGTACGACGGCGACGTGCTGGCCAGCCGCGCCCGCTCGGTGCTGGTGCCGTTCGACCTGACCCGCCAGGTGCCCCGGCGGATCACCGCAGAGGAGCGGGCGTTCCTGCTCACGTACGCCCCGCAGGGCGGTGACGGGTGACCCGGCCGGACACGGCGGGGCCGGACCGGGCGGCGGCGTCGCAGCCCGGTCACGGCCTGACCGGGGTGGCCGACGCGGGCGCGTTCCTGGCCCGCCTGGTCCGACTGGACCCGGGTGCGCTGGTCCGGCTGCGGCCGGGTGGCGCGCCCGGCCGGGTCGCACTCTGGGCCCGGTTGCCGTGGCAGGCGCTCGTGGTCCGTACGGTGGCCGGCGGTCCGACCGACGGCACCGCCGTGGACGTCACCGTGAGCGCCGCGCAACTGCTGGCGGAGCTGGAACGCGGTGGCGTGACGTTGCCGGCTCCCAGGGACGCGCAGTGGCAGTGGCCGTTGCCGCCGGCACGCAGCCAGCCGGTGGAGGTGTTGCCCACCGCGGAGCTGCGGCGGATCGCGGACGCGGCGGCAGGCGCTCTGCGTGCCGCGAGCGAGCAGGGTGTCGCAGGTCGTGCGGTGGGTCAGCGTGCCCTGCGTGACGCGCTTCTCGACCACGTGGCAGTGCTCGTCACTCCGGACGACCCGCCGGGCCCGCCGGTGGAGGTGTCGCAGCGGTTGGTGCAGGGGCTGGTCCGGATGGGCTTTCTCGGCCCGGCCGACGGCGCCGCGCGGTCGCAGGTGCAGGTGCGTGTCGCCGGCCGATGGGTCGGCCTGGTGGGACCATATGGAGCCACTTGGTTGCAGAAGGCCACCGATCTTGGCCTGACCCCCCTCAACACTCGTACGAACGGATGACCCTGGCTCATTCTTCTGGGTCGGTGCGGTCGTTGGGGGGGTGCTTCAACTCGGCTGTCCGGGTACCGTCCATCCTCGGATCCAACGCACCGTAGGCGGCTGGATCCGCTGGGGAGTGAGGTGCGCGAGCGATGCCGTGGTGGTCATGGCGCCCCGGTCCCGCCGACGGCGGGAATCCGGAAACCGGAAGCGGGATCACAGTCGACAGCGCGGTCCGGGTCGGGCCGCCCAGCCCTCGCCAGCCGGGGGACGACTGCCCGGGCAACGACAGGCCCGCGCTGGCCGACATGTCGGTCACCGTCGAGCCGGTGAGCCTGGGGCGGGTCTGTGACGCGCTCGATCTACTCGACGTGCGTTACCTGGCAGACGGCGACGGCAATCTCCTGGCCATGTGGGAGCGGCACGCGGTGCTGGTGACCCTCGAAGGCCCGGAGGACGAGATCCTGGTCATGCGGGCCCGCCCGCACGCCACGGTCCCGCCGGACTGGGCTGACCGGGCCTACCGGGTCGTCAACGAGTGGAACCACACCCGTCGGTTCTGCAAGGCGTACATCGGTGACCCGACCGAACGCGGTCAACTGCCGATCTACGCCGAGCTTCAGGTGCCGCTCGGCGCCGGCACCCACGACGCGCTGCTTGTCGAGATGCTCGACTGCGGCGCGGCGGTGGCCACCAGCTTCGTGGACTGGCTGCACGACGAGGGCGCGCTGCTCTGAGCCTCGCGCCTGCCGACGGCCCGGTGCGGGCCGTCAGGCGGGCTCGGCCGGGTCTTCCATGGCGTTGACCATGAAGTACGCGGCCCGCTCCAGGTAGTCCCAGAGGGCGGTGGCGACCTGCGGCTCCAGATCGAGCTTGTCCACCGCGTTGCGCATGTGCCGCAGCCAGGCGTCCCGTTCGGCAGCGCCGATCCGGAACGGGGCGTGCCGCATCCGCAGCCGCGGGTGCCCACGCTGGGTCGAGTACGTGTTCGGGCCACCCCAGTACTGCATCAGGAACAGGGTCATCCGGTCGGCAGCCGGGCCCAGGTCCTCCGGATACATCGGCCGTAGCAGAGGATCGCCTGCCACGCCGACGTAGAACTCGTCCACAAGCCGGCGGAAGGTGGGCTCGCCGCCGACCGCTTCGAAGAGGGTCATCGACGCACCGGGACGGTCGGATTCACCTGCGGGGTTCACCGTTCCATCCTGCCAGGTGCGGCCCGGCCCGGCCGGACCCGTAGGCCGTGCGTCGGGTCACGGCAGCTGGGCGCCGGCCCCCGGGGCTGGACCGACGGTCAGGTGACCGCCTGCCGGTGACGGTCGTCACCTGAGCGTGGATCGGTGCTCCGCGCCATGTCGCCGGCTGCGGGGCTACGCGGGCCGGGTGCGGGCGCGGCGCCAGACGAGGTGCCTGCCGCCGACGTGGCCGGTGCGGGGGTGGCCGGTGCGGGGGTTGCCGGTGCGGGGGCGGGCGTGGCATTGGCCGCGGTGGCCGCCGCGATCGTCGCGTCGATGGTCTGCTTGTCCGGCCAGCGCAACGCGGCGATCGTCATCAGCACCACCCCGACGGCGCTCCACACCCCGACCACCATCGGAATGGAGAACCGCTCGGAGAGCATTCCGGTGATCAGCACCGCGAGGCCCTGGATGACCTGGACGCCTGTCGCCATCACGCCGAAGGCGCGCGCCCGGAAGCCGGCGGGCAGCGCCTGGACGAACAGCCCGTTGGCCATCGGCAGCATGCCGGCGACCGCGAACCCGCAGAGGGCGGCCAGCAGCGCCACCACCAGCGGAGACGGATTCAGTAGTGCCGGCACCAGCACCAGCGGTGAGAGCACCGCGAGCGGGCGCATCAGGGCCAGCCGGCGGGCCGGGCCGAACAGCCGGCTCACCAGCAGCCCGCCGAGGATGAAACCCACCGGATTGGCGACCATGATCACCGCTTGCGCCGTGCCGGGGTTCATGTTGACGTTCGGGTGCTCGTTGGCCCAGGCGGCGGCCAGCCCTTCCGGAACGATCGAGAAGAGCATCGCGCTGAACACCAGCACCGCGATGGCCCGCAACACCGGTGTGCCGAACACGATCTGGAACCCCTGCGCGGTCTCCCGGAGCAGGTGGCTGCGGTGCGCGCTTGTCATCAGCGCCGGTCGGTTGCGCACCCCGAGGCGGACCAGCAGCGCGGAGACACCGAACGTGACCGCGTTGAACAGCAGCGCGGCCCTCGGATCGATCGAGGCGATGGCCGCGCCGAACAGATAGCCGACAACCTGGGCTGCCTGCCCGATGCTGCTGTTCAGCGACAACCCGACCACCAGCCGGTCCCCGGTGAGGATCTGCGGCATCAGCGCGGACTTCGCGGCCTGACTCGGTGGGTTGGCGAGCGTCGTGGCGAAGATGAGCACCAACAGCGCCGGGACCGGCAGGTTCGGAAGGGCGATGAGCAACATCAGCGCCATCCGGATCAGGTCACACAGCACCATCACCCGCCGGTACGGGTAGCGCTCGGCCAA
The DNA here is from genome assembly GCF_049841715.1 of Micromonospora sp. DT41. NCBI lineage: Bacteria > Bacillati > Actinomycetota > Actinomycetes > Micromonosporales > Micromonosporaceae > Micromonospora > Micromonospora sp. DT41. The sequence continues at coordinate 41,877 of NZ_JBNCKU010000023.1, read as the reverse complement.
CGCCGCGAGCAGCGGGCCACCGACCAGCCACGGCAGGTAGCTGATGGCGAACGCGGCGGCGGAGAGCGCGACCGACTCGGTCTGCCGGTAGACGAGGAGGGTGACGGCGGCCTTGGCGACGTAGTCGCCGATCCAGGAGAGGGCCCCGGCTGCGAAGACAGCTCGGAACTCGCGCTGGGCGAACACTTCGCGAAAAGTGGCCGGGCCCTCCGCGGAAGGTCGCTCGTCAGGCACCGTCGCCTCCATCGGCCCCCGGAACAGCCGCTCGTGACAGCCCGGCCGGGAACACTCGTCAGATCTACGGGTCAGCGAGGATGTGACCACGTTCCGGCGGGAACGCGTGTTTCGGATTCTGCCCGATCGTCTGACAACTAGCTAGGGCGAACGGCTCGTTCGTCGCATCCCCGACTGAACGAACGGACGATACCTGAGGGGCCGGGCGGCTCGCGACCCCTGCATCGGCGGCCAGCGCTGCCGGGCCAGATCGCCGAGGTCAGGTGGCACCACCCTGACCCGTCTCACCTTCGGCCAACGGTCGGCTCGGCGCACCCTGATAGATGCGGGAGGCGGCGATCTGCGCGGTGATCCCCGAGTTCTCCAGCGCCTCCGCCAGCCTGCGGCGCAGCTCCCGGCCCACAGCGAACTGGCCGTCCGCTGTCGTCTTCACCACCGTACGGATCACCGCACCATCCACTGTCATCTGCTCGACACCGAGCACCTCGGGCGCCTCCACGATCTCCGGCGACAGCTCCGGGTCGAGCGCCACCGAGGCTGCCGCCGTCCGCAGTACGGCGCTCGCCTCCTCGGTGCCGCTGAACCCGATCGGCAGGTCCACGACCACAAGCGCCCATCCCTGGCTCTTGTTGCCCACCCGGATGATCTCGCCGTTGCGGATGTACCAGAGCACGCCCCGGCCGTCGCGGACCGTGGTGACGCGGAGCCCGACCGCCTCGACGACACCTGTCGCCTCTCCCAGATCGACGTTGTCGCCCACGCCGTACTGGTCCTCGATGAGCATGAACAGCCCTGCCAGCAGGTCCTTGACCAGGCTCTGCGCGCCGAAGCCCAGCGCGACGCCGGCGATGCCGGCGCTGGCCAGCAGTGGCGCGAGGTCGAAGCTGAACTCGCGCAGGATCATCAGCAGCGCGATGCCGAAGACGAACGCGGTGGTCAGGCTGCGCAGCACCGAGCCGATCGCCTCGGCCCGCTGCCGACGCCGTTCGGGTACGAACTCGGCCGGGTCGACAGCGGCGGTGGGCACCCGCTCGCGCAGCGGCCGCAGCATCGTCGGCACAGCGCCCTCGGCTGTGGTCCGGACCAGACGGTTGATCGTCCGGTGCAGCGCCCAGCGGGCCACCATCGCCAGCACCAGGATCAGCAGCACCCGCAGTGGCTTGAGCAGGATCCAGTAGCTGCCCTCCGCGAACCATTCCGACCTGGTCATGCGGTAGAGGAATTCGCAGGAGGTGCTGCCCTGGCAGTTCACCGATCCGACGGTGGGCAGGGCGAAGGGGGTCACGCTGGCGGCACTCACACTGCCTTCGTACCGCAAGGGGCCCGGCCGCCCATCGGCGACCCACCGGCCGGGTGAGATCCCGCCGAGGGCTGGGTCGGACCGGCCTGAACCGGCCATCGTGACAGGTGCGGTAAGGAGCTTCATGTCCGACCCCGGATTAGTACGTGCAATCCGGGGTCCGATCAGGGACGATTGGCGCAACGGACGTCGGTGATCGGACGGGCGTCGACCGTTCGGGCCGTCATGCCCGACCTCGGTCGGCGGTCCTCCGCAGCAGCCGCTGAACCGGGAGGGTGACCGCGATGCCTGACATACGACCCACTGTGGGCTCCGGCGCGCTTGTCCTCAACGCCACCTACGAGCCCCTGTGTGTCGTGTCGGTGCGTCGTGCCGCGATCCTCGTGCTGACCGCCAAGGCTGTCTGCGTGGCCGACGGCGACGGCATCCTGCACAGCGCCCGCGACGCGCTCCCGGTGCCGTCAGTGGTTCGGTTGACCCGCTTCGTCCGGGTGCCGTACCGCACTCATGTGGGGTTGTCCCGGCGGGCGATCTTCGCCCGGGACGGTTGGCGCTGCGCCTACTGCCGCGGGCCGGCCGAGACCATCGACCACGTGTTCCCGCGTAGCCGGGGCGGCCGGCACGCCTGGGAGAACGTGGTCGCCGCGTGTGCCAGGTGCAACCACACCAAAGGTGACAAGACGCCGGCGGAGTTGGGCTGGCGGCTGCACGCGCTCCCGGCCGCTCCGAAAGGCACCGCCTGGCGGGTCCTCGGGCACCGCGCTCCGGACCCCCGCTGGGCGGACTGGCTCGACCTGCGGGAGCCCGAAGCCGCCGCCTGAGCCGAGGCCTGGTCGCGGCAGGGCCTGCGTCTCCCGCCGTCAAGCGCCACGGGCCTTGACCAGCGACGCGAAGACCACCACGTTGTCCGAGTAGCCGGTCTCACCGCCGACCCATCGGCCGCCGCAGGTGATCAGGCGTAGGCCGGGGCGGCTGAAGTCGCCGTACACCTCGTCGACGGGCAGTCGCCCCTTGTCGAAGTGGTCCACCGAGTCCACCTCGAAGACCGCCACGCTGTGGTCGGAGCGGGTCACCTCGATCTCGTCGCCGGAGCGCAGTTCGCCGAGCTGGTGGAAGACAGCAGGCCCGCTCGTGGTGTCCACGTGTCCGACGATCACCGCCGGGCCGTACTGGCCGGGGGTGGGGCCCTGGTCGTACCAGCCGGCCTCCTGGGCGCGGGCGGCGTCCGGCACGGCGATGGTGCCGTCGGCGGCGATGCCCACGTCATGCACCGGAGCCCGTACGTCGATCTTGTTGATGGCCAGGTCGGTTGGTCGACTGGCCGGCAGCACCGGGAACTTCTTCGGCGGTGGCCGCAGGCCGGCGCTGAGACTGTCCGGCAGGACGTTGATCCCAGTGACCTGTTCGATGCCGAGCATCGTGACGATCAGCACCATCACGGCAGCGACGGCAAGCACCGGCAGCCCCGGCCCCGGGCCGAACCGGCGACCCGCCAGCGGCGACCCGACGGGACGACGGCGCGGCGGCAGCGGGCGGGCATCCGGGTCGGTGGTGGCGACGCTCGCTGCAACCGCCTGGCCGGCGACCCGACGCAGTCGGCGCGAGGCGCCGGCCACCAGCCGACCGGAGGCGCGCAGCGCCGTCCCGGCCCGCTGTCGGGCACGGCGCTCCGGCCGCGTACGCGCGGATCTGCGGGTCATGGCCTGCCCGGCTCAGGAGCCGGCTCCGGTCCGACGCCGGCTGCCCGCCATGCCCAGCGCGACTGCGACGCCCACCACTGCCACGCCGCCGAGCACGAGCATCGAGCCGGTGCCCCGGCCGCCGGCGGTGCCGCCACCACCGGTCGCCGGTCCCTTGCTGGGCGATGCCATGTTCAGCACTGTCAGCATGGTGGAGGCCGTCTGGTTGTTCTGGCACTTCAGGTCGACCGGGTAGTCACCGGGCTGCTTGTTGGCCGGCACTGTGACCTCCCCCTTGAGGAAGCCGTTGTCCGGCCTGAGCATCACGTGCCCGAACGCGTCGGAGTGCACGTTTGCCTGCCGGTCGTTGTTGTTGTCGCAACTCGCCTTGATGCTCACCCGGCTGCCGGCCTGGACGCTGTTGGGCGTCACCTCGATGAAGGTGTTCTCACCGGCTCGCGCCGGTGCCACCGACAACAGGACGAACGCCCCGACCAGCCCCAACAGTGTCAGTGCGGACGAGAGCGCGCGGTTGATCGTGCGAAGTCCCTGCATGATTTCCCCCTCCCGGCGTCGACCGCCGGAACCCTCCCCTGGGCACGCCGCTGAGTTCCCGCTGGCCCGGGGGCAAACCCGCGAACGAGCAGGGTCAGCGGCGGGGACGGCAGGGTCAGCGGCGGGGACGGCAGGGTCAGCGGCGGGGGACGGCGGGGTCGGCGGGCGGGAGTGGGTGGATCGGCTGCCAGTGCAGCGGCGACGAGAGGACCATCGTGCTCGACGGCTGGCCGTACGGGGCGAGCCGGTCGATGACCCCCTCGAAGTCGTCGATCGAGCCGGCGGCCACCTTGAGCATGCTGCACGCGTCCCCGGTGATCCGGTGGATCTCCAAGATCTCGGGCCAGCCGGCCACCTCCGGGTCGTGCAGGATGCAACGCGCCCCATAACAGGACATTCGGATCAGCGCGACCACCGTACGACCGGCCCGGGTCAGGTCGACGTGGGCGTGATAGCCGACGATCACCCCGGTCTCCTCCAGCCGGCGGACCCGCTCCGCAACCGCTGGTGGGGACAGGTGCACCCGTCGCGACAGCTCGCTGAAGGAGAGCCTCGCGTCGGCCTGCAACTCGCGCAGCAGCGCCCAGTCCATGTGGTCCACGCTGCGACCTTACTTTCGTGAAGCCGATTCGCCCACCTGCCTTTCGTTCGCCATCTCAGGCCGGGAAGTGCCGTTGATCAGGCATTCCATCTGCCGATCCAACCGCGGGATCATGTTGTCGGCACATCCGGAGGGAGACGACTGGTGGATCAGACGGAGCAGCGGGCGCCTAACCGCGGCGTCACGGTACGACCGGTGACCCCGCGTCAGCGGGCCGCGCGGGCCGCACGCAACGGCGGCGAGCCGACGCTGGAGTTCGCCGAGCTGGTGCCGTATGACGCCTACGTGCGGGCGAGCGCACTGCACCAGTTGCAGCAGCCACTGAGCGACGACCCCGGCGAGATGTCCTTCCTGGTGGTCAGCCAGATCATGGAGCTGTACTTCGGGCTTACCTGCCACGAGCTGCGCGACGCCCAGCGCCTGCTGCGCGAGGACCGGATCACGGAGGCCCTGGCCCCGCTGCGCCGCGCCACCCTGCACCTGGAGGGCCTCAACGCCTCCTGGAAGGGTCTGCGCTGGATGACCCCTGCCGACTTCAACAGGTTCCGCAACCTGCTCGGTGAGGGCTCCGGCTTCCAGTCGGCCATGTACCGGCATCTGGAATTCCTGCTCGGCCTGCGGGACCCGGCGCTGATCCGACCGTTCCGCCGGCAGACCGAGGTGTACGCGGCGCTGACCGCCGGGCTGGCCGCACCGAGCCTCTGGGACGACGTGGTGGCGCTGCTCGCCCGGAAGGGCTTCGAGATGCCCGCCGACCTGCTCAACCGGGACGTGGCTGTCGAGCACGACCCGCACCCGACGGTCGAGACGGCGTGGGTGCGGATCTACGCCGACGGCGACGCGGACAACGAGCTGCGGCGGCTGGGCGAGGCGCTCAGCGGTGTCGCCGAGGAGTTCGGCGACTGGCGCTGGAACCACGTGAAGGCAGTGCAGCGGACAATGGGCGCGAAGGTCGGCAGCGGCGGCTCGGCCGGCCTGGCGTGGCTGCAACGGAGCATGGCCCGGGTGGTCTTCCCGGAGCTGTGGTCGGCACGTACGGCGATGTGAATCGAGAGCGAGACACCCCTGTGGACACCCCTGCAACCGACCTCCTGGCCTTCGTCGCGGGCGAAGTCGACGGACTGGACGTCGCCACCGCCGAAGCGCGGGCGCTGCGTCTCGACGAGGCCGACCCGGGTCACCGGCACCTCTTCCACGTGCCGCCCGCCGACGGCGGCGAGCACCCCGAGTCGGCGTACCTGGCGGGCAACTCGCTCGGCCTGCAACCACGTGCGACCCGTGACGAACTCCTCGCCGACCTGGACGACTGGCGCCGGCTCGGCGTCGAGGGGCATGTGGAGGCGGGGCGGCCCTGGCTGCCGTACCACGAGCTGTTGACAGCGCCGGCCGCCCGACTGGTCGGCGCCCGGCCCGCGGAGACCGTGGTGATGAACTCGCTCACGGTGAACCTGCACCTGCTGATGGTCAGCTTCTACCGCCCGGCGGGGGAGCGCACCCGCATCGTCATCGAGGACACGGCGTTCCCCTCGGACAGCTACGCGGTGCGCAGCCAGGCCCGTTTCCACGGTCTGGACCCGGACGCCACGGTCGTGCGGCTCAAGCCCCGCCCCGGCACCGACACGCTCGGCACCGAGGACGTCCTGGACTTCCTGGCCCGCGAGGGGCACACGGTGGCGCTGCTGATGCTCGGTGGCGTCAACTACCTCACCGGCGAGTTGATGGACATCCCGGCGATCACCGCAGCCGGGCGGGCCGCCGGCGCGGTGGTCGGCTGGGACCTGGCGCACGCCGCCGGCAACGTGCCGCTGGCCCTGCACGACTGGGACGTCGACTTCGCCGCCTGGTGCTCCTACAAGTACCTGAACTCCGGTCCGGGCGCGCTCGGTGGCGTCTTCGTGCACGAGCGCCACCTCGGCAACCCCGATCTGCCCCGCTTCGAGGGCTGGTGGAGCACCGAGGCGGCCACCCGTTTCGAGATGACCCCGGAGTCCCGCCCACCGGCCACCGCCGACGCCTGGCAGATCTCCAACCCGCCGATCTTCGCGATGGGCCCGGTGCGCACCTCGCTGGAGCTGTTCGACTCGATCGGCATGCCGGCGCTGCGCGAGCGCAGCCTGCGGCTCACCCGCTGGCTGGAACTCCTGCTCGACGAGGTCACCGCCGACCGGCCGTTGCAGGTCGTCACCCCCCGTGACCCGGCCCGCCGGGGCTGCCAACTCTCCGTCCGGGTCGGTGCCGGCAACGCCGCCGAGCTGACCAAGCGGCTGCGGCACGAGCACGGCGTGATCGCCGACGCCCGGGAACCGGACATCGTCCGCTTCGCCCCGGTGCCGCTCTACTCCACCTACCACGACTGCTGGCGGGCCGCCGCCGCGCTCGCCGCGACGGTCGCGCAGTCCTCGACGAAGGGGCAACCGCGATGACCTCCCGGCGCGACGAGATCGCGATCATCGGCGCCGGGCTGGCCGGCAGCCTTGCCGCCTGCTTCCTCGCTCGACGCGGCTACCCGGTGGTCCTGTACGAGCGTCGGCCCGACCCGCGTGCCGGCACTGCCGAGCGTGGGCGCTCGATCAACCTCGCGCTCTCCGAGCGTGGCCTGGACGCGCTGCGCCGGGTCGGTCTCGACGAGCAGGTGATGGCCGACGCGCTGCCGATGCGTGGCCGGATGATCCACCCGGTCGAGGGGGAGCCGCAGTTCCAGTCGTACAGCGCCGCCGGTGACCGGGCGATCAACTCGATCAGCCGGGGCGCGCTGAACAACGCCCTGCTGGACGCCGCCGCCGCGCTGCCCGGTGTACGCGTCGTCTTCGACCACCGTCTCGTCGGGCTCGACCCGACGAACGGCAGCCTTACCTTCGAGACCCCGCAGGGCCAGGTCGCCGCCAAGGCGTCCGTGGTGCTGGGCGCCGACGGTGCGGGTTCCGCAGTACGCGGGCAGTTGCTCGCCGACGGTCTGCTTACCGAGAACGTGGACCTGCTCGACTACGGCTACAAGGAGCTGACCCTGCCGCCGCTGGGTGGGGACTTCGCGCTTGACCCCGACGCGCTGCACATCTGGCCGCGCGGCACCTCGATGATGATCGCCCTGCCGAACCCGGACCGGTCGTTCACCTGCACGCTGTTCTGGCCGAACGAGGGCGCGGGCAGCTTCGCGGCGCTTGACAACCCGGCGGCCATCGAGCACTACTTCGCCAGGCACTACCCGGACGTGGTGCCGCTGGCCCCGAACCTTGTCGACGACTACGAGAACAACCCGGTGGGTGTGCTCGGCACCGTCCACTGCGCCCCCTGGCAGGTCAACGGCACCGTCGGCCTGCTGGGCGACGCGGCGCACGCCATCGTGCCGTTCTACGGGCAGGGCGCCAACTGTGCCTTCGAGGACGTCGTCGAACTGGACCGCTGCCTCGACGAGTGCGCCGACGAGTGGTCGGAGGCGCTGCCGCTGTACCAGCAGCGGCGGCACGAGAACGCCGAGGCCATCGCGACGATGGCGCTCACCAACTTCGTGGAGATGCGCGACAAGGTCGCCTCGCCGGTCTTCCAGCTCAGCCGTCGGGTGGAGCACGCTCTGGAGCGGGCGCTGCCCGGCCGGTACGTCTCCCAGTACGAGCTGGTGTCCTTCTCCACCACCCCGTACGCCGAGGTTCGCCGTCGGGTCCGGCGGCAGCACCGGGTGCTCGGCGCGATCGCCGGTGGTGTCGCGTTGTTGCTGGCCGGCGCGGTCGGCACGGCGCTCAGCCGAGGACGGCGCGGATGACCGGCCACTGGGATCCCGAGCTGATGACCGGTCGGGCGCCGGCCGGGCCACAGCGGTTGCGCAACTTCGTCGGCGGTGAGTTCGTCGACGGCGGGTCGACGTTCGCCAAGGCCAGCCCGGTGACGGGTGAGCAGGTCTTCGAGGTGGACGAGGCATCACGATCCACTGTGGACGACGCGGTGGCCGCCGCCCGCGCGGCACTGCGCGGCCCGTGGGGCCGAATGGGGGAGCGGGAACGCGCCGAGGTGCTGCGCCGGGTCGCCGACGAGTTGGAGCGACGCTTCGACGACCTGGTCACGGCGGAGGTCGCCGACACCGGCAAGTCCATCTCCCAGGCCCGCACCCTTGACATCCCGCGCGGCGCGGCGAACTTCCGCGCGTTCGCGGAGATCGTGGCGACAGCACCCACCGAGTCGTTCACCACTGTCACCCCGACCGGCGGCCGGGCTCTCAACTACGCGGTCCGCAAGCCTGTCGGTGTGGTCGCTGTCATCGTGCCGTGGAACCTGCCGCTGCTGCTGCTCACCTGGAAGGTGGCTCCGGCTCTGGCCTGCGGCAACGCGGTGATCGTGAAGCCCAGCGAGGAGACGCCCGCCTCGGCGACAGTACTCGCCGAGGTGATGGCCGCGGCCGGCGTACCGGCGGGTGTGTTCAACCTGGTGCACGGCTTCGGGCCGGACTCGGCGGGCGAGTTCCTCACCCGCCACCCGGGGGTGGACGCGATCACCTTCACCGGCGAGTCGGCCACCGGCGGGGCGATCATGCGGGCCGCCGCCGACGGCGTGAAGGCGGTGAGCTTCGAGCTGGGTGGCAAGAACGCCGGCCTTGTCTTCGCCGACGCCGACCTGGACGCCGCGGTGGCCGGATCGGTGCGGTCCAGCTTCACCAACGGCGGGCAGGTGTGCCTGTGCACCGAACGCATCTACGTGCAGCGCCCGGTTTTCGAGGAGTTCACCGCCCGGCTCGCCAAGCGGGCCGGCGAACTGGCGTACGGCTGGCCCACCGACGAGGCCACCGCCACCATGCCGCTGATCTCCCGGCAGCACCGGGCCAAGGTGCTGAACCACTACGACCTGGCCCGCGCCGAGGGTGCCGAGGTGCTGGCCGGCGGGGGTGTGCCCACCTTCGGGGACACCCGTGACGGCGGATCGTACGTGCAGCCGACAGTGCTCACCGGCCTCGGCCCGGACGCCCGTACCAACCGTGAGGAGATCTTCGGCCCGGTGGTGCACGTCGCGCCGTTCGACACCGAGGACGAGGCGTACGCGCTTGCCAACGGCACCGAGTACGGCCTGGCGGCGACAGTGTGGACCCGGGACGTCGGCGTCGCGCACCGGGCCGGCGCCCGGCTGGACGCAGGCATCGTCTGGGTCAACACGTGGTTCCTGCGGGACCTGCGCACCCCGTTCGGCGGTGTGAAGGCGTCCGGCATCGGCCGTGAGGGCGGCGTGCACTCGCTGAACTTCTATTCCGAACTCACAAACGTCTGCGTGGATCTGTCGTGACCCGACGCAGCGAGGAGCGGGCATGAGAGCTGACATCGAGGGTGCGAACCGGGAGCTGGCCGAGGCCCGCAGCACCGGCAAACCGTGTCCGCCGCTGCGCGGGCGGCTGCTGCCGGAGGGGGACGTCGAGTCGGCGTACCGCGTGCAGCAGCTCCAGGCGCGGGCCTGGCAGGACCGCGGCGAGCGCCGGGTCGGCGCGAAGATCGGGCTCACCTCCCGGGTCGTGCAGGAAGCCTTCGGGGTGTTCCAACCGGACTTCGGCGTGCTCACCGACGTGATGGCTGTCGGCGACGGCGTCGAGGTGGACATCGACCGGCTGCTTCAGCCTCGGGTCGAGGCGGAGATCGCGTTCGTGCTCGACAGGGACCTCGACGACCCGCAGATCACCACAGTCGACCTGATCCGCGCTGTCGACCACGTGCTGCCGGCAATCGAGATCGTCGACTCGCGCATCGCCGCCTGGGACATCTCCATCGTGGACACCATCGCCGACAACGCCTCCAGCGGGCTCTTCGTGCTCGGCACCTCGCCGCGCCGGCTCGCCGACGTCGACCTGCGGCTGTGCGGGATGGTGCTGGAGCACGCCGGTGAGCCGGTGTCGGTGGGCGCGGGCGCGGCCTGCCTGGGCAACCCGTTGCACGCCCTGCACTGGCTGGCCGGCACGCTCGCGCGCGCCGGTGACCCGTTGCGTGCCGGCGACGTGGTGCTCTCCGGGGCGCTCGGGCCGATGGTGTCGGTCACCCCCGGCGCCGCGTACGAGGCACGGATCTCGGGGCTCGGCTCGGTGCGGGCCTGCTTCTCGCGAGGAGAGTCAGCATGAGTGGCGGCGTGGCGGTGCTCGGTTCCGGGAACATCGGCACCGACCTGATGATCAAGGTGTTGCGGCTGAGCAGTGCCGCCGATGGGTCGCGACTGCGGGACTCCGCTTCGCTGCGTTCCTCGCGCTCCCCGGCGAGCCTCCGGATGGTGGCGATGGCCGGCATCGACCCGGCCTCCGACGGCCTGGCCCGTGCCCGCCGGCTCGGCGTCGCCACCACCGCCGAGGGCGTCGACGGGCTCGTCGCGATGCCCGAGTTCGCCGACGTCGAGCTGGTCTTCGACGCCACCTCGGCCGGCGCGCACCGACGTCACGACGAGGTGCTGCGCGCCCACGGCCGTACCGTCGTCGACCTGACCCCGGCCGCCATCGGCCCGTACGTGGTGCCGCCGGTCAACCTGGACGAGCACCTGCACGAGCCGAACGTCAACATGGTCACCTGCGGCGGGCAGGCGACAGTGCCGATCGTCGCCGCCGTCGGGCGGGTCACCCCTGTGGCGTACGGCGAGATCGTCGCCTCGATCGCGTCTAAGTCGGCAGGGCCGGGCACCAGGGCCAACATCGACGAGTTCACCGAGACCACGGCGCGAGCCATCGAGGTGGTCGGCGGCGCCGAGCGGGGCAAGGCGATCATCGTGCTGAACCCGGCCGACCCGCCGCTGCTGATGCGCGACACCGTCTACTGCCTCTGCCCGGACGCCGACGCCGACACCACAGCCATCGCCGCCTCGGTGGCGCAGATGGTGGCGGCGGTCCAGGAGTACGTCCCCGGCTATCGGCTCAAGCAGGACGTGCAGTTCGAGCGGGTGCAGGCGTACCTGCCGACGCTCGGGCGGCAGCTCACCGCCCTACAGGTGTCGGTCTTCCTGGAGGTCTCCGGCGCCGGGCACTACCTGCCGGCGTACGCCGGGAACCTGGACATCATGACCTCCGCCGCGCTGCGCACCGCCGAGCGGCTGGTGGCCCTGCGCTCCTCGGAGGTGGCTGCGCGATGACCGACCTGTACATCCAGGACGTGACGCTGCGCGACGGCATGCACGCCGTCGCCCACCAGTACACGGTCGACCAGGTGCGGACGATCGCCGCCGCGCTGGACGCCGCAGGGGTGGCCGCGATCGAGGTGGCGCACGGCGACGGGCTCGCGGGGTCAAGCGTCAACTACGGTCACGGCGCGGCAAGCGACGCCGAGTGGATCTCGGCAGCCGCCGAGGTGCTGACGACGGCGAAGCTCACCACCCTGCTGCTGCCGGGCATCGGCACCATCGCCGACCTGAAGGCCGCGAAGGCGCTCGGCGTGACAAGCGTGCGGATCGCCACCCACTGCACGGAGGCCGACATCTCCGCCCAGCACATCTCCTGGGCGCGGGAGAACGGCATGGACGTGTCCGGCTTCCTGATGATGTCGCACATGAACGATCCGGCCGGGTTGGCCGGGCAGGCCAAGCTCATGGAGTCGTACGGGGCGCACTGCGTCTACGTCACCGACTCCGGCGGCCGGCTGCTGATGTCCGACGTGGCGCAGCGGGTCGACGCGTACCGGCAGGTGCTGGAGCCGGAGACGCAGATCGGCATCCACGCCCACCACAACCTGTCCCTCGGCGTGGCCAACAGCGTGCTCGCCGTCGAACACGGCCGGATCTCCGGGTCCGCAGCCGTCGGCGCCGACGCGACACACGGGCGGACCGTCCGCGTCGACGCCTCTCTCGCCGGCATGGGCGCGGGCGCCGGCAACGCGCCGCTGGAGGTCTTCGTGGCGGTCGCCGAGTTGCACGGTTGGAAGCACGGCTGCGACGTGTTCGCGCTTATGGACGCGGCGGACGACCTCGTCCGCCCTATTCAGGATCGGCCGGTCCAGGTGGACCGGGAGACGCTCTCCCTGGGCTACGCGGGGGTCTACTCCAGCTTCCTGCGGCACGCGGAGCGAGCTTCGGAGCGCTACGGCGTCGACGTCCGGTCGATCCTGGTCGAGTTGGGTCGCCGTCGGATGGTCGGCGGCCAGGAGGACATGATCGTGGACGTGGCACTCGACCTGGCCGCTAAGCAGCCTGCGGGCGCGAGGAGTGAGCCGGGTCTGCGAGCCCCGCAGTCGCGAACGAAGGATGAGTCCGTGAGCGCGAGGAGTGAGCCGGGTCTGCGAGCCCCGCAGTCGCGAACGAAGGATGATGCAGCATGATCGGCGTGGACACCCTGGGCGTCGCGGCGAAGCTCGGCGAGGCCGCCGACACCGCCACCGCGATCCCGCAGCTCGCCGCCGAGGTGGGGCTCGACGTGCCTACCGCGTACGGCGTGCAGGCCGCGCTCGTGCAGCGCCGGCTGGAACGCGGCGAGCGGCTCATCGGGCTGAAGATGGGGCTTACCAGCAGGGCGAAGATGGCCCAGGTCGGTGTGGACGAGGTGATCTGGGGGCGGCTCACCGACGCGATGCGGGTGCCCGACGGCGGTGTCGTGGACCCGGCCGCGTACATCCATCCCCGGGTCGAGCCCGAGGTGGCGTTCCTGCTCGACCGGCTGCCCGAGCCGGGCGAGCCGGTGGGCGACTTCACAAGCGCGGTCCGCGCGGTGGCGCCGGCCATCGAGCTGATCGACTCCCGGTACGCCGACTTCCGCTTCTCGCTGCCGGACGTGATCGCCGACAACACCTCGGCCGCCGCTTTCGTGATCGGGCCGTGGTCGCCGGTTCCGGCGGGACTTGACAACCTCGGCGTGCTGCTGGAGGTCGACGGCCGGGTGGCGCAGGTCGGTTCGACGGCGGCGATCCTCGGCGACCCGCGTCGGGCACTCGACGAGGGCATCCGGCTGGCCGGCCGGCACGGCGTACGCCTGCAGTCCGGCTGGGTCTTCCTGGCCGGCGCTGCCACCGCTGCCGTCCCGCTGCGTCCGGGCGCCCACGTCCGCGCTGTTGTGGAGAAGCTGGGCACCGCGTCGCTGAGGGCGGCGTCATGACGGCGCGGGTCGTGGCCGGCAAGGCCGTGCCACGCGGCGCGTTCCCGCACGTCAAGGTCGCGGGCGGGTTCGTCTTCGTCTCCGGTACGTCGTCACGGCGGCCGGACAACACGTTCGCCGGAGTCGAGGTCGACGAACTCGGCACCACGAACCTCGACATCCGGGCACAGACACGTGCGGTCATCGAGAACATCCGGGACCTGCTGCGGTCGGTCGGCGCAGACCTCACCGACCTGGTGCAGGTGACGTCGTACCTGGTCAACATGAATGACTTCGGTGGCTACAACGAGGTGTGGGCGGAGTTCTTCGACGCGTCGGGGCCGACCCGCACCACAGTGGCGGTGCACCAGTTGCCCCACCCGCACCTGCTCATCGAGATCCAGGCCGTGGCCCTTCTTCCCTCGGGAGGTCAGTCGTGAGTGAAATCGCCGAACCGTTCAGCTTTCCGGGCTGGATCGCTGACAACCAGCACCTGCTGAAGCCGCCGGTTGGCAACAAGGAGATGTTCCCCGGCGGCGACGACTTCATCGTGATGGTGGTGGGCGGCCCCAACCAGCGCACCGACTTCCACGTCGACCCGTACGAGGAGTTCTTCTACCAGGTCAAGGGCAACATGCACATCAACCTCATGACCCCGGAGGGTCCGCGTACGGTGCACGTGCGCGAGGGGCAGATGTGGATGCTGCCGCGCAACACCCCGCACTCCCCGCAGCGCCCCGAGGCCGGCTCGATCGGTGTGGTCGTCGAGCGGGTCCGCGAGGAGGGCACCCTGGAGAAGTTCCAGTGGTACTGCCCGGAGTGCGGCAACAAGGTGCACGAGGTGGAGTTGCAGGTCCGCGACATCGCCGCCGACCTGCCGCCGGTGTTCCAGGCGTTCTACGCCGACGAGCAGGCGCGTACCTGCGCCAACTGCGGCACCCTGCACCCGGGTAAGGGCTGATGGCGGCAGGCGTCGTCGACGTGCACACGCACGTCGTACCGAAGGGTTGGCCGGATCTCGGCGCGGCGTGCGGCGGGTCCGGCTGGCCGTGGCTGCGTGTCGACTCCGAGCGCGCCGCGATGATCATGGTGGGGGAGACGGAGTTCCGCCCGATCGGCGCCGAGTGCTGGGACGCGTCCCGGCGGCTTGCCGACATGGACGCCGACGGCGTTGACGTGCAGGTGGTTTCGCCGACCCCGGTGTTCTTCAGCTACGACCGCCCCGCCGACCAGGCGGTGAAGATAGCCCGGATCTTCAACGACCTGACACTTGAGGTCACCGCTGCCGGCGGCGACCGGCTCGTGCCGTTCTGCCAGGTGCCGTTGCAGGACCCGGACGTCGCCTGCGCCGAACTGGACCGCTGCCTGGCCGCCGGGCACGTCGGCGTGGAGATCGGCAACCACGTCGGCGACATCGACCTGGACGACGCCGGCGTGGTCACCTTCCTGCAACACTGCGCCGAGGTGGGCGCTCCGGTCTTCGTCCACCCGTGGGACATGCCGAACAGCCCTCGGCTGGATCGGTGGATGGCCCGCTGGCTCACCGGCATGCCCGCCGAGACGCATCTGTCGGTGCTGGCGATGATCCTGGGTGGCGTCTTCGACAAGGTGCCGGAGACGCTGCGGATCTGCTTCGCGCACGGCGGCGGCAGCTTCCCGTTCTGGCTCGGCCGCGCCGACAACGCCTGGCACCGACGGGGTGACCTGGTTCGTGGCGCGTCCGCAGGCCCGCCCAGCAGCTACCTCGACCGCTTCCACGTCGACTCGGTGGTCTTCGCGCCTCCGGCGCTGCGGCTGCTCGTCGACACCATGGGGTCCGACCGGGTGCTCGTCGGCAGCGACTACCCGTACCCGTTGGGCGAGCGCCCGGCCGGTGCGGTGGTCCGGGCCGCCGACTTCCTGACCGACGACGAGCGCCACAAGCTGCTGTCCACAAACGCCCTGCGCTTCCTGTACGGCTGAGCGTCCGCCCGGCCGGGGCGCGCCGCCGTCCCCACGGGCGCGAGCAGATCTTGGACAGTTTCCGTTCGGGGCGGACGGAAACTGTCCAAGATCTGTTTGGTCTGCGGTCCGAGTGTCGGGTACGGCGGGTGGCGGCGGACGGCAGGATGACGGGATGGTTGAGCCGCACGACCTGACCGCGTTGGAGCAGGCAGCCGCCATGGCCCGTGGCGAGTTGTCAAGCGTCGACCTCGTCGAGCACTACCTGCACCGGGTGGCGGCCCTCGGCGACACCGTGGGCGCGTTCGTCACTGTCACCCCGGAACTCGCCCGCGAGGCCGCCAAGGCCGCCGACGCCGCACCGGCCGAGGCGCGCGGGCCGCTGCACGGCGTACCGACCGCGATCAAGGACCTCACCCTCACCGCAGGGGTCCGCACCACCTTCGGCTCGGCTGCCTTCGCCGACTACGTCCCGCCCGTCGACGCCGACGTGGTCCGGTTCATCAAGGCCGCCGGCCTGGTCAGCCTCGGCAAGACGACCACCTCCGAACTGGGGTGCTCGCTCTACTCCGAGGGCCGCGTCGCGCCGCCGGCCCGCAACCCGTGGCAGTTGGCGTACACCGCAGGGGGTTCCAGTGGCGGCGCGGCGGCGGCGGTGGCGGCCGGGCTGGTCCCGGTCGCACAGGGCTCCGACGGTGGCGGCTCGCTGCGCATCCCGGCGTCGCTCTGCGGCCTGGTCGGCTACAAGCCCAGTCGCGGCGTGGTGTCCGGCGGACCGCTCGGCTCCGGTGCGTTCGGCCTGCCCACGAGCGGCCCGCTCGGACGGACCGTCGCCGACGTCGCCGCGCTGCTCGACGTGCTGGCCGTGCCGGTGCCCGGCGAGCCCTACCTGGCGCAGCCCGCCCCGCCCGGGGGATACCTGGCCGCCGCCCGCCGGGCCGACCCCGGCCGACTGCGGATCGGCCGTTTCACCACGCCGATGCTCGCCGACGAGCCGGTGCACCCCGACTGCGTGGCCGCCGTCGACCGGGCCGCCGCGCTGCTCACCGCCGCCGGCCACGAGGTGGTCGAGGTGCCACCGCCGCTCGGCCCCGAGGCGTGGCCGCTGTTCGAGACCATCTGGTACGTGCTTGCGCTCTCCCCGGTGGACCCGCAGCGGGAGGCGGAGCTGCTGCCTCTGACCCGGCTGCTGCGTGCCCGGGGCGCCGAGATCTCCGCCGGCACGTTGGCAGCCACCCTCGGCGAGTTGCAGGCCCAGGTCCGCCTCGGTGCCCGCCGTACCGCCGGATGCGACATGCTGCTCTGCCCCACGCTCGCCGCACCGCAGGCGCCCATCGGCTGGTTCACTGCCGACGGTGACCCGGCAGCCGACTTCGACAGGCAACGCCGATTCTCGCCCTACTGTGCCATTTTCAATGTCACCGGTGACCCCTCGGTGTCCCTGCCGGTGGGCACGACGGCCGCCGACGGGCTGCCCGTCGGCGTGCTGCTCACCGGCCGGTACGGCCACGACGCGCGGCTTCTCGAGACTGCTGCGCAACTGGAACACGCCAGTGACTGGTGGGATCGCCACCCCGCAATCTGGCGGGCGGTCGACTCCGCTAACGTGAATAGCGACGGAATCGGCCGGCCACCATTGTGACCGTCCATCCGGCCCGGTTGTTCGAGGTCCTTCTTCCGCCTGGGGGCGTTGGGATTGTCTGTTACCGAGACGTTGCTGGTCTTCGTCGGCATCCCCGTGGCTGCGGTGTTGGTGATCGCCGGCCTGGCGTACGCCGGAAGCCGCGGCGGTGGCGGTGGCGGTGGCGCCAAACGCTACCGGCCCGGCCGGCCCTTCGACTTCACCCCGGTCTGGTTCCTGGGCCGCCCGGGGCAGCTGGCCGACTCGGCCGGCACCGCGCTGGCAGCGGGCGCGCAGGCACCCGCCCTGACCAGCCACAAGCTTGAGCAGGCCAGCGTCGAGGCGCCGGCCGGTGGAACCGGAGGCGCAAGTGACCGTTGGTGAGAAGCAGACCGGGACGGAAAACCCGCCGGAGGTGCTTGACGGGCCGTTCTCGACCCGCCAACTGCTGCGCATCGACGAGGCCCTGCGCCTGGCCGACCAGGGCACCGGCCTGGTCTTCTCGATCTTCGTCGGCGGCCTCGACGAGCCGGTCCGTGAGCACGCCCAGCGGCTGCACCGCCAGCTCGCCGACCCCGACCGGTCGGTGCTGATCGCGGTGTCGCCCAACCAGCGCCAGTTGGAGATCGTCACCGGGCGGCACGCCCGCAAGCGCATCCCCGACACGTACGCCAAGCTGGCCGCGCTCTCCATGGTCGGCGCGTTCAGCGGCGGTGACCTGGCCGGCGGCATCATCAACGGCCTCGACCAGCTGGCCAGCCACGCCGGCAAGGGCTGAGCCCTCCTCGTACGACGAAGCCCGGTCCCGCTCTCGGCGGGCCGGGCTTCGGCCTGTCCAGAGCTGCCGGTCAGCGCGGCCAGGCGGACGGGTCGAGTCGCATCTCCCACGGCTCGTCAACGGTCACCGGGTCGTCCGGGCCCACAGTGCCCAACAGCTCGTAGTGGTCGCCCTTGCCGAGCCGATAGCGGTAGACCACCGGGCCGAAGTCGCCACGTTCCACACGCCAGTAGTGCGCGATGTCCGCCTCGGCGTAGAGCGCCGGCTTGGTGAACCGGTCATGCCGGCGGCTGCCGACCGACTCGACTTCCAGGACGAGCGCGATATCCGCCGGCTCGGCCCACATCCGCTCGCGCGGTGCGCCTGGGCGCAACACCGTGAGGTCGGGGATGAGGTTGGCGCCGGGCACCCGCACGCCGATCTCCCGGATGACCCGCCAGCCGGTGGGTGCCGCCTGGCGCAGCGTCATCCGTACCTCGTCGGCCAGCTCGTGGTGCTCGGGACCGGCTGGAGGAGTCACGTGCAGGCTTCCATCGATGATCTCGTAGCGGTTGCCGTCGGTGGGCAGGTCGAACAGGTCCTGCTCCTGCCAGCCCCGATCCGGTGGTTGCCACTGGTAGATCGGATGTGCCATCTCGTCCACCTCCTCCCGTCACGATAACGCCGGGGGCCGGCGCGGGTTCACACCCACGCCGACCCCCGACGGTAGTAGCGGTCAGGCGCCCTGGGCGTCCTTCGCGCGTGCCTTGAGCGCCCGCACCACACCGTCGCGGCCCTCGGCGACAAGGCGGCGCAGCGGAGCGGGGTGCCCGTCCTCGGCCAGCCACGCGTCGGTGGCCGCCACCGTGTCGTCGTCCACCAGGTAGGTCGGGTACGCCAACTGGGCGAACTCCTGCGCCGGCTCGCTGTCCCGAGTTGCCCACACCTGACCCACCGCCGCGAAGTAGCGCTCCCGGTAAGGGGTGACCAGCTCCACCTGCGTCGGGTGGGCGAAGCCCTGCAACAGCGCCCGGTGCCGCCAGTTCGGCAGCGCCTCCGGGCCGGTCAGCAGATCCCACACGGCCGCCTTGTTGGCGGCGGTGGACACCAGCGCGTGCACGTACGCGGCCTCCCGCTCGCCACTTGCGGTGCGGTCACCGGCCAGCTCCGCCTCGATCTCGGCCGGGCCGGCCGCGCCGTTGGCCACGAGCGCGCCGAGAACCGCCCAGCGCAACTCCGTGTCCACGGTCAGCCCTTCGGGTGCGCCGGAGCCGTCCAGCCAGCCGCGCAGCGTCGCCAGGTCCTCGTCGGAGCGGGCCGCCGACGCGTACCCCCGAGCCCAGGCCAGCTGGAAGCCGCTGCCCACCTCGGCAGCGGCGAGCGCGTCCTTTGCCGTGCGGGCCAGGTCGGCCCAGCCGGTCGGCGCCCACGCCGGGTCGGCGTACAGGGTGAGTGCGGTGGTGGCCTGACGCAGTGTGGCGGTGACCAGGTTGATGTCGGTCTCCGCGGGCAGCCCCGCCAACACCAGCGCCACGTAGTCGCGGGCGGCCAGCTCGGCGTCACGGGTCATGTCCCACGCGGCGGTCCAGCACAGCGCACGCGCCAGCGACGAGTCGAAGCCGCCGATGTGCTGCACCACAGTCGACATCGACCGGTCGTCCAGGCGCAGCTTGGTGTAGCTCAGGTCGTCGTCGTTGAGCAGCAGCACGTCGGCCGCCCGCACACCGCGCAGCTCGGCGAGGTCGGTCCGCTCGCCGGTCACGTCGACCTCGTACCGCTCGCGGCGCACCAGCCGGCCGTCGGTCAGGTCGTACAGGCCCACGCCGATCCGGTGCGTACGCAGCGTCGGGTACGCCGCCGGCGCCTCCTGCCGGACCACCACCTGCTCGTACGTGCCGTCCGCGCCGATCGTCAGCTCCGGCCGCAGCGTGTTCACCTGCGCGGTCTCCAGCCACTGTGCCGCGAACTTGCGCAGCTCCCGCCCCGAGGCCGCCTCCAGCTCGGTGAGCAGGTCGTCGAATGTGGCGTTGCCCCACGCGTACTTCGCGAAGTACGCCCGCAGCCCGGCCACGAACGGCTCCTCACCCACGTACGCGACGAGCTGCTTGAGCACGCTCGCGCCCTTGGCGTAGGTGATGCCGTCGAAGTTGACCTCGACGGCCTCCATGTCCGGCATCTCGGTGTAGACCGGGTGGGTGGAGGAGAGCTGGTCCTGCCGGTAGCCCCAGTTCTTCCGGATGGACAGGAACGTCGTCCACGCCTCGGTGAACCGGGTGGCGTGGGTGTTGCACCAGTGGCTGGCCCACTCGGCGAACGACTCGTTGAGCCACAGGTCGTTCCACCAGCGCATGGTGACCAGGTCACCGAACCACATGTGGGCCATCTCGTGCAGGATCGTGTTGGCCCGCTGCTCGTACTCGAAGTCGGTGACCTGCGAGCGGAACAGGTAGTGCGACTCGGCGTGCGTCACGCAGCCGAAGTTCTCCATCGCGCCGGCGTTGAAGTCGGGCACCCACAGCTGGTCGTACTTCGGCAGCGGGTAGCGCACACCGAACTTCTCGTGGAAGAAGTCGAAGCCCTGCTTGGTGATCAGGAACAGGTCGTCGGTGTCCATGTGCTGCGCCATCGACGCCCGGCAGAACGCACCCAGGTCGATGCCGTCGTGGGTGTCGCGCACCTCGTGGTACGGCCCGGCGCACATCGCCGTGATGTAGGTGCTCATCCGGGGCGACTCGGCGAAGTGCAGCGTCTTGAGCCCTTCACCCGCCGGCTCCTCGCGCTGCACTGGCATGTTGGACACGGCCCGCCAGTGCGCCGGGACCGTGGCGTGCCAGGTGTAGACGCTCTTCAGGTCGGGCTGGTCGAAGCAGGCGAACACCTTCTGTGCGTCGGCCGTCTCGAACTGGCTGTAGAGGTACGTCTCGCCGTCGACCGGGTCGACAGTGCGGTGCAGCCCCTGGCCGCTGTTGGAGTAGGCGAAGTCCGCGTCGACGACCAGGACGTTCTCACTGGCCAGGCCGGACAGCGTCAGGCCCTTCTCGGCCGACCAGTCGGACAGGTCGACGGGAGCGCCGTTCAGGGTGGCGGATCGCACCGACTCGGCGGCCAGCTCGATGAACGTGCTCGCCCCCGGCTCGGTACAGCCGAACCGGACCTCGGTTGTCGACCGGAACGTGCGGCCTTCGGCCGCCAGCACGGCGGTTGACAGGTCCAGACTGATGTCGTACCCGATCACGTCGAGCAGGCTGGCCCGCTCGGTCGCCTCCACCTGCGTCAGGTTGCGCACTCCCGGCACTGTTCGTCTCCATCCCACATTTCGCCGTACGCCCGGCGGCGCCCGTCTGCCGACCACTTGTGGCGCCGGCCCGGCCCCGAGTCTTCCACGTACGGGCAGCCCGCGGTGGCCGAGGTCACGCTCTCACTCAGGTGCCGGTCGATGGGCTGCGGGGTGAGGATCGAGGGTGCGGCGTCGCACACCTGACGCCACCGTCATGAAGGGACTCACCGTGACCGATCGTGTCACCGCCGACATGTGGTTCGACCCGGCCTGCCCGTGGGCGTGGATCACGTCCCGCTGGCTGCTCGAAGTCGAGCAGGTCCGAGACGTGGACATTCGTTTCCACGTGATGAGCCTGGCCGTACTCAACGACGGCCGGGACGAACTGCCCGAGGAGTACAGGGAGTTCCTGAAGACCGCGTGGGGGCCGGTGCGGGTCTGCATCGCCGCCGAGCAGCGGTACGGCAACGACGCCCTGCGCCCGCTCTACACCGCGCTCGGCACCCGGATCCACCTCGGCGGGGAGGAGCGGGGCCACGACCTGTACGTCGCCGCGCTCACCGACGCCGGCCTGGACCCGGCGCTGGCCGCGGCGGCCGACAGCACCGAGTACGACGAGGCGCTGCGGGCCAGCCACGAGGCCGGTATGCGTCCGGTCGGCCAGGACGTGGGCACCCCGGTCGTCCACGCGCCCGGCCCCGACGGCTCTCCTGTCGCGTTCTTCGGCCCGGTGATCACGCCGGCGCCGAAGGGCGAGGCGGCCGGTCGGCTCTGGGACGGCGTGCTGCTGGTCGCCGGCACTCCCGGCTTCTACGAGCTCAAGCGCACCCGCGAGGAGGGCCCGATCTTCGACTGATCCACGCCTACCCGCGCCCCCGCCCGGTCAGCCTCGGTTGCCCTGGCGGGGGCGTGCCGCGCCGGACGACGGGTACGCCTCGCGGTCACGGCGTCACCGGTAGGCGGGCGGCGTCGTTTCCCTCGGTGTCCGCCGCAGCGACCCGCAGGGCCGCACACCGCAGCTCGTGGAGGCAATCCCGATGGCGAAGCACCGTGCGACCGGTGACGATCAGTTGACCCGACAGGGGGTGATCGAGACTCCCGACCCGGCGTACTGGTCGGTCGACGACTCCCGCTGGCCGGTGGTCCGGCCCGACCTTCCGGCCCACCTCGTGGACCTGCTCGCGCCGCCCATCGTGGTCGGCGTGGCCCGGGTGCCGGTCACCTCCCGCCTGACCCCGCCCACCCCGCCCACCGGGAGCGCACCCGTCGCGCCGTCCGGCAGCGCGCTGGTGGTGTCGACCACGTCGGCCGCCGAGCTCGTGTCGGCCGTTGCGCCCGTGCCGCCCCCGGCACCCGTGCCGGCCGCCGTGCCCGCGCCCGTCGTGCCCGTGGCGGCGGCTGCTCCGGCTGAGCCGGCCCCGCCTCCGCCTGCGCCCACCGCTCCGCGTCCCGTGCCGACACCGCCGTTGAGCCCGCGGCCGGTTCCGGCGCCGCCGCCCGAGCGTCCCGTGCCGGGGCCGCCCGCGTCGCCCCGCCGCAACGCGATCGGCGGCCCGGTCGGGACCGGCCGGCGAGGCAACAACGGCGGTCCGGTCGTCGCCGGCCGGCACCGCCGGCACAACGGCGCGTCCGGTCGCGCCGGCTGACCTCGCAAGCCCGGTACAGCACTTTCATCTGGTGGACGCCGCGCGGGTCCCCGCCGGTGGTGCCGCCAGCGCCGGTAGCGTCAGTGGACATGACGGTCGTGCATCCGATCGCCCGGGCCTGGATCACCACTGGCGGCACCGGCGCGCAGAACTATGACGAGTTCGCTGACGACGCGGAGATCACCTCGATCATCGAGGCGAACCCGCACAGTGCCCTCGGCATCGAAATGCCGCACCGGGCGCCGGGCAGCCTGGGCAAGTCCTTCCTCGACGCGCTGCCGGACTCGGTGGCCCGCCTCGCCGAGGCCAAGGCCGACGGCAGCTACACCCCCGCCGAGCAGGTGGTGGTGCTGTACCGGATCAGCGCCCCCGACGAGGCCCCGGCGTACGGGCTGTTCGCGATGGTGGACACCGACCAGATCTCCACCCGGGCCGACGAGCCGGGCCTGGTCATCCGCAACGAGGACGTCTTCATCGCGAAGGTGCGCGAGCGGGTGGCGCTTGCCGAGGCGCTCGGTCACCTGCTCTCACCCGTACTCCTGTTGCAGACCGGAAGCGGCGACGAGCTGCACACCGCGCTCGCGGCGGCGACCGAGACGGCCGGCGTGCCCGCCGCGACGGACACCGACCAGGCGGGGCGCACCCACGCCATCTGGCTGATCGGCCCTGGGCCGGAGCAGGACACGCTCACCGCCCTCGCCGGCGGGGGCGAACTTGTCGTCGCCGACGGCAACCACCGCAGCCTGGCCGCCCAGACCGGTGGGCTGCCGCGCTTCCTGGCCGTGGTGACCACCCCCGCGTCGGTGGCCATCCAGCCATACAACCGCCTGGTCAGCGAGCTGACCACCACCTCCGCCGAGCTGCTCGACCGGCTGCGCGCAGCCGGCGCGGAGGTCGAGCCGATCGACGGCCCGGTCGAGGTCCCGGCGGCCGGCGGCACCGTCCATCTCCGGCTCGCGGGCCAGGGGTACGCGGTGCGGCTGCCCGCCACCGCCGCCGACCGGCTGGAGAACCTGGACCACGCCCAGGTCGAGCGACTGCTGCTGCGCGACGCGTTGGGGCTGGAGCCGGGCGACAAGCGGATCACCTACGTCGGCGGTGACTACCCGGCGAGCTGGCTCACCGGTGAGGTCGACGCCGGCCGGGCCGAGCTGGCCATCCTGATCGCACCGGTGACGGTGGAGGACTTCGTCGCGGTGAACCTGGCCCGGGAGAAGATGCCCCGCAAGAGCACCTGGTTCACCCCGAAGGCGCGCGGCGGTCTGGTGGTCGCGGAGCTGCCGCACTGAGCGGTGACCCGCGCACCCGTGTGACATACCCGGCTCGGGGACGCCGCCCATGCGGCGTCCCCGACACCGGCCTGACAGACTGCGCGGTATGCGCGTCTACCTGGGATCCGATCACGCCGGTTTCGAGTTGAAGGTGCACCTGGCCAACTACTTGGCCAAGCAGGGGTACGACGTGGTCGACGTCGGCCCGCACAACTACGATCCCGACGACGACTACCCGACCTTCTGCCTGCACACCGGCGACCGGGTGGTGGCCGACGAGAATTCTCTCGGCGTTGTCATCGGCGGGTCCGGCAACGGTGAGCAGATCGCCGCGAACAAGATCGCGGGCGTACGCGCCGCACTGGCCTGGAGCGTCGAGACCGCGGAGTTGGCCCGCCAGCACAACAACGCGAACGTGGTAGCCGTCGGTGCCCGCCAGCACACCCTGGACGAGGCCACCGCCATCGTCGAGGCGTTCCTGAACACCCCGTTCTCCGGCAACGAGCGGCACGCACGGCGTATCGACCAGGTCGGCGAGTACGAGCGGACCCGGCAGCTGCCCGACCTGCCCTGACCTGCTCGCGGGCTACCGCTGACCGTGCCTGCGCTGACCGGCTCGGCGCGGTCAGCGTGGCGCGCGGGGGAGGTCCTCGCGGGGCACCCAGTTCCGCCGCACGACCACCACCCGGGCTTCCGCCTCGGCGAGGTCGGCGTCGGTGGGCCGTGCCGCGTCCCGGGCCCGCAGCGCGGCGCTCAGCCCCACCTGGGACGAGCCGGAGCCGACCAGCCCGCGCAGGCCCCGCTCCCCGTCACGCTCGTCACCGTTGCCGTTGCGGCGGCGCGGTGGCGGTGGCGAATCCACGCCGTCGTGCACACCGGCCGTGCTGACCGTCGAGCCGTCGACGCCCGGCCCGGCCGGGTCGGGGGCGATCTGGTGCCGCAGCCGTCGCCTGCGTCGGTCCGGGTCACCCATCAGTCGACCGTACCCCGGCCGGAGGCGTATCCGACACCTGGTGCCGGTCCGCGACGTACGGGATTCGGCGACCGATTTGCCGGCTGGCTACCCTCGGGTTCAGGCGGTGTTGGTGCCGCCGGTCAGGGGGAGGACAAGATGGCAGACCAGACGCAGCCGTGGGCGGAGCGAACCGTGGAGGTGCCACCGCAGGCCGGCGTCGGTGTGCCGCCACAGCGGGACGGTTTCCGCCGTGGTGTGGCGCCGGTGGGTCAGCCCGCCAACCCGCGTACCGTGCCGTTCCCGGTTGTCGGGCAGGAGCCGACCGGGACGGGCTGGCCGGGTGAGCAGGCACCGCGCCGGCCGTTGAGCTGGCGGCTGGCGCAGCTACGTCGCGGCGGCGAGTGGAGCGCGGCGGGTGGCCTGTTCGCGTTCGTCTGCTGGGGGATCTGGGCGCTCTCCGGTCAGGGTGACCTGTCGGGCCCGCTGCTGGTGCTGGTGTTGAGCCTGCTGGTGGCTGTCGGCCTGTTCGCGCTGTTCCGGTTGATCGGCCGGATCGTGCTGGAGCGGCAGCTCGGACGGGTCCGGCGTACCGCTCGGGGTGCCCATCTGGCGACCGCCGTCTTCCTCGTCGGTCTTGGCGTGGCGTGGCTCCAGCAGACCGAGTGGGTCGTCTCCGCCTGGAACTGGATCTCCACGAACACCTGATCCGGCGTACGCCCGGGCGGGCGGGCTCTCGCCGCCCGCCCGCGCGACACCGGTCGTCTCCCCACCAGGCAGTGCGGCTGCTTACCCGGCCGGCCACGGTTCATCCGTGGCCGGCCGGTCCGATTGGTGCCGTCGATGTGTCGGTCAGTGGCTGCCGTCGGTCAGTGGCTGCCGCCGTGCCCCTCGGCGTCGGCGCGGGGCGAGACGACCCGGGCGGCCGGGTCCTCGACGCCGGGCTCGCCGCCGTCGGGCGCGACCATCCCGTCGTAGTTGTAGAGCGGCCCACCGTCGTCGTGCTGCTTGGTGGTCCGGATGTAGCGGTGCATCATGCCGTCGATTTCGATCTCTACGAGGGCGTCTCCACCGGTGTCGTGGGTGCTGCCGTCCCGGGGGCCGCCGATCAGGTGTGCGGTGCTCTTCGTCTCCATGAGGACAGGCCGTACCCGACGGCAACCAGCCGGAAACAGCCGAAATGCCACCAGGCGGTGCCGCGCCCACTGTCGGACGCGGCACCGACTGAGGCTCAGCCCTGGGCGGCTGCGTAGTCGCGGGCCACCCGGACCAGCTCGACAAGCCCGCCGGCGTACTCCTGGGATTCGCCGTGTGCCTCGTCGAACGGCGGCTGGAAGCCGACGCCCTCCCACTCGCCTGTCGTCGGGTTCCACCTGTCGTTGCCGACCTCGAAGTCCCAGGCGAAGATGCCCAGCTCGTAGTAGAGCTGGTCGGCGGAGTTGCCGGCGGCGGAGTAGAGCACGTCGGCGACCGGGCCGGTCTGCGACGGCCAGGTCACGGTGCCGCGTTCCTGCGCGATGGCACCGACGATCCGTCGGGCGCTGTTGAGGAACAGCGTCGACTCGTCGATCGACGGCCGGGGAAGTGTGATCCGCCCGTCGGCCCGGTACGCCCCCGGCGGCCACATGAAGTACCCGCCGTAGGAGTGCACGTTCATCGCGAACTTGATGTTGGTGTGGGCCTTGGCGAGCGCGATGACGTTGCTGCTCTCGGCCTCGGACAGCTCAGCCGTGCCGGCGTAGGTGCCGGACAGGCAGTTGGCGCTGGCGCCCACGTACCCGTCGAAGTACGACCCGACCGTGTAGTTGCGGTTGAGGTCGACGCCCCACGAGTTGCGGTTCTTCGGGTCGCGCGCCGGCCCGGTGCAGTGGTTGACCAGGTTCTTGCGCTGGAAGTTGTAGTCGTTGAACGAGTAGTTCGCGCCATCCGGGTTGACGGTCGGGATGACGAAGATGTCCACCTGTTCCAGCAGTTCACGGGTCGCCGGGTCGGTGCGGTAGTTGGCAAGCATCCGCTCGGCGAACTCAAGCGTCACAAGCGGCGTGGCCCACTCCCGGGCGTGTTCCTGGGAGTACGCGAGCACGCCGACCCGGGAGCCGTCCCGGTGTACGCCGAGGCGCAGCGCCTGCACCGTCCACGGCTTCGCCGGCACCTCGGTGCCCTGGAGGCCGTCGTCGAGCCGGGCGGGGCCGGCGACCGGCATGGGCAGCCCGGCCGAGCCGTCCTCGACGGTGGCCCGGAACCGGTTCGGTTGCCGGGCGTTGATCGCCGCAGCGACCTCGTCGGTGGTGCTCACCGTCTTGCCGGCGGTATCGGTGGCGAGTGAGACCGTGAGGACCCGGTCGCGGTAGCCGACCGTCAGCGGCCGGTTCCGCCGGCCCGGGTCGACGGTCCGCACCTGCACGCCGTTCATGTTCTGGTCGCCGAAGCGGACCGACTCGACGACCACGGCGGCGACCGCCGGGTCACCGAGGTACGCGGCGGCGGTGCGCCGGTAGCCCTGGGTCTTGTTCGGCAGGTCGATGACGTCCACCAGGTCCCGGTACTGGCGGGCCAGCCGCTTGATCCGCGCCTGGATGTCCACAGGCGTCAGGTACGCGTCGATGAAGTCCTTCTGGTAGCCGGCGGGCAGCGGCGGCGGGGTGGCGTTCGGCCAGAGCGCCGGAGTGACCATCCGGCTGACCCCGCCGAGGCTGGAGGTGGCGGTCAACTGGACCGGGCGGCTCGGCACCGGCTGGGGGAGGTTGTAGTGGTACTGGTACTCACCCGAGTCCTCGAACCGGTAGAGCGGAAACGACCCGGTGGCGCCGTCGGCCGTCCGCCAACTGACGGTGATCTCCACGTCCGGGTCGTCGGTGGCTGTGGTGGCCACCTGGGCCTGCAGGAACGTCTGACCACCGGTCGTCCACCAGTACGCCTGCTGTACCTGGAGGGTGTCGACGGCGGCGGCGGTGGTCCGCTCGCCCG
This sequence comes from Micromonospora sp. DT41, assembly GCF_049841715.1. Taxonomy (NCBI): domain Bacteria; kingdom Bacillati; phylum Actinomycetota; class Actinomycetes; order Micromonosporales; family Micromonosporaceae; genus Micromonospora; species Micromonospora sp. DT41. Next base: position 14,075 of record NZ_JBNCKU010000023.1, on the reverse strand, counting down.
CGGTGGCCGACGGTGCGCGCAGCCCGGCGGCGGTGCGGGCCTGTGCCGCGCGGACGCTGTCGGCGAAGTGCCGACTGCCGTCCCCGGCGCGCTGCACGATCTGCACGGCTGTCGCGCCCTGTGCGGTCAGGTCGGCGAGCTGCGCGCCGGTGAGCACCAGGTCGGCGAGGATCCGCCCGTCGCGGGCCCTGGGCCGGTTGGCGAGGTCCGCGCCGCTGGCGACCAGCCGGTCGAGTTGAGCCTGATCGCGCAGCTGCACCCGTACCAGAGCGGTTTCGGTGGTGGTCAGGGTGATGGGTGCGGGCGCGGTGGGTGCCGCGGTGGCCGGACCGGGGTGGGACAGTGCCGCGCTGATCAGGATCGCTGTGGTGGCGGCAGCTGTCCACCGTCGTCGGACGATCATGTGCCCTCCTGACGGACGTCGATGTCACTGTTCCTCACACCAGTGCACGGATCGACACCTGTCAAGTGATCTGGGGGCACCCGCAGCGGGTCAACCGCCCTGTGCGGCGGTGGGCTGCGGGTGGAGGCGGGCGCGGTGCATGCCGCGTCGGACCGCCACGACCACCGCCAGCACCAGGCCAGCGACCACACCGGTGCTGGTCACACCTAATGCCGCAAGGCTGCCCATAGCGGTGTCCTGGGGACCGTAGAAGCGTGGCGGATCACCGATCGAGAGGGCCGGTTGCGGGCCGGCCCCGGCCGCCGTGCAGATCACCTCGTACCTGCCGGCTGGCCTGGCGTGAAGCGTGAGCAGGCCGCGCCACTGGCCGTCGTCCACCTTGGCGCCCGCGACCAGCACCTTTGTCTGTCCGAATTCGACCATTTTCCCGCCGTCCTTCGGGGACGCCGCACATTCGACGTCAGGAGGTCGCCCATCGGCCGTCCTGAACCACACCATCTTTTCGTCAGAGAGCTGCACAGTGACAGGCTGGCCGAGCGTGAGGGGCTGTCCCAGGTCACCTTCGGAAAGAAAGACGAACAGCAACACCCCGACGGCGGCCACCGCGCCACCAACGGGAATCAGTGCCGCGATGAAGAACCAGATGCGGCGGGGCCGCAGTTCTACGGGACTGATGACCGGAGCGGGAGTCATGGCGAGATCATGGACGATGAGCGGGCGCAGCAACAGGGGGTGTGCTGGCGGCCGCGGTGAAGGCCGTGACTATCCCGAAGCGGGGATCGAAGGCCCGAACGAGCGGTTGCGACGCGGCCCCTCACCGGCCTGCTGCGCCTCGGGGAGCAGGCGGAGGTGGCCACCCGCCTCGACGACACCGCGTCGCTGGTGCGGGCCATCGCCCGGGAGGCCGTTCGCCGCGTCGGCATCGACGCCCGGGCGCGGTACCAGGCGTCGATCAGCGACCCGGAGCCCACTCCGGGTGCGATCGCCGGGTTCAGCGAAACCGCGTCGGAGTCCGACGCGCACCTGCTCGACGGACTTCTCACCCACCCGGCCGCGAAGATCCGCGCTGCGGCCGTACGCGGCCACCGCCAACTCGGCGTGGTGGACGCCCACCAGCTCACGCCACTGCTGACGGACCCGTCACCGTCGGTCGTCCGCGAGGCCGTCAACGCCCTACGACCCGTCGCGGCAACCCTTGCGGCGGAGCTGCCCTGGCAGTTGCTCGCCGGGTCGCGCGTGGAGTTGCGGCGCGCGGGCTACCGGCTGCTCGGCACCCGGGACGTACCCGAGCGGTTGCGTGCCGCCCTGCTGCTGGCCGTCGACCCGGATCCGGGGCTGGCCCCGACGGGGCCGCGCCGAGCTCACCCGGCTCGTGCGGGACGCCGCGGATGACCGGACCCCGGCGGCACTGATGTCGCTCCGGCGGACGCTGACCGGCACACGCCTCGGCTCCTGTCGATGCCCCGCGTGGTGGCATCGACTGTTGTAGGGTGCGCGCCGTGGGATACCTGGTGACGCCCTCGGGCCGTCTGCACCTCTCGCAGTCGGACGACGCCGCCGCGGTCGGCGCGGCCGGGGCGGCGATGGCTGCCCGAGACGGCTGGTTTGCGCCGGACGCGGCTCCGTCAACCACCACACTGGCCGACCTGGCCGAGGCCGCCGGAGCGTCGATCACGCGCGACGGAGACTGGATCGAGTTCGGCCACGACGACGCGGGAGACCCCAAGTGGTCGGCCCAGGCCACGGCCTTCTACGTCGCGATCGCGCCGTTCGTCCGCCGAGGTACCGTCCACATCGAAGGTGAGGACGGCGCTTCCTGGTCCTACACCTACGCTGACGGGCAGGTCACTCAACAGGGCTGGAACGGTTGGGACGGATCGGTCGAGCCGTTCGGCGAGAGTGTCGACCCTGGAACGTCCGCAGACCCGTCCCGGTCCGACCGCTGATTGGTCCGTTCGTGGTACGCGCCGAAGTCGAAGAAGCACCTACCGTCCACCGACAACTCGTCGGCGATCTCCTCTCGCGTCCACGGATGGTCGGAGTAGTCGTCCATTGCGAAACCGCCCCGAGCGAGCAGCGCCAACGTCAGACGGCGTACCTCCGCTGTCCCGTCGACCCGGCCCGAGACATCAACCTGAACCGCCCACCCGGGTAGCCGGCCGCACGCTTGACTCAGCCCTCGCACGGCCGTCGGCTCCCAGTCCGCGTACAGGTGTTCGCCTGCACTGGTCAGCTCCCCGTACAGGCACCCGTCCACCAGCCACGGATTCCTCTGGCCCGGAGACAACCGGTCGAGCAGAGCGACGACGGAAGCCTGCTCCGATTCCGGAAAGACGAAGACGGTACGCACGGCAGGAGCGTCGCACACGTCAGCCCATCCGACGGGACGGGTCTGCACGACTGCCGGCTTCGCGCTCGCCACGGCAAGATCCGCAGCGGGGGAGAAGTAAACGGGCCGGCGGGTAACCCGAGCCCTGATGATCTCGCGCCTCGCGGCAGCTGCACGCACATGATGTTGAGCGTCCGCGCTTGCGGGTTTGGTCAGGCACAAGCTACGGCATAGCCAAGGACCACGGCGGCGGACACGACGACGTGGCCTGGGGCGAGGTCCTGGGCGCTCGTCGCGGCGGCCTCGGCGTGGCCGCGGTAGCGGGCAGCGCCCGGCTGTTCCGGGTCGATGTCCTCAATGTGCAGGACCGCACCGATGCGTACGCTGGCGGCCTCGGCGTACAGCTCGGCCTTTGCCCGGGCCGCCGCCACTGCCTGGCGCCGAGCCTCGGCCCGCAGTTCGCGCTTGCCTGTGACGTCGAAGTCGACGCCCTCGATCTCGTTGGCACCCGCCGAGACGATGTCGATCAGCAGTGGTTCGACGTCGTCCAGTACGCCGGACTGGACCGCAAAGGCCGCCTGGCACTGGTAGCCGATGAACCTGCGTGACCCGTCCGCGTATTCGGTGGCTGTCTTCAGGTCCAGGCGCGAACCCTCGACCGCCGCGTCGGCTATTCCATGCTCGCGCAGTGCGCCGCGCACGGCCCGCACGGCTGTACGGGCCGCCTCGAACGCGGCGGCCGGGGTCTGCTCCAGCCGTACGATCTTGAACCTTACGCGCACAAGATTCGGTAGCGCCTTCACGCTCGCCGCACCGAACGCGGTGATGCCCCAGGGGCGTTCCACCATCTGCATGAACGTCGATCCAACCAGACTGTCTTCCGCCCCGTGCTCCCGGTACGCCAACCACCTGACCGACTGCGCGGACGCCAGGTACACGACGTCCCCCAGGGGATGTCGGCCTTACGCGATATGGGGTTCGCGCGGGCCGCGGATGTCACCCGACACCTCATACTCAACGTGACTCGACGGCGACGAGGAGGCTCGCGTGGGGGAGCTCAACACCCAGGACGTCAACGTCGTGAAACGCCTCGCCACCGTCGCCGCCATCGTCGGCATCGTAATGGTCGGCTGTGGGGTGGGAACCCTGCTGATACCCCTGTCGGGTGCCGACTCTCCTGAACCAGGGGCTCCGGTGCCGCCGGAACGACCTGAGGGCCTGGACCCAGGGGCACCAACGGCGAAACCCACGCCGGAGCCAAAGCAGAGCGAATACCTGAACGCCCTCCTCACCGACCGGGCCGCCCTCTACAGCGGCAACGCCAGCGCCCGCCTGCGACAGCAGGTCGAAGTCGGTGAATCATTCCCCGTCGCCCTCGCCGTGTGCGCCCCCGGCGACATCCCCTGCACCGTCAACCCATTCGAACCACCACAGCAACCGCCCAAGAACCCCACCCGTCCAGCTCAGGCGGAGGAGTTGGGCAGCGTGCCGGTCGGCGGCCGAGTGCAGGCGGAACTGTCCTGGTACGGCAGTGACGCAACAGTCAGAGCCAGCAGCCCACCGGAGCAGGTCATAGCCGCCCCCGGTGATGTTGCTGAGTGGCGCTGGTCGGTGCAGGCCGGCGCGAACCCGGGGCGGCTGATTTTCCAGATCAGCGTGACAAGCCTGAGGGGCGACAGCAACGTACCGCTGTTCCCCACCCGCTACTTCGACCTTGACGTGGAGGTGACGGACACGGTCCAGAACCGCACCAGCGTGATCGTGGCCGCGCTGAACCGCTTTGTGGTTGGTGCAGGGTCGGGGATGGCCGCGCTGGGCGCCACGATCGTCGCCTATCTGACGTATCGGCGTGCGCGGCAGGAGCGAGATGGCAAGCGTGCCGCCGAGCAGGGGTCGGGCGATGACGGGGGCGGGCGATGACGGGGGCGGGCGGGAGGCCGGTCTATCGCTGCGGAAGCGCCGCCGCCGGCCACGAAAGCCTGGCCGGGGCGAGACCTGATCCCAGCACCGCCGCAGCAAGCGCGCGGATCGCCGCCCGCCGCGGGCGCGACGTTGACCCAGGCGCTCGCGGGTGCGCGTCCGGCGTGATGTGACACCGCGTGTGATAGATCAGCGGCACGAAGGCCGATCGCCAACGACCACGGTTGAGCCGGCGGTCGCCCAGCTGCGTCTCGTGCCCGCTCGTGACCGCTACGTGCCCCGGTTACTGGCCCATGGATGGCCCATCCTGGGCATGCTCCCGGCGCGGTTGCGGGATCTCCTCGCGCAGCCCTCGTGGTGTCTGACCGAGGAGATCCCGCTACCCCCGTCCGTTGCTGATCTCTGAGGGAAGGCCGGGGTTCGGGGCGGAGCCCCGAAGGTCTAACCGCCCGCTAGGCTCCTCGCCTCAACATCAGAGCGCGGGAGCGTGCGTGATCAAGCTGGTCAGGACCAAGAAGTCCGCGTGCCGCTGTCGGCCCCGGTGGCCGGCTCTCGTTACGGAGATGAACGGTCATGTCATGCCGTGCCAACCATCCGAGCACGGCAGTCCGATGACCAGGCTCTTGGAACTGTCAGCCCGGTGCGCCGAATGCTCCGCGACCTACCCGGGCAACTTCATCATCGAACCAGGCACGCCGCCTCCGTTCGAATGGGCGCACGAGCCTGAGAACACCGTGTGCTCCTGCGAGCCGCGGTGGCCGAAGCTGATGGTCAAGCTGCGCGGCCAGTGGTACCTCGGCTACCCAGGTACGGACGGCCAACTGGTAGTTGACGGCGCAGAGGGAGCCTTCTGTGATAGCTGCGGAGCCCGCTTTCTGGGGGCCATGGTGGTCGACCTCGATGATAGGTCGCACCTCGAAGATCCTCACGAGACGTAGCAAGTGTGGCCAGCCGGCCCGGCCGATGCCGGCCGGAGGTCGCCAGCAGGCCGGGGCCGGGCCGGCGCGGCCCGCTTGCGGGCCGCCTTGACCGCCGCCGCCGCTGACGCCCTGGTCTTCACCGGCGACAAGGGCGCGCTGCGGCGATCCGGCAACTTCGGCCGTGCGGTCAAGTGGCCATGGACCGGCGGATCGCCCGGCAGGTCCGGCGCAAGGGCAGCCAGAACAGCTAATGGCCCACGGATGGCCCGCAAGATCGAAGCGGGGGAGTGGTCGACCGGCCCAGGATCGGGGGATATCGCCCCTGGCCTGGGCCGGAGGACATTGGAGCGGGCGACGGGAATCGAACCCGCACCGTCAGTTTGGAAGACTGAAGCTCTACCATTGAGCTACGCCCGCGCACACCCCGCCGAAACGGGGCGCGCCGACAGCGTACCCAATGCCTGAGACCCGCGTGCAGCCGCGCCACCGCGTTGCGGCGGTGCATGGTGGCCGCGTCGCGTCTCCATCCACGCCCAAGATCCGCGCAACTTCAGGGATGTAGGGGCCTCCGCGCGCCGCGAGGCCACACTTTCCCCGAAGTTGCGCGGATCTTGCGCCCGCGCCCCGCGCCCCCGGGTGGTTCGCGATCTTTTGGGGAATCTGTCCCGGTGGGGACGCCCCGGCACCGCTCGCGGGGCGGCGACGGCATAGACTGCACGTCGCCACGGGGTGTGGCGCAGCTTGGTAGCGCACTCGCTTTGGGAGCGAGGGGCCGTGGGTTCAAATCCCGCCACCCCGACTGTCGTCAGCGCCTGGGTCGCCCCGGGCGCTAGTGGCCGGCCGCGCCGGCTCGCCTACACTCGATGGGCCAATCGAAGGCCCAGACTAAAACCAAGATCCGTCAAGGAGTACGCCTGTGAAGAGCACCGTCGAGACTCTGAGCCCGACGCGCGTGCGGCTCGCCATCGAGGTGCCGTTCGTCGAGCTCGAGCCGAGCCTCAAGAAGGCGTACCGGGAGATCGGTTCGCAGGTCCAGGTTCCGGGCTTCCGCCGGGGCAAGGTGCCGACCGCGGTCATCGACCAGCGGGTGGGCCGGGGCACCGTCCTCAACGAGGCGGTCCAGGACGCCATCCCGGAGAACATCCTCGCCGCCGTGCGGGAGCACGACCTGAAGACGCTTGGTCGTCCGGAGGTCGAGATCACCGAGTTCAACGACGGTGACTCGCTGAACTTCACGGCCGAGGTCGACGTCCGCCCGGAGATCACCCTGCCCGACGCGAGCACCATCGAGGTGACCGTCGACGAGCTGCAGATCGACGAGAGCGAGATCGACGAGCAGGTGAAGAACCTGCGGGAGCGGTTCGCCACCCTCAAGACGGTCGAGCGGGCCGCGGCCGAGGGCGACTACGTGCAGATCGACCTGAACGCGACCGTCGACGGTGAGGACGTGCCCGGCGGTCAGGCCAGCAACATCTCCCACGAGGTGGGCAGCAAGCAGCTCCTGCCGGGCCTGGACGAGGCAGTGGTCGGCCTCGCTGCCGGCGACAGCACCACCTTCACCACCCAGTTGGTCGGCGGCGACTTCGCCGGCCGGGACGCCGACGTGGCGGTGACCGTGCGCACGGTCAAGGAGAAGGAGCTGCCGGAGCTGAACGACGACTTCGCCCAGATGGCGAGCGAGTTCGACACGATCGAGGAGCTGCGCGGCGACCTGCGGGCCCGGGTCACGCAGGGCAAGCAGGTCGAGCAGATCTACGCCGCCCGGGACAAGGCGCTGGCGCAGCTGGTCGAGGCCGCCGAGGTGCCGGCGCCGGAGGGTGTCATCCGCGAGGAGGTCGCCAGCCGCAAGCAGGCCATGGTCGACCAGCTGGAGCGGATCGGCGCCTCCCTGGAGGAGTACCTCGCCGCCGAGGAGAAGACCGAGGAGCAGATCGACGCCGAGCTGACCGAGGCGGCCACCGAGGGCGTCAAGGTGCAGCTCCTGCTGGACACGCTTGCCGACGCCGAGGACGTGCAGGTCTCCGACGACGAGTTCGGTCACGAGATCGTGCACCGGGCGCAGCGCGCCGGGATGGCTCCGCAGCAGTACTACGACCAGCTGGTGCGCTCCGGCGCTGCCGCCGCGGTCTTCGGTGACGTGCGCCGGGGCAAGGCGCTCGCCGCCGTCATGGAGCGGATCACGATCAAGGACTCGGCCGGCAACGAGGTCACCCTGGACGCGCTGCGCGCAGCCAACGAGGCGGAGCACAACCACGAGCACTGATCGTCGGGTGCGGCCGCCGTCCGCCGCTGCGCGGTGCACGGCGGCCACACTTATTCCGGGGTACGCCCGGAAGCCCGCGCCGCGGGTGCGCCCGACCCAACTGCGCTGAGAGCGAACAGTGCCCCGACCGGGACTCTGCCGCCTCTGGTAGCGGTTAGTGTCGGGAAAGACGGTACGGAGAGCGAAGGGCTGCCATGACCGACATGCACATCCCAACGACGTCGCGCCGGGCGATCGATGCCCGCGGTGGCGACTCGATTGGCAACCTCGACGACTCGGTCTACAACCGGTTGCTCAAGGAACGCATCATCTTCCTGGGCAGCGAGGTGACCGACCAGGTCGCCAACCGCATCTGCGCGCAGCTGCTGCTGCTCGCCGCGGAGGACCCGGACCGCGACATCAACCTGTGGATCAACTCGCCGGGTGGCTCGGTCTACTCCGGCATGGCGATCTACGACACCATGCAGTTCATCGACAACGACGTGTCGACCGTGGCGATGGGCATGGCTGCCTCGATGGGCCAGCTGCTGCTCTGCGCGGGCACCAAGGGCAAGCGGTACGCGCTGCCGCACGCCCGGATCATGATGCACCAGCCGTCCGGTGGTCTGGGCGGCACGGCGTCCGACATCGCCATCCAGGCGGAGCAGATGCTCTACACGAAGCGCATGTTCCAGGAGCGGGTCGCGCACCACACCGGCCAGAGCCAGTCGCAGATCGAGGCGGACTCGGACCGGGACCGTTGGTTCACCGCCCAGGAGGCCATGGACTACGGCTTCATCGACAAGGTGATCATCGGGGCCGCTCAGGTTCCGGATGGCGCCGGGACCCTGAGCTGAGGAGCTGACGATGACCGATCTGAGCTTGCCGCCCCAGTTCGCGGCCGTGCACAACCGTTACGTCCTCCCGTCGTTCGTCGAGCGCACGTCGTACGGGGTCAAGGAGTCCAACCCGTACAACAAGCTCTTCGAGGACCGGATCATCTTCCTCGGTGTGCAGGTGGACGACGCGTCGGCAAACGACGTGATGGCCCAGCTGCTCACGCTGGAGGGCACCGACCCGGACCGCGACATCATCATGTACATCAACTCGCCGGGTGGCTCGTTCACGGCCATGACGGCGATCTACGACACCATGCAGTACGTCCGCCCGGACATCTCCACGGTGTGCCTCGGGCAGGCCGCCAGCGCGGCTGCGGTGCTGCTGTCGGCGGGCACCGCTGGTAAGCGGATGGCTCTTCCGAACTCGCGGATCATCATCCACCAGCCGGCCACCGAGGGCGGCTACGGGCAGGGCTCGGACATCGAGATCCAGGCTCGGGAGATCCTGCGGATGCGGACGCAGCTGGAGGACATGCTGTCCCGCCACTGCAACCGCCCGATCGAGCAGGTTCGCAAGGACATCGACCGTGACAAGATCATGACGGCCGAGGAGTCCAAGGAGTACGGGCTGGTCGACACCATCCTGACCAGTCGTAAGAAGGGCCTGCTGGCTGCCAACGCGGCCAGCTGACTCAGCACCGGGTCAGAGGTTGGCCGGGGCACCCGTTCCCGGCCGACCTCTGACACACCCGTTTTGGGGGTCGGAGAATGCCCCGTCAGCGGGTAACGTCGGGTCCGTACCGCTTCGCCGGTTGGGCCGGTGAGGTGAACCAAGCCGGGCGGCGCGCAGCGTCCGCAGGTCAGGGCCGGGTCTCCGGCCGATGAGTGCAGGGAGAACGTAGGTGGCACGGATCGGTGACGGCGGCGACCTACTGAAATGCTCCTTCTGCGGCAAGTCGCAGAAGCAGGTAAAGAAGCTCATCGCGGGCCCAGGGGTCTACATCTGCGACGAGTGCATCGATCTCTGTAACGAGATCATCGAAGAGGAGCTGGCCGAGTCCGGCGAGGTGAAGTGGGAAGAGCTTCCCAAGCCGATGGAGATCTGCCAGTTCCTCGACAACTACGTCGTGGGGCAGGACCAGGCGAAGAAGGCGCTCGCCGTCGCGGTCTACAACCACTACAAGCGGATCCAGGCTGAGGCGGCCGGTGCGCCGGGCTCCGGCAATGATGCCGTCGAGCTGGCCAAGTCCAACATCCTGCTACTCGGCCCGACGGGTTGCGGTAAGACCCACCTGGCGCAGACGCTCGCGCGGATGTTGAACGTCCCGTTCGCCATCGCCGACGCCACTGCGCTGACCGAGGCGGGTTACGTCGGCGAGGACGTGGAGAACATCCTCCTCAAGCTGATCCAGGCCGCTGACTACGACATCAAGCGCGCCGAGACCGGCATCATCTACATCGACGAGGTCGACAAGATCGCCCGTAAGTCGGAGAACCCGTCGATCACCCGGGACGTCTCCGGCGAGGGCGTGCAGCAGGCACTGCTCAAGATGCTCGAAGGCACTGTGGCGAACGTCCCGCCGCAGGGCGGTCGTAAGCACCCGCACCAGGAGTTCATCCAGATCGACACCACTAACGTGCTGTTCATCTGCGGTGGCGCGTTCGCCGGCCTCGACCAGATCATCGAGTCCCGCACCGGGCAGGGCGGCACCGGCTTCGGTGCCCGGCTGCGGTCGGTGTCCGAGCGGTCGACCGATGACATCTTCAGCCAGGTCATGCCGGAAGACATGCTCAAGTTCGGGCTGATCCCCGAGTTCGTCGGTCGTCTTCCGGTGATCACCAACGTCCGGAGCCTGGACCGCAGCGCCCTGGTGCGGATCCTCACCGAGCCCCGCAACGCCCTTGTGCGGCAATACCAACGCCTCTTCGAGTTGGACGGCGTCGAGCTGGAGTTCGACGAGCCGGCCCTGGAGGCGATTGCCGACCAGGCCATGCTGCGCGGCACCGGCGCCCGTGGCCTGCGGGCCATCATCGAGGAAGTGCTTCTCTCCGCGATGTACGAGGTGCCGAGCAACCCCGACGCCGCCCGGGTGCTGATCACCCGCGAGGTCGTCCTGGAGAACGTCAACCCGACGATCGTTCCGCGCGAGTTCACCGGGCGTCGTGCCCGGCGGGACCGCGAGGAGAAGTCGGCCTGATCCTCCCCGCGTCACGCCGGTCGCGTCAGTCCTGACGCGGCCGGCGTGATCGCGTTCGGCGGTCCCACTCGCCCGACGGGATGACCACCACCATCATCAGTTTCGCTGGCTCGTCGCCGTCGTTGCGGTAGCCGTGCTCCCGGTCGGCGTGGAACTCGATCGTCTCGCCGGCCTGGACTGTGTGGTCCTGCCCGTCGACCCGGACGACAACGGTGCCGGTCAGTACGTGCACCACCTCGCGGGTGCCGCGTGAGTGGTCGGCGGAGCGGTGCGCCTCGCCGGGCTCCAGCCTCCAGTCCCAGAGCTCGACAAGGTCCGGTTCGCCAAGCCCACTGAGCAGGTGGGCGGTACCGCCGTGCTCGCCCTGCCACAGCACCGGCGCCTCCGCAGCGGTGGTGATCTTCACGGCGCGTTCCTCGTCGGGCTCCAGCAGCCGCGCGATGTTGACGCCGAACGCGTCAGCGACCCGGCACAGTGTGCCCACGCTCGGATTGGTGCGCGCGTTCTCGATCTGCACGAGCATCGCCTTGCTCACCCCGGAGCGACCGGCCAACTCCTCGAAGGACCAGCCCCGGGCAGCGCGTAGCTCACGTACCTGCCGGGCCACAGCGGCTGTCACCGCGCCCACCCGGCCTGCGGCCTCGGTCATCAAACTATCCTTCACGGTCACTATTATGGTACGACTGACGCATGCTGCCCATTGTCCTCGCCGCCGTGTCGGCGGTCGCGTTCGGCGTCGCCGACTTTTCCGGTGGAAAGGCGTCCCGCCGGGCCGACCCGATCGCTGTGACAGTGGTCTCCCAACTGCTTAGCGTCCCGCTGCTGATCGTTCTGGTGCTCGTCGTACCCGGAACCCCGACCGTCGGCGACATCGCCTGGGGCCTGCTCGCCGGCGTTGCCGGCGCGGGCGGCGTCATGCTGCTGTACCGGGCGCTCGCCGGCGGGATGATGGCCGTCGTGGCACCGGTCACCGCGATCACCGCCGCCGTCGTGCCGATCGTCGCCGGCCTGTTCACCGCGGCCTTCCCAGGTGCGCTGGCGCTCACCGGCGCCGGTCTCGCGGTGGTGGCGATCGCGCTTGTCAGCCTGGGTGAGCGCGGCGGCGGAGCTGCCGTCCCGGTACGGCTGGTCGGGCTCGCGCTCGCCGCTGGAGCGCTGTTCGGCGTCTTCTTCACACTGCTGGGCCAGGCCGACGAGAGCGCCGGCATGTGGCCGGTGGCGGCAGTGCGGGCCAGTTCGATCGCGTTCGGCCTCGCGCTGGCCGCCGGCACGGGGGTGCGGCTGCGACTCGGGCGACGGGTGCTGGTGTGGGCTGCCGTCGCCGGCCTGCTCGACAGCGCCGCCAACGCGCTATTCCTGGCTGCCGCCGGCCGTGGGCACCTCAGCATCGTGGCGGCGATCGCCGCGCTGTATCCGGCCAGCACTGTGCTCCTCGCGCTCGCCGTCGACCGGGAGCGCCTGCGGCCGATCCAGGTCGCCGGCCTCGGGTTCGCCGCCGGGGCCCTGGTGCTCGCCAGCATCTGACGCTGTCCGTACCGGCCGTCCCGGCCGTACTCTGGGGTCATGCGCGTCGCAGTCTGCCAGCTGAACGCCCGGGACGACCGCAAGGCAAACCTGGCCGCCGCCGAGGTTCTGCTGGAACGCGCCGCCGCCGGCGGCGCGGACCTGGCCATCCTCCCGGAGTACGTCGACTATCTCGGCCCCGCCGCGCGGATGCCCGAGCCGGAGCCGGTCGACGGCGAGGTGGGCAGCTTCTTCGCCGAGGTCGCGCGGCGGCTCGGCATCTGGGTGGTGGCCGGCTCGTTCCACGAGGTCGGCCCGGACCCGGCGCACACCTTCAACACCTCGCTGGTCTTCGACCGGACGGGCAGCCTGGCCGCGAGCTACCGAAAGATCCATCTGTACGACGTGGAGATCCCCGGACGCGTCTCCTATCTGGAATCCGCGAGTGTCGCGCCCGGCGCCCAACCCGTCGTCGTGGACGTCGAAGGGCTCCGGGTCGGGCTGTCGATCTGCTACGACCTGCGTTTCCCCGAGCTGTACCGGCAGCTCGCCAGCGAGGGCGGCGCCCAGTTGCTCGTGGTCCCGGCGGCGTTCATGCTGCACACCGGCCGCGACCACTGGGAGGTGCTGTTGCGGGCGCGGGCGATCGAGAATCAGTGTTTCGTGGCGGCGGCCGGTCAGACCGGTGACCACGACCCCGGCCGCACCTGCTTCGGGCGCAGCATGGTGATCGACCCCTGGGGGACGGTCCTCACCCAACTGCCGGACGGGTCCGGAGTGGCATTCGCCGACCTCGATCTCGATAGGCTCGCCACGATCCGCGCCGAACTGCCCAGCCTGGCCAACCGCCGACTCTGAGCGGTCACCCCTCCAGCAGGACGCCGATCGTCGCGAGACCGACGATGACCCCGCCGGTCACCAACAGGGCGGTGGTCATCCGGGACCTGCCGCGCCGGGCCAGCTGTCGTACCGAGAGCAGCAGGACGACAAGCACGACGGTGCCGATCACCACCTGCCAGAACGGCAGAAGGAGGCCGAGCAGCGCTTCCTCGGCGAGCACCGTGGCGTCCGGCCCGGGTTCATCCATGCCTGACACTCTGGCACGCCGTTGCGCTCCGCGTCGGGCACCACTCGGTCCTGTGGCCCAGAACCCACGCCGCACTGTGTGCCGTCCGTTGGAGCCTGTGTTCTTTCGGTGGAGAGCAGAGCCCGCGCCGGACGTCGTGAGGTCTTGCGGTCAACCAGTGATGAACCCTGATTTGCCTTCTCGGGACGGCCCGCGTAACTTTCTCTCTGCACGGGGGAGGCCGGACAAACGGGCCAAGACCGGGCGCCAGGCTCGTGGCGGCAACGCCGAGCGAGGCTGGAGATTCGGGCGGTGCGGAACACTCCGGATACGGGGTTGCGGACGCGAAGCCGACCGGGTAGAGTGCTGAAGCCGGCAGGAGCCGGGCGGAGAGCCGCGAAGCGGTGATCGGCCGGTCTGCGGCTTCCCACGACAGTAACGACCACCGGGTACGGTGTGCGTCATCGTGGGTCCCGGACGAACCACAATTGATCGCCTCGGACACGAGGTTGACAATGAAAGTTCGACCAAGTAAGTTTGAGCGGTTGCCCCGAAACGGGAGCCTACGGGTTTCCGGTCGGTGTGTGGTTGTTCTTTGAGAACTCAACAGGGTGCTTTGTAAAGCCAGTGCCAATTATGATTTATACCCCGGACT
>NZ_JBNCKU010000022.1:0-91898 GCF_049841715.1 Micromonospora sp. DT41 | reverse complement strand
GGGGTAGGAAACACCCACACACCCCGGGGGGATCGGTGCGCGGGTGTGAGCACCTCGTCCGGCGCTGCACAAAAACAAAGGGGGGAAGGTCGTTCACGGCGGCCGGGCGCGGGGGGCGCCTCTGGCGGCCGGGTCCATGTGTAACCACTCGGGGGTCGGGGTCATTCCCGGGGCGGCCTATCCAATTGGCTACCGCGTCGAGCCGGCGCCACGGTCCAGGCAGCGTCCCCGCGAGAGGGGGGGGGCCTGCGGCCGGTGGTACTGCGACCGTCAGGGGTATGTAACCCGGCCGGGGCCGCCGCGATTCCGGCCTGGCGATGCCACCGGTCACACCCTGAAGCGCCCGGCAGTGGACATACCGCCCACATGTCCGCCGTCAGGCGTCGCCGAACCGGTCAGCGGGCGGTGATCGACTCGGGTTCCTTGAAACCGGGGCATCCCTCGCAGCCGGACACACCGGTTTCAAGGAAGACGAGTGGATCAAGGCAGGTCGGACACACCGGTCAGGTGGGACCGCTCGGATACCGGCGTTGATGCGCCTGACAAATGCCTAGTATCGGGGCAAGAGCCTCTGGAGGTCGAGATGACTGCAGCGTTGGAGATGCCCCGCGTCCAGGAATGTGTGGTTGCGGCCTGTGCGTACAACCAGGCCGGCGACTGTCACGCCTTCGCGATCACGATCGGCAGCGCTGACCACGCGCACTGCCACACGTTCGTGGAGTCACCGGTCCAGGGCGGCCTGGGCACTCTTATCGCGCAGGTGGGTGCCTGCCAGCGCTCGGACTGTCTGCACAACGAGCAGCTGGAATGCCACGCGCCGTCGATCAGGGTGGGGCCGGACAACGACATGGCCGACTGCATGACCTACGACCACCGCTGACCCCCCAAAGGCCGACCGACGACGCAAAGGTCCTAGCCCAGCCACGCGGGTCCCACCGACCACGCAGGCATCATTGCCCACACCTCGACGGGTTGACCGGCGGGGAGTTTCGGCAAGGCGCCGATCGACCGACCAGGGAAAGGCACGACCGCGCAGGGCGTCGGCCGGCCATGCAAAGGCGCAACCACGCAGGGCACCGGCTGGCCACGCAAGGCACGGCTGGTTGTGGTGGTCAGGGTAGGGAATTGGCCTGCCGGATGACAGTCACCAAGTCGTCGATGATTGTGGTGAGTGCGAAGTCCTTCGGAGTGAAGACCCGGGCCACACCTGCGGCTTGCAGCGCCTCGGCATCTCCTGCGGGGATGATGCCGCCGACCACCACTGGCAGGTCAGCGCGGCCGGCGGCACGAAGCCCGTCGAGCACCGCTGGTACGGCGGCCAGGTGGGAGCCGGACAGCACCGACAGCCCCACAAGGTCGACGTCCTCCTGGATGGCGGCTGCGACGATCTGTCCGGCGGTCAGCCGGATGCCCTGGTAGACGACCTCGAAGCCGGCGTCGCGGGCGCGTACCGCGATCTGTTCTGCGCCGTTTGAGTGTCCGTCCAGGCCGGGCTTGCCGACCAGCAGTCGCAGGCGCCCGCTGCCCAACTCCCGGGCGGTGGCGGTGACCCGCTCGCGGACCGCCACGAGACCTGGGTCCCCGCCGGTGCCGACGCCGCCCGCCAGGCCGGTGGGTGCCCGGTACTCGCCGAAGACCTGGCGCAGCGCGCCGGCCCACTCGCCGGTGGTCACCCCGGCGCGTACACATTCGAGGGTTGCCGGCATGAGGTTCGTGGTGGTCGCGGCGTCCGCGCGGAGCCGGGCCAGTGCCGCGTCGACGGCCGCGTCGTCCCGTTCGGCACGCCACCGGCGTACGTCGTCCACGGCGGCTGCCTCGACGGCCGGGTCGACCTGCTCTACCGCCTCTGCTCCGGCGGCTGTCAGCGGGGAGGGCTCGGTCTCGACGTACCTGTTGACGCCGACCACCACGTCGGCTCCGGATTCCATCCGGCGGCGCCGCTCGGCGAGTGAGGCGACCAGTGCGCTCTTGAGGTAGCCCGTCTCCACCGCGGCCACCACGCCACCCAGCTCCAACACCTTGTCCAGTTCGACCCGGGCCCCGGTGACGATCTCGTCGACGAGCGCCGTCATCACGTGCGAACCGGCGAAGATGTCGGGGTATTCGAGCAGGTCCGACTCGTACGCCAGGACCTGTTGCATGCGCAACGACCACTGCTGGTCCCAGGGGCGGGGCAGGCCGAGCGCCTCGTTCCAGGCGGGCAGCTGCACCGCGCGGGCGCGGGCGTCGCGGGACATCGTCACGCCGAGCATCTCCAGCACGATGCGCTGGATGTTGTTCTCCGGCTGCGCCTCGGTGAGGCCCAGCGAGTTGACCTGTACGCCGTAGCGGAACCGGCGCTGTTTGGGCTCGGTGACCCCGTACCGGTCGCGGGTGATCTCGTCCCAGAGCACGCCGAACGCGCGCATCTTGGCGATCTCCTCGACGAAGCGCACCCCGGCGTTGACGAAGAACGAGATGCGCTGCACCACGTCGCCCATCCGCTCGGCGGGCACCTGGCCGGAGTCGCGGACAGCGTCGAGCACGGCGACCGCGGTGGCCAGCGCGAAGCCGACCTCCTGCACGGGTGTGGCCCCGGCCTCCTGGAGGTGGTACGAGCAGATGTTCACCGGGTTCCACCGCGGCATCTCCCGCAGGGTGTACGCCACCACGTCGGCGGTGAGCCGCAGGGACGCCGCCGGCGGGAAGATGTACGTCCCCCGGGACAGGTACTCCTTGATGATGTCGTTCTGGGTGGTGCCGGCGCAGCGGGCCAGTTCCGCGTCCTGTTCGAGCCCGACCGTGCCGTAGAGGGCCAGCAGCCACATCGCCGGGGCGTTGATGGTCATCGACGTGTTCATCTCGGCCAACGGGATGCCGTCGAAGAGCGCCCGCATGTCGCCGAGGTGGGCCACCGGCACACCGACCCGACCGACCTCACCGGCGGCGAGTTCGTGGTCCGGGTCGTACCCGGTCTGGGTGGGCAGGTCGAAGGCGACCGAGAGGCCGGTCTGCCCCTTCGCCAGGTTGCGGCGGAAGAGGGCGTTGGTGGCGGCGGCCGACGAGTGGCCGGCGTAGGTGCGCATCACCCACGGGCGGTCACGCTCGGGCAGCCGGCTCGCAGATGCCTTCTCATCCATGGCCGGAGTCTAAGTTACCGTTCAGTAAAACGGGCTGTGCAAAACCGCACAGGTCCATGTCGCGGACATCCGGGTGCCTAACGCGCACGATGTCGGCGACCGCTACACCCCGGGCAGCGCAGCGACCAGGCCAGGACGCACACTTGACGCCATGGAAGACGAGCTGGCCATCTCCGTCCGAGGGCTGCGCAAGGCGTACGGCGACAACGTCGCGGTGGCGGGCGTGGACCTCGACGTACGCCGTGGCGAGGTGTTCGCTCTGCTCGGCCCCAACGGTGCCGGCAAGACCACCACCGTGGAGATCCTTGAGGGCTACCGGGGCCGCGACGCGGGCGAGGTTTCGGTGCTCGGCGCGGACCCCGCGCACCCCAGCCCGGACTGGCGGTCCCGGGTCGGCATCGTGTTGCAGGGCACCGGCGAGTTCGACGAGCTGACCGTGGCCGAGGTGATCCGGCACTTCTCCGGCTTCTACCCCGACGCCGACGACCCGGACAAGGTGATCGAGCGGGTCGGGCTGGCCGGAAAGGCGAAAGCCCGTACGCACACACTCTCCGGCGGGCAGAGGCGCCGACTCGACGTGGCGCTCGGCATCATCGGCCGCCCCGAGCTGCTCTTCCTCGACGAGCCCACCACCGGCTTCGACCCCGAGGCCCGCCGCGAGTTCTGGGAGCTGATCCGGGACCTCGCCGCGGCCGGCACCACAATCGTGCTGACCACCCACTACCTGGACGAGGCGGAGTCGCTCGCCGACCGGGTGGGTGTCATCGCCGCCGGCCGGCTCGTCGAGGTGGCCACTCCGAACCAGTTGGGCAACCGGCAGGAGGCCCTGGCCACGGTGTCCTGGCGTACCCCGGACGGGACGCTGGAGAGCACGCAGAGTGCGACGCCGACGGCAGTGGTGGCCGATCTGGCGGCGCGCTACGGCGGCGAGGTCCCGGGGCTCACCGTGACCCGGCCGACCCTGGAGGACGTCTACCTCACCATGATCGGACACGCGCGATGACGACCACGACGAGGCCGGCGACCCCTGTCGCCGCGAGCCGCGGACGCCGGCCGGGTGCCGGCTCGCTCGCCCTGCGCCAGGGCCGGCTGGAGATCACCCAGTTCCTGCGCAGTCGGGAGTCCGTGGTCTTCACGATGGGCTTCCCCATCATCATGATCCTGATCTTCGCCTCGATCTTCGGTGGCGAGATCGGCGGCGGGGTCAAGTTCACCCAGTACTTCATCACCGGCATGATCGCGACCGGTCTGATGACTGTGAGCTTCCAGAACCTGGGCATCTGGATCCCGATCGAGCGGGACCGGGGGGTGCTCAAGCGCTACCGGGGCACGCCGATGCCGAAGTGGGTCTGGTTCGCCGGCAAGGTGATCATGGTGGTGGTGATCGGCATCGCCGAAACGGCGCTCCTGCTCGCCGTCGCCGTCGCGCTGTTCGACCTCGACCTGCCCGGCACCGCCGCGAAGTGGCTCACCTTCGGCTGGGTCGCGGTGCTCGGGGTCACCGCCTGCACCCTGTGCGGCATCGCCATCTCGTCGCTGGCCCGTACGGCCCGCAGCGGCTCCGCGGTGGTCACCCCGGTCTCCCTGGTACTCCAGTTCATCTCCGGGGTGTTCTTCGTCTTCACCGAACTGCCCACCTGGATGCAGCAGGTGGCGGCGCTGTTCCCGCTCAAGTGGATGTGCCAGGGGCTGCGGGCGGTATTCCTGCCGGAGAGCTTCGGCGCGCAGGAACCGGGCGGCTCGTACGAGCTGGGTCGGGTGGCGCTGGTGCTGATCCTGTGGTGCGTGATCGGCCTGGTGCTCTGCCTGACCACCTTCCGCTGGACCACGAAGCGCGACGGCTGAGCAAGGAAGGGCACCTTATTAACGCCTGCGGTAGAGGAAGGGTCCCCTGTTAACGCCGGAGCAGCTCCGCGCCCTCGCGCTGGGGTGTGGGCGGCAGTTGTTAATAAGGGGCCCTTCCTCTACACGAGGCGTTAATAAGGTGCCCTTCCTTCGGCTCAGTACGTGTAGAAGCCCTTGCCGGTCTTGCGGCCCAGGTCGCCGGCGGTGACCATGCGCTGGAGCAGCTCCGGCGGGAAGAACTTCTCGTCCGCGGTGTCGGTGTAGATGTTCTTCGACGCGTGCAGCAGCACGTCCACGCCGGTCAGGTCGGTGGTGGCAAGCGGGCCCATTGCGTGCCCGAAGCCCAGCCGGCAGGCGGTGTCCAGGTCCTCCGCCGACACCACTCCCGACTCGACGAGCTTGACCGCCTCCACCACGAGAGCGGAGATCAGTCGCGTGGTGACGAAGCCGGCGATGTCGCGGTTGACCACCACGACCGTCTTGCCGATCTCCTCGGCGAAGGCCCGCACGGTGGCCAGCGTGGCGTCAGTGGTCTTGTAGCCACGCACCAACTCGCAGAGCTGCATCATCGGCACCGGCGAGAAGAAGTGGGTGCCGACGACCGCCTCGGGCCGCTCGGTGACCGCGGCGATCTGGGTGACCGGGATGGCCGACGTGTTGGTGGCGAGCACCGCGTCGGCCTTGCAGATCTTGTCCAGGGCGCGGAACACCTCGTGCTTGATCTCCAGCCGTTCGAAGACCGCCTCGACCACGATGTCCGCGTCCGCCGCCGCCTCAAGGTCGGTGGTCGGCGTGATCCGGGCCAGCGTCGCCTCGACCTCGGACGCCTCGATCTTGCCCTTCTCGGCGAACTTCTCCAGCGACTTACGGATGCCGCCGAGCCCTCGGGCGGTGGCCGCGTCGTCCAGGTCCCGCAACGTCACCTGCCAGCCCGCCTGCGCCGCCACCTGGGCGATGCCGGAACCCATCAGTCCGGCCCCGACGACCGCGAGTCGACCCGCCATCTACTTCTCCCTCGCCACGATTGAGTGCCTGTCTGCACCCTAGTCGGCGAGCCTGAACGACGGCTAAGGGGCTGACCGGGGGCCCCTGGGGCTCAGATCTCCAGCGAAGGCTCCTCCGGCGCGGTGCCCCGCTCGACCGCCACTCCGAGCGCCCGCAGGTCGGCCACGAAATCCGGGTAGCCCCGGTCGACGTGGTGCACGTGGGAAACCTCGGTGGCACCATCCGAGCAGAGCCCCGCGATGATCAGCCCCGCCCCGGCGCGGATGTCGGTGGCCCGCACCGGAGCGCCGGACAACCGCTCGCGCCCTCGGACCACCGCGTGGTGCCCGTCGGTCTTGATGTCCGCGCCGAGCCGCATCATCTCGTTCGCGAACATGAACCGACCGTCGAAGATGTTCTCCGTGATCAGGGACGCCCCGTCGCTGACCGCGGCCAGCCCGATCGCCATCGGCAGCAGGTCGGTGGCGAAGCCGGGGTACGGCAGCGTCACCACGTCCACCGCCCGGGGTCGGTCGTCCATGCGTACGCGGAAGCCGTCTCCCCGGGTCTCGACAAGGCCGCCGGCCGCGACCACCTTGTCGAGCGCGATCTCCAGATAGGCCGGGTCGAGCCCGGTCACCGTCACGTCGCCCCGGGTCATCGCCGCGCCGAACGCCCACGTGCCGGCGACGATCCGGTCCCCCACCGTGGCATGCCGCACCGGGCGCAGCCCGGGTACGCCGGTGATCCGCAGTGTGGACGTGCCGGCGCCGGAGATCTGCGCGCCCATCTGGTTGAGCATCGTGCAGATGTCGACGATCTCGGGTTCCCGTGCCGCGTTGTCGATCATCGTGGTGCCCTGGGCCAGCACCGCCGCCATGACCAGGTTCTCGGTCGCGCCGACGCTTGGAAAATCGAGCACGATGTCCGCGCCGCGCAGGCCGTGTGGGGCGGAGGCGATGACGAAACCGTGCTCGCCGGAGATCTCCGCGCCCATCCGCGTCAGCCCGGAGATGTGCATGTCCAGCCCACGGGAGCCGATGGCGTCACCGCCGGGGTGGGCCACCCGCACGAAGCCCCGACGGGCAAGCAGCGGACCCAGCACGCAGATCGACGCGCGGAGCCGCCGGACCAGGTCGTAGTCCGCGTCCGCGCCGGGCTGCTCGGGTACGTCGATCGTCACCGAGCGGGACCGGGCGACGCCCCCTCGGGCGACCATCGGGTCGACCGGGTCGTCGGCGTCGAACCGGACGTCGCACCCCAGCCGGCGCAGCACCTCTCCCATGATCGCGATGTCGGTGATCCGCGGGACGTTGGTGATCACGCTCCGCCCCGGTGCGAGCAGCGCGGCCGCCATCAGCTTCAGCGCCGAGTTCTTGGCGCCGACCACGTGGACGGTGCCGGCGAGCCGCGCATCACCACGTACCCGGATGACATCGACGTCATTGATTGCCGGATCGCCGGCGTCGCCGGGGCCCACCACCGCCGGCCAGCCGGCAGTGGTGTCCGGCCGCGTAGGGATCGTCAGATCCGGTATCCGTAGGCTGTGCGTCATGGCCGTCCACCTCACGCGCATCTACACCAAGGCCGGCGACGCCGGCATGACCAGGCTGAGCAACAACGAGCAGGTGCCGAAGACCGATCCACGGATCGCCGGGTACGCGGATGTCGACGAGTGCAACGCGGCGATCGGCGTGGCACTCGCCCTGGGACAGCTCGACGATGAGCTGCGGGGCGTGCTGGAGTCGGTGCAGAACGACCTGTTCGACGTGGGCGCCGACCTGGCCACCCCGGTCGAGCCGGAGCCGAAGTATCCGCCGCTGCGGGTCACCGAGGAGTACGTCGAGCGCCTCGAAGGTTGGTGCGACGAGTACAACGCACGCCTGAGCAAGCTCGACTCCTTCATCCTCCCCGGCGGCACCCCCGGTGCGGCACTCCTGCACGTGGCGCGGACCGTTGCCCGGCGTGCCGAGCGATCGGCATGGGCGCTGGTCAGCCACGATCCGGAGCGAACCAGCCCGCTCCCGGCAAAGTATCTCAACCGGCTCTCCGATCTGCTCTTCATCCTGTCAAGAACGGCAAATCCGGCGGGCGATGTGCTATGGGTGCCGGGCGGCAAGCGCTGAGCGTAGGCGCCCCGCCAGCACGTGGAGGTGTGGGTTCCCGATCTGGCCGCCCTCACGCGTAGCCAGCGCTGTTTCCTCGACTCTGAGCTGGCCACGGCCGCGCCCTCTTGCGGCTGGACACTGTTCCGTCCCGGCCGGCACCCGCACGCCAGCGGCTCGGGAACGTACGCCGGCTGTCGAACGGGCGTTGGGTGCGAGAGGCTCAAGGGCTCACGTCGACATCGTCCTATATCGATAGATCCCCGAACTGTCCACGACGTAGGGTGCCGATGGCAGCGTTCACGGCTGCCATCGGAGCCGTCAGCAACAGCGGGGAGATGTCGTGAGGATTGTTCGCAGGATCGTCGCCATGCTCGGAATGATGTCGCTGCTCACCATCGGAATGGCCGTGCCGGCCCAGGCAGCTCCCGGGGATTGCCCAGTGGGGAGCTTCTGCGTCTGGAGCGGCAACAACGCGACAGGCTCGCGCTGCAGTTGGAGCAACGCCGACAACGACTGGTACAACACGCCTGTGGTGTGTTCCTGGGCCGACAACCAGGTCGTCCGGTCCGCGATGAACCGGGGCCGCAGCACGAGTTACCGGTCCGTCCACTTCTACTCGGGCGCGAACTACACCGGCACGTACGGATGCCTCGGACAGAACGACCAGTTCATGAATGACATCTACGAGAACCTGCGGTCGCACCGCTGGCGTACCGCCAGCTGCTAGTCGCACAACAACGAAGTGGGCCACGGAACCCGTGGCCCACTTTCTCGTTCTTACCCAGCCTCGTCGAACGCGCCGCGTTGTGCGCCACGCAGGATGGGCGGCTCAGGCAGCCGGCCAGTCCTGGGAGGCCATACGCGGCGAGACCGCCCCCGGAGGGGCGGCCTCGAGCCAGGACAGGAAACCGGTAACTGTCGACCGCGCCATGGCGATCTCCACCGGTGCATGGTGACTGGCACAGCGGAGGATCACCCAGTCGGCCGGCATGGAGAGCCGCTCCTGCCCCTCGGGCAAGCGGCGGCGCTCCACTGCCAGCCCTTTGCGGGAGAGCACCCGCTTGGGTCGCAGCGCGAAGCTGAACATCCGGTACCAGCGCAGTTCCTCACCGGCGAACCGGCCGAAGCCCGGTGACCAGCCGCGGCCGTCGAGCATTGTGGTGGTCCGGACGCTGAGCCGGATGATGCCACCGGTACGGGTGACGAGCGCGCGGCGGACGAAGAGGAAGAGAAGCGCGACGAGGACGACGGCGACGCCGATCCCGATTCCTTCGACGATCTCCATCCCCGGTGTGGCTCAGCTGCTCTGCGCGGAAACCGGGGTAGCGCTCTCGGCCAGCACGGTTACCTTGTCGGGGCTCACCGAGAGGAAGCCGCCGGCCACGTCGTACGAGATCTGCTCACCACCGGCCAGCTTGATGCGGACCTGGCCCGGCTCTGCGAGCTGACCGAGCAGCGGCGCGTGCCCCGGCAGGACACCGAGCTCGCCTTCGGTGGTCCGGGCGACGAGCATCTCGGCCTCACCTGACCAGACCTTTTCCTCGACGGCGACGAGCTCGACGTGAAGCTGCTGTGCCACGCTGTCTCCTTGCTGCGGCGGGCGGAATGCCGAAAGTCTAGTCCTGACGGCTGCCTGCCCCCAACGCGGGTGGGGAGAGCTGCGCCACGACTACTTCGTCTTGTTGTGGAATTCCGGGTGCTCCAACAGGAACGGGTCCAGTTGTTCATTGTGCAGGGCGGTGAAGAAGTCCGCGACGCCTGCCTGGAACTGTTCACCCTTGTACTTCTTGCCTTCGTAGACGCCACCACCGGGGAGCTTGATCATCTGGATGGTGTTGGGGCGGATGTCCTTCAGTGCGATCCCGAAGTCGACAACACTGTTGCCACGGCCGTTGAAGATCAGCGACTGCCCGGCGGCACGGAGCACCTTGTCCGCCTTGATCGGGTTGGCGACCACGTCGGCACTGAACGCCTGGCCGACCATCGCCTTGACGAACTGCTGCTGGTGGCGCTGCCGCCCGTAGTCGCCGTCGATGACGCCGTTCTTCTCGTAGCGCTGCCGGACGTAGTCCAGCGCCTGCCACCCGCTGAGGTGGTGGGTGCCCTTCGGGTAGACCGCCTGCGGCCCGATGTAGCCCTCGCCGCGCGGGTTGCCCGGCCGGGCCTTGCCGTCCGGCTGCTTGTGCTCGGACCTCACCTCGCGCTCGACGTACATGGTGACGCCACCCATCGCGTCGACGATCTTCTGGAAGCCGGTGAAGTTGATGATCGCACCGGCGTCGAAGCGCTTGATGCCCGTGACGTTCTGCACAGTCGTGGCCAACAGCTCGAAGCCGCGCGCGGCGTCGGGGTTTCCGCCCGGCACATGACTGCCGTGCGACATCGCCGCGTTGATCTTGGTCTTCTCGCCGCGGAAGTTGGCCTTCTTGAACGGCGGGATGTCCACGTAGAGATCACGGGGCACGGAGAACAGGTAGGCACGATCCATCGAGGCGGGCACGTGCAGCACCATGATCGAGTCGGCAAGTGGCGCCGCCGTCGGGTTCCGCGGGTCAATGCCGACGAGCAGGATGTTGAGCGGACCCTTGATGTCGCTCTTCTTCTCCTTGGCGCCGGCGGCCTGGTCACCGAAGAGGTCGGCCTTGCCGACAGCGCCCTCGTAGCGGGCCATCAGCACCTCGGTGCCGACAAGCACCGCTCCGCTGAGCATCGTCAGCACCGCGCCGAACACCGTGCAGATCCTGGCCCAGCGAGGCACGCCTCGCCAGATCGACTTGCGGCCACTCTTGCCGGCCTTAGCCACGTGCATCTCCGTTCGTCACGCCCACGGGTAGAAGACGGGCGCGCGTCGCCGAAAGGTTGCAAAGATCAACGCTCGTCCAGGGGAACGTGCGCAACGACCGTATCTCGCCAGCTGCGCAAGCGCCGACAACGAGCAACGGACCGCGAAGATGATAAGGCGCGAAGATGAACAAAAGACTGCCCCGGCATTGCCGGGGCAGTCTTTTGTGTCACGGATCTGGTCGGGCTGTCAGCCCTTCATCAGCTCCTCAGCCTTGCGCTCCAGGTCCTCCAGACCGCCGCACATGAAGAACGCCTGCTCAGGGAAGTGGTCGTACTCCCCCTCGCTGATCTTGCGGAACGCCTCGATGGTCTCCTTGATCGGGACCGTCGAGCCCGGCACGCCGGTGAACTGCTCCGCAGCGTAGGTGTTCTGCGACAGGAAGCGCTCGATCCGCCGGGCACGCGCCACGGTGATCTTGTCTTCCTCGGAGAGCTCCTCGATACCGAGGATGGCGATGATGTCCTGCAGGTCGCGGTAGCGCTGCAGGATCCGCTTCACCTCGGTGGCCACCTGGAAGTGCTCGGCGCCGACGAACTCCGGGGCGAGGATCCGGGACGAGGACGCCAGCGGGTCCACGGCCGGGTAGATGCCCTTGTCGGAGATCGACCGCTCCAGGTTGGTGGTCGCGTCCAGGTGGGCGAACGTGGTGGCCGGGGCGGGGTCGGTGTAGTCGTCCGCCGGCACGTAGATCGCCTGCATGGAGGTGATGGCCTGGCCCCGGACGGAGGTGATCCGCTCCTGGAGCTCGCCCATCTCGTCGGCCAGGGTCGGCTGGTAACCCACGGCGCTCGGCATACGGCCGAGCAGGGTGGAGACCTCCGAACCCGCCTGGGTGAAGCGGAAGATGTTGTCGATGAAGAGCAGCACCTCCTGCTTCTTCACGTCCCGGAAGTACTCGGCCATGGTCAGCGCCGACAGCGCCACCCGCAGCCGGGTGCCCGGCGGCTCGTCCATCTGGCCGTAGACGAGCGCGGTCTTGTCGATGACGCCGGACTCGGTCATTTCGGCGATGAGGTCGTTGCCCTCACGGGTGCGCTCACCCACGCCGGCGAACACCGAGGTACCACCGAAGTTGCGGGCAACACGGGTGATCATCTCCTGGATGAGCACCGTCTTGCCCACACCCGCGCCGCCGAACAGGCCGATCTTGCCGCCCTTGACGTACGGGGCCAGCAGGTCGATGACCTTGATGCCGGTCTCCAGCATCTCGGTCTTCGGCTCCAGATCCGCGAAGGCCGGAGCCTTGCGGTGGATGCCCCACCGGTCGTCGGCCTGAATGGTCTCGCCCTCGGTGAGGTTGAGGCACTCGCCGATCGCGTTGAACACGTGGCCCTTGACCGCGTCGCCCACCGGAACGGTGATCGGCTCGCCACGGTCACGCACCTCCGCGCCGCGAACCAGACCGTCCGTCGGCTGCATCGAGATGGCACGGACCAGGTTGTCACCCAGGTGCTGGGCAACCTCCAGGGTCAGCGTCTTCTCACCGCCGGACAGGTTCACGTCGACGTTCAGAGCGTTGAACAGGGCCGGCATGGCGTCACGCGGGAATTCGGCGTCGACGACCGGGCCGATGACCCGGACCACGCGACCCGTGGCCGTCTTGGTCTCTACTGGTGCAGTCATCACACTTCACTTCCCGACGCGGCCAGCGCGTTGGCGCCGCCGACGATCTCGCTGATCTCCTGGGTGATCCCGGCCTGTCGGGCCGAGTTCATCTCGCGCGTGTACTTGTCGATCATCTCTTCGGCGTTGTCGGTGGCGCTCTTCATCGCCCGCCGCCGTGCCGCCGACTCACTCGCCGCCGACTCGATCAACGCCGCGTAGATCCGCGTGTTGATGTACCTCGGCAGGAGCGCGTCGAGCAGCGCCTCCGCATCCGGCTCGAACTCGTACGCCGGCAGCAGCCCTTCGGAGCGCCCCTCGGCGCGCGGCCGGTCCTCCACCTGCATCGGACCGATCACCTTGGTGACCGGGGTCTGCGTCATCAGCGAGTGGAACTCGGTGTAGACGATGTGCAACTCGTCGACGCCGAGCACCCCGTCCGCCCCGGCGTCGCCGTCGACGTCGTCCGCGCCGGCAGTGAACGCCTTGATCAGCGTCTCACCGACGGTGCGGGCGTCCTCGAACGACGGCTGCTCGCTGAACCCGGTCCAGTTCGCCTCGATCGGCCGGTCACGGAACCGGTAGAACCCGACGCCCTTACGCCCGATGACGTAGAGCACCGGCTCCTTGCCGTCCGCCCGCAGCCGCGCGATCAGCGACTCGGCCGTCCTGATCGCGTTGGAGCTGTAGCCGCCGGCCAGGCCACGGTCGCTGGTGACCAGCAGAACGCCCGCCCGCCGCACCCGCTCGCGCGAGGTGAGCAGCGGGTGGTCGATCCGCGCGTTGGACGCCAGCGCCGTGAGCACGCCGGTGATGGCCTGGGCGTACGGCAGGGACGCCTGCACCCGGGCCTGGGCCTTGGCGATCCGGCTCGTCGCCACGAGCTCCATCGCCTTGGTGATCTTCTTCATCGACTTCGCCGAGCGGATTCGTTGACGAAGAACGCGTACCTGGGCCGCCATCAGATCAGCTCTCGGCCGGGCCGGCGGGCGCGCTGTCGCGGTAGCGGGTCACCGTCTCGCGGTTCTCGTCACCCTCGAGCGGCTTGGCCGGCGCGTCGTTGATCCGAGGCTCGTCCTCCTTGCCGAGGAAGACCTTCTTGAACTCGCTGATCGCGTTGTCCAGGGAGCCGATGATGTCGTCGTTCCACTGGTTGTCGGCGATCCCGGCCAGCACACCCGCGTGCTTGTGCCGCAGGTACTGGAGGAACTCCGACTCGAAGCGGCGGACCTCGCCCACCGGGACGTCGTCCAGCTTGCCCTCGGTGCCGGCCCAGACCGTAACGACCTGCTCCTGCACCGGGTACGGCGAGTAGTTCGGCTGCTTGAGCAGCTCAACCAGGCGCGAACCGCGGTCCAGCTGGGCTCGGGAGGTCTTGTCCAGGTCGGAGGCGAAGGCGGCGAACGCCTCCAGCTCGCGGTACTGGGCCAGGTTGAGCCGCAGCGAACCGGCGACCTTCTTCATCGGCTTCACCTGCGCGGCGCCACCGACCCGGGAGACCGAGGTACCGACGTTGATCGCCGGACGGACGCCCTGGTTGAACAGGTCGGTCTCCAGGAAGATCTGGCCGTCGGTGATCGAGATGACGTTGGTCGGGATGAAGGCCGAGATGTCGTTGGCCTTCGTCTCGATGATCGGCAGACCGGTCATCGAGCCGCCACCAAGCTCGTCGGAGAGCTTCGCGCAGCGCTCCAGCAGGCGGGAGTGCAGGTAGAAGACGTCACCCGGGTACGCCTCACGGCCCGGCGGGCGGCGCAGCAGCAGCGACACGGCACGGTACGCCTCGGCCTGCTTGCTCAGGTCGTCGAAGACGATCAGAACGTGCTTGCCGCCGTACATCCAGTGCTGCCCGATGGACGAGCCGGTGTACGGGGCGAGGTACTTGAAGCCGGCCGGGTCGGAGGCCGGGGAGGCCACGATGGTGGTGTACTCCATCGCGCCCGCCTCCTCCAACTGCCCCTTGATGGAGGCGATGGTGGAGGCCTTCTGGCCGATGGCGACGTAGATGCAGCGGACCTGCTTCTTCGGGTCGCCGGTGCGCCAGTTGTCCCGCTGGTTGAGGATGGCGTCCAGCGCGACAGTGGTCTTGCCGGTCTTCCGGTCACCGATGATCAGCTGCCGCTGGCCCCGACCGATCGGGGTCATCGCGTCGATGGCCTTGATGCCGGTCTGCAGCGGCTCGTCGACGGACTGCCGGGACATCACGTTCGGAGCCTGCAGCTCCAGCTCGCGGAAGCCCTCGTTGGCGATGTCGCCGAGCGCGTCGATCGGCTCGCCGAGCGCGTTGACCACGCGGCCGAGGAAGGCGTCGCCGACCGGAACGGAGAGAACCCGCTCGGTGCGCTTGACGCGCTGCCC
This sequence comes from Micromonospora sp. DT41, assembly GCF_049841715.1. Classification (NCBI taxonomy): domain Bacteria; kingdom Bacillati; phylum Actinomycetota; class Actinomycetes; order Micromonosporales; family Micromonosporaceae; genus Micromonospora; species Micromonospora sp. DT41. The sequence goes on along the minus strand of NZ_JBNCKU010000022.1, from coordinate 77,037 downwards.
CTCCTCCAGCTTGGCGGAGTCACCGAGAACAACGACACCGATCTCGCGGACGTCGAGGTTCAACGCCACGCCGAGCGTGCCGTCCTCGAACTCCAGGAGCTCGTTGGTCATGGTCGAGGGCAGGCCCTCGACGTGGGCGATACCGTCACCGGTGTCGGCGACGGTGCCGACCTCCTCGCGGGAGACGTCGGGCGAATAGGAGGAGACGTAGCGCTCCAGGGCGCCGCGGATCTCCTCCGTCGAGATGGTCAGCTCGGCCATCCTCTGCTTCCTTAAATTTCAGGGGCCCGGGGATACCTAGTACCGACCGGTCCGAATGGCGTCTGTCATTCAGGTGCTTCGCGGAAGCCGTCAGCGCTTGGCGAACGCGTTACGAGTCTCCTTGAGCCGGCGCAGGATCGTCCCGTCGTAGAGATCGGAACCGACCCGGACGCTCATGCCGCCCAGGATGTCGGGGTCGACGGTCTGCTTGACGTCGACCTGCCGACCGTATAGCTCAGCGAGACGAGCGCCCAGCCGTTGCTCCTCCGCGTCATCCAGCGGGGCGGCCACTGTCACGTACGCGACCTGCCGGTCCCGCCGGTCGGCGGTGAGCTCGACCAGTCGGGTGAGCGCACCGCTGAAGGAGCGCCCACCGAACCCGGAGAGAGCCACCTCGATGAGGCGGACCGTCACCGGGTGGGCCTTGCCCTCCAGCAGTTCCCGAACCAACCCGGCGCGCTGAGCCAACGGCGCGATCGGGTCGGTCAGCACGGTGGCGAGCTGCGGCTGCCCGGCGACCAACTGGCCGAACCGGAACAGCTCGTCCTCCACCTCACCGAGGTCACCGGTGGCGTCGGCGCTGGCGAGCAGCGCCTCCACACCGAGCCGCTCGGTGCCGTCGAGCAACTCCGACGGTGCCGACCAGCGGTTGGCGACCAACGAGCTGGTCAGGTCGAGTGCCTGCTCGTCGACCTTGCCGCTCAGCATGGTGCCGAGCAGGCCGGCGCGATCCGTACCGGAACGTGCAGGGTCGGAGAGCGCCCGGCGCAGCCGTACCTCCCGCCGCAGCAGATCCGCGACGGAGAGGACGCCGTCGGCGGTGGCGGCGATCGCCTGCGGCTGAGCACCGCGGGTGTACGCCTCCAGCCGCTCGACGGCTGCCTTGTACGACTCCCGGCTGGCGGCCTGCATCAGCGGGCCCCCGCGCTCTCAAGATCGGTGAGGAAGCGCTCGACGGTGCCCTTGCGACGGGCCTCGTCAGCGAGCGACTCCCCGACGATCCGGCTGGCCAGGTCGACAGCGAGACCGCCGACCTCCGCGCGCAGGTCGCGCACGATGGTGGCGCGCTCGGCCAGGAGCTGCTCCTTGCCGGCGGCGACAACCCGCTCGGACTCCTCCCGCGCCTTGGCGAGGATGTCCTGTCGGATCCCCTCGGCGTCGGAGCGGGCGTCGTCACGGATCTTGGCGGCCTCGGTACGCACCTCGGCCAGCTGCGCGCGGTACTGCTCGAGCAGCTGGTTCGCCTCGGCCTGGGCCGCCTCCGCACGCTTGAGGCCACCCTCGATCGCATCGACCCGTGCCTGGTACATCGCCTCCATGCGCGGCATGACGAACTTCAGCAGGACGAAGACGAGCAGGGCGAAGGAGATCGAACCAACGACGATCTCCTGCCAGATCGGCAGGATCGGGTTGTGCGCGCCTTCCGCAGCGAGATACATGTCAGACCTCCGGGTCGAAGTACGGACGGTCAGTTGACGGCGAAGGCGAGCACCAGGCCGAACAGGGCGAGCGCCTCGACCAGGGCGAAGCCCAGGACGAGCCAGGTCCGGTTGAAGCCGGCGGACTCGGGCTGACGGGCGCTCGACTGGATGTAGGCCGCGAAGACCAGGGCGACGCCGATACCGGGGCCGATGGCGGCGAGGCCGTAGCCGATGGTGTTGACGTTACCGTTGATGGCGGCGAGAACGTCCATTGCGGGTATTCCTCCTAGTTAACGCGTGAACTCTCACGCGTACGCGGTCGTATCCAGAAGCTTGGTGGGCCGGGTGACCCGCCGAGCGGGTCTCAGTGCTCGTCGGCCAGCGACGACCCGACGTAGTTGGCGCTCAGTGTGACGAAGACATATGCCTGCAGCACCGCGACCAGGACCTCGAAGAAGGCCATCACGATCGCCATGGCGAAGGAGAAGACCGAGGTCACCTGGACGAAGATGCTGTCCGAGGCGAGCATCACGAACCCGCCGACGGTGAAGACCAGCAGCAGCAGGTGGCCGGCGAACATGTTGGCGAAGAGCCGCAGGGCGAGGGTGACCGGCCGGACGATGAAGTTCTGCAGGAACTCGATCGGGATCAGCAGGAAGTGCATCGGCCACGGAACGCCGGGCAGGATCAGCATCATCTTCAGGTACTTGCCGAAGCCGTGTTTCCGGACGCCGATGTAGAGGTACATCACGTAGGAGATGGCGGAGAGCACGATCGGAAAGGCGATGTGCGAGTTGGGCGAGATCTGCAACCCGGGCACGATGCTGAAGATGTTTGTCAGCAGGATGAAGCTGAAGAGCACCGTGAAATAGGGCGCGAAGCGGATGCCCGCATTGCCCATCTGCTCGCGGGCGATGTTGTCCCGAACCAGGCCGTAGACCGACTCCGCATACCACTGGGCCTTACCGGGAACCAGCTTTGGCTTCCGGTAGGCGACCATGAAGAAGATGATCAGCAACGCGACCGCGAGCCAGATCATGATCCCGAACTTGGTGACCCAGGGGCCGGCCACGTTCGGCGGGTAGAAATCTCCGACGCTGGGGGGCCAAGGAAGCCCCTCGGCGGCGACGAGCTGTCCACTCACCGTGTCATCCTCCGCACTCGACAGACCCGCGTGTGCTGGAACTCAAGCACCGAGCCTCTTCATGATCAGGTAGATCGCTCCGGCTGCGCCGAACATCATGCCCGTGGCGATCCCGATGCCCGTGGGAAATCCGATAAGGCGTCCCGCTAGCCATCCGAGGAAACCCCACACCACAATTCCGGCGATGAGATAGCCAAGAACGGTGCCGGCAACGCCCTCCGATGAGTGCTCATCGGACTTCTTGGGGTGAAGGTCGTCGGCCATGACGCCGCGAACGATATCAGCCTGCCTGCGCCAGGGTGTGCGGCACCCCCCACACTGCGGGCAGCGTGCGGGTCGCACTACGGGCGCGTCAACCGTCGCCAAGGCTACTCCCGTCAAGTCCGCCGAGGCAGCCCGACGGGACCGGCAAATTGCCGACAATCGTCCGCTGAGGAGCCCGCAATCGGACGTGATTAGTCGCGCCGCGACCGGAATGTCGGCAGCGGAGACCGCAGCGCCCAGGTCAGGTGGGCTCCGGTCCAGACCACCACGGCCAGGATGACGGCGCCGCCCATGACCCGTAAACCACCCCAACCGGTGGCCGCGATGGCTGACATGGCCAGACCGAGGATCACGATCTTCACGCCGTAGGTGACAAGCCCAACGGACATGATCATGCGTGGGTTGATGGCATCCGCCCAGGCGACCGAGAAGCCGGAGATGAGATAGCTCACCACCACCAACGCGATCCCGGCAGCCGCTCCGGCGGCGCCCTCGGCGCCCCACAGGATCGCCGCGAGCGGGACCGCGAGCACCGCCAGCACCGCACAACTCAGCAGCGTAAAGCGAAGGTACGGCAGTCGGACCCGGATCGCGCCCGGCTCACCCGCCCGTGGCTCGCTCATCGGGGGTACGCCGGGAACGTCGCGACAAGCTCGGCCACCTCGGCGCCGATCCGGGACAGCGCGTCGGCACCGCCCGGTGCACCGGGATCGGTACGCACCACACGGGCGACGAGGGCTGCCACCTGCCGCAGCTCACCCTCCCGCATGCCCTGGGTGGTGACGCTCGGGGTGCCCACCCGGATGCCGGAGGCCACCATCGGCGGCTGTGGGTCGTACGGGATGGCGTTCTTGTTCAGGGTGATCGACGCGGCGTCGCAGCGTCGCTCGGCCTCCGCGCCGGTCACCCCCACCTCACGCAGGTCGATCAGAGCGAGGTGGGTGTCGGTGCCACCGGAGACCGGGCGCATCCCCTCGTCGGCAAGCCCGGCAGCGAGCGCCTGGGCGTTGCTGACCACCTGCCGGGCGTACGTCTGGAACTCGGGCTGGGCGGCCTCGCGCAGCGCGACCGCCTTGGCCGCGACCGCGTGCATCAGCGGGCCGCCCTGGGTGAACGGGAAGACCGCCTTGTCGATCCGCTGGGCCAGCGACTCACGGCACAGGATCATGCCGCCGCGCGGGCCGCGCAGCACCTTGTGGGTGGTGGCGCAGACCACGTCGGCGTATGGCACCGGGGACGGGATCGCCCGGCCGGCGACCAGGCCGATGAAGTGCGCGGCGTCCACCATCAGGTACGCGCCGACCTCGTCGGCGATCTCCCGGAACCGCGCGAAGTCGATCAACCGGGGGTACGCCGTCGCGCCGCAGATGATGAGTTTGGGTCGGTGCGCGCGCGCAAGGTCGCGTACCTCGTCGTAGTCGATCAGCTCGGTGTCCGGCCGGACGGGGTAGCCGACCGGGTGGAACCACTTGCCGGAGAAGTTCACCCGGCTGCCGTGGGTGAGGTGCCCGCCGTGCGGTAGGTCCATCGCCAGGACCGTGTCCCCCGGTTGCACCAGCGCGGCGTACGCGGCCAGGTTGGCGCTCGCCCCCGAATGCGGCTGGAGGTTGGCGTGCTCGGCTCCGAAGAGCTCCTTGGCGCGGGCGATGCCGATCTCCTCGGCCCGATCCACCTCCGCGCAACCGCCGTAGTAGCGGCGGCCCGGGTAACCCTCGGCGTACTTGTTCGTGAGCGTGGAACCGAGCGCGGCAAGCACCGCCGGCGAGGTCAGATTCTCGCTGGCGATCAGCTGCAGACCACCCCGCAACCGGTCCAGCTCGCCGAGAACCACATCGGCGATCTCCGGATCGGTGGCTCTGAGCTGCGCAAAATCCGGCCCCCAGAAGGTGCTCGTCTCGGTCTCCACAGCGAACGAGTCTAGAGGGCAGCACACTGGGACCCGTGAGATGCCTCGTCACCGGTGCCACGGGATACATCGGCGGGCGACTGACGCCGCTTCTGCTCGCCGACGGTCACTCCGTACGCTGCCTGGCCCGTAAGGCCGTGCGGCTGCGTGACGTGCCGTGGGCCTCGGCGGCCGAGATCGTCGAGGGGGACCTCAGCCGACCGGAGACGCTGCCCGCCGCATTCGCCGACGTGGACGTCGCCTACTTCCTCGTGCACTCGCTCGGCCGCCCCGACTTCGAGGCGGCCGACCGCGAGGCAGCGACGAACTTCGCGGAAGCGGCCCGCGCGGCGGGCGTACGCCGGATCGTCTACCTGGGGGGTCCAGAGCCGGCGTCCGACGCGGAGGTCCCCTCCCCGCACCTGCGGTCCCGGGCCGAGGTGGGTCGGATCCTGCTGGCCAGCGGGGTGCCCACGGCCGTGCTCCGTGCCGCGGTGATCATCGGCTCCGGCTCGGCGTCGTTCGAGATGCTGCGCTACCTGACCGAGCGGCTGCCCGCCATGGTCACCCCACGGTGGGTGGGCAACCGGATCCAGCCGATCGCCGTCCGCGACGTGCTGCGCTACCTGGCCGGCTGCGCCACGCTGCCGCCGGAGGTCAACAGGGGCTTCGACATCGGCGGACCGGACGTGCTGACCTTCCGCGACATGATGCAGCGCTACGCCCGGGTGGCCGGGCTGCGCCGACGGATCATCGTGCCGGTCCGTCCGCTCACCCCGTCGCTCTCGTCGCACTGGGTCGGCCTGATCACACCGGTACCGAACGCCATCGCCCGCCCGCTCGTGGAGAGCCTGATCCACGAGGCGGTCACGCACGAACACGACATCGCGCGGTACGTACCCGATCCGCCCGGCGGGCTGACCGGCTTCGACAAGGCGGTGTCCCTGGCGCTGGCCAAGGTTCGCGACGCCCAGGTGGAGACCCGCTGGTCGAACGCGAGCGGCCCGGACGCCCCCGCCGAGCCGCTGCCCAGCGACCCGGACTGGTCCGGTGGCACCACGTACACCGACTTTCGGGAGCGGACCGTGGACGCGTCACCGGCCGCCCTCTGGCGGGTCGTCGAGGGCGTCGGCGGCGAGCACGGCTGGTACTCGTTCCCGCTCGCCTGGTCGATCCGTGGCTGGCTGGACCGGCTCGTCGGCGGAGTGGGGCTGCGCCGCGGCCGGCGCGACCCGCACCGGCTACAGGTCGGCGAGGCACTGGACTTCTGGCGGGTTGAGGAGATCATCCCGGGCGAGTTGCTGCGGCTGCGCGCCGAGATGCGCCTGCCCGGCCGGGCCTGGCTGGAGATGCGGGTGCTGCCCGCCGACGACGGGCGCAGCCGCTATCAGCAGCGCGCGGTCTTCCTGCCCCGAGGGCTGGCCGGGCACGCCTACTGGGGATCGGTGGCACCGTTCCACGCGCTGGTCTTCGGAGGAATGGCCCGCAACATAGCCCGAGGCGCAGAAGAACTCCCCTGACCTGTCCCCAACCCCCGCGATCTTGCACTTTCGGTCGCCAGATTATGCGCTTCCACCCCTTTTGCCGAGGCAGAAACTGCAAGATCGCGAGGGATGGGCGGGCGGGGCGGGCGGGAGGGCGGGCGGGGCGGGGTCAGTTGCCGTTGCGGGGGCCTGTCACCTGGAAGGCGGCTCGTTCGCTTGGCGGGACGAAATCTCTTACCGGCTCGCCCCGTAGGGCGGCGGTTAGCACCTCGCCAACAGCGGTCACCATCCGGGCCTGCACCGCCTGACCGACAGCATCGCGGGGATCGTCGGGGTTTGCCGCCATCGAGGCGACAGCCAACTGCGGCGTGAAGGCCACCACCGTCTCCGTCTCGTACCGCTCGGAGCTGCCGGTCTTGCCGGCCACCGGGCGGCCGAGCCGGGCGCGCAGGTCGGGTGCGGTGGCGCCGTCGCACCGCCCGTACATCGACTGGTCGCCCACCGGGCAGCGGGACGCGTCGATGGCAGCCCGGGCCACGTCGGTGTCCAGGACCTGCCGGCAGTCCGGCTTGGCGGCATCCACCGGCCGCCCGGTCGAGTCGCTGATCGAGACCACCGGCAGCGGCGCGCACCAGGTTCCCTCGGCCGCCACCGTGGCGTACGCGTTGGCCAGGTCGAGCGGGGTCGTAGCGGCCACGCCCAGTGTGAACGGGCCCCAGTTCTTCGCGCCGTACCGGGCCAGCTGCTCGTCGGGGTCGGCGCGCAGCACGATGCCGAGCCGCTCGGCCATCTCCACAACCCGGTCGGCGCCGACCTTCTCGGTGAGCCACGCGAAGTAGGTGTTCACCGAGCGGCCGAAGGCGCTCCACATGGTGCGGGGGCCGTCCATCGACGACGGGTTGGCGTTCGACGGGCACCAGCGGCCGTCGCAGCTTGCCTGCCCGGTCACCGGGAACCGGGTGATGATCTGGCTCGGTGCGGTGAACTCGGTCGACAGCGGCAGGCCGGACTCCAGCGCGGCCAGCAGGGCGAAGAGCTTGAACGTCGAGCCGCCCTGGTAGCCGTCGATCGCCCCGCCGCCGGCGACGAGCTGGTTGACGGTGTTCGGGTGGTTCTTCTGCCCGAGCGGGTTGTCGTCCACGCTGTAGGCGCGGTTCACCGACATCGCCAGCACCCGCCCGGTGCCGGGCTGCACCACAGCGGTCGGCACCGCCCGCGCGTTGGTCGGCTTGTAGATCTTCAACACCTGCTCGGTGGTGGCCCGCTGCACCGCCGGGTCCAGCGAGGAGACGATGGAGAAGCCGCCCCGGCGCAGGGTGCGCTGCCGCTCGTCGGCCGTCGACCCGAACGCCGGCTGGCTGCTCCACCAGCGGGTGAACCAGTCGCAGAAGAAGCCCCAGTCGTTGTGCCCGTCGGGCACCCCGGTGCAGTCGTTGGGGGTCTCGCTCGGTCGCAGTTCCATCGGCTCGGCCCGCGCCGCCTCGGCCGCGTCGGCCGCCACCTGGCCGGACTCCACAAGCCGCTCCAGCACGTACGCCCGGCGCTCCAGCGCACTGTCGGCGTCGCCGTTGATCGGGTCGTCGCTGTCCGGCGACTGCACCAGACCGGCCAGCAGCGCTGCCTGGGCCAGGGTCAGCTCGGCCGGCGACCGGGAGAAGTAGCGCTTGCTGGCGGCGGCGATCCCGTACGCCCCGGCGCCGAAGTAGGCGATGTTCAGATAGCGGGTGAGGATGTCCTCCTTGCTCAGCTCCCGCTCCAGCGCGAGAGCGTACCGCATCTCCTGGAGCTTGCGGGCTGTGGTGACCTCGGTGGCGGCCCGGCGCTGCCCCTCGGTCAGCCGGGGGTCGCTGGCGAGCACGTTGCGGACGTACTGCATGGTCAGCGTGGAGGCGCCCTGCCGGGTGCGGCCGTCGCGCTTGTTGACTGTGAACGCGCGTACGACGCCGCGCAGGTCGACCCCGCTGTGCTTGTAGAAGCGGGCGTCCTCGGCGGCGACGATGGCCTGGCGCATCACCGGGGCGACCTCGTGCAGCGGCACGTCCACCCGGTCCTCCTGGTAGAAGGACGTGATCAGTGTGGTGCCGTCGCTGGCGTAGAGGTTGGACCGCTGGGCTGTGGGTGGCGTGCGGAGCGTGTTCGGCAGCTCCGAGTACGGCGTGGACAGGGCGCTGAAGCCGATCCCGAAGACAAGGGCCGCAGGCAGGGCGGCTCCGGCCAGCACCAGTCCGGCAAGCACGCCGGCGATCACCACGGTCAGTAGTTTGTCGAGTCGGGCCCGGATCATCAGCTCTCCCCGCAGGAGCCGGTCACACTAGGACCCGTTCAGAATGACCCGGAACGCCCCTTTCGCCCCTGGTTTTCCCCAAACCCGCAGAAAACTCGCACGTCGCTCAGGGCAGCAGCGCGGCGGCCAGCGGGTGGACCGTCTCCTCGATCTCGTCGGCGACCCGGCTGAAGCACTGGTCACCACGGCCCCACGGGTCGTCAAGATCGTCGGTGGGCAGCACCGAGGCGCCCAACCGGTTGTCGTTGGCCGCCGCTACCAGGGCCACGCCCCGGGCGTACACCCCCTCCGGGGTGGCCTGCGCCACCGGCAGCGCGGCGACGTCCACAGCGGCCAGCAGCCGGCCGAACTCACCGAGCACGAACGTGCGGGCTGCCGCGTCTGGGCGCAGCGCCACCACGTACTCCTGCTGGTCGGCGGTGGCCGTCAGGACCAGGTCGGCGGCGTCGATGTGGTCCGAGCGCAGCTTGCGCGCCGCGAACCCCTCGACGGCCCCGCCACGGCCGATGACCTGCCGGGCCGCCGGCGGGTTCATCTCCTCGCCCGCGTGCCAGCCGCCCGTCCCCGCGCTGTGGCTGTGCAGCAACTCCTCAGCCCGCGCCGGGTCCTCCCCACGCCGCGCCAACCGTTCCCGCACCGCGAGGGCGAGCAGCCGCTCGGCCATCGGCGAGCGGCAGATGTTGCCCATGCAGACGTGCAGGACGGTGAACGGGGGCACTCAGACCCCCTGGGTGTCGACGAGATCCGGAACCACCTCGCGCAGCTTCTCCAACGGGATCGCACCGGCCCGCAGTAGCTGCGGCACGTCGCCGGTGAGGTCCACGATCGTGCTCGGCACCGGGTCCGGGCAGGGCCCGGCCTCCAGGTACGCCCGCACCGAGTAGCTGAGCTGGTCGCGGGCCTCCTCGGCGGTCACCGCCGCCGGCTGGCCCGTCTTGTTCGCCGACGAGACCGCCATCGGGCCGGTCTCCCGCAGCACCTCAAGCGCCACCGGGTGCAGCGGCATCCGCACCGCGACCGTCCCCGACTTGTCGCCCAGGTCCCACTGGAGGCTCGGCGAGTGCTCGACGACGATCGTCAGCGCGCCCGGCCAGAACGCCTCCACCAGGTCCCGAGCGGCAGTGGGCAGCGAGAACACCAGGCCGTCGAGGGTGTGGCGGGACCCGATGAGCACCGGCGGCGGCATCTGCCGGCCCCGGCCCTTCGCGTCCAACAGAGCCTTCACCGCGTACGGCGTGAACGCATCCGCGCCGATTCCGTAGACAGTGTCCGTCGGGAGGACGACAAGCTCGCCGTTCTTGACCGCCTCGATGGCCGCAGCGATGCCGCGGTCACGATCGGCGGGCGACCGGCAGTCGTAGAGCATCACGAGGAGTCAGTCTGCCACGCCCGGCCGGACGCGGCGTGCTGGCCGTCCGCCCGTCGGGACGCGGTGGCGTACCGGGGGCGGCCCGTGAGGTCCCGATGCTCGTCGACGGCGGTGAACCAGCCGCTCCCGGCGAGCAGCGCGGGCACCGCCACGTCGTGCGTGTCGTCGTGCTCGACCCCGATGACGCCGCCCGGCCGCAGCAGCGCCGCAGCCCGGGCGAGCACCGGTCGGATCACGTCGAGGCCGTCCGCGCCGCCGAACACCGCCTCCGTCGGATCGTGCCCGGCAACCTCCGGCGGCACCACCACCTCAACGGGTACGTACGGCGGGTTGCAGAGCAGCACGTCCACCCGACCGACCAGATCGGCAAGCAGGTCCGGTGCTGTCACGTCGGCCTCGACCACCTCGATGGGGCGGTCACCTTTCGTGGCCCGCTCGGCGGCGTTGCGGCGCAGCCATGCCAGCGCTGCCGGGGACCGCTCCACGGCGACCACCCGCGCGCCGGGCACCTCCTGGGCCACCGCCAAGGCGATAGCGCCGGAACCACTGCACAGGTCCACCACCAGCGGGTCGGGCAGCCCTCGGCTCTGCTCGATGCCCCAGCCGGCCAGCAGCTCCGTCTCCGGGCGGGGCACGAAGACACCCGGTCCGACCGCCAGCTCCAGGTGCCGGAAACCCGCCCGACCGGTCAGGTGCTGCAACGGCTCCCGGCTGACGCGGCGCTCGACCAACCCATCGAGCCGGGCGAGCTGGTCATCGCTGAGGTCGTCGGCGAGCGCCAGCCGGCCCCGGGGCACCCCCAGCACGTACGCGGTCAACAGCTCGGCCTCCACCCGCGCCGGACCCACGCCCGCAGCGGCGAGCGCCCGGGCGGCCCGACCCACGGCGGCGGACGGACGGAGGGGCCCTGTCCCTTCGGAGGGGTGTTGCGGCAAAGTGCTCACGACATAATCATGAAGCGTCACCGGCGACGCCACGAACGGACGTTGTCGAGGCGCACACGACAGGAGGTTGTGAGTGGGCTGGCTCGACCGGGTCGATGACCAGGTTGACGCCCTCACGCGTGCCCGGGCATTGCAGGAGGCCAGCCGCTCCGCCGAGGCGTACACCCTGCTGGACCGGGTGATCCGCACCACCAACGACCCGGCGGCACGCGCGGACGCCATGGTGCAGCGCCTCTCCGCGCTGATCAATCTCGGCCGGACGGCGGAGTTCACCCGGGCCATCGAGGAGGCGTCGGCGGCCGTCCGCGACCTCAACGAGCCCTACCTGCGCGGGCACCTCAACGCGCTTGCCGCCCTCGCCGCGCACCACCAGGGCGCCCTGGACCGCTGCGTCACCCACCTGGTCAAGGCCGCCCGGATGCTCGGCGCCGTGGAGGATCCGGACCGGGACACCGCCTGGGGCTGGCACGACCTCGCGATGGCCTACAGCTACCTCAGCTTCCACGGGTACGCCCTGGGCGCGATCGAACGCGCCCGGCAGCTCGGGCTGACCGCCGGCATCCCCGAGGAGACGTTCGCCGCGCCGGGCATCCGACTGCGCAACGCGGTGGCACTGGACCACAACGGGGACAGCGACGGGTGTCTGCGGGTGCTCCGGGACGTCGCCGCCGATCTGGCCCGCTTCGTCCGCACCGGGCGGGCCGGCAAGCTGCGCCCCAGCAGCCTCGCCGCGTACGGCTACTCGGCGGCACGGCAGGCGGCACTCGGCGACCCGGTGGGATTGTCCGGCGACACCGCGCCGGCCCGCCTGATCAGCCACGGCGGGGACAGCGCGCGTGCCCGCGACCTGCGGCAACTCGGGATGGTCTGCCTGGCAGTGGCCGACGGGCGGCCCATCGAGGCGGTCACCCGACTGGACACCATCCAGGTTGCCACCGAGACGCTCGGCGCTGCCGAACCCGCACGGCTGCGCAGCATCGCCCTGTCCCGGGCCGGCGACCACTCGGCGGCGCACCGGGCCGACCGGCTGGCGTTCCGGCTCGCCGCCCAGCGCAACGACCGGCTCCGCGACGTCTACATCGACGGCATCGCCGCCCGGATCGACCACGAGGAGATGCGCCGGGAGGCCGCACGGTACGAGGGTGAGGCGCTCACCGACCCGCTCACCGGGCTGCCCAACCGGCGCCGGCTGGAGCGGTACATCACCGCAGTGGTCACCCGGGGCGACCGGGTGGTGATCGGCGTCTGCGACCTGGACGGCTTCAAGGCGGTGAACACCCGGCACGGGCACCACTCCGGCGACCTGGTCCTGCAACGCATCGCCGGGGTGATCAACCGGGTGATGCGCCGGGGCGACTTCGTGGCCCGCTACGGCGGCGACGAGTTCGTCGTGGTGCTGCCGGACACCGGCATGGTCGAGGCCGCCGAGGTGGCACGCCGGATCGAGGCGGCGGTGCACGCCGAGGACTGGGAGTCGCTGGTGCCGGGCACGCCGGTCGGGGTGAGCATCGGCTTCGCCGAGGTCTCCGGCGGCGGCGGGCTGCGCGACGCGCTCAGCATCGCCTTCGAGCAGGCCGATCGGGAGATGCTGCGCGCCAAGTCACGCCCCCGCGCGAGCTGACCGCGAGACCTCGCGTCGATCAAGGAGTTGTGGTGCCTCATCAAAGGCCCAGGACGCGACAAACCGCCCACCACAACCCCATGATCGACGGGGACGGGGACGGGGACGGGGACCGGGCAGGGTTGGTCAGCGGCGGGTCAGCTCGGTGTCGCCGGCCAGGCGGGCCGCGCGGTCGGCCTCGGCCAACGCGTCCAGCACCCCGTCCAGGTCACCGGCGAGCGCCAGGTCAAGGTTGTACGCCGTGTAGCCGATCCGGTGATCGGTGATCCGGTTCTGCGGGAAGTTGTAGGTGCGGATCCGCTCCGAGCGGTCCACCGTACGGACCTGCGCCTTGCGGGCGTCCGAGGCGGCGGCGTCGGCCTGCTCCTGGGCGGCGGCGAGCAGCCGGGCACGCAGGATCCGCATCGCCTGCTCCCGGTTCTGCAACTGGGACTTCTCGTTCTGGCAGGAGACGACGATGCCGGTCGGCAGGTGGGTGATCCGCACCGCCGAGTCGGTGGTGTTCACCGACTGACCGCCCGGCCCGGACGACCGGAACACGTCGATCCGCAGGTCGTTCTGGTCGATTGTGACGTCGACGTCCTCGGCCTCCGGCAGCACCAGCACCCCGGCCGCGCTCGTGTGGATCCGGCCCTGCGACTCGGTGACCGGGACACGCTGCACCCGGTGCACGCCGCCCTCCCACTTGAGCCTCGACCAGACGCCGTTACCGCCGTCCGGCACGCCCTTGGTCTTGATCGACAGTGAGACGTCCTTGACGCCGCCCAGGTCGGAGTCCTGCGCGTCGATCACCTCGGTGATCCACCCGTGCCGCTCGGCGTACCTGGTGTACATCCGCAGCAGGTCACCGGCGAACAGGGCCGACTCCTCGCCGCCCTCGCCGGCCTTGATCTCGACGATCACGTCCTTGGCGTCGTGCGGGTCACGCGGAATGAGCAGCTCCGCGAGGCGCTCCTCAAGCACCGGCAGGGACGCCGCGATCGACTCCACCTCACCGGCGAAGGACGGATCCTCGGCGGCCAACTCGCGGGCCGCGGTCAGGTCGGCGCGCGCCTGCTCCAGCTCGCCGGCGGCCTTGTTCAGCGGCACCAGTTCGGCGTACCGACGGCCGACCCGACGCGCGGTGGCCTGGTCGGCGTGGATGGCCGGATCGGCCAACCGCTTCTCCAGCTCCGCGTACTCGTCGAGGAGGCCGGCCAGACGCTCGCTGCTCATGCTGCGGATGCTCCTTCGACGGTACGGCTGCCGGGCCGGACGGACCTGCCGACAGCCGGGCGAAAACGGGGTGGAACGCGGACGGCGCCCGCGTCCGGTGCGAAACCGGACGCGGGCGCCGAACGTGGAGCTACTTGGCCTTCTTGGCCTGAACCTTGGCGTACTTCTGCTGGAACTTCGCGACCCGGCCGGCGGTGTCGAGAACGCGCTGCTTACCGGTGTAGAACGGGTGGCAGGCGCTGCAGGTCTCGACGTGGATCGCCCCGCCCTTGGCGGTGCTGCGGGTCGTGAACGTGTTGCCACAGGAGCAGCTGACCTCGGTGGTCACGTACTCCGGGTGGATGTTTGCCTTCATCTCGCCTCGGTCCTCTCGTTGGTGGTCGCCGGGTCGCCGTCATCGCTCGTCGCGCCGTACGCGACGGGCTCGGGCGTGAACCGGAACCGGTGGCCGATTGACCAGTGTGCCATGGGCCTGAGCCGACCCGATAATCGGGCCACACACCTCGTCCGGCATCGTCAACACGTGCCTCCTCGTCCGCATTCCCGCCGCCCGCCGGGGCATTCGTCCACCCGGGAAACCGTCACGGCGTACCCCACCGGGGGTACGCAGGTCGAGTCGGAGGTGCCCCGATGGCCCGCCTGATCGCCACCCGAGGTCTGCCCGCCTCGGGCAAGACCACCTTCGCCCGGACGCTCCAGCCGTCCGTGCTTCGGGTCAACCGGGACGACCTGCGCCGGATGCTGCACGGCGAGCGGCTCTTCACGCAGTGGGCCGAGGCGCAGGTGACCGCCGCACAGCAGGCTCAGGTCGAGGCGCTGCTGCGGGCGCGGGCGAACGTGTGCGTGGACGACACCAACCTGCGCGCCCGCACGCTGCGTGGCTGGGCCGAGCTGGCCGCCCGGCACGGGGCGGATTTCGAGGTGCACGACTTCACCGACGTACCGCTTGACGAGTGCCTGCGCCGCGACGCCGCCCGCCCGGCGGCCGACCAGGTCGGCGCGGACGCGATCCGCCGGCTGCACGAGCGGTACCTGGAGGGGCGCAGCCTGCCGCTGCCGGTCCCGCAGGCGCGCACCGGCCGGCCCGCCGCCGTGCACCCGCCGTCGGCCGAACCGCCGGAGATCGTGCTGGTGGACATCGACGGCACCGTCGCGCTGGCCGTGTCCCGCAGCCCGTACGACATGACCCGGGTGGGCCAGGACCATCCGAATCCGGCGGTGATCGCGGCGGTCCGGGCCATGCACGCGGCCGGGTACGGGGTGGTCTTCTGCTCCGGGCGGGACGCCTCCGCCCGAGCGGCGACCGAGGCGTGGCTGGCCCGGCACGTCCGGGTCCCCTACCTCGGTCTGCACCTACGTGCGGTCGGCGACTCCCGCAAGGACTCGATCGTCAAGCGGGAGATCTACGACCGGGAGATCCGGGACCGTTACCGGGTGGCCGGCGTGTTCGACGACCGTGTTCAGGTGGTGCGGATGTGGCGTGACCTCGGCCTCACCGTCTTCCAGGTGGCCGAAGGCGACTTCTGACCCGGCCCGCCGCCCCGGCCCGTGCGACTCGACGGGGCGGGGCGGCGGCGGGTTCACGCTGCGGGCGCGGCGGCCCGAGCGGTGAGGGTGATCGCGGTTTCGGTGCGGACGCCGTTGACGGTGACCGCCAGAACCACCGACCCGGGACGCAGCGCCGTGAGCGTGCCGGTGGCCGGGTCGAAGCGGGCCGTGTGCCACGGACGCACCCCGGCCGCGGAGCCGACGTGCACGCCCGGCGAGGCCGACCAGTCGGCGCTGACCGGAGCGGCAACCGGCACCGTACGACCGTCCGGCTGGGTGAGCGTGGCGGTGACCGTCGCGGGGCTGCCGACCGCCACGCTGGCCGGCGCGGCAACGGTGAGCCGGTCCAGGTGTGCGTGGAACTCCGCGTCCACCCAGCGTGGCCCCTCGGCGAGCGGGTTGCGGCGTGCCCGGTCGGCCTCGGCCGGGGTGACCGGGTCAACGCCGAACTCCGTCCAGCCGGTGAAGCCTCCCTGGTCAGCGGGGGTGGACGGCGTCTTGCCCGCGTTGCCGTTGATCACAAACGGTACGCCGTCGACCCGGTCGGCATGGAACGTGCCGACGTGCCCGCCGACGAACAACGCGCCCTTGCCGGTGCGGTGCTGGAAGTCGGCGAGCCACTGCTCCAGCAGCGCCGCCTCCTTGCGGTCACCGAGTTGGCTGGCCTGGGCGGGGCTGGGATCGCGTGCCGGGTGGTGGTGCAGCACGACGACCGAGCCGACCCGCCGGTCGGTGGCCGCCGCGTCGAGAGCCTCGCGCAGCATCCGCACCTGGTCGAAGCCGCCGCCGCGCAGCGTCCCGGTGGACGAGTTCAACGTGACGAACCGGGTGCCGTTGTGGTCGAACACCCGTGACGTGGCGCCGAACGCCGCCTCGAAGTTGCTGATCGGGGCACCCATGATCTCGTGGTTGCCGGGCACGTAGTACCAGGGCAGCGCGTCGCCCAACTCCTCGTCGAGGATCCGTCGCGCCAGCGCGAAGTCCGCCGGGTAGGCGGTGTCCACGAAATCGCCGTTGATCAGGAGGAAGTCCGGCCGGGCCGCGCGCACCTCGCGCAGCGTCCGCCGGGCCTGGGCGACAAGGTTGCTGTCCGGGGCTGCGGCGACGAACTGGGCGTCGGAGAGCACCGCGAACCGCCACGGCGCGTCGTCCACCGTGCCGTCGCGCACCACCACCCGATCGGTACGCGGGGATGCCTCCGGCACGTCGACAGTCGGCGGCACCTTCGCCACCAGGTCGTCGATGATCACCTCGCTGGTGTACTGCGCGGCGGCGTTCGTCTCGGCCACGTAGAAGCGGCGCACCCGCACCGGGTACTGCACGCCGGCCGGCACCGCGAACTCCACGTACCGCCAGCCGGTCCAGGTGATCAGCGGACCGCGCAGCACGTGCTGGGTGTCCTGGGCGTCGTGCAGGTGCAGGCTGGGCCACTCCCCGGTGCCGTTGCCGTGGATCCACATGCCGAACGCCTGCGGCTGGCCGGGCACATCGATCCAGGCGGGCGGGTCGGCGTACGCGGCGCGCGTGCCCGTCGACTGGCTGAAGTCGTACGACATGCGCAGGCCGGTGCCGGTGTGCCCCGGCGCGGGTGCGACCGCCCCGCTGGCCCGGGCCTGGCTGAACCGCCAGGACGCCGCGTTGTCGAAGCCGGCGACCGGTACGTCGGTCAGCCCGACAGTGACCGGCAGGACCGTGCTCTTGCGTCCGACGTGGACGGTCACCAGGGCGGACCCGGTGTCCCGCAGCGCGCTGACGCTCAGGTTGCCGTCGCCGGTCGGGGTGATCCGCAGCAGGTTCCGGTCGTAGTCGAGCGTCACATCGGCCGGCTCGATCGGCGCGGTGTTGCCTTCGGCGTCGTACCCGACCACTCCGACCAGGGCATTGCCGTCCTGCCCGGTCAGACCCACCCTCGGCACTGTGGCGCCGATCCGGGCCAGCGGGCCGAGCACTGTGAGGTCCAGCGTGCCGGTGGCCCGGCCACGTGCGGCGGTGACCGTGCCGGCCCCCGGTGCGCCCGCGTGGAACACGCCGTGGCGGTCGACCCGGCCGCGTACCGCAGGCGTCACCCGCCATGCCGGCGCACCGGCCGCCGGACCGTACGTCTCGTCGTAGCCGGCCGCGGTGAGGGTGCGGGTCAGCCCGGGGAAGACCCGGTCGGGTCGGCCACCGCGCACCGGCGAGACGCCTGGGGCGACGGTGGGGTCGCTTGCCGTCTCGACCCAGAAGCCGGTGAGCCGGCCGCTGCCCTTCGGGGCGTAGATGGCCAGGCCGTTGGGCACGGCCCGTTCGCTGCCGTCGGAGGGGCCGTTCTCCACCTGGACTGTCGACGCGCCCGGCTCGCGGGCCAGCAGCGTCGAGGACCCGCCGCCGTCGAGGTTGAGCGCATGGTGGGCGCCCAGCTCCGCCATCATCCGGCCCATCTCGGTCTGCGTCACGCCGCGGCTGTCGACCTGGCGCCCGTCCACCGTCATCATGATCATTTTCCGACCGTCGGCGCTGAACCCGACTGCGGTGCGCGGAGCGAGCGTCGGGTCGGCGATGCTCTGCACGACACCGTCGCGGACCAGGACGTTGCCGCCACCGACAGCCGCGTGCAGGGTACTGCCGTCGGACGGCTTCGGCCGCCAGGCCACCGTCACCGGGTCGCCGGGTCGGAGCGCCGCGAGGGCGTCCGCGCCCGCGTCGCGGCCGAGCAGCACGACGCTGCCTGCGGCGATCGGGCCGCTGCCGGCGACGCCGGCCACTGTGGCCACCCGACCGCCGGCCACGGTGACCTCGACCACGCGGGCCGCGCCCTCCACGGCACGCTGCCGGGAGTACGTCCCCCACAACTCGGTGAACGCCCCGATGCCGCCGGTCTGGATCAGGTTGTTGAACTGGGTGAGCGGCACCGGCCCGCTGGGCAGCGTGGCGCTGCCGTCGAAGTTCACCTCGATCACCCAGCCGAGCCCGCTCGTGGTGACCGCCACCGCGTTGCCGTGACCGCTGACCGCCGACTGGATCAGCTCACCGTCGCGGACACCGACGCCCTGGGCGGCACCGGAGTTGTTGATGTCGAAGAAGTCGCCGTTGACCGCAGCGACCGCACGGGAATCGTCAACCGCCTTGCGCAGCGGCTCGGCCCGGCTGACCGCCCCGGAGTTGACGTAGTCGACGGTGGCGCCGCCGGAGAGGTCGGTGGTGAGCGCGTCGGCGCGCAGCCAGCCGTCGGCGTCGTACCTGTCGAAGGACGTCAGTTGCACGCCCGGCGCGACCGGCCGGGTGGCCTTCGTGGTCTCCAGGCCACCGGCCGGCTCCACGCCGCCAGCGGCCCTGGGAGAGGTCGCCGCGGTCGCGCCCTCCGGGTCGGCGGCCAGGCTGACCGAGCCGGCCGGCCGGGACGACGCCGCCGGGGCGTCTTCCGCGACAGTGGGCGCGGCCAGCCCGGTGGACGCGGCTGCGACGGACCGGGTCGCGGGCGCGGCAGGTGGCGCTACGGGTGCGGCGGCGGCCGGCAGCGGCGCGGCCAGGACGAGCAGCGGCGTCAGCAGCAGGACGCCGGTGCGGCGGGCGGATCGTCTGCGGGTACGCATGGACGACAGTCAACCCGCCAATGAATAGAAGTTTCAAGACCTGCTGGCTGAACCGAAGGAAAATTCCGCCTCCTGGCTGCCCCCGCTGACGCCGTCCGGCGGCGTGGGCACGGGGACGACCACCCCTCCCCTGCCCCCCTTTGCTCTGCTTCAACTGACGCAACAGAAATCGCCCCAGAGTGTTGCGTTGGTTGAAGCAGAGCAAAGGGAGACCACCAGGGAGGGGGCGGCGAGGCGCAGCAGGGGCAACCGGGCAGGCAGCGCTGGGCCGGAGCACCGCCTGAAGCAGAGCAGCGGCAGCGGGCGGACACGACGAAGGGGCACGGCCGTGTGGCCGTGCCCCTTCGTCGTGCCTCACCCGGGGAGGGTCACTCCCCCGGCGTCGACTTCGCGATCTGCATCAGGAACTCGATGTTGGTGCGGGTGTGCTTGAGCTTGTCGAGCAGCAGGTCCATCGCCGCCTGCGAGTCCAGCGAGTGCAGGACCTTGCGGAGCTTGTGGAGGATGACCAACTCCTCCGGCGCCAGCAGGACCTCTTCCTTACGGGTACCGGACGGGTTGATGTCGATGGCCGGGAAGGTCCGCTTGTCAGCGATCTTCCGGTCCAGCTTCAGCTCCGCGTTACCGGTGCCCTTGAACTCCTCGAAGATGACCGTGTCCGCCATGGAACCGGTCTCCACCAGGGCCGTGGCGATGATGGTCAGCGAGCCACCGTTCTCGATGTTGCGAGCCGCACCGAGGAACCGCTTCGGCGGGTAGAGAGCTGTGGAGTCGATACCACCCGACATGATCCGACCGCTGGCCGGCGCCGCCAAGTTGTACGACCGGCCGAGCCGGGTCACCGAGTCGAGCAGCACGACGACGTCGTGCCCCAGCTCGACAAGGCGCTTCGCCCGCTCGATCGCCAGCTCGGCGACAGTGGTGTGGTCCTGCGGCGGACGGTCGAACGTGGCCGCGATGACCTCGCCCTTGATCGACCGCTGCATGTCGGTGACCTCTTCGGGCCGCTCGTCCACAAGCACCACCATCAGGTGGCACTCCGGGTTGTTCCGGGTGATCGCGTTGGCGATCGCCTGGAGCACCATCGTCTTACCCGCCTTCGGCGGCGACTGGATGAGCGCCCGCTGGCCCTTGCCGATCGGCATGACCAGGTCGATGACACGGGTGGTGAGGATGTGCGGCTCGGTCTCCAGCCGCAGGCGCTCCTGCGGGTAGAGCGGCGTGAGCTTGTAGAACTCCGGCCGGCGCCGCGCCTCCTCCGGCTCCATCCCGTTGATCGTGTCCAGCCGCATCAGCGGGTTGTACTTGTCCCGCCGCTGGTCACCGCTGTTGCCACCCTCGCGGTTGGCACGCACCGCGCCGGTGATCGCGTCACCGCGGCGCAGGCCGTACTTCTTGATCTGGGACATCGAGACGTACACGTCGTTCGGGCCGGCGAGGTAGCCGGTCGTCCGCACGAAGGCGTAGTTGTCGAGCACGTCGATGATGCCGGCCACGGGGACGAGGACGTCGTCCTCGCCGACCTGCGGCTCACGGCCGCCGGTGTCGCCACCGGTCTCGGCGCGGTCGCCGCGACCGCGACGGCGGTCCCGGAAACGGCTGCGCCGGCCACGCCGGCCGCCGCCCTCACCGTCGTCATCGTCGTTGTCCCGCTCGACCCGCTGACCACGGTCGTTGCGGTCGCCGCGGTCGGCACGCTCCGGCCGGTCGTTGCGCTCGGCACGCTCGCCCCGGTCGGAACGCTCGCCTCGATCGTTGCGGTCGCCCCGCTCGGCACGCTCGCCCCGGTCAGCACGCTCGCCCCGGTCGGAACGCTCGCTCCGCTCGTTGCGGTCGCCCCGCTCGGCACGCTCGCCCCGGTCAGCACGCTCACCTCGGTCGGAACGCTCGCCCCGGTCGTTGCGGTCGCCCCGGTCGTTGCGGTCGCCCCGCTCGGCACGCTCCGGGCGCTCGGTGCGGTCCCGCCGGTTCTCGCCGCGATCGGCCCGCTCGCCGGTCTCCACCTCATCGGTACGCGCCTCAGCGGCACGCCCCTCGGTGCTGCGTACCTCGGTGGCACGAGGTTCTGCGGCCTGCGCCTCGGCGCTGGGCTCAGCGGCGCGCGGCTCGGTGCTGCGCGCCCCCGTGGTGCGGCCCTCAGCCGGGGCGGTACGGCTCCGCCGGGTACGACCCCGGCTCGCGGTCTCGGTGGCCGGCTCGGCCGGCGCCTGGTCGGTGCTGCGACCCTCGGCCGCCGGGCGATCCACGGTCTCGCGCACCTCCTCACGGGCCGGAGCGGCCGCAGCCGCGACCTCAGCCCGCGGTCGAGGGGTCCCGGCAGCATTGCCGCCCTGCCGCTCGGAGATCGCGGCGATCAGCTCACCTTTACGCATGCGAGCCGTGCCGGAAATGCCGAGCGACGCAGCCAAGCTCTGCAGCTCTGGCAGCAGCATCGCCGACAGACCGGTGCCGCTACGCCGACGACGGGCGGGGGCGGCGGCGGTGGCATCGCCAGCGACGTTGGAAACATCCGACGTCACGTCGGTGGTGTCGCTCAATGGATTCCTTCCCTCGATAGGCCGGGACTGCCCGGAGTCGAAACTCAGGTGGCCGGGCGGCCTCGGTGCACCCGCCTCGCAAGGACGCGTCGCGGGAGTCTGTGACACAGCAGCCGGTGGTTTCCCGACTCACCAACATCGGTGAGCAGGTCTCGCCGTCTGCGGCGACCTGTGGAAACTGCGGTGCGGCGTGGGCCTTGAGCAGGGGTGACGGGCTGACCGCCGAAAGCTTCGGGGTGCGCCGACCCGCAGGAGATCGCGTGCTTCGCGGCTGTGCTAGGTCTAGAGCGTAATCAACTCTTCCGACCTGCGGCAACAGGGTCCCGCTCGGCGTGTCCAAGTCTACCCCGGGCGACCCGGGCACCGCTGACGTCTATCGGTAACTTCCAGAACTCCCAGTCTGTTCCCAGCGGGAAATCCGCTGGCGGCTCGCTCAGCGCCAGCACGGTCGGCCCCGCCCCACTGACCACAGCCGCCACACCCGCCGCGCGCAACTCGTTGACCAGCGCAGATGTCGCAGGCATCCCGGCCGCGCGGTAATCCTGGTGCAGTCGGTCGGCGGTGGCCGGCAGCAGCAGCGACGGATCTGCGGTCAGCGCGTGGACCAGAAGCGCCGCCCTCCCCGCGGTGAACGCGGCGTCGGCGTGCGGCACGGTGGCCGGCAGGGCGGCCCGCGCGGCCGCTGTGAGGCCACGCTCGGACGGCACAAAAACGGTTGGCCGCACCTCGTCGGCGACCGCCAGCGACACCGATCGGGCACCGGTCGGCTCGGACCAGGCGAGCGTGAATCCGCCGAGCAGGCACGGCGCGACGTTGTCGGGATGGCCCTCGATCTCGGCGGCCAGCCTGAGCACACCAGGCTCGTCCAGCCGGTCCTCCCCGTCGGTGACCAGAGCACGGGCCAGGAGCACCCCGGCGACGATCGCGGCGGACGACGAGCCCAGCCCGCGCGCCTGCGGGATCCGGTTGACGCACTCCACAGTCAGCCCGTCGGGTTGCCCGCCGAGCACGTCGAAGGTCGCGCGCATGGCCCGCACCACCAGGTGCCGGTCGTCGGTGGGCAACTCGCCAGCGCCCTGACCGGTCACCGTCACCCGCACGCCAGCGGGCGCGACCTCGGCAGCCAGGTCGTCGTAGAGCCCGAGGGCGAGACCCAGCGCGTCGAAGCCGGGGCCCAGGTTGGCACTGGTGGCGGGGACCCGGACCCGGACCGGCCCAGCGGTGAAGTTCGTCGGCACGCGCCCATGCTAGGGGTCGGCACCGACGATCCGACGCGGTGCCCGCAGCATGGGACCGCGGGTCAGCCTGTCGGGTTCGGAACCGGCGCGGCGACCGGGTCGGTCAGCGAGAGCCTGCGGGTGGCTATCCGCCAGCCGATCGCGTAGACGACTGTGACAAGACCACAGCCGGCCAGCACGACCCGTTCGTCCACGACGTCCACCACGAGGGCCACCGCCAGTTGGCTCACCGAGATGGCGAGCGTCGCGAGCATCATGTCGGTGGCGAAGACACGCCCGCGCAACCGGTCCGGCACCTCGCCCTGAAGGGCGAAGTTGGACATCACCCAGTTGCTGCCGCCCGCGAAGTGCGCCAGGAAGACGAGCAGCAGCACCAGGGGAAACCAGCGGACCACCGACGTACCCAGGTAGGACAGGCCGTACAGCGACATGGACACTGCGAGCCCGGGCAGCAGCCAGGACCTGTTGGTAAGCACCCGACGCATCAGGATCGGCCCCACCAGCGCACCGGCACCGCGTACCGCGAAGAGCAGGCCGGCGCCGAGCGGACCGACGCCGTACACGCCGGCGAGCAGCGGAAACACGGTAAGCACCCCGTTGCCCAGGCCGACCGCCGACTTGACCGTGACAAGCGCCAGCACGCGGGGCCGGTGCCCGATGTAGCCGAGCGCCTCGCGGACCGCCGGCCAGGTCCGCTGGACCGGCAGCTCCGGATCGCGCTCCGCCTGCAACGGACGGCGGATCCGGGTGGCCAGGCCCGCGGCGATCGCCAGGCCCACCCCGGCCACCCAGAAGCAGACGTACGGGCCGGCGGCCGAGCTGAGCACGCCACCAAGCGAGGCGCCGACCACAGTCATGGTGCCCCAGGCCGAGCCCGCCACCGCGTTGCCCGCGGCCAGTTCGTGCGGCCGGAGCACGTTGGGCAGCGCGGCCTGGGCGGCCGGCGAGTAGAAGGCCTTGGCGACCGCGACCACGCCGATGGCCACCAGCGCCAGCCACGCCGTGCCTGCGCTTCGCACGCCGAGCAGCAGCAGTACGCCCACCAGCGCGGCCACGTTTGCCGCGATCATGACCTTCCGCCTGTCGAACCGGTCGGCCACCGTGCCGGTGTACGGCAGCAGCAACGCCACGATGCCGGTGTCCACCGCCAGAACCAGGGCGCCCCAGACTCCGCTTCCGGTCAGGTGGGGCAGCAGCACAAGCAGCGGGACCATGACGAACCAGTCGGCGCCGAAGACCACGAGTTCGGCGAGGAAGAGGTTGCGGAAGCTGCGATTGCCGGTGATGACCGAGAAGGTGGACGCCACGGAGCGGGACCCTACCCGGTCGATGCGGGGCTTACTCCGGCTCGCAGGAGCGTCGAGACTGTCACGAAGGTGTAGCCCCGATCCCGCAATCCGCTGATCATGTCCGGTAGACCGTTCAGCGCGACCAGGCGGCTCCGCCGCCCCACGTCGTGCCCGAGCAGGATCGTTCCCGGCCGGACGTCACGCGTGATCCGTCGGGCGTGTCCGACCGGGTCGTTGGGATACTGCCCCTCCACCATCTGCAGTGACCAGAGCACGAGCCGACAGTTCAGTCGGGCCGCCGCGTGCAGCACCGCCCCGCCCAGGTGCCCGTACGGCGGGCGGATCAGTCGGGGCGGCTTTCCGGTCACGTCCGCGATGGCGTCATGGCTACGGCTCAGGTCGTCGTACGCCTCGGCGGCGTCCCGCTGGGCGAGGTCGTGGTGCGCCCAACTGTGGTTACCCACCTCGTGTTCGGCGAGCCGGTCGCGTACGACCCCGGCGTGTTTCCTGACATTCGCGCCGACCAGGAAGAACGTGGCGGGAACCTGGCGCCGGGCCAGGGTGTCCAGCACCATCGGCGTCCACTGTGGGGCGGGCCCGTCGTCGAAGGTGAGCGCCACCAGTTGCCTGTCGGTCGTCACCGACCAGACGGCCGTCAGCGCTCCGCTGCCGACGTCCTGGTTCCTGTTGCCGACCGTGGCGCTGGCCGGGCCACCACCGAGCGGCAGCCGTTGGGTGCGCCGCCACGCCTCGGTCGCTCCCGCTCCGGCGACTGCCCCGCCGGCCAGGAGCGTGCCCCGGCGCAGCAGCTCGCGTCGGGACCATCCCCGCGCGCCCTCGCTCATCCGCCGCCCCGCTCCGTGCACACCTCCGCGCCTTACCAGGAGTATGCATTATGTGACGCAAAGTGCCGGTTTGGTCGCACCATCGGGGTGTCCACGAAAGCGCGCGCCCCCGGCAGGTGGAGACCTGCCGGGGGCGCGCCGAAGCTGCCGGTTCGATTACTCCGTCGGCTCCGACGGGGGCAGCGGCGAGGTGCGACTACGGGGCAGCCGTAGCACCTCGAACTGGTCGGTGCCGTCCACAAGCGCGCCCGAGGGCCGCCCAGCAGGCGGTTGCGAGCCCTCCCCGGGGGCCGTCGACCCGGTGCCCGAGGCAGACCTGGACGCCGCTGCGCCGGCCGGCACCGCCACCTGGTTCGGGCTGTCCTGTTCGGCGGTCTCCGGATCCGAAGGCCGGTCCACCGCCTCGTCAGCGGAACGCCCACGGCGACGCCGGTCCCGCAACGCGCCCTTCGTGTGCTCCACCATCGTGTACAGCGTCGGCACCAGGATCAGCGTCAACAACGTCGAGCTGAGCAGGCCGCCGATCACCACCACCGCGAGCGGCTGGGAGATGAAGCCGCCCTCGCCGGTCAACCCGAGCGCCATCGGCAACAGCGCGAAGATCGTCGCGATGGCGGTCATCAGGATCGGGCGCAGTCGGCGCCGGCCGCCCTCGACCACCGCCTCCTGGACGCCCATGCCCTGCGCCCGGTACTGGTTGATGAGGTCGAGCAGCACGATCGCGTTCGTCACCACGATGCCGACGAGCATCAGCACGCCGATCAACGCCGGCACTCCCATCGGCGTCCCGGTGATGAGCAGCAGGCCGATCGCGCCG
This sequence comes from Micromonospora sp. DT41, assembly GCF_049841715.1. Classification (NCBI taxonomy): domain Bacteria; kingdom Bacillati; phylum Actinomycetota; class Actinomycetes; order Micromonosporales; family Micromonosporaceae; genus Micromonospora; species Micromonospora sp. DT41. The sequence continues at coordinate 51,299 of NZ_JBNCKU010000022.1, read as the reverse complement.
GTCGCCGCGAACGGGATCGAGATCAGCAGGATCAGCGCCTGGGTGAGGCTACGGAAAGTGGCCACCATGATCAGGAACACGATCGCGATGGCGGCCAGCACCGCCAGGCCCAGGTCGCCGAAGGCGTCCGCCTGGTCGGCGCTGACCCCGCCGATGGTGAAGGTCGCCCCCGGTACGTCGATGGCGTCCAGCCGCTTCTGCAACTCCTGGCTGGTCGCGCCCAGGTTCGAGCCGGTCGCCGTGCCGGTCACCGAGACGCTGCGCTCACCGTCGATCCGGGTGACCTGCTGCGGGCCCTCGGCCTGCGTGATGTCAGCGATGTCGTCGAGCTTCACCGGCCCGACCGGAAGGGCACGCAGCTCCTCCACCGACACCGGCGCCGTCGCGCTCAACCGCAGCACGACGTCCTGCTGGCGGCCGTCGAGCGCCACTTGACCCAGCGGGGCGCCACGGAACGCCTGCGCCACGAGCTGACCCACAGCGGCCTCGGTGAGCCCGACCCGGCCGGCGGCGACCCGGTCGACGGTCACGTTGACGCGCGGCACCTGCTCGGCGAGGCTTGTGGACACGTCCTCGACGTCCGGCACCCCGGCCATCGCCGTCCGGGCGGCCTCGGCGGCGCGGGCCAGCACCTCCCTGTCGCTGCCCTGGACGACCACCTCCAGTTGGCTGGTCGAGGCGTCCTGCCCGCCGGCGAAGGTGATCTCCTCCTTGTCGATGCCGAGCTTGTCGAACTCCGCGCGCAGCCGCCCGCGCATCTCCTTGGCGTCGATGTCGCCGTCGAGCGTCAGCGACCACGTCGCGACGTTGTTGCCGCCGCCGCCCGCGAACGGGTTGTCGCCGCCACCCGCCGTCACCTGGTACGTCTCGACCCCGTCGAGCCGCCCGAGCACCGCCTCGACCCGCTTGGCCGCCTCGTCGGTGGCCGCCAGCCCACTGCCGGCGGGCAACTCCTGGCGGAAGCTCAGCGTGTCCTGCCCCGAGTCGTCCAGGAAGTTGGTTTCCAGCTTCTGCGCCAGCCCGAACGTGCCGAAGAGCACCAGCAGGCCGAGCCCGACGGTGATCCAACGGGTCGACCGCTTGCGGGTCGCGAACCCGATGACCGGCAGGTACGCCCGCTGCAACGGGTTGCGAAGCTCCTTCTCCTCCGCCTCGCGTCGCACCGCCTCGTCGTCGACGGTGCCGCCGGACGGCTTGAGGAACCAGTACGCAAGCACCGGGATCACTGTCAGCGAGACCAGCAGCGAGGCGAGCAGCGCCACGGTCACGGTGATCGCGAACGGGGCGAAGAGCTGCCCGACGAACCCGCCGACAAGCGCGATCGGCGCGAACACCGCCACCGTCGTGAGGGTGGACGCGGTCACCGCGCCGGCCACCTCACGGACACCGGTGATGATCGCGGCCTGCTTCTCCTCGCCGTACTCCAGGTGCCGTTTGATGTTCTCCAGCACCACGATCGAGTCGTCCACCACCCGGCCGACCGCGATTGTCAACGCGCCGAGGGTGAGCAGGTTGAGCGAGTAGTCGCCGATCCACAGGGCGAGCAGCGCCACAAGCACGGACAGCGGAATGGAGACCGCTGTGACCACTGTGGAACGCACCGACAGCAGGAAGACCAGGATGACGATGACCGCCATCACCAGGCCCAGCAGACCTTCGGTGGTCAACGACTCGATCGACTTCTCGACGAACGGCGCCTGGTCGAAGACAACCGTCAACTCCGCGCCGGAGGCGGCCTTGAGGTCGGCCAGCCGGTCCCGGATCTCGTGCGAGATCTCCACCGCGTTGCCGTCTGGCGCGGCGGTGACCATGATGCCGAGGCTTTCCTTGCCGTTGGTCCGGGTGAGCGCCGTGGCCGGAGCGAGCGTCTGCTCGACGGTCGCCACGTCACCGAGACGGACCGGGGTCGCGCCGGGCGCGACAACGATGCCGCGCAGGTCGTCAAGGGTGGCGACCGGCGTACCGACCTGCACCGGCAGGGTCAGGCCGTCCGCGGCGACCGCACCGGCGGGCACCGACACACCGTTGGTCTTGAGCGCGGACCCGATCGCGGTCGGCGGGAGCTTCGCCGCGGCCAGCTTGGCCTGGTCCGGGGTGATCACCACGACGTCGTCGCGGGCCCCGGTCACCTCGACCGCACGCACCCCCTCGATGCTCTCCAGCTCCGGCACCACGGTCGCGCGCAACTTCTCGGCGAGGGCCCGCTCGTCGCCGGTTCCGGACGCGGCCAGCACCACCGCCGGCAGGTCGTCGGTGCCGCCCGCGATGACCTGCGGGTCGACGTTCTCCGGCAGCTGGGCGTCGATCCGGCTCAGCGCGGCCTGCATCTTGTTTACCGCGTCGTCCAGGTCGGTGCCGAACACGTACTGGACCTGGACGGTCGCCGACCCCTCCCGGGAGGTGGAGCTGATCTTGTCGAGGCCGGGGATGCCCTGGAGCGCCCTCTCGATCGGCTCGGTCACCTGGGACTCGACGATCTCGGGACCGGCGCCGGGGTAGGCGGCCACGATGAACGCGCCGGGAAACTCCAGTGATGGCAGCAGTTGCTGCTTCAACGACGGCACGGCGAACGCTCCGAACGCCGTGATCACCACCGCGATGAGGGCGACGAGCCCACGGTTGGCGAGGCTGAATCTGGCGAGCAGCGACATCGGCCTGGCTCACTCCTGAACGAGATTGCGGGCGGGGATACCCGGAAGTGTGCCGGACCCGATCAGTCCGGCCCCCGCCGCCCCCACGCTCTCAGCGCGGCCGTACGGCAGTAGCCCACCGCCCTCCGCCCGGCCCGGCGGCGACCGCCTCAGGCCAGGTCGAGAGCGCGGGCCGCAGCCAGCGGATCGTTGGCGATGGTGAGCGGCGCCGGAGCGGTGGAGATCGCCCACTCCGGGTCCTTCAGGCCGTGTCCGGTCACCGTGCAGACGACCGTCGAACCCGCCGGCACCGCGCCCGCAGCGGCCTGCTGGAGCAGACCCGCCACGCTTGCCGCGCTGCCCAACTCGACGAAGACCCCGACCTCGCGGGCCAGCAGCCGGTACGCGGAGAGGATCTCCCGGTCGGTCACCGCCGCGATCAGACCACCGGAGGCGTCCCGCGCGTCGAGGGCCTTGGTCCAGCTCGCCGGGTTGCCGATCCGGATCGCGGTGGCGATCGTCGACGGCTCCGGCACGACCTGGCCGGTCACGATCGGCGCCGCCCCGGAGGCCTGGAACCCGTACATCTTGGGTGCGCGGGTCGTGGTGCCTGCGGCGTAATCCTCGGAGTAACCCATCCAGTAGGCGGAGATGTTGCCGGCGTTGCCGACCGGCAGGCAGTGGATGTCGGGCGCGTCGCCGAGCGCCTCGACGATCTCGAAGGCGGCGGTCTTCTGGCCCTGCAACCGGTCGATGTTGACCGAGTTGACGAGCGCGACCGGGTGGTCCTGGGCCAGCTTGGCGGCGAGCGCCAGGCAGTCGTCGAAGTTGCCGCTCACCTGGAGCAGCTTCGCCCCGTGCACGAGCGCCTGGGCCAGCTTGCCCAGCGCGATCTTGCCCTGCGGCACCAGCACCGCGCAGGTCAGACCGGCCCGTGCCGCGTACGCGGCGGCCGACGCGCTGGTGTTGCCGGTGGAGGCGCAGATGATCGCCTTGTTGCCGGCCTCGACCGCCTTGGACACCGCGACGGTCATCCCCCGGTCCTTGAAGGAGCCGGTCGGGTTGGCGCCCTCCACCTTGAGGTAGACGTCACAGCCGAGGCGGGCTGAGAGCACCGGCGCCGGAAGCAGCGGGGTGTTCCCCTCGTGCAACGTGACGACGGGCGTGGCCGCGGTGACCGGCAGCCGATCCCGGTACGCCTCGATCAGACCCCGCCACATGTCGCTCTCCTCGCCTCTACCCTCGCGCCACCGCGCACCAGGTCACCCTGGACCAGCGGCTCTGCGCGCCCGGTGGCACACCCCGGGTAACCCACCTGGCGGGACGAGCCGGTCGGCCCGCCGCCGATTCAACGATTCACGCCCCGCCCTCGACCCGCAACACGCTGGTTACGGATCGGACGATGTCCAGGCCACGCAGCTCACCCACTGTCGCGGCGAGCGCGGCGTCCGGCGCGACGTGCGTGACGATCACCAACTCGGCATCGCCGTCCCGACCGGGCGCCCCGCCAGCGGAACCCTGCCGGACCGTCGCGATCGACACGTCGTGGCGGGCGAACACACCGGCCACCGCGGCCAGCACACCCGGGCGGTCGGACACGTCCAGGCTGACGTGGTAGCGGGTCAACGCCTCGCCCATCGGCCGGACGGGCAGGGCGGCGTACGAGCTCTCGCTTGCCGCGCGGACCCCGGCGAGCCGGTTGCGGGACACCGCCACCACGTCGCCGAGCACGGCGCTGGCGGTCGGCGCGCCACCCGCGCCCCGGCCGTAGAACATCAACTGCCCGGCCGCGTCGGCCTCGACGAAGACCGCGTTGAAGGCGTCACCGACGCTTGCCAGCGGGTGGGTGCGCGGGATCATCGCCGGGTGCACCCGGACGCTCACCGTCTCACGGCCGGCCGTGTCGACGCCCCGGGCCGCGATGCAGAGCAGCTTGATGGTGCAGCCCATCGCCTTGGCGCTGGCCATGTCGGCGGCTGTCACCTCGGTGATGCCCTCGCGGTGCACGTCGGCGGCGCTGACCCGCGTGTGGAACGCCAGCGAGGCCAGGATCGCCGCCTTGGCCGCAGCGTCGAAGCCCTCCACGTCGGCGGTCGGGTCGGCCTCCGCGTATCCCAGCTCGGTGGCCTCGTCGAGCGCCTCGGCGAAGCCGGCGCCGGTGGCGTCCATCGCGGAGAGGATGAAGTTCGTGGTGCCGTTGACGATGCCGGTGACCCGGTTGATCCGGTCGCCGTGCAGCGACTCCCGCAGCGGGCGCAGCAACGGGATGGCCCCGGCCACTGACGCCTCGTAGTAGAGGTCGCCGCCGCCCTCGGCGGCCGCGTCGTGCAGGGCCACGCCGTCCTCGGCGAGCAGTGCCTTGTTGGCGGTGACCACGCTCTTGCCCGCGCGCAGCGCCTCGACCAGCCAGGTCCGGGCCGGCTCGATGCCGCCGACCACCTCGACCACCACGTCCACGTCGTCGCGCTTGACCAGGCCGAGCGCGTCGGTGGTGAAGAGGGAGTCGTCGACCGGAAGGTCACCGCGGTCACGACCGAGTCGGCGCACGGCGATGCCGGCGATCTCCAGTGGAGCGCCGATCCGGGCGGTCAGGTCGGCCGACTGCTCGTGCAGCAGCCGGACCACCTCCTGGCCGACAGTTCCGCAGCCGAGCAGCGCCAAACGCACAGGTGACGTCATCCAACATCCAATGCGAGCAGGTCCTCTTCCGTTTCCCGCCGGACGATCAGGCGTGCCTGGCCGTCCCGCACCGCGACGACCGCTGGCCTGGGGACATGGTTGTAGTTGCTGGCCATGCTCCGGCAGTAGGCGCCGGTGCCGGGCACTGCGACAAGATCTCCGGGCTGCACGTCGGCGGGCAGGAATTCATCCTTCACCACGATGTCCCCGGACTCACAATGCTTTCCCACCACGCGGGCGAGCAGAGGCTGCGCCGTCGATGCCCGGGAGGCCAGCGTCGCCGAGTAGGACGCGTCGTAGAGCGCCGTGCGGATGTTGTCGCTCATCCCGCCGTCGACGCTCACGTACGTCCGGATGCCGTCGAGGTCCTTGACCGTGCCGACCTCGTAGAGGGTGAACATTGCCGGCCCGACGATGGCCCGGCCGGGCTCGATCGACAGCCGGGGCGCAGCCAGGTTCTCCGCGGCGCACTCCGAGTCGACGATCTTGCGCAGCCGCTTGGCCAGGTCCTGTGGAGTGGCCGGGTCGTCCTGGGTGGTGTACGCGATGCCGAAACCACCGCCCAGGTCCAGCTCGGGCAGCTCCACCCCACGCGCGTCCCGGATCTGCGCCTGAAGGGCGAGGACCCGGCGGGCGGACACCTCGAAGCCGCTCGCGTCGAAGATCTGCGACCCGATGTGCGAGTGCAGACCGCGCAGCTCCAGCACGCCCTCGTCGAGGACCTTGAACGCGGCAGCGGCGGCGGTGCCACCGGCGAGGGAGAAGCCGAACTTCTGGTCCTCGTGTGCGGTGGCGATGAACTCGTGGGTGTGCGCCTCGACACCCACCGTGACCCGGATCAACACCCCGGGCCGGACGCCCCGCTCGCGGGCCAGCGCGGTGAGCCTGTCGATCTCGGTGAACGAGTCGAGGATGATCCGTCCCACCCCGGCGTCCAGCGCCCGGCTCAGCTCGGCCACCGACTTGTTGTTGCCGTGGAAGCCGATCCGCTCCGGCGGCATCCCCGCCGACAGGGCAGTGGCCAGCTCACCGCCGGTGCAGACGTCGAGGAACAGCCCTTCCTCGGCGATCATCCGCACCACCGCGCGGCAGAGGAACGCCTTGCCTGCGTAGTAGATGTCCTCGTCCGGAAAGGCGGCCCGGAAGTCCCGGCAGCGCGAGCGCAGGTCGGCCTCGTCCAGGACGTACACCGGGGTGCCGAACTCGGCCGCGATGTCGCGGACGCTCAGGCCGCCGACGGCGACCGCGCCGTCGGCGGCGCGCGTCACGCTGCGCGGCCACAGCGCCGGGACCAGGGCGTTGACGTCCTCCGGGGTACGCAGCCAAGCCGGTCCCCGGCTGCCGATGTCGCCGTGCAGCGCACCGGCCTCGTGAGCCCTCATGTCACATCCTCTCGGGTGCGGAGACGCCGAGCAGGCGCAGCCCGTTGGCGATCACGGTGCGGGTGGCGTCGTTGAGCCAGAGCCGGGCCCGCTGGGCGTCGGTGACGAGTTCGTCGCCGCGCGGCAGGATCCGGCAGGCCGGCTCGTCGTAGAACCTGTGGTACGCCTGCGCGACGCGCTCCTCCAGGTAGCGGGCGACCCGGTGCGGCTCGCGCAGCTCGGCGGCGGAGGCGATCACTGCGGGAAACTCGGCGAGCGCCTTGAGCAGCTCGTTTTCCTTCTCGTGGCCGAGCAGGTCGGGGCGGAACTCCGCGCCGTCGCCACGGGTGAGGCCGACCTCGGCGGCGTGCCGGGCCACGCTCGCCGTCCGGGCCGCCACGTACTGCACGTAGTAGACCGGGTTGTCGCGGCTCGCCCGCGTCCACAGCTCGATGTCGATGTCGATCGGCGAGTCGCTGGAGTAGCGGGCCAGGGCGTACCGGGAGGCGTCCACGCCGATGGCGTCGACCAGGTCCTCCAGGGTGATCACGGTGCCGGCCCGCTTGCTCATCCGCAGCGGGGCGCCGTCGCGCAGCAGGTTGACAAGCTGCCCGATGAGGATTTCCAGGTTGCGCTCGGGGTCGTCGCCGAAGCAGGCGGCCATCGCCTTCATCCGCCCCACGTAGCCGTGGTGGTCGGCGCCCAACATGATCACGACCCGCTCGAAGCCGCGCTCCCGCTTGTCCAGGTAGTAGGCGCAGTCCGCGGCGAAGTACGTCCACTCGCCGTTGGACTTGCGCAGCACCCGGTCCTTGTCGTCACCGAAGTCGGTGGTCCGCAGCCAGGTGGCGCCCTCGGACTCGTAGACCCGGCCCTGCTCGCGCAGCCGCACCAGGGCGAGATCCAGCTCACCCCGGTCGTGCAGGTCCTTCTCGTTGAAGTAGGTGTCGAACTCCACCCCGAAGTCGCGCAGCGAGGAGCGGATCTCGTCGAACATCAGCGCGACGCCCTCGACCCGGAACACCTCCTGGGCGGCGGGTTCGTCGAGTGTCAGCAGGTCGGGCCGCCGGGCCTGCACCTCGGTCGCGATCTCGGCGATGTACGCCCCGCCGTAGCCGTCCTCCGGCGCCGGCTCGCCCTTGGCGGCGGCGAGCAGCGAACGGGCGAACCTGTCGATCTGGGAGCCGGCGTCGTTGAAGTAGTACTCAGTGCCCACCTCGGCGCCCGTGGCGCGCAGCAGCCGGCTCAGCGCGTCACCGACGGCCGCCCAGCGGACGCCGCCGATGTGCACCGGGCCGGTCGGGTTGGCCGACACGAACTCCAGATTGATCTTCTCGCCGGCGAGCCGGTCGCTGCGGCCGTACTCCTCGCCGGCCTCGACGATCAGCCGGGCGAGCTGGCCGGCGGCGGCGGCGTCCAGCCGGATGTTCAGAAAGCCCGGCCCGGCGATCTCCACCGATTTGATGCCGGATGCCCGACCCAGCTGGTCGGCCAGGGCGGCGGCCAGCTCGCGCGGCGGAACGCCCACCTTCTTGCTCAGCTGCAGAGCGAGCGTCGAGGCGTAGTCGCCGTGCTCGGGGTTGCGCGGTCGCTCCACCACCGTGCGCTCCGGCAGCGCGGCGTGGTCGAGGCCACGCTCGGCGAAGACGGTGTGGGCGGCGGCGAGGACGACCGAGGCGAGTTCTGCAGGAGTCACCCGCCCATGTTATCGGGGGTAGACTCGGGCACTCGGCGGCAACCCTGCGCGTCATCTGGCCCGCCATCTCCCCTGACCGACCGACCTGACGAGGCACGATGAGCATCAGCACCCCGGGTGGCCCTGAGCGCCGCCCGACCGTGGTCAGCACCGGCAAGAAGCCGGCCGCAGGCCGGCCGACGTCCGGTTCCAAGGCCGGCTCCGGCAAGCCGGCGGGTAAGCCGGTCGGCAGCCCACGGGCAGGCGGCAAGGGCCCCCGCAAGCCGATCACGCCGGTCAAGGTGAGCCAGGGCCGGGCCTGGGGCCCGATCGCGCTCTTCGTCGCCGTGGGCGTGCTCGCGGTCGCCATCATCGGCGTCGCCTCCTGGGCCACCTTCCAGGGCGCCAAGCCGTGGGACAAGCGGGCGAACGCCATCGACGGCATCGTCAACTACCGCAAGTCGGACCCGGAAAGCCTGAAGTACGAGGCCCACAAGTCCGGCCCGCTGACCTACAAGTACCTGCCGCCCACCGGTGGCGTGCACAACGCCGCCTGGCAAAACTGCATGGGTGACGTCTACGACGCCCCGATCGCCAGCGAGCACGCGGTGCACAGCCTGGAGCACGGCGCTGTCTGGATCACCTACCAGCCGGGCCTGTCGCAGGACCAGGTCGACAAGCTCGCCGGCAAGGTTCGCGGCGTCGAGAAGATGATGATGAGCCCGTTCGAGGGTCTGGACAAGCCGATCTCCCTTCAGGCGTGGGGCTACCAGCTCAAGGTCGACAACGCCGACGACGGGCGGATCGACGAGTTCATCAAGACCCTGCGGGTGAACGCCTCCATCGAGGGTCCGACCGCACTGTGCAACCAGGGTGTGACGGCCACCGGCACCACGCCGCGTGACCTCCAGGCCCAGATGCCCACCCAGTAAGGACGGCGAATGACTGCGCCCACCACCACCGACAGCGGGCACGACGAGGCACCGGCGTCTCCGGATGACGCCGGCCGGGCGTCGGCCCGCCGCTACGGCGTCGGAGTGCTCGCTATCATGCTGGTGGCGGGCCTGCTGCTCGGGTACGCCGGTGGCCTGCTGACCCCGCAGCTCACCCGGCCCGGCGACGCCTCGGTCGAGGCGGGCTTCGCACGGGACATGACGACGCACCACACCCAGGCGGTGGAGATGAGCCTCACCGCGTACCGGTCGGCGACGATGCCCGCCGTCCGCCAGATGGCAGTGGACATCGCCACCGGGCAACAGGGCGAGATCGGCGCCATGCAGACCTGGCTGCGGGAGTGGGGCCTGAGCCCGACCGGGACGGAGCGGCCGATGGCCTGGATGTCCGACGGGGCGACCGTCAAGGACGGGCTGATGCCAGGAATGGCCACACCGCAGCAGATGGCTGCGCTGCGCGACGCCCAGGGCATCGAGGTCGACAGGCAGTTCCTGACCCTGATGATCAACCATCACCTGGGCGGGATCCACATGATCGACGCGGTGCTCGGCGAGACCGGCAACGACGAGGTGCTGCGGGTTGCACGGACCATGAAGTCCACCCAGCAGACCGAGCTGAACAACCTCCGGCAACTCCAGGCGCAGGCCAACGGCTGATCCGCCACACGGGCACATCGGGCCCGCGTCACCGCCGCACACCGGCGAGGACGCGGGCCCCTTCGTAGCGCCTTGTCCGCTTACGTCCGGTATGGGAGCTTTGAGCGGCACAGGCGATTACGTTGCTTAGAGAGTTTTCTCCCCACATATCGTGACCAGTTGCGATTCGGGCTCGTTGCCCAAGACGTGGGGGTTGCACTCAGAGACGCGCGGCGTTCGGTCACCAGTTGGTGCCGACGCCACACCATCGGTGGTGACGGGGCGGTGGCAGCCGTCCGTCGCGGACAGCGGCAGGGCGAGCCGGGAATGCTCAGCCGCGAACAGGAACTCGAACTGATCGACGTGCTGCGGGGCGTCCACCCGGACGAGTTCGGCCTGGACGAAGAGCTGTGGACGAGGCAGAGCCTCACCACGCTCATCCAGCGCCGTTTCGACCTGCCGCTGGACGCGGGCGCCGTCGGGGCGTACCTGCGGGCCTGGGGGTTGGGTCCGCGGGAACCGCGCGAGCGGGCCTGCGGGCTCTGCGTCAGCGCGGTCGAGCGCTGGGTACGCACCCAGTACCCGGCGATCACCCGCGCCGCCCAGGAACACCTGGCGGAGGTCTACTGGATCGGCCGCGTACGACTGCGCGGCACCATGCCGGCGGCCGACGTGATCTCCGCGGTCTCGTCTCGGGGCCGCGTACGCTTCATGATCACTACGCCGACTGTCGACCCGCCGCTCCCCCGCGACTTCGTGCTGCGGCTCAGCGGCGAGGAGCAGCGCACAGTGCACCTGATCGTCGACGGGTCCTGGCCGCGCAACGAGTGGCCGCGCCGACTGCCCCGGCGGATCGTCCTGCACCCGCTGCCCAGTTGTGGGCGGGCCATCGCGGCCTGAGCCACGAGGTATCGGGCGACACGACCCTGTCGCCCGATACCGGTTCGGCGTACGCGGAGGAGGTTTGCTAGTCTTCTCCAGTCGCTGAGCCCCCGTAGCTCAGGGGATAGAGCACCGCCCTCCGGAGGCGGGGGCGCAGGTTCGAATCCTGCCGGGGGCACCATTCACGAACAGCAGATAAGGCCTCTGACCAGGGAATCCGGTCAGAGGCCTCGCGCATCCACGGGTCGATCCCGACGGCGTACCTCAGGGTCCTGGAGTGCCCGCGCGATCGCAGCGAGCAACCCGCTCCCGCACAGACCGGGTGCTCCGATCCAGAACTCTTCCCGGTCGTACCACTCGACCAGGTCGACACCGGGCTGAGCGGCGATCGACCGGTCGAGGGGCAGCGCGGCGTCATCGTCATAGCAGCCGTAGATCTCATCGCCGGCCCACATCAGCCAGTGGAGCGGGCCGAGCCGAGACTCGTTCTGCCCCTCGTCGAAGTGGACCATGAACCGCTCTGTCGGGTCCATCGGCCGCACACCGAGCGATCCGGTCGCGAGCAGTTGCTCGACGGTCGGGGCCTCTTCCCAGTCACGGCTTGGGACGACCAGCGTGAGCACGTCCTCCAGATGCTCAGGGCAGGCGCAATCGGGTTGTCTCGGCGGCCGCCAGTCGTCCTTTCCGGAGAAGATAGCCATCCGACAATGCTAGGCGGCCCGCCGTCTCCCGTGGCCTGGCCAGATCGAAATGTCCACCGCCGGCCCGGAGGGTCGGCGGTGGACAGCCGTCGCTCAGTGCGCCTCGGCCGGCACCAGCTTCGAGGTTGCCTCCGGCGCCGAACCAACACCCGGGTCGTCGACATCCGAGCGGCGGTTGAGCCACTTGTCGATCAGCAGGTTCAGGACCAGCCCGACCGCACCCCAGATGGCGATGACGAGCAGGTTCTGCCCGACGCCGACACCGTCGAAGTACCGCAGTGATCGGGCGATGTCGACAGCCGCCGGCAGCGGCAGTACGTCCTGGAGAGGGCGGAACACCTCGGGGACGAGGTACACCGACATGCCCCCGCCGGATGCGGGCAGGCCGGCCATCATCAGCACCACCATCATCGGGATGATCCCGGCCAGGCCGACGGTGCGCGTGAGGACTCCGGTGGCCAGGGAGACCGAGAAGATGGTCAGCGCCCCGTAGCCGATGAGCTCGAGGGCGTTGCCACTGATCGCGCCGATGAGGACGTCGAAGAGGAACCACAGCCAGACGGACATGCCGACCGCCCAGCCGGCCAGCAACGGCAGGAACTGGGGCAGGCGGCGCACGTGCGGTGCGCCGCCGCGCAGGACAGCCAGGAACAGGAAGCCGGCCATGATCCACGACATGCCGACGTACATGCTGTTGCTGCCGCCGGTGTCGGTGTCGCTCAGGGGCTGCACGTCGGTGAGCGTGAGCGGAAGCTCCTGGGCTGCGGCGATCGGCTGGAAGATCGCGCGGATCGTGGACTGCTGGCTGGGGTTGGCGGCGGACGCCGAGTAGAGCGTCGCCGGAGCGTCCGGTGCCGACGGCAGGACGAAGGCGGCAACCACGTCACGGGCCTTGATCTGCTCGGTGGCCTGCTCGGCGCTGTCGGCAACTGTGACGTCGAGGATGCCGGTGAGCTGCGTGTTCAGGCCGTCGGCGGTCTGCTGGGCCAGCTCGGGGGTGGCGGCGACCACGACGACCGGGATGTCGTGCGGCTGCGGTTTGTGCATGGAGAAGCCCATGGCACCCACGACGACCACGAGGATGGCCAGTGGGAAGCCGGCCGCGGCGACGTACCGGAATCGCTTGGAGCGCGGCGGCCCGCCGGCGAGGGCGGGGGCCTTCGCGTCGGGGTCGGGGATCGGCGGGACGCCGGGGATGACGTTCCCGCTCGCGCTGCGCTCCTTGAGCAGGCAGAGCGCGAGGGCAGCCACGATCCACACGGTCAGGACGACCAGGTGGGTGCCGAGGCCGTTGCCGTCGAAGTACAGGACCGAGCGCAGCGCCTCGCCGGCCGCCGGGAGCGGGAGCACTCCGTGCAGGAACTGGAAGAACCCGGGCATGTTGTGCACCGACAACGCCAGGTTCGACGCGGGCATGCCGAACACGACCCAGAGCAGCATGCCGGGCAGCACCGCGAGAGGGCCGACCACCTTGGAGAGCAGTAGCTGGGCCATGCCGACGGCTGCTGTGGCGAGCATGCCGACGCCGAGGAAGGTGAGGTAGTGGCCCTCGACGGCGCCCACGACGGGGCCGAGGATGAGCCAGATTATCGAGCTGGTGAGCGCGGACCAGCCGGCCAGCACGGGCAGGAACCGTCGCAGCCGCAGCAGGTGGGGAACGCCCATCACCATGATGCTCAGCGGCACGTAGCCGGCAAGCATCATGCCCATGGCGGCGAACAGGACCGCGATGCCGGCCCGGTCACCGTCGGGCAGCGGCGCGACGTCCTCGGTGGTGGCCTGCCAGTTGTTCGCCACGGCGACCGGCGCGAGCAACTGCTGGACGGTGGCGCCCTGCGATGCCCCGGCCGCCGATGCGGTGAGGATTGTCGCGCTGTCACCGCCCGGAGCGGGCAGGACCAGCGCGGCGGCGGCTTCCTGGTCGCGCAGCAGGTCGACAGCGTCGTCCCGGGTGGGCACCAGCGTGGCGTCGGTGGTGTTTCCGGGCGCGGCGTTGAGGCCGTCGACGATCGCCTGCGCGGCGGCGCCGCTGCCGACGACCGCCACCGGCATGTCCCGGGGGTGCGGCGAGTGCATTGTCGCCATGTAGGTCGCGAACATCATCGTGACCATGAGGAACGGCATCACGAACAGGGCGACCATTCGGATGATCTGTTCCTTGCGGTCCGGGCCGGGCGGGCGGCCGTCGATCACGTCGGCAGCCTCGATCACGGCTTCGGTGTCCATGCACTCTCCAGATCAGTTTATAAGCCAGGTGACTTACGAACTGTAGGCGGCGCAGGTCGGATGCGGGAATCCGGCTAGGTTGACCTGAGTCACATCCGGGGTGAGAACAGCGAGGGAGCCGGTCATGAGGCGGTCAGTGGCGGCACGCACCGCCCTGCTCGACGCGGCCGAACGGCTCTTCGCCGAGTCGGGCGTCGCGGAGATCTCCGACCGGAGAGTGGCAGAGGCGGCCGGCAACACCAACCACTCGGCGGTGCGCTACTACTTCGGCGGACGCGACGGCCTACTCAAGGCACTCATGGCCCGCCACGTGCACGACGTGGCGCAACAACGCGAGAAGATGCCCCCACCCGAGGACTCCGTCCTCGGCGACATACGCGGCCTCGTGGAGCCGAGCATGCGGGTGCTCGACCACCTGCCGCGACCGAGCTGGCGAGCCCGGTTCCTCGACCACGTCCTCCACAACCCCGCTACTGCGCCGATCATGCGGGAAGCCCAGGACATCACGCCACAGGCTATGCAACTGCGCGCGTCACTGGCCGCGCGGCTGCGACACCTCGACCCGGACATCGTCGCCGGCCGCGCGCGCCTGATCGCCCGCATCGTCAGCACCGCGGCCGCAGAGGTCGAGGCACGCGCCGAACGCGACGGCGAAGACCCCCGGTGGCCGCAGGTCGGTGACTTCCTCGTCGACGCCATCACCGGCATGCTCTCCGCCCCCATCAGCCGACCGGGCAGAGCCGGGAGCTGACCTCAGCGCCGGCTCAACCGCCGACGTACACCGCGAGGTGCTCGCCGGTGAGCGTAGAGCGGGCGGCGACGAGATCCGCCGGGGTGCCCTCGAAGACGACCTGCCCGCCGTCGTGACCGGCACCCGGACCCAGGTCGATGATCCAGTCGGCGTGCGCCATGACCGCCTGGTGGTGCTCGACGACGATCACCGACTTGCCGGAGTCGACGAGCCGGTCCAACAGGCCGAGCAACTGCTCGACGTCGGCGAGATGCAGGCCGGTGGTCGGCTCGTCGAGGACGTAGACGCCGCCCTTCTCGGCCATCCGTGTGGCCAGCTTGAGCCGCTGCCGCTCGCCGCCGGACAGGGTGGTGAGCGGCTGGCCGAGGCTGAGGTAACCGAGGCCGACGTCGGCGAGCCGGTCGAGGATGGCGTGCGCGGCTGGCGTACGCGCCTCGCCGTCGGCGAAGAACCGCTCCGCCTCGGTCACCGACATGGCCAGCACCTCGCTGATGTTGCGGCCACCGAAGCGGTATTCCAGGACCGAAGCCTGGAACCGCCGGCCCTCGCACTCCTCGCAGGTGGCCGCCACACCGGCCATCATTCCCAGGTCGGTGTAGATGACCCCGGCGCCGTTGCAGCCGGGGCACGCGCCCTCGGAGTTGGCACTGAACAGCGCCGGCTTCACACCGTTCGCCTTCGCGAACGCCTTCCGGATCGGCTCCAGCAACCCGGTGTACGTCGCCGGATTGCTCCGCCGCGACCCACGGATCGCGCTCTGGTCGACAGACACCACGCCCTCCCGGCTGGACACCGAGCCGTGGATCAGCGAACTCTTGCCCGACCCGGCCACCCCGGTCACCACCACCAGCACACCCAACGGGATGTCGACGTCGACGTCGCGCAGGTTGTGGGTGCTCGCGCCCCGGATCTCCAGCAGACCCGACGGCGTCCGTACGGACGGCTTCACGCCGGCCCGGTAGTCGAGGTGCCGGCCCGTGAGGGTGTCGCTGGCCCGCAGCCCGGCCACGGTGCCCTCGAACACCACCTCGCCACCTGCCGTGCCGGCGCCGGGGCCCAGGTCGACCACGTGGTCGGCGATGGCGATGGCCTCCGGCTTGTGCTCGACGACAAGCACTGTGTTGCCCTTGTCGCGCAGCCGCAGCAGCAGGTTGTTCATCCGCGCGATGTCGTGCGGGTGCAGCCCGATGGTCGGCTCGTCGAAGACGTAGGTGACGTCGGTGAGCGACGACCCGAGGTGGCGGATCATCTTGGTGCGCTGCGCCTCGCCGCCGGAGAGGGTGCCCGACGGCCGGTCCAGGGACAGGTAGCCCAGCCCGATCTCCTCGAACGAGTCCACCAGGTGTTGCAGCCCGGCGAGCAGCGGGGCAACCGAGGAGTCGCTGATGCCCCGGACCCAGCCGGCCAGGTCGCTGATCTGCATGGCGCAGACGTCGGCGATGTTCTTGCCGTTGATCTTCGAGGACCGTGCCTCCGCACTGAGCCGGGTGCCCTCGCACTCGGGGCAGGTAGTGAACGTCACCGCCCGCTCGACGAAGGCACGGATGTGCGGTTGCAGCGTGTCGATGTCCTTGGAAAGGAACGACTTCTGGATCTGCGGGATCAGACCGACGTACGTCAGGTTGATGCCCTCGATCTTGATCTTGGTCGGCTCCTTGTGGAGCAGGTCCTGCAACTCCTTCTTGTTGTACTTGCCGATCGGCTTGTCCGGGTCGAAGTAGCCACAACCACGGTAGATGCGGCCGTACCAGCCCTCCATGCTGTAGCCGGGGATGGTGATCGCGCCCTCGTTAAGCGACTTGCTGGCGTCGTAGAGCGCGGACAGGTCGAAGTCCGTGACGGAGCCCATGCCCTCGCAACGCGGGCACATGCCGCCCAGCCGGTTGAATGTCGCCTTCTCGGTCTTGGACTTGCCGGCGCCGCGCTCGACGGTGATCGCGCCGCTCGCCCGGACCGACGGAACGTTGAAGGAGAACGCGTTCGGCGAACCGATGTGCGGCTGCCCGAGCCTGCTGAAGAGGATGCGCAGCATCGCGTTGGCGTCCGTGGCGGTGCCGACGGTCGATCGGGCGTTGGCGCCCATCCGCTCCTGGTCGACGATGATCGCCGTCGTCAGCCCGTCCAGCACGTCGACCTCGGGTCGGGCCAGCGTCGGCATGAACCCCTGCACGAAGGCGCTGTACGTCTCGTTGATCATGCGCTGCGACTCGGCGGCGATGGTGCCGAACACGAGCGAACTCTTGCCCGAACCGGAGACGCCGGTGAACACCGTCAGACGCCGCTTCGGCAGCTCGACGGTGACGTCCTTGAGGTTGTTGACGCGCGCGCCCTGCACCCGGATCAGGTCGTGGCTGTCGGCGGCGTGCTTGCTCATCGTCTCTCCATCTGTCCGGCGGGCGTGCCCCGGCTGGCCGGCGCCTGTCGGGTCGCGCCCGGAGTGACGCCAGGGCCACCCACGCCGCTTCGACCCGTGGCGGTCACGGTAGGCCCGGTCGCGTGACCTGCGCTTCTCGATTTCTGACCGGTCTGGTCACCTGTTTGGCGGTGCAGGACGGCATGCCCTCCGTCGCTCCTGCCGCCTGCCGGCGGTAGGTGCTCGGTGGCACACCGACAAGCTCGGTGAAGCGGGTGCTGAAGGTGCCGAGCGACGAGCAGCCGACCGCGAAGCAGACGTCGGTGACGCTGAGGTCACCGCGCCGCAGCAGGGCCATCGCGCGCTCGATGCGGCGGGTCATGAGATAGCTGTACGGAGATTCGCCGTAGGCGAGCCGGAACTCCCGACTGAGATGCCCGGCTGACATGTGCACACCCCGGGCGAGCGCCTCGACATCCAGCGGCTGCGCGTATTCCCGGTCGATCCGGTCACGCACACGGCGCAGCCGCGCCAGATCGTCGAGGCGCGCGGCGGCAGGTCTGCTGCTCACCTGGAAAATCGTGCCACACGCCACCGACAAATCTGGATCACCGAACGGGCGGGTTCCCGCCGGTCGGGGCGGCAGCGGGCCGGTGCGAGCCGCTCCGGGGCGTACCGTCAGGTGGTTTCGCGGCGGGCTCGGGCCCGGCGCTTGCCCTCGTGCATGGCCTGCACCCGGGCCACCGGGATGGTCCGTCCCTCGGCCACCAGGTCGGCGGGCAGCGACTGCGGCGCCGGCATCAGGGTGGCCCAGGGGTCGGTCTCGGCGACAAGCGGCGGCACGGTCCGGATGGTGAAGTCCGCCGGGGTCACATCGGTCAGGTCGGCCCAGTCGACAGGGAACGACACGGGCATCCCGGGACGCAGTCGAGGGCTGTACGCGGCGACGACAGTCGCACCGCCGGACCGGGTGGCGTCCACGAAGACCTTGCCGCCCCGGTCCTCCTTGATGTACGCCGTGGTGGCAAGCGCCGGGTCCAGCCGTTCGGCGCGGACGGCGAGCGCACGCGTGGCGGCGGCCAACTCCTCCGCCGTGGGCTCACCGGCCACCGGAACGAAGACGTGCACACCCTTGGCGCCGCTGGTCTTTACCGCTCCGGCCATCCCGGCGTCGGCGAGCGCCTGACGGACCAGCAGTGCCGCACCTACCGCCGCCGCGAACCCGTCGCCCTCGGGTGGGTCGAGGTCGAGCACCAGGTGCGTGGGGCGGTGCAGGTCGGCCGCGGTGGCGAGCGTCGGGTGGTATTCGACGGCCCGTTGGTTGGCGAACCAGAGCAGTGTCCGCCGGTCGTCGCAGAGGGCGTACGAGATCTCCCGGTGCGAGGCCTCGGCCCAGACCGGCACGCGGCGGACCCAGTCCGGGGTGTACTTCGGCAGGTTCTTCTGCATGAAGGGGGGCTGCCCCGGTCGGACCCTGATCACCGACAGCGGCCGGTCCCGTAGCTGTGCCAGGATCCGCTCCCGGACCGCGTCGAGATAGTCGACAAGGTCCCGCTTGGTCGCGTCGGCGCGGTCGGACAGCGGCTGGTCCAGGTTGGTCAGGGCCACGCCGTCGCGGGTCTCGTCAGCCTCGGTCACCCGATCACCCTCCCGGCCGGGGAGCTGTCGGTCAACCGGACGCGGCGCTTCGACGGAGGAAGATTGCGGCGACCCGCGCGGGGCAGAGTGGCAAGCGCGAGCAGCAGCACGGTCACCACCAGGGCGGCGGCCACTGCGAACGCGGCCCGATAGCCGCCGGCCAGCGCGTCCACCTCGTCCCAGCCTGCGGCCCGCAGACCGTCGGCGCGCACGGCGGCCAGCGTGCTCAACGCGGCCAGGCCGACCGCGCCGCCGACCTGCTGGGTGGTGTTTGCCAGCCCCGACGCGAGCCCGGCGTCCGCGTCGGTCGCCCCGGCCATGGCAAGGGTGGTGACGGCCGGCAGGGTCAGACCGCCGGCAACCCCGAAGATCACCATCGCGGGGAGTACGTCGGTGAGGTAGCCGCCGTCGGCGGGAAGCCTGGCGAGCAGCAGGAAGCCGACGGCCGCCAGGCCGAGCCCGGTCACCAGCACGCTCCGGGCGCCCCAGCGGGCGATCAGCCGGCCGGCCAGGCCGAGCGAGATCACGGCGATCACCACAGGGGTGGGCAGGAAGGCCCAGCCGGTGGCCGCCGCGTCCAGCCCGAGGACCAGTTGCAGCTCCACTGCGAGCAGGAACTGGAAACCGAAGTACGCGGCGACCATGAGGAACTGCACGCTGTTCGCGGCGACCAGACCTGGTACGCGCAGCACCCGGCCCGGCAGCAGCGGGGTCGACGCCGTGCGCTGGCGGACGGCGAACCCACCGAGCAGCAGCGCCGCGAGCGCCGCCGCGCCGAGGGTCCGGCTGCTGGTCCAGCCGTGCTCGGCGGTGCCCACGATGCCCAGCACGGCGGCCATCAGGCCGGAGGTGGCGAGCAGCGCCCCGGGTACGTCGAGGCCGGCCCGCAGGCCGATCCCCCGTTCGGCGGGGAGGGTGCGGACGGCGGCGACCAGGATGAGCACTCCGATCGGCAGGTTGACCAGGAAGATCGACCGCCAGCCGGCCAGCTCGGTGAGCAACCCGCCGGCCACCGTCCCGATCGACGCGCCGGCTGCGCCGGTGAAGCTGAAGACCGCGATGGCGCGAGCCCGCTCGGCAGGCTCGGGATAGAGCCGGACGATCATGCCGAGGCTTACCGCCATCGCCAGAGCGCCGCCGACGCCCTGACCGAAACGCGCGGCGACGAGCTGGCCCGGCCCGGTGGCCGCGGCACAGCCCAGCGAGGCCAGTGTGAACAGCGCTACGCCGGCCAGGAAGACGCGCCGCCGGCCCAGCAGGTCGCCTAGGCGGCCGGCGAGCAGCAGCAATCCGCCGAAGGCGACCAGGTAGGCGTTCACCACCCAGGCCAGGCCGGGGGCGGTGAAGCCCAGGTCGCGCTGGATGGCGGGCAGCGCGACCGCCACCACGCTTCCGTCCAGAATGATCATCAGGCTGCCGGCGCAGAGCACGAGCAGCGCCGGCCAGCGGGGCGGAACGACCCGGTCCATGAAACTCCTCCTTGGTGCATGCTTTGTTACCGACGTCATCGTCTGTGACCATGAGTCGGAGCGGAAGGAGGCACTGTGATGTCCCAGAGGAACAGCGATGTGTCCGCACTGGTCGACGCGGAGCTGACCTGCGCGGCCGGGGACGTGCCGTTCACCGCCGGGCAGGCCAAGGCGTGCACCGTCCGCGAGGTGCTGGACCGGGTCGGCGGCAAATGGAGCATCAGCATCCTGGTTGTCGCCTCCAACGGGCCGGTGCGCTTCACCGAGCTGGAGCGGCACATCGAGGGCATCAGCCGCCGGATGCTCACGCTGACGCTGCGTAACCTGGAACGCGACGGCCTGCTGCACCGCCGGGTCTATCCGACAGTGCCGCCCAAGGTCGAATACACGGCCACCCCGATGGCGCTGGAGCTGTACGAGTCCCTGGTCGCCCTGACCAACTGGGCCGAGCGGCACCGTCGGGCCATCGCCGAGGCGCGGACCAGGTACGACAGGGAGCACGCCGGTTAAACCAGGGCCGGGTGTGGGGAACACCACGAGGGATTTCTGACCGATCGGTCAGGGTCTGACCGATCGGTCAGGCATGCTGGTTCGCGGAGGTGGACCAGCGATGGCCAGAGCAGTTTCCGCGACGCACGGTGAGATCCTCGCCGCGGCGGCACGGCAGTTCGCCGTAACCGGATACCGCGGCACCTCCCTGCAGGACATCGCCCGCGAGGTCGGCTGCTCCAAGGCCACGGTGCTCTACCACTTCGCGAACAAGGAAGCTCTCCTCGCCGAGCTGATGGCACCGGCCATCGCGATGCTGCGAGACCTTGACGACCAGCTCACCGACGGCACCGGAACGGACAGCCAGGAGGCCGCCGCCGTCGGCTTCGTCGACCTCGCCGTCCGGTTCCGGCGGGAGATCGCGCTCCTGCGCGGCGAATTCGCCGAACTGCTCTGCCAGCCGGCCTTCGCCCACATCCAGCAGATCTCCGAGCGCCTGCGCGACGCCATGGCCGGGCACTCCGACCGGCCAGCCGCCCAGATCACCGCATTCGTGCTGCTGGCCGGCATCCCCGAGGCGTGCGCCGAGTTCGCCGACGTACCCGACGACGAACTTCGCGTCGCCCTGCTCACCCTCGTACGGCGGGCCATCACACCCGTCGAGGCAACCCTGCAACACCTATCAACGACCGAGGACAAGGACTCCTGATGGCCACCCTGCTCTACCGGCTCGGCCGGGGCGCGCTTCGCCGGCGACGGCTCGTCGTCGCGCTCTGGCTCGTCGTACTCGTCGTCGCCGGTCTGGCCGCGGCGACCCTGCGCGGCCCGACGGCGAGCAACTTCACAATGCCCAGCACCGAGAGCCAGCGTGCCCTCGACCTGCTCGCCGAGCAGTTCCCGGTGGCCAGCGGCGTCACCGGCACCATCGCCGTCAAGGCGCCGGCAGACGGCCAACTGGCCCGCCCGGAGGGCCAGGCCGTACTGCAGCAGCTGGTTCAGGAGGCCTCCGCGCTGCCCGGCGTGGTCGGCGCGGTCGACCCGCTCCAGGTCGGCGCGGTCTCGCCCGACGGCCGGTACGCGTTGGTCCAGGTCCAGTTCGCGGACGGCTTCGACGGGGTGACCGACGAGCAGCGCACCGCGTACGAGGAGGTCGGTGCCGCCGCCGAGGCGCAGGGTTGGCAGGTCGCACCGGGCGGCGAGGTGCTTGGTGGTGAGCCGGAGGTCGGCTCCACCGAGGCGCTCGGCGTACTGGTGGCCGCGATCGTTCTGATCGTCACGTTCGGCTCGCTCGTCGCCGCCGGGATGACCCTGCTCAACGCCCTGATCGGCGTGGGCGTCGGCATGGCCGGCCTGTTCGCGCTGAGCGGTGTCATCGAGCTGACCAGCACCGCGCCGATCCTGGCGCTGATGCTCGGCCTCGCGGTCGGCATCGACTACTCGCTGTTCATCACCTCCCGGTACCGGCAGAACCTGATCGACGGCCTCTCCCCGGAGGAGGCGGTCGGCCGGGCCGTGGGCACCGCCGGCTCCGCCGTGGTTTTCGCGGGCGCCACAGTTGTCATCGCCCTGGCCGGGCTGGCCGTGGTGAACATCCCATTCCTCACCGTGATGGGTCTCGCCGCAGCCGGCACCGTCACCGTCGCGGTGCTCGTCGCGATCACCCTCCAACCCGCGCTGCTCGGCTTCGCCGGCCGCCGGGTACTCCCCCGCCGGCTGCGCGCCGGTGCCGCCGGGGCGGCTGCGCCGGCCGATGGCGCGGACCTCGACGACCGGCCGGAGGCGACGACCGAGGACCGGTCCACGTTCGGCTTCCGCTGGGCGCGGCTCGTCACCCGGTTCCGCGTACCCGTCATCCTGCTCAGCCTGCTCGGCCTGGGGCTGCTCGCGCTGCCCACGCCGGACATGCGGCTGGCCCTGCCGGACGCGTCGACGGCGGCAGTCGGTTCGCCCGAACGGGTGGCCAGCGACCTGACCACCGAGGGCTTCGGGCCGGGCTTCACCGGCCGGCTCGCGGTGGTGGTCGCGGGTGACACGCCGCAGGCCACCTCTGCCGCCGTGCCACAGGTCACCGCTCTCATCCAGGGCACCGAGAACGTCCTCGCGGTGGCGCCGCCGCAAATCAGCCCGGACGGCCGGACCGCGCTGCTCGGTGTGGTGCCCAAGACCGGCCCGACCGACGAGGCCACCGAAACCGTGGTGAACGACATCCGCGACTCGGTACGCGAAATCCCCAACGCGGAGGTGCTGCTCACCGGCGTCACGGCTGTCGGCATCGACGTCTCCGAGAAGCTCTCCGACGCGCTGCCGGTCTACCTGCTGCTTGTCGTCGGGCTCTCGATCCTGCTGCTGATGCTGGTGTTCCGCTCGGTGCTGGTGCCGATCAAGGCCGCGCTGGGCTTCCTGCTCACCGTCGCCGCCACGTTCGGCATCACTGTGGCTGTCTTCCAGCAGGGGCACCTCGCCGACCTGGTCGGCCTGGACACTCCGGCCCCGCTGATCAGCTTCCTGCCGATCCTGCTCATCGGCATCCTGTTCGGCCTCGCCATGGACTACGAGGTCTTCCTGGTGTCGCGTATGCGGGAGGACTACGTGCACGGTGAGACCGCCCGGCAGGCCACGATCAGCGGCATGGGCCACGGCGCCCGGGTGGTCACCGCCGCCGCCCTGATCATGATCTCCGTGTTCGGGGGCTTCGTCTTCCTCGAGGACCCGGTGATCAAGTCGATGGGCTTCGCGCTCGCCGTCGGTGTGGCCATCGACGCCTTCGTGGTCCGCATGACGATCGTCCCCGCCGTGATGTCCCTGCTCGGCGACCGGGCGTGGTGGCTGCCGCGTTGGCTGTCCCGCGTCCTGCCCAACGTCGACATCGAGGGCGAAAAGCTCCGCACGGAGCTGGCAGACCAAACCCCGTCCCGCGTCTAACGCCCTAACCGGTCGATCATGGAGTTGTGGTGCCGGACGAATCGCCTGATTCAGGGCACAACAGGCACCACAACTCCATGATCGACGCCAGCCGGGCCGGTTACACCCCGGCCGGGTACGTCTCCATCTCTCCTGGGGCGGCGGGGACGGGCAGCGGGTGTAGGGCTGTTGTCTCGTCGCACCAGATCAACGCGTCGTAGCGCTCACCGAGCCGCGTCGGCACGTAGTTGCCCCAGGACTCGAACGACGGGTCGTAGACCACACCGATCGCCCGATGGTCCGAGGTGTCGGTGACCCAGCCCGGCTGGTCGCCGTCGAAGACGAGCACCGCCCGTTCCGGCATCAGCTCGTGCAACCGCCGCTCGACCGAGCCCTCCCGCGCCGGCGGCACCACCATCGGCTCCGGCGGCGAGCCCCACCGGGGAGCGGCGATAACCGTTCCCCGGTAGGTGCCGAACCCGATGAGCGTCACCGCGTCGTCGCCGTGCCGCTCCCGGGCCAACTGCCCGATGTTGACCATCCCGTCCGCGGCCATGTCGGTGGCCCGCGCGTCCCCGACGTGCGTGTTGTGCGCCCAGACGATCCCGCGGGCGTCCGGGCCGTACCGTTCCAGCAGCCGATCCAGGGTGTCCTGCATGTGGGTATCGCGGATGTTCCAGGAATCCGGGCCGCCGGCGACCATCGCCCGGTAGTAGCGCTCCGCGCCGGCCACCACCTCCGCGTTCTGCCAGGCCGAGAAGCGGTCCGGGCCGCCGGAGAGGGCCTGTTCCCGGGTACGCGCCAGCAGCCGGATCACCTCCTCCTCGCACCGCGCGGACACGAACCGGCTGGCCGCGCCGTAATCCTCGACCCGTTTGCCGTACGGCTCGAAGCACCGGTACGCGTCCTGCGCCGCCTCCAGCGACTTCGGGTCCTCCTCCCCCAGGTAGTCGAAGATCGCCTGCATCGACTCCCAGAGGCTGTACACGTCGAGCCCGTGGAAGCCGGCCCGTTGCCCTTCCGGCCGCTCCAGATTCCAGGCCCGCAACCACCTGCAGAACCGGGCCACCTCGGCGTTCGCCCACATCCAGGTCGGCCACCGTTCGAAGCGTTCGAGTGCGTTCTGCGGTTCCAGCGCTCCGCCCGGGGCGGCGGTCACCGAGCGGTGCACCCGGTCGCAGTCCGGCCAGTCACCCTCCACCGCCACGAACGAGAAGCCGCACTCCGCGATCAGCCGGCGGGTGAGCTGCTCACGCAGCCGGTAGTAGTCGTAGCTGCCGTGGGTGGACTCGCCGATCATCACCACCCGGGAGTCCCGGACGCGCTCCAGCAACGGGTCGAAGTCGCTCGGCGCGCCGAGCCGCTGAACCAGCATGGCAGCGGCTACCCGGCGACCGCTTCGACAAACCGTCGGCGCGCCGTGGGCCGACACGCCGCGCGACCGGCGGTTCGACAGCGCTGGCGAGCCGTCCGCGGGGCGCGTCGTTCGTGGTCCGGCGACGGGTCGCCACCACCCGGCCCGCCCCGGTGTACGCCCGAAATGAGCGGGTAGCCGGCCGGCATGACCGTCACCGGGGTGCAGTTGCAGGAGTACCTGGCAGGGCTCGACTACCCGGTCTCCCGCGAGGACCTGTTCCGCTGGGCGCAGGAGAACGGGGCCAGCACGGCGTTGTTGCAGATGGTGCAGGCGTTGCCGGCCGAGCAGTTCGAGTCGCCGGACGAGCTTGCCGCCGCGCTGACCACCCTCTCCTGAAACGGCCCCGGACCAGGGCCCGGCCCCCACCCACCCACCCACCCCGTTGATCATGAGGTTAGCGGGGCCCGGAGCGCCGTTCCGGCCCGCCAACCTCATGATCAACGGGAGGAGCGGGGAGGCCAGCGGGGAGGCCGGGGGGCGGAGCCGGGGTTACGGGAGGGGGACTGTGCGGGAGGTTGTGCGGGCGGTTTCGGCGGCGGCGAGGATGGTGACGACCTCGCGACCGAAGCGGACGTCGCAGCGGTGGTCGCGGGTGCCGGCGCGTACCTGCTCGATGAGCTGGTCGATTGCCACCCCGAACGCGGTGGCCGCGTCGTACTCGCCGTGCGGAACGGTTTCGATGCCGTTCTCGCCGTAGAACACGAACTCCCGGGCCATCGCCTCGCGCGGAGCGTCCAGGGACAGCGCGGCACTGCTGGTGGCGCCGCCCTCGTGGGTGAACAGCAGGTGCACCATGCCACTCGGACCGTCGATGGCTGCGACCTGGGTCACCCGGCCGAGCACCGGCAGAAGGATCGAGAGCGCGTGCGGGGCGATGTCCCAGAGCGCGCCGTGCTCCCGCCGCCACAGCGAGCCGCCGTACGGGCTGCCGTCCTGGAAGATCGACGCGAACGCCGTGGTCCGCCCGTGCTGCCAGCCACCGGCGGCGGCGGTCGCGGCGAGGAACGCTGTGACGTTCGGCTGGAACCGCTGGGTGAAGAAGACGACCGAGGCCACCCCGGACGCCTCGGCTGCGGCGACGACACTGTCGGCGTCGGCGACGGTGAGCGCCAGCGGCTTGTCCAGCAGCAGGTGCCGGCCGGCAGTGGCCGCCCGTACCGCGATGTCGGCCTGGATGTCCGGCGGCAGCGCGACGGCGACGGCCTCGCACTGCTCGATGAGGGCGTCGATGTCGTTGTACGTCGGCACTCCGTACATCTCGCCCAGTGAGGCGGCCCGCTCCGGGTTGCGCCCCCACACCCCGACGAGTTCCGCGTCCGGGTGTGCGTGCAGCGCCTTTCCGTGCGTCTCGATCGCCCAGTGACCGGTGCCGAACAAGCCGAACCGCAGCACGTGTACCTCCGCCGTCGTCCCCACCGTGGTGACGCCACGGCCCTGATCCACGCTAGTCGCCGCACCGGGCGTGCCGGCGGCGGGTTGACCAACCGGAGCGCCAGGGTGGTAGTGGTGACCGGCGCGGAGAACGCTCCGGCCAGAACGAGCGGCCGACGACAGCGAGGCAGGGTCGTGGGGTACTACGACGGTTAGTAGGCTGTGCCGGTGACCGAGGCAACGACCGGGTGGGGCCGATGACCAGCGCGGCGGCGGCCAGCTCGCCGGTGGACGGGATCGCCGCGACGGTATCGATCGTGCTGTCGCTGCTCGTCGCGGTGTGGGCGCTGGTCGTGGCGATACGTCAGCGGCCACCGGACCGGGTGCAGTTCGCCGGTCTGGCCCTGCTGGAGCTGGCGCTGCTCGTCCTGGGCGTGCTCGCGCTTGTCGCGATCGGTGGTGGCGACCGGCCCGGTGAGCCCGGCGCGTTCTTCGGCTATCTGGTCACGCTGGTCTGCCTGCCACCGCTGGCCTGGGTGCTGGCCCGGATGGAACCGACCCGGTGGGGTTCGGCGATCGTCTGCGCGGTCTGCCTGGTGACCCCTGTGGTGGTGGTCCGGTTGCAGCAGACCTGGGAGGTGCTCGGTGGTTGAGACACAGCCGGCCCGCCGCACCACCAACAGCGGTCCGGGCCGCCTACTGATCGCCGTCTACCTGATCTTCGCTATCGCGGCGACCAGCCGGGCCGGCCTCCAGATCGCCACGAAGTTCGACGAGGCGCCGGTGGCGTACCTGCTCTCCGCGGTGGCCGCGCTCATCTACATCGTGGCCGCGGTGGGGCTCGCCCGTGCCGGCCACGCCGGTCGGCGCGTGGCCCTTGCCTGCTGCGCGGTGGAGTTGGTCGGGGTCGTCACGGTCGGCGTACTGAGCCTTGTCGACAAGGAGCTCTTCCCCGACGAGACGGTGTGGTCGCAGTTCGGCAGCGGATACGGCTACATCCCGCTGGTGCTGCCGGTGCTCGGCCTGGTCTGGCTCTGGCGGACCCGCCGCGACCCGGCCTGACCGCACAACTGACCGCGCAAACACGGTCGACCGCAAACGCACGACGAGGACGCTCCCTGGCGTGCAGGGTGCGTCCTCGTCGGGAGAACGATCAGGCCCGGGGGCCGCCGGCGACGTAGATGACCTGGCCGGAGACGAACCCCGCGCCCTCACTGGTCAGGAACGAGATGGTGTGCGCGACGTCCTCCGGGCGACCCGGACGACGGACCGGGATCTCGGCGGCGGCGTGCTTCTGGAAGTCCTCGAAGTCGACCTTCATCCGGGCGGCGGTGGCCGCCGTCATGTCGGTGACGATGAAGCCGGGGGCGACCGCGTTGGCTGTCACCCCGAACGGCCCCAGCTCGATGGCGAGCGTCTTGGTGAAGCCCTGGAGGCCCGCCTTGGCGGCGGCGTAGTTCGCCTGACCCCGGTTGCCCAGGGCGGAGGTGCTGGAGAGGTTGACGATCCGCCCCCACTTGCGCTCCACCATGTGCTTCTGAGCGGCCTGGCTGAACAGGAACGCGCCGCGCAGGTGCACCCCCATGACCGTGTCCCAGTCGGAGCTGGTCATCTTGAACAGCAGGTTGTCGCGGAGCACGCCGGCGTTGTTGACAAGCACGGTCGGCGCGCCCAACTCGGCGGCGACCCGCTCGACGGCCGCCTCGACCTGCGCCCGGTCGGACACGTCGGCACCGACGCCGAGGGCGCGACCGCCCGCTCCGATGATGGCGTCCACCGTCTCCTTGGTGGTCGACTCGTCGATGTCGACGACGGCGACGGCCATCCCGTCGGCGGCCAGCCGCTGGGCGGTGGCCGCACCGATACCGCGTGCGGCTCCGGTGACGATGGCGACGCGGGGCTCCGACATGACTACCTCCGGGTAACTTGGGGTCGATCGAAGGAGCTTAACCCCGGAGCCTTCCGGCCGAGGTCACCAGGCTGAGCCACGGCAGAGCCGGATCCACCGGTAGCCGTAACCGGCCACCTTGACCGCCCCGAGCTTGCCCAACTCGCCGTAGCCACGGTCGCTGAGCACGTCCATCGGCATGTCGGCCTCCGGTTCGAGGCTGCTCAGGTCCACTTCGACGTCGTCGGTGCCGAGGTTGTGCACGAACACCATGGTCCCGGTCGGGCCGTCCGCCCGGTGCGCAAGCACGCCGGGCGGCATCGACACGTCGATGTGGGTGGTCGAGCCGGAGCCGATCTCGGGCGCCTCGCGCAGCGTGCGGATCATGCGTTCGAACCAGGCGAACAGCGACTTCGCGTCGCTGGTCTGGGCCGTGACGTTCACCTGCTGATAGCTGAACTCACCCTTGTCGATGACCGGGCGGACCAGCTTCTCCGGGTCCGCAGTGGAGAAGCCGGCGTTCGCCGCGTAGGACCACTGCATCGGGGTACGGATCGCCTCCCGGCCGGGCAGCGACAGGTCCTCCCCCATGCCGATCTCCTCGCCGTAGCGCAGCACCGGCGTGCCCCGCATGGAGAACTGGAGGGCGTACGCCAACTCGATGCGCCGCCGGTCGTTGTCGAGCATCGGAGCCAGCCGTCGACGGATCCCCCGGTCGTAGATGCGCATGTTTTCGTCCGGGCCGAACTCCGCGTACACCTGGTTGCGTTGTTCGGTTGTCAGCCGGGACAGGTCGATCTCGTCGTGGTTGCGCAGGAAGGTGGCCCACTGCCCGCCGACGGGCAGCTTCGGGGTGTCGCGCAACGCCTCGATCAGCGGCTCCGGGTCGTGCCGGGCAAGGGCGAGCACGAGCCGACCGTTGAGCATGAAGTCGAAGAGCATGTGGACCCGGTTGCCGGAGCCACCGCCGTCGCCGAAGAACGTGGGCAGTTCGTCGGGTTCGACGTTCGCCTCGGCCAGCAGGACGGCGTCGCCCCGGCGCCACTGCACGTGCTGGCGCAGCTCGCTGAGGAACTCGAAGTCCTTCGGCGACTTCGGGTTGCCCGGCTCGGTCAGCTCGATGATGAACGGCACCGCGTCCATCCGGAAACCGGAGACGCCGAGCTGGAGCCAGAACGACATGATCTTCTTGATCTCGGCGCGGACCTGCGGGTTCGCCACGTTGAGGTCGGGCTGGAACTTGTAGAAGCGGTGGTAGAACCAGGCCTTGGCGGTGCGGTCGTACGTCCAGGTCTCGTTCTGCTCCCCGGGAAAGACCATGCCCTGGTGGCGGTCCGCGGGCTCGTGGTCGGCCCAGAGATACCAGTCGCGGTACGGGGAGTCCGGCGAGGATCGGGCGGACTGGAACCACGGGTGCTCGTCGGAGGTGTGGTTGACCACCAGGTCGATGATCACGCGGATGCCCCGGTTCTGCGCCTGGTGCAGCAGTTCGGCGAAGTCGCCGAGTGTGCCGAAGCGAGGGTCCACGTTGTAGAAGTCGGTGACGTCGTACCCGTCGTCACGGTTGGGCGAGGGGTGGATGGGGTGCAGCCACAGACACGTCACGCCCAGCCGGGCAAGGTAGTCCAGTCGGCCCATCAGGCCGCGGATGTCGCCGACCCCGTCGCCGTCGGAGTCGGCGAACGTGTCGATGTCGAGGCAGTAGACAACGGCTTCGGAATACCAACGGTCACCCATGCCGTCCAAACATGTCCGATTGATCATCGCGGCAAACCCGCCGGGTACCGTTTCCGTCATGGCGTTCGAGCTCGTACCACCGAGTGAGCCGTTGGACTGGGCCCGGGGCACCTGGCTGCACCCGCCGGTGCGCACCGAGCACGGTCCGGACGGCGAACTGCTTGTCGAGCCCGCGGCCGAGAGCGACCTGTGGCGGCGGACAAGCTACGGCTTCGTCCACGAGGACGCCCCGGCCCTGCTCGCGCCGCTGCCTGTCGGCACCGCGATGGAGGTGAGCTTCGCCCTCGAACTCACTGAGCAGTTCGACCAGGCCGGCGTCCTGGTGTGGGTGGACGAGCGGACCTGGACCAAGGCCGGTGTCGAGGTGAGCGACGGCGACCTGCAACTCGGCGCGGTGGTGACGCGGGAGGTCTCCGACTGGTCGGTGGCACCGGTGCCGGAGTGGGCCGACCGGGTGGTCACGGTCCGGGTCAGCCGGGCCGGCGACGCGCTTACCGTCCGGGCCCGGGTTGACGACGAGCCGTGGCGACTGGTCCGGCTGACACCGTTGGACCCGGAGGCACAGGTCACGGCGGGCCCGTTCTGTTGCGCGCCCTCGCGGACCGGGCTCGTCGTGCGGTTCACCGGCTGGCGGCAGGGTCCGGCCGACACGGCGGTGCACCCCGAGAACTGACGGCCGGGGCGGCGCAGGGCCGCCCGAGCGGGTGGCCGCTGTCACCGGGCAGGTGTGCGTCGCCCGGTCTGCGGGTAGAGGGTCCTGATCCCCGTTGCCTGCGCGGAAGGACTTCCAATGGCGTACGCCCAGGCGGGTGACCCGTCCGAGTTCACCGGGTTGACCGGTTGGGTGGCCTCCGTGATCGAGGGGATGGGTCCGGTCGGCGTCGCCCTGTTGGTGGCGCTGGAGAGCATCATTCCGCCGATCCCCAGCGAGATCGTGCTGGCGATGGCCGGCTACCTGGCCCACGAGGGTCAGTTCAACGTCTTCCTCGTGACGCTTGCCGCCACGGCCGGTTCGCTCGTCGGCGCGCTGGTGCTCTACTGGCTGGGCGCGGCGCTGGGCGAGGAGCGTCTCAAGCGCTGGTTGGACCACATCCCCCTGGTGGATCGCGACGACCTGGAGAAGGCCGACCGCTGGTTCGAACGGCACGGCCGGTGGGCGGTGCTGATCGGCCGGGTCGTGCCGGTGGTGCGCAGCCTGGTCTCCGTCCCGGCCGGGGCCAACCGGATGCCGCTCGGCGAGTTCATCCTGCTCACCACGATCGGCAGCGGCGTGTGGAACGCCCTCGTCGTCGGCGCCGGCTACCTGCTCGGCAGCCGCTGGCAGGACGTCGAGCGGTACAGCGACTGGTTCAACTACGCCATCATCGCGGTCTTCGTCGTCATGACTGCCAGCTGGGCGATCCGTAAGATCCGCCGGCGCCGGGGACGCGACGACCGGCGGTCGGTGACCGCCGGTCGCTGATCCGCGTCCGACTCAGCCGAACTGGGCGCTGATCGACGTGAACTCCCACGTGTTCTGCGCGATGCCGGAGCAGTTGGAGACGACTCCCCCGCCCGGACACGGCCGGTCCCGGTTGACCGACCAGAACGTGAACCGGCTCAGCCCGCGCGCCTTCGCCCAGTCACGGACCTGGGCCCAGGTGGCCGGCGTGGTCAGCTCCTGCTGGTCGGAGAGCCCGTTCATGCCGGAGATGCCCATGTGAGCGTACGCCGTCGCGTCGGACCAGCCGAAGGCCGTCTTCAGCGTGTTCTTCAGGCCTTCGGCCGCGTTGACAGTGCTCTGGTACATGTTGGCTCCGCCGCCGAAGTCGAACGGCATGATCGTGAAGGTGTCGATGTTGGCGCCGAGCGCGGCGGCCTGGTTGATCAGCCGGGTGCCGTAGTACGACGGGCCGGTGGTCGAGGTGCCGAACGTGATGATCGTCTTCAGGCCCGGGTTGTTCTGCTTGACGATCTTCAGCGCGCCGAGGATCCGGTCCTGCACCACCTCGTTCTCGAACTCGTCGCTGTTCTCGATGTCGATGTCGATCGCCTTGAGTCCGAACGCGTTGATCACCTGCTGGTACGCGCCGGCGAGGGCGCTGGCCGAGGAGCAGTTCGGGCCGAGCTTGTTGCCGCTCCAGCCGCCGATGGACGGGATCACGTCGCCGCCGGCCGCCCGGATGGCCGCGATGGTGTTGGCGTGCGCGCCGCCGGTGAGCGGGCCGCCGCCGTCCCAGGCGGGCGTGCAGCCGCCGCCGGAGAGCACGAACGCGATGGTGAACCACTTGACGCCGGTCGCCGACATGACGGTCGCCGGTGCGGGCGGGTCACCCCAACCCGGGTAGAGGTACGGCGCGACGGCCATCGAACCGCCGCCGCCGGTGCAGCCGGTGGTGCTCGCGGCGACCGCCGCCGACCGTGGCGACTCCCCTGCCGAGTTGTACGCGGCGACCGTGTAGCTGTGCACCGAGCAGGCGGCCAGGCCGGACACTGTCGCCGACGTACCGGTGACAGTGGCACGGACCGTCGAACCCTCGTACACGCGGTAGCCGGTCACTGTGCCGCTCACCGCGTTCCATGCCAGCGACACCGCCGACGCGGTGGTGCCGGTGACGCGCAGTCCACCGGGCGTGGCGGGGGCGCCCGGGGTGGTCGGACCGCCGGCGCAAGGTGAGCCGTTGACGGTGCAGTTGGTGGGGTCCCCGGTGCCGGCGACGACGAAGCCGAACGAGGTGCTAGCGCCTGCGCCCAGCGCGCCGTTCCAGGACTGGCTGCGGGCGGTCACGTGCTGGCCCGAGCTGCTCACCACGGCGTCCCAGGCCGACCCGATCGTGCTGCCCGAGGGCAGATCGAACTGGACGTCCCAGGAGGTGATCGGCGTGGACGTGTTGTTTGTGACGGTGAACTTGGCCTCGTACCCGCTGCTCCACGTGCTGGTGCGGACGAAGGCGGCGGTGGCGGCGGACGCGGCCTGCGGCGCGACGAGGGTGGCCGCCACCAGCGCGGCGGCCAGCGCGACGGCGAACGTCGCCGCGCGGGGGGATCGGAGTTTCACGTGGCCTCCAGGGACCGGTGTGGTGGGGGTGTCGCCCGACGGCGAAGCGGCGGGCGGTGGTGCCCCGCGCGGCCGGGTGAGGTCGGCCGCGCGGGTGGTGCCGACGCCGGCGCGGGCGTCGGACGGCTCAGGGCAGGGTGTCCAGGTGCGGCGCGACGGTGCGGGCGAAGCCGTTGCCGTTGCTGACGTCCCAGTTGACCGACCAGGTCATCGCCCCCCGGATGCCCGGGTAGGTGCGCGGCGGCCGGAAGCTGCCGCAGTTGGTGCCCCGGGCCAGGCAGTCCAGCGCGGCGTTCACCACGCTGGGCGCGACGATGCCGCCACCGGCGGCGCCGGGGCCGGCGGGCAGGCCGAGGCCGACCTGGTCGGGGCGCAGCCCGGCCTCCAGTTGGATGCAGGCCAGCGCGACGATGAAGTTCACGGTGCCCTGGGAGTACGCGGCGTTCTGGTCGCAGCCGAGCATCGCCCCGGAGTTGTAGAACTGGGTGTTGACGACGGTGAGGATGTCCTTGATGTCCAGGGCGAGCTTGAAGTAGCCGCTGGCCGGGGACTGCATGTCGATCGTCTGCGGCGCCATCGCGATGATCAGACCGGAGCCGATCTTGGCGCGGAGCGCTCGCAGCGCCTGCGCCATGTACGTCGGGTTGAGCCCGTTCTCCAGGTCGATGTCGATGCCGTCGAAGCCGTAGCGGGTGATCAGCGCGGCGGCGGTGTCGGCGAACACGGTTGCCGATGCCGCGTCGTTGACGGTGACCCGGCCGGTTTCGCCGCCGACGGAGAGGATGACCCGCTGGCCGCGGGCGTGCAGGGTACGCACGTCGGCGCTGAAGTCCGCGTCGGTGTACCCGCCGAGCGAGGCGGCGAGCCCGGGGTCTACGCCGAAGGTGAGCGCGCCCGGCGTCGAGGTGGCCTCGGCGAAGGCGACAGCTACCAGGTCGTACTGGGTGGGGACGTCGCGCAGCCGCAGCTCGACCGCCGGGTTGTCGAAGTTGTGCCAGTAGCCGGTGAGCAGGTGCTTCGGCAGCTCGCCGGTGGGCGGTGGCGTGGTCGGCGGTGGCGTTGTGGGAGGCGGCGTCGTGGGGGCCGGGGTCGTGGGAGGCGGGGTGGTCGGTGGGGTGCCGCCGCCGCACGGTGCGCCGTTGAGCTGGCAGCCGGTCGGCGAGCCGGAGCCGCTGGCCAGGAAGCCGAAGGACACCGACGCCCCGGGGGCGATGCTGCCGTTCCAGGACCGGTTGGTGAAGGTGTGCCGCTGGCCGGCGGAGGTGAGCAACGCGTCCCAGTAGCTGCCGAGCGTGGTGCCTGCCGGCAGGTCGAAGACGAGGTTCCAACCGTTGATTGTCGAGCTGCCGCCGTTGGTGATCGTGTACTTCCCCTCCCACCCGGCGCCCCAGTCGGCGGTCTTGACGAAGCTGGCGGTCGGGCCTGCGGCGAACGCCGGCAGCGCCACCCAGGCCGCGCCGAGCGTCGCCGCCAGCACGGTCACCAGGGACAGGACAAGGGATCTGGCAGGCTTCATGCGGCCCTCCACGCCCGGACTGGGCATTCATGTACGTCTACGTTGGCGCTAATTATTAAGACAGTTAACTGTTCCTGTCCAGAGGCCCGCGTGAATGACCGCGCCCAGACACGGACGACCGGGTCTCCCACCGCACCTCGGCGCGGTGGGAGACCCGGCGAACGCCGCCGCCTCAGCGGCGGAAGGTGAACCAGTTGACGTTGACGAAGTCGTTCGGCTGACCGCTTGTGAAGGTGAGGTAGACGGAGTGCCGACCGGTCACCGCGGCGACGTTCCCGGGCACCGAGGTCCAGCTCTGCCAGCCGCCGGTGTTGCCGATCGCGAAGCTGCCGATGGGCGTCGCCGTCGGGCTGTCCAGCCGCACCTCGACCAGACCGCTCACGCCGGAGCCGGCGCCGGAGGCCACCCGGGCCACGAAGTCCCGAGGTGACGTGGAGCCGAACTCCACGTTGTCGTAACGCACCCAGTCACCGTTGCGCAGCGCGCCGATGTTCTGCCCACCCTCGGCACACGCCTCCACGATCACACCGTTCTGCGCGCTGAACGCCTCGGCCTGAATCTGCCCGTACGCGTCCCGCGTGCCGCTCGGCGGCGGCGTGGTCGGCGCCGGCGTGGTGGGCGGGGTGGTTCCGCCGCCCCGCCGGTACACGGCCACGTAGTCGACGAGCATCGGCCGCCCCGGGACGGTAGCCGCCGTGGGCGTGGCGCTGCCTGCCACCCCGTTCGGGAACGCCCCACCCATCGCCACGTTGAGCAGCAGGAAGTAGCCCGCGTGCGAGGTCATCTGCGACCAGGCCGACTCACCGACCCGGCTCTGGGTGACGGTGTGGTAGAGCTGCCCGTCGACGTACCAGCGCAGTTGCTGTGGGCTTGTCGAGGCGTCCCACTCGAACCGGTAGGTGTGGAACGCGGACTGGCAACTGCTGCCCGGACACGCCCGGGACGCCCCGATGCCGTTGAACTCGTCGCACGGCCCTCCGGGCGCGACACCGCAGTGCAGTACGCCCCAGACCGAGTTGAGGCCGTTGACGTTCTCCATCACGTCGAACTCGCCGATGCCCGGCCAGTTCTGGTAGTTGCCCCGGTAGGGAGCGCCGAGCGCCCAGAACGCGGGCCAGTAGCCGGACGCCGCCGCACCGGTGACGTTCGGCATCTGGATCCGGCCCTCGATGGCGAGCACGCCGCCCGCCGGCGCCTTGAAGTCGCTGCGGACGGTCTCGATGCGGGCGGAGGTCCAGCCGCCCGAACTGTCGCGCAACGGCGTGATCCGCAGGTTGCCGCTGCCGTCGTGGCTGACGTTCGCGGTGCTGGCGGTGTAGCGCTGGATCTCGCCGGTGCCCCAGTTGGCCGGGCCGCCGGGATAGTTGTAGCCGGTGTCGATGATCCAGTTGGCGGCCGACGGCAGGGTGCCGGCCGCGCCGGTGAAGTCGTCGCTCCAGACCGTGCTCCAGCCGGACGCGGGGGGCGGCACGGCGGCCTGCGCGGTCATTGTGACGCCGGCCAGGGCGGTGGTGGTGGCGACGAGCAGGACGGACGCCAGCAGGCGGCGTCGGACGGGTGGGGCGGTGGTGGCCGCCGAAGGAGGTTCCATGGACGTGCCTCTCTGCGGGGGACGGTCGAGAGAGCGCTCTCTCAGGAGTTGTACGTCCCGCCATGACAGTTGTCAACGTCGATCTTCTTCGTCGCTCTGCGCGACCGTCTGCGGACGCCGGAGCACCACCTGCTCCAACGCCGACCACGCCGTCGTGGTCACCAGATAGATCACCGCGGCCAGCGGCAGCACCAGCGCCACCAGCACTGTCGCGAACGGCAGCAACGGCAGCAACCGACCGAGCGTGGCTGCCCCAGGCCCCTCGGTGGGCGTACCGGCCACGGTGCCCACCGCCGCCGACGCCCGGCGTGCGCGCCGCGACGACCACCACGCCAGCACCACCAGCACTGCCAACAGGACTGCGAAGAGCGGCAGGGCCGCACCCGTCAACCCGTCGCTGAGGTGATGACCCAGCGGCACACCGGCCAGCCGCTCGTCAAGCAGGCCGGTGCCACCCTCGCTTGTGGTGAAGAGGCGGTACAGCACCAGCAGGAACGGCGCCTGGAGCAGCAACGGCAGGCAGCCGGCAATGGGGTTGGCGCCGGCCGACCGGTACAACGCGAACACCTCACCCTGAAGCTTCGCCGGGTCGTCGGCGTACCGGCGTTGCAGGTCGCGCACCTGCGGGGCGAGCGCCGCGCGGCGCCGCTCCCCGCGGACCTGCGCAACGGTCAGCGGTGAGATCAGCAGGCGGACGGCGATGGTGAACAGGACGATGGCGGCGGCGGTCGCCATGCCGCCGGCGAACGGTTCGAGCAGATCGGTGAGCCAGGACAGCGCGCTGCCGGCGGCGCCGACAACGGTGTGCAACGGTGCGAAGGCGAGCATGGGAAACCCCTCGGTCCGATTCCGGTGAGGTCCTCCCCCGGCGCCGTACGCGCGGGGAGAACCGGTGACTGTGGGATCGGCCGCGCGGCGGTGTGGCGCTACGCGGCGAGGGGGTGCCCTGGTGCGCGGGGTCGGGGTCGCCCGGCGGCGTCCGGATCGATCTGTCGGGGCGTCCGGCGGCCCCGGGACCGGGCGCGCAGCCCGGCCCATACGCGTGCGAAACCCGGTGCCCCCGACCCGCCGGGCACCCGCGCCGCGAGCAGCGCGGTGAGCAGCACGAGGGCGGTCAGCGCGACGCCCGCCAGCAGGTCGGACGGGTCGGCCGCGAGCAGGGTGAGCTGGGCGGACGCGGACATCCACGCGACCCAGAGGAACCCCAGCGGCACCGGCACGCGCTCAGCATAGGACCCGGTGTCACACAGTCCGGCCGATTCGCGACGCGCGGCCCATGCGCCGAAGCGCGACACGCGATGCGACGCGCCGTACGCCACGTTTCCGGGCGTCACCACCGCGGGTAACCACAGACAGACCGACGCGGACGGCCCGCGATCGGCTGGAGCGGACGGTGGTGTGGCGATGACGGGCCAGGTGACGGAGGCGCCCAGCGGTTCGGCCGCGGGGACCGGGTTGCTCACCGTCGGTGTCGAGGAGGAGTTCCTGCTCGTCGATCCGCACACCGGAGCCGCGGTTCCCGCCGTCGACCTGGTGCTGGAGCAGGTGCCGGCGGAGTTGCGCGGGCAGGTGGAGCGGGAGTTCCAGACCAGCCAGATCGAGATCGGCAGCCCGCCCGGGCTTGAGCTGTCCTCGATCCGGCACTCCCTCGGCGTGCTGCGCAAGGCGCTCGCCGACGCCGCCGAGCGGGCCGGCGTCCGGCTGTTGGCGATCGGCACGGGCCCGGTGGACGGGCCGGTGCCGCCGGTGGTGGACAAGCCACGCTTCGACCGGATGATCGAACGGTTCCGGCTGCTCGTGCCCGGCCCCGGCAACAACGGGATGCACGTGCACGTGGGTGTTCCCGACCCGGACACCGGTGTGCAGGTGCTCAACCACGTCCGGCCGTGGCTGCCGCTGCTGCACGCTGTCACCACAAACTCCCCGTTCTCCCGGGGTGAGGACTCCGGCTATGCCAGTTGGCGTTCGGTGGAGTGGGAGCGCTGGCCGTCGGTGGCGCCGACGCCCTGGTTGGAGTCGCATGAGCACTACCAGCGGCTGATCCGCCAGTTGATCGCCAGCGGCGTGATGCTCGACGAGGGGATGCTCTACTGGTACGCCCGGCTGTCGGCGAAGTACCCGACCGTCGAGCTGCGGATCGGCGACGTGTGCCCGTCGGTGGACGACGCCGTGCTGGTCGCCGCGCTGGTCCGCGCCCTGGTGGCCACCGCCATGGACGACGTCGAGGCCGGCCGCCCCGCCCTGCAGACCGATCACCACCTGCTCGTCGGCGCGCACTGGCGGGCCGCGCACGACGGCCTGGAGGGCGAGGCCGTCGACGTGACCACCGGGGAGCTGCGCCCGGCCTGGGAGCTGCTGGACCGGTTCGTGGAGCGGATGCGACCGGCCCTGGAGCAGCACGGCGACTGGGCCGAGGTGACCGATCTGCTGGGCGGGCTGCGCCGGCACGGCACGGGCGCGGCACGACAGCGTGCGGTGTTCGCCCGCACCGGGCGGCTCGTCGACGTGGTGCAGGACGTCGCACGGCAGACCCATGGCTGATCAGCGTGACAGGATGAACCTGTGGTGCAACGGTTGATCGTCATTGGCGGGGACGCGGCCGGCATGTCGGCGGCCTCCCAGGCCCGACGCCGTCGGGGCTCCGACGACCTGGAGATCGTGGTCTTCGAGCGCGGGCACTTCACGTCCTACTCGGCGTGCGGCATCCCGTACTGGATCAGTGGTCAGGTCGACGGCCCGGAGCAGTTGATCGCCCGGGAGCCGGTGACGTTCCGCACGGAGTTCGCCATGGACGTGCGGATGCGCCACGAGGTGACAGCCATCGACATGGAACGCCGCGAGGTGGTCGCCCGGGACCTGGAGGGCGGCGGGGAGGTCCGCGAGCACTTCGACGAGCTGATGTACGCCGCCGGCGCGACGCCGGCACAGCCGCCGTGGGCGCGGACCGACGCCGGCGGCGTGTTCGGGGTGCAGACCCTCGACGACGGGGCGGCACTGCGCGACTGGCTGGACGCGGAGCCGCAGCCGCGCCGGGCAGTGGTCATCGGTGGCGGTTACATCGGCGTCGAGATGGCCGAGGCGCTCATCCAGCGCGGCCTGTCCGTCACCCTGGTCGAGGCGTCCGACCAGCCCATGTCGACTGTGGACAGCGACATGGCCGAACTAGTCGTCGACGCGATGCGCGGGCTGGGTGTGACGATCCGCGCCGGCCTGCCGGTCACCGGCCTTGAACAGCAGGACGGCCGGGTGTCCGCCGTGGTCACCGCCGAAGGGCCGATTCCGGCCGACGTCGTGGTCCTGGGCCTCGGCGTACGCCCGAACGTCGCGCTGGCCGAGGCTGCCGGCCTGCCGATCGGGCCGACCGGCGGGATCCGGGTGGACCGCCGGATGCGGGTGCCGGGCTTTCCCGGGGTCTGGGCGGCCGGTGACTGCGTGGAGACGCTGCACCGGGTCAGCGGGATGCCTGTGCACATACCGCTGGGCACGCACGCCAACAAGCAGGGCCGGGTGGCCGGCATCAACATCGGCGGCGGGTACGCCACCTTCGCGGGTGTGATCGGCACGGCGGTGACGAAGGTCTGCGAGCTGGAGGTGGGCCGCACCGGTCTGCGCGAGCGGGATGCGAGCGAGGCGGGCTTCGACTTCATCTCGGTGATCGCCGAGTCGACAAGCCGGGCGGGCTACTACCCCGGTGCCCGGCCGATGACCGTCAAGCTGATCGCGGAGCGTCCCAGCGGCCGCTTGCTGGGCGCGCAGATCGTCGGCTGGTCCGAGGCTGCCAAGCGGATCGACACGCTGGCCGTGGCGTTGTGGAACGGCATGACGGTGGACGACATGACGGCGCTCGACCTGGGCTACGCTCCGCCGTACGCGCCGGTGTGGGATCCGGTGCTGATAGCCGCCCGAAAGGCGGTCGACGCGCTCGCCGCTGTCGCCCGCTGACCAGCGTCCGCCGTGGAGGACCACCCTGTGACCCAGACCCCGACCCGCCCGGCCGTACGCCGGCGCCCGACGATGGTCGACGTCGCCCGGCACGCCGGGGTCAGCTTGAAGACCGTCTCCCGGGTGGTAAATGACGAGCCGGTGGGTCAGGAGTTGCTGGGTCGGGTGCTCGCCGCCATCGCCGAGCTGGGTTTCCGGCGCAACGACATCGCCCGCAACCTGCGCTCGCGGCAGCTCAACGCCACAGTCGGGTTGCTCATCGAGGAGATCGCCAACCCGTTCTACGCCACCATCGCCAGCGTCGCCGCCGAGATCGCCGCCGCCCACGGCACCATGTTGATCACGGCTTCGTCCGAGGAGGACCCGGAGCGGGAACGCGCCGTACTCCAGGATTTCACGCAGCGTCGGGTCGACGGGCTGCTTGTGGTGCCGGCGGGCCACGACCACTCGTTCCTGCGCCGTGAGGTCGAGCTGGGCATGCCTGCGGTCTTCCTGGACCGGCCGCCGCAGGGGCTGCTCGCCGACGCTGTCCTGCTGGACAACCGCGGTGGCGGTGAGGCGGGGGTCGGCGCGCTGCTGGCCGAGGGGCACCGGCGGGTGGGTCTTCTGCTCGGCGCGCCAAGCGTGCCCACCATGCGTGATCGGCTGGCCGGTGCCCGGACGGCGCTGGCCGCCGCCGGGGTCGCGCCGGACGGATCGCTGCTCTGCGACCGGCTGATCGCGCCTGAGGACGCCGGGCGGGCGGTCGCCGCGCTGCTCGACCTGGCGGACCCGCCCACCGCGTTCTTCTGCGGCAACAACCGGCTTACCGTCGGCGCCCTCCAGGAGCTGCACCGGCGCGGCAGCGACGCGGCGCTTGTCGGCTTCGACGACTTCGAGCTGGCCCACCTGATGCCCCGGCCGTTGACAGTCGTCGCCTACGACACGAGGGAGCTGGCGAGGGTCGCCACCGAACGACTCTTCCAACGCATCGCCGGCGACGACTCCCCGCCCGCAACAACGGTGCTACCCACAAGACTGCTACGCCGCGGCCTCCGCTAATCCCCACACGCCCGCCCGCGTTACCTGCCTTCCCCGCTTCCCCGCTTCCCCGCTTCCCCGCTTCCCCGCTTCCCCGCCCTCGGCGCTCCCCGCTGCCCTGCGCGCTTCCCGCCCCGCGCTCACCCCGCCCCCGCGCTCACCCCATCCCCCGGCGTCGATCATGAAGTTGTGGTGGGCAATTAATCCATCCGTGCCCCTTTTGTGAGGCACCACAACTCCATGATCGACTCACGCGGGCGCGGGCGCGGGCGCGGGCGGGGGCGGGGCGGGGGCGGGGCGGGGGCGGGGGCGGGGGCGGGGGCGGGGCGGGGCGGGGTGCGGGCAGAGAGGGCGGGGCGGTGGGCCGGGGGTGTTAGTTAGGGGTGGTTAGGAGGGCTTCTACCTCGGCGCTGCGGGGCGGGTCGGCGCCACGCCGGGCGCAGGTCAGCGCGGCCACCGTCGCGGCCTGCCGGAGCACCGCCTCCCAGTGCGGCTCGGTCACCGCTGCTAGCCGGTCGGCCGGCCGGTCGCCGAGCGCGTCGAGGTCGGCCAGCGCGGCCAGCAGCCCACCGGTGAACGAGTCACCGGCGCCGACGGTGTCGACAACTGTGGTGCGTACCGCTGGTTCCTCGTGCAGCGTCCCGTCGGGGGCGAGCAGCCACGCGCCGTCGCCGCCCCGGGTCACCACAGCGCAGGAGACCCCGGCTTCGCGCCATTCGGCCATCACGTCGGCCGCCGACCGGTCCGGGTGGAGCCAGGCGAGATCCTCGTCGCTGGCCTTGACCAGGTGCGCGTGGCGCACCTGCCGGCGTACCCGTTCCTGCTCCGCAGCCCGGTCCGACACGATGCTCGGCCGGAGGTTGAGGTCGATCGAGACGGTGAGCGCGTCCCGCTGGCGTTCGCGGGCGAGCAGATCCTCCAACACCTGCGCGCCGGGTGCCAGCGCGAGCGCCAGCGATCCGGTGTGCAGGGCTGTCGCCGGTGTCCCGGTGAGGTCGGGCAGTTCCTGCGGCGTCCACTGCCAGTCGGCCGCACCTTCCAGCCGGAACTCGTAGCTTGCCTGCCCGGCGGCATTCAGGGTGGCGACCGCTACCGAGGTGGGCTGGTCGGCGCGGACCGCCCAGGTCAGGTCCACCCGGTTGGCGTCCAGGTGCCCGGTCAGCTGCCGGCCGTACTCGTCGGGGCCGATCCGGGCCAGCAGGCGTACCTGCTGGTCCAGTCGGGCGAGCGTGACCGCGACGTTCGCGGGCGACCCGCCCGGCACGGCCCGCTCCCCCTCGGCGGTGACCACCAGGTCGATGAGGGCTTCACCCGCCACCACGATCATTCGGTCACCTCGCCCGGCTTGCGTGGGCCGGGGCCGCCCAGCCCGTCCGCCGAGCGGGACAGCAGCACCGCCTGGTACGCGTGGTAGACGTCCGGCCGGCCGTGCCAGACCGTGTCCGAGGGCAGGTTCTGCGCGTCAAGCTCGTGCCGCCACCCGGTGTCGTCGATGAGGTTGCGGCGGGCGTACGCCCAGAAGACCTGGAACCAGTCGGCGTAGACGGCGTGCCCGGTGCGGCGGTGCAGGGTGACCGCCGCGCCGATGGCCTCGGCCACCACCCAGTGCATCCGCGAGCGGACCACGGGCCGGTCCTCCCAGTCGATCGTGTAGACGAAACCGTCGGCGCCGTCGACCGCCCAGCCGCGCCGGACGCTTGCGGCGAAGAGGGCACGGGCGTCGGCGAGCAGCCAGCGGGGCGGCTGTGGCAGGACGGCCTCCAACTCCAGCAGCAGCCGGGCCCACTCGAGCCAGTGCCCGATCGTCGAGCCGTACGGCCGGAACTGGTCGGCGGGCTGGTCCCGGTTGTAGTCGGGCAGCGGCGTCCAGTCGGCGGTGAAGTGCTCGGGCAGCCGCCAGTCGTGTCGGGCGGCCTCGCCGTGCACCAGGTGGGTGGCGATGCGCAGGGCGCGGTCGGCCCAGCTCGCGTCGCCGGTGGCGGCGTTGGCGGCGAGGAACGCCTCGACCATGTGCATGCTGCTGTTGGCGCCCCGGTAGTCCTCGGGGACGGTCCAGTCGCGGTTCCACGACTCGCGGACCGCGCCGGCGTCGTCGTCCCAGAAGTGGTCCAGCACCACGGCGAGCGCGTCGTCGAGCAGCTCGCGCGCGCCGGGTCGCCCGGCCCTGGTCGCGCTGGACGCGGCGAGCAGCACGAAGGCGTGGTCGTACCCGGCCTTGCGGTCGTTTGTCGGCTCGCCCTGCTGGTCCACGGCGGCGAACCAGCCGCCGTACTCCTCGTCGCGCAGCAGCGTGCGCAGCGCCGCGACGCCGTGGTCGACGAGGGCGGCGGCGTCCGGATCGCCGTTGCGGTGGGCGAGCGCCGCCACGTGGGTCATCCGGCAGGTGATCCAGGTGTACAGCGGTTCGTCGCGAGCAGGTGTGCGCTCGTCGGTCAGCCACCAGAAGCCGCCCTCGGGCCGGAGGGCGCGGCGGGCGGTGTCGAGCAGCGTGCGGGCCTGGTCGGCGAGGAACTCGTCGAGGTCGGGCAGGTCGGGTGACCCTGCCGGGACGGGGGCAGGTTCGGCTGCGGATCGGGGCACGTCGGTCATCTCAGCTGGTCACCGCCGGGTAGGGAATGGACATACGGCCAGGATCGGCGGACGAACCGGGTCCGCGCCGGAAAACCGCAAACGGTACGCCGCGTGCCGACCTGTCGAGTCGGGTACGCGAGGAGGAAAGCACCATCACTCTTCCTCCCATTTGTCCGTTGACATCGTTGTCACCGCTCAACCCTGCTCCGGCAGCCGCCGACTGTCAATTCCGCCTACGGTCCGGCCCGTCACACCGGCCCGGACGAACCCGTGACGGGCTGCCGGAGGATCGTGCGCTGCCGGTCGGGGGCGACTCTACGGAAGTCGCTCAGGTAGATCTCGTGGTGATCGCCGGCCATCCGCAACCCCTCACCGGGGATGAACTCGTTGTGCAT
This sequence comes from Micromonospora sp. DT41, assembly GCF_049841715.1. Classification (NCBI taxonomy): domain Bacteria; kingdom Bacillati; phylum Actinomycetota; class Actinomycetes; order Micromonosporales; family Micromonosporaceae; genus Micromonospora; species Micromonospora sp. DT41. The sequence continues at coordinate 7,470 of NZ_JBNCKU010000022.1, read as the reverse complement.
CCGGGCGAGCACGTCCGCCTCGTCGTCGAAGGAACCCACGTGCAGCGTCTGCGCGCACCGCCCTTCGGAGAGCGTCTCCAGGCGCACGTCGGCGAGGCGCGCCGGCCGGTTCTTGACAGTGACCTGCTCGACGGCGGCGGTGAACATGGCCCGGTCGATCCAGTCCGGAACCATGAGCAGCAGCGTCCAACTCCACAGCGACTTGTCCCGCGCGGCAGTGAAGGACGCCATGTCCTCGGCCCACCACAGACCTTCCAGCGGAGGGACGACGTAGTCGCGCCCCAGGTCCGTCCTGCTTGCGAACTTCAGCTTGTACGCCACCGGATAGAGCGCTTCGACAGCCGCCGCGAAGGCGGGCGACGTGTTGGGGTCGCCCTGCCCGTCGATCATGAGGTACCGCATGTCGGGCACGTCGACGATCCGGAACCGGCCCCGGGTCGCCTGGTAGGTGTCGAGGGTCTTCTTGAAGTCGACCTTGCTCGTCATCGGGCACCCGTCACGACGGCAATGATACGAGCGGCCGACCGTCGGCGAGGGCCGCTCGCCTCATCGCGGAGTTCGACGCTGACCGATAATCCGGCCATGCGGGTGACGATGGCGACCGATGCCGGCCACGCCGGGCGTACCAATGAGGATTTCGCCGGCGCCGTTGCGTCCGGCATGGTCCTGGTCGACGGCGCTGGTGGCATCGCCGGTGTCGAGGAGGTCTGCCGCCACGGCGTGACCTGGTACGCCACCCGCCTGGGCGGCGCCCTCCTGGGCGCGTTGTCCGGAGACCGGAGCCTGCGCGACGTGCTGGCCGAGAGCATCGAGCGGGTCACCGACCAGCACCGCGACACGTGCGACGTCACCCACCCGATCAGTCCGTTCGCCGCCGTGGCCATGCTCCGGTTCTCCGACGGGCTCGCCGAACACCTGGTCCTCGGTGACGCCGTGGTGCTCGTCGGCCGGGCCGAGGCCGCGCCTCTCGTCGCCCACGATCCGCGCGAGGTGGTGATCGCCCGATCCTTCGAGGCGCGTCTGAAGGGCATTCCCGAGGGCAGCGACGAGTACCGGCGGCTGCTGCTGGAATTGCGGGGCCGGCGAAACAGCCCGGACGGCTTCTGGGTGGCAAAGGACGACCCGCAGGTGGTCGACGAGGCGGTCTGCGGCAGTTGCCCGGCGGACGAGGTGAGCACGGCAGCGCTGCTCAGCAACGGTGCGAGCCGGCTCGTGGACACCTTCGGGCGTACGGACTGGGCCGGGCTGCTGCACCTGCTGGAGACCGACGGCCCCGACGAGGTCATCCGCCGGGTCCGGGAGATCGAGGCCCACGACGGCGTCGCCACCGACGACGCGACGGTCATCTTCCGGACCTGAACACGGCCGGGCCGGCCCGCGGGCCGAGGTTGCTGTCGTAGGGCAGCGATAGCCTGCCGACCATGACGAGTGCCGAGTTGGACGAGCTGATCGTCGCGGACGTCGACGGGCTGCGCGCCTGGTTGTCGGTAAACCACGCCACGTCGCCCGGCATCTGGCTCGCACTCACCAGGAAGGGCGGCACCGTCACCGCGCTGACCTGGCAGGATGCTGTCGACGAGGGCCTGTGTTTCGGCTGGATCGACGGGCAGGCCCGCAAACGGGACGCCGAATCCTCCTGGATCCGGTTCACTCCGCGCCGCCCCCGCAGTTCCTGGTCCCAGATCAACGTCGCCCACGTGGCCCGGCTGGAGACGCAGGGCCGGATGCAGCCCTCGGGCCGCGCCGCTGTGGAGGCCGCCAAGGCCGACGGCCGGTGGGCCGCCGCCTACGCCCCACCGTCGAGGGCCGAGGTCCCGCCCGACCTGCTCGCCGCCATCGCTGCCAACCCCGCCGCCCAGGCCATGTTCGACGTGCTCACCAAGGCCAACAGGTTCGCTCTCATCCACCGGCTCAATGCCGTCAAACGGGCCGAGACCCGCGAACGCAAGATCGTCGAGTTCGTCGCCATGCTTGCCCGCCACGAGACGTTCTACCCGCAGAAGGCGAAGCCTCCGACCGCACAGTGACAGCCGTCTCCGCGTACCCGTCAGGTGGCGAGCTGGTCGCGGCGGCGGGTGAGGTACGCGTGTTCCGCGGGGTTGCTGGCAAGCCCGATGGCCCGGTCGTACGCCGCCCGTGACTCGCCGCAGCGGCCGAGTCGCCGCAGCAGGTCGGCGCGTGCGGCGTGGAAGGCGTGGTAGCCGTCCAGCACCTCGGCGAGCCGGTCGACCTCGGCGAGCCCGACGTCGGGTCCGTCCACTTCGGCAACCGCGACGGCCCGGTTGAGCCGCACGATCGGTGAGGGGTCGAGCAGCACCAGGCGACCGTAGAGGGCGACGATTGCCGACCAGTTGGTGTCCCGGGCCGACGGCGCTTCCGTGTGGACAGCGCTGATCGCGGCTTGCAACTGGTAGCGCCCGGGTGGCTCGCCGCCGGCCGCCACCGCCCTGATCCGCTCGCGTACCAGGGCGGTGCCCTCGGCGATGAGGCTGCGGTCCCATGCGGCGCGGTCCTGGGCGTCGAGGGTCACCAACTCCCCGGTACGGGACACCCGCGCGTGCCGCCGCGCGTCGGTGAGCAGCATCAGGGCCAGCAGGCCGGCCACCTCACCGTCGTCCGGAAGCAGCGCCCGGAGCAGGCGACCGAGTCGGATCGCCTCGTCGGTGAGGTCGACGCGCACCGCGTCGTCCCCGTCGCTGGCGAGGTAGCCCTCGTTGAAGACGAGATAGACGACAGCGAGTACGCCGGGAAGCCGCTGACGGATGTCGTCGGCCGAGGGCACCCGGAAGGGGATGTTCGCCGCGCTGATCTTCGCCTTGGCGCGGGTGATGCGGCGCGCCATCGTCGTCTCCTGCACCAGGAAGGCGCGGGCGATCTCGGCGACGGTCAGACCGCCGAGCAGGCGCAGGGTGAGCGCCACCCGGGCCTCCACCGCGAGCGCGGGATGGCAGCAGGTGAAGACCAGCCGGAGCCGGTCGTCCTCGACAGGGCCTGTCGGCTCGGGAGGGCTGTCGTCGTACATGATCTGGGCCGCCTGATGCTTGGCGTCGCGCTGCGCATCACGACGGAGCCGGTCGATCGCCTTGCGGGCCGCGGTGGTGGCGAGCCACCCGCCGGGATTCGGGGGTACGCCCTCGCGCGGCCACCGCTCCGCAGCCCTCAGGAACGCCTCGGCGGTCGCTTCCTCGGCGACGTCAAGGTCGCCGAAGCGGCGCGCGAGGCCGGCAACCACCCGCGCCCACTCCTCGTGGTGGGCGCGGGTGATCGCCTGCTCGAACGCGGAACCGCTCACTAGCTCATTTCATCGCGGAGCCGCTCCGCCTGCCGTCCCGGGACCCCGGAACCGGTGCACTTCCTGCGGCCAGTCGAGCACGACAGCGAGTCGGCCCGCCCAGTACCGCGCCGCCTCGTCGTCGGGCACGTCCACGACGGCGAAGCCGCCGAGGTGCTCCTTGGTCTCGACGTACGGGCCGTCGGTGAAGACCGGCTTGCCGTCGACACTTTCGACGCTGCACACCGCAGTGGACCTGTCGAGGGCACCGTTGGAGAAGATCAGGACACCTTCGGCCAGCATCTCCGCCATCACGGCGTGGCTGGCAACTGACTTTGCGCGTATCTCCTCCGGCGTGTGCTCGGGCACCCACTCGTCGTTGAAGGTGATCAGGTACTCCGGCATGATCGTTTCCTCTCACTCCCGGACGAGGGGCCTCTCCCCGACCTCTCGCCTGCGGCGGCCCGGTCGGCCGCCGCACACTGGTTCCACGAGCGGCTACGCCCTGATACGACACCATCCCGGAATCTCTTCGTCGATGCAGCCCACCGCAACGACCGGGCAATGCGCCAGGATGGCCGGATGGATCTGCCCAAGGGACTTGACTGGGTACGTCGCTCACCCACCGGTCGGGCCTGGCTCGCCACACTCCCGACCTGGCTGGCCGAGTGCGCCGAGCGGTGGTCACTACGGCTCGGAAACCCCTTCGAGTACGCCTACGCCTCCCTCGCCGTCCCCGCCGAGCTGCCGGACGGCACGGCTGCCGTGCTGAAGCTCCAGTACCCCGACGACGACAGCCGGCACGAGGCCGACGCACTGACTCACTGGGACGGCGACGGGGCGGTCCGGCTGCTCACCCACGACCCGCAACGGCGTGCCCTGCTGGTGGAGCGCTGCCGGCCCGGCACCGCCCTGCACCAGCTACCGATGGACCAGGCACTGGACGTGATGGTCGGCCTGCTCCCTCGACTCTGGCGACCGGCCGGCGAACCGTTCACCCCGCTGGCCGACGAGGCCGCCGGCTGGATCCACCGGATGCCGGGCACCTGGGAACGAGCCGGCCGGCCGTACCAGCGGCGACTCCTCGACGCCGCCCTCGACCTGCTCGCCGGACTGGCGTCGAGCCAGGGCGAGCAGGTGCTCGTCAATCAGGACCTGCACGCCGGCAACGTCCTCGCCGCCGACCGCGAACCGTGGCTGGTCATCGACCCGAAACCGCTCACCGGCGAACGGGAGTTCTCGGTGGTGCCCATGGTGCGCGGTCAGGAACTGGGCCACTCGCCGACGGCCGTACGACACCGGCTCCACCGGCTCAGCGACGAGTTGGGGCTCGATCGGGAACGGGTCCGCGGCTGGACGATCGGCCACACGCTGGCGTGGAGCATCGCCGACGACATCGTCTTCCCGCATCAGATCGAGGTGGTCCGCTGGCTGCTCGACGAGGACTGACCGGTTTTCAGCTGGGCTGGCAGGTGCGGCACCAGTAGAGGTTGCGGCCGGCCAACTCGCCCCGGCTCACCTCGGTGCCGCAGATGTGGCAGGGCGCGCCGGGGCGGCGGTAGACGTACACCTCGCCGCCGTGCCGGTCCACCCGCGCCGGTCGTCCCATCGCCTCCGGCAGGTGCGCGTCGCGCACGGTGTCGATCCGGCCGTGCTCGACCGCGAGCCGCATCAGCCCGACCAGGTCGGCCCACAGCGCGTCCCAGCCGGCGCGGGTCAACTGCCGGCCCGGCATCGTCGGCGGCAACCCGGCCCGGAACAGCGCCTCGGTCACGAAGATCAACCCCGTGCCGGCCACCACCGACTGGTCCAGCAGCAACGCGGCCAGCGGCGTCGAACTTCGGGCAATCCGGGCGTACGCCCGCTCGGGGTCGGCCTCGGCCCGCAGCGGGTCTGGCCCGAGGCGGGCTCGCAGCGCGGCGACCTCGGGCGGGGTGAACAGTTCGCAGGCGGTGGGCCCGCGCAGATCCAGCCAGTGCCTGTCGCTTACCAGTCGCAGCCGTAGTTGACCGACGGGCTCCGGCGGCTCCCCCGACCCGTCGGTGAACTTCCCGTACAGCCCGAGGTGCACGTGCAGGGTCAACTCGCCGGCGTAGTGGTGCAGCAGATGCTTGCCGTACGCCTCGGTGCCCTCCAGCACGGTGCCGGAGAGCCGCGCGGCGCCCTCGGCGAAGCGGCCCTGCGGGCTGGCGGCGTGCAGCTTGTCCCCTGCGAACAGCTCGGCATGCCGGGCCGCCAGGCGATGAATTGTGTGTCCCTCTGGCACGGGTGCCAAGGATAGCCAGGCCGCCAGGAACGGAAGCTGCCCCGCGGTCAGGGGCCGCTCTGGCCGCGCCCTCGCACCAGGCGGCGGGGCGTCAGCCCTGACGCTGCCCGCGCAGGCCGATCACGGGCGCAGGGGCGTCAGCCCTGGTTGCTGGTCCTGCACGCCGGCCAGGAAGGCAGCCCAGGCGGCCGGGGCGAAGGTGAGCGCCGGGCCGGTCGGGGCCTTGCTGTCCCGTACGCCGACGACGCCGGGAAGGTTGTCGGCCACCTCGACGCAGTCGCCACCGCTCCCGCCGCTGCGGGTGCTCTTGCGCCAGACGGCACCGGCAAGGTCAGTCATGATGCTCCTCGGTGATCGAAGTGATCATTTTCTCTGATTCTGCCTCACTCGACGCGAGCGCTTCCAGGTCAGACCAGACGGTTTCGAAGGCAGCTACCTCCGCGGGCTTGTCGAGATAGAGCGCTCCGGTGATGTTCTCCAGGTAGACGGTGGTCGGCTCGCTCGACGCCCGCCCGAGCGCCTGCGCGAAGCCCAGCAGGACGAACGTCCCCGTCTCGCTGGCCAGCGGCGGACCGGCGGCGAGCGGCAGCACCCGCAGGCTCACGTTCGGCAGGGCTGCCACGTCGAGCAGGTGACGCAACTGCCCCACCATGGCCCGGCGATCGGGGATCGCGCGCCGGAGCACGGCTTCGCTCAGGACGACCCGCAAGGTAGGCGCGGCAGGAAGCCTGCGAACCAGGATGCCCTGTCGTTGCAGCCGGACCTCCACGAGCTTTTCCCGGTCCTCCCCACTCATGGTGGGGTTCTTCCGGCGGAACAGTTCGGTGGCGTACTCGCGGGTTTGCAAGAGCCCCGGGATCAACTCGGAGTCGTATCGGCGAATCAGGGTCGCGGATGATTCCAGACCGACGTACAGCGAGAACCACGACGGAACGACATCGCCGTACGAATGCCACCACCCCTTGGCGCGAGTTTCCTTCGCGAGCGCTGCGACGATCTCCTTCATATCTTCGGGTACGCGATAGAGAGCGCACATGGCACGCGCATCCACCACGCGCACCGGTACCAGCCCTTTCTCGATACGCCACACCTTCTGCCGCGAGCAGTCCAGCGCTGCCGCAGCGGCTTCCAGCGTCACGGAGGCGTCCTCACGGAGCTGCGTGAGCAGCCGCCCGAGCTGCCGCCGAGGCACAGTGGACCCGCTTGTTTCATCCGTCATGCAACATCGCCGCGCCCTTCCTGCAACATCAGATGTTGCGCCCCGCACACAATTGCTTGCATTCATCGTGCGTCAATACGGGATCAGGCTAGAACGGCCCGGAGTGTTGCACAAGGTGGCCAGCGTGGAACACGCTGTCACGTGCCGGAGCCTCCCGTGGAACGGGTCGAGAAATAGCGTCGGCAATGGCCAACTGTCGCGACTCGCCGCGTTAGCGGATTTGCCGGCGACACCATTCCTTTGCGAAAGGACGACGCAGTGCGTGTGTCGTACAACGAATATCTGTTGGTCACCGCGCTGACCCTCGCCCGACGACATCAACCCGTCTGGAGTTGGGAACGCTGGCGCGAGGTGTGCCGCTGCGGTGCGGAACTGCCCTGCCGAGCCCGCCATCGGATCCCGATCAGCCGTGGTCACTGGCCGACGTGACGCGCGCACCGGACGCACCGACGTGACCGGAGAGACGAGCGGTAAGCGGCCAGCCGACGTGACCAGGCGTGACGAGACAACCGACGTGACGGACGCGACGGGCGCGACGGGCGGCGTCGAGGAGTTGAAGCCCGGCAGCCTGCTGCTGATCGGTGAGGAGTGTTCGGTCCAGTTCGCGGGCGAGCGGGCGCTGCGTCTGCGGTTGGTGAGCCTCGGCCTTTCACGGCAGCCGTGATCTTGGATGTCCAGCGGGTCGGTAGATATGGCGAAGTGCCTGCCACGTAA
>NZ_JBNCKU010000021.1:0-92436 GCF_049841715.1 Micromonospora sp. DT41 | reverse complement strand
TCAACGTCAGACAACTCGTAGCGACGACCCACGCGCTACATCATCCAACACGAAGATCCTTTGAAGACACTGCCTAGCCGACGTTCGAGCACTGTGGGATGCCATTCGGGATGAGTGTCTTGCTCTCCCGCATGAGACCTACCAGCCGTGGGTCCAACGCGAGATGTACGGCCAGGGCTGGAGTGTCTACGGACTTGTCGCCTTCGGCGAGCGGATCGAGGAGGCGCTCGAGGCATGCCCGAACACTGCTTCCGCGTTGACGAAGGTCCCTCACCTGACGACCGCTGGGTTTTCTCGAATGGCTCCTGGCACCCACATCAAGCCACATCAGGGATGGGTTACTACCGTTTACCGCGCGCATCTCGGACTCGTCGTGCCGCAGGACTGCGCGCTGCGAGTGGGCGACGAGACTCGCCAGTGGCGCGCGGGTGAAACCTTCGTCTTCGACGACACCGTCACGCATGAGGCGTGGAACTACGGCACCAGCGACCGCGTTGTGCTCCTGTTCGACTTCCATCGTCCCGGCTGCGAGGACATGCCGCAGGATGAACTGCCGGCCTCGGTGGCCGGCTTCGTACGGCGCGGCAGATGAGACAGACACCAGAGCGCTCCACGGCCCCGTCTCATCCTCCCGTCCCGAGAACCCCGCCGACCGGTCGTAGTCATGGCTTGGGTGCGCCCTGGACCGCGACTCGGTACCGGGGTGTCGTTTGATGGGACAGCATTCTGCACTGCCCGGGGGGAACGTGGTCTCAGGCCGGTCGATCCGGATGGAAGGATGGGTCGATGCCTGACGAGGACGTGGCGTGGTACCAGCGGCTGCTCGAAGCGAAGCCGGATCTGGTCGACTTCGTGGAGTGCTGGACGGTTGTCCAGCCGCTGACCAAGCCCGTCACCGTGCCAGAGGCGGCCCGCCGGCTCGGCGGGGACCCGGCCGACATCGAGCAACTTGCCGGGTGGGACTTCGAGGAACATTTCGGGACGGTGCACCTGCACCAGATGGGGCCCGCCGTGGTCATGGTCCAGACCGCGGGTTGCGAGGGCGTCCGCGACGAGGCTCTGCGGTGGTTGTCCGACGGCGCCGCGGTACACAGCTCTTGGTGGGGCGCAGCTAACGGGCGCAGTTTCCTTTGCTACGCCGCCTTCGGCAAGGTGCTGACCCGGCTGGAAAGCCTCAACGACGACCAGCCCGCCGGCGAGCAACCCACGGCCCTCGACGAGGATCGCGCCCCGCTGCGCGACGACCTGGACTACCCCGCCCAGTTGGCGTTCGTCGAGCGGCGCACCGGCATCCGGCTGGACCCTGCCTGGTTGGACCAGCCGCACCCGACGGTGGCGCTGCGCACGCCGATCCCCGACGATCCACGCCCACCGGGCACGTTCGGCGCGGCGGACCCGGACCTGGCGGCCATGTTCCTGCTGGCCGACGAGTCGACGCAGCGCACCGCGCTGCGCTGGGTGCTCGACCTGCTCGCCGATGAGCAAGACCTGCGTGCCGAGTCCGCAGTCCGCGCCGTGCTCGACGCGTTGCCGCACGGCTGGCCGAGCGGCGAAAACCTGTCACACCAATTACACGCCTTGCGGGTGCGGCTGACGCAGGAGCTCAACGAAAGCCCCGGAGGGTCGCCGGAGCGCTGGCGGCGGTATTACCGCATGCGCGCCGGCGAAGCCGTCGCCGCGACAGTCGCCGGCTTGCCCGGCCGGTCGTACCCACCGGACACCCTGTGGTACGCCGAACAGGCGTTTCCACAACGGTGGCCAGCCATCCGCGCGGAATTGTGGCGGCGGGCACGGCATCAGCGCCGGTAACCGGCCGCCCGCATGACAGCTGAATCATCGTGACCGATAGTGACGATCGGTAGGCGGCAGACGCGAATGCCGCCGAAGGTTCAGTTCGGCTTGGCACTCGCATCGATGCGGAATCTCGGTGGAACGGTCGAGTGCCGATCGGTGAGGATCGGGGGGTGCCTGTTCCCGCCCGTCAGATCCGCGCCCGCTACTCCTCCGACACCATCACCGTGTACCAGGCGTATTCCCCGCAGATCGCATTGCCGGCGGTGGCAGCCGGCCGCTTCGTAGCCCCCTTCAAGCGGGACCGGATGACGTGGATCAAACCGTCTTTCCTGTGGATGATGTACCGCTGCGGCTGGGCCACCAAGCCGGGGCAGGAACGCGTGCTGTCCATCGACATCACGCTGGAGGGATTTGAGTGGGCGCTGGCGCGGGCCTGCCTGAGCCACTACGACCGAGACCTGCACGGGGACAAGGCGACCTGGTCACGGCACCTGAAGACTAGCCCGGTCCGAGTGCAGTGGGATCCGGAACGGTCCCTGCATCTGACGGCGTTGCCGCACCGGTCACTGCAGGTCGGGTTGTCCCGCGAGGCTGTGGACCGGTACGTCGACGACTGGGTTGTCACTATCACCGACATCACCCCCACCGTGCAGCAAATCCGAGAGCTCCTGCGCGGCGGCAACGAACAGGCGGCAGCAGCTCAACTGCCTGTCGAGCACGTCTACCCGCTACCGGATCAGATCGCCACCGGCCTCAACGCCAGCCCCGACCTCGCCACCGACAAAGCGCCCGAGCAACCGCACGGACAGTGACGGCCGCTCGCAGGCCGACGCGCCCTGGTAGCGGCATGAGCGCGCGCCTGATCAAGTGGTCCTGGCGACGCGCCGCGCCTGGTCGGCGGTAGATGTGCGCACTGTCTCGACCCTGTGGCCGCGCGTTACGGGTCGAGTGGTTCGATGACCTGCTTTCGGGCGTGTTGGTAGATGACGGAGCTGCGGAACCCAACGATCTCGCGGCGTCCGCTGAACTTGTCCATGAGGAAGGAGTGCAGGCTGTCGACGCTGGGTACGGCGACGTGGACGAGGAAGTCGTCGCCGCCGGCCACGACGTACACCGACAGCACCTCGGGCAGCTCCAACGCATATTTCTTGAAGCCGTCGATGACGGTGCGGCTCAGGGGCCGAACCTGCACATGCAGCAATGCTTGGACGCCGCGGTTGAGGGCGGCCAGGCTGATCTCGGCGTGGTAGCCGGTGATCACGCCGCGTTCCCGCAGTGCGCGCACGCGTTCCAGGCAGGTGGACGGTGCGATGCCGACCGCGCGGGCCAGTTCGCGGTTGGTCTGCCGCGCATGTGTCTGCAGGTGCTGGATGATCGCCGAATCAAGTTCGTCCACGACCGGAATCTTGCCATGCTCTCCGAACGATGTTCGCCTTGAGCCGGTCAGTGCCAGGCACCTGCCTACTGTCGGTCCCGTTCCGGCGAGCACACGACAGGAGCCATCATGGTCGCGACCCACCTCGACACCGAGCCCATGCACGAGCACGTCGTCATCAGGCGGGGCGTACGGTCCGGCCTGCCGATCGTCGTCGCGGTGCACTCCACCGCGCTCGGTCAGGCCATCGGCGGCTGCAGGGTCGCGCAGTACCCGCACTGGCGCGACGGGCTCACCGACGCGCTGCGGCTGTCGGCCGCGATGTCTGACAAATGCGCGCTGGCTGGGCTGCCCAACGGCGGCGGCAAGACCGTCGTCGCCCTGCCCCAGGGCAGGACACTCGACGCGGCCGCCCGTCGGGCGGCGCTGCACGACGCGGGCGACGCGATCGCCGGCCTGGACGGCGCCTATGCCACCGGACCGGACGTGGGAACCGGACCGGACGACATGGCCACGATCGCCGAACGGACCCCGCATGCGTTCTGCCGACCGGTGCACGCCGGTGGCAGCGGCGACTCCTCCGGACACACCGCCGTCGGCGTCCTCGCCGCGCTGCATGCCCTGTGCGCCGAGCGATTCGGGTCAGCCGACCTGTCCGCGCGCAGCTTCGCCGTGCTCGGCCTCGGCCGCGTCGGCGGCCACGTACTGCGCATGCTCGCCGAAGCCGGCGCGACCCTGGTGGCCGCCGACACCGACGAGGGCAGGCGCACGCTCGCCGACACCGCGGGTGCCGCATGGACCAGCCCGCAGGACTGCCTGACCGCCGACGTGGACGTGCTCGTCCCCGCCGCTCTTGGCGGTCTGCTCACCCCGCACACAGTGCCGACACTGCACTGCGCCGCGATCGCCGGACCGGCCAACAACCAACTCGACACCCCGGCCGCCGCCGACCTGCTGCACCAGCACGACATCCTCTGGGCACCGGACATCATCGTCAGCGCCGGCGGCATCATCCACGCCACCGCCGTCGAGCTACACCAGGAAACCTCCGCCCAGGCCACCGCCCGGGTCCACGGCATCGCCGACACCCTCACCGACATCCTGCGCACCGCCCGCGCCACCGGCTCGACCCCGGCCGCCGCCGCCCGCTCCCGCGCCCGCCACCACATCGAAAACCGCCGCCGCTGACCCTGCCGCCACCCGACCCGCACCACCGATACCCGGCCGAAGCCCTCCGTCACAATCAGGAACACTGCTCTCGGCAAAGCCGTGAGCGACTGATCATGTTCCGGACGCCATGTAGTTCGCGGCAGATCAGCACTCCTGATCTTGGCGTTCGACCGTTTGACTGCGACGGAGGTTCTCAACTCCAGGAGGGATTGCGGCTCGGCAGCCACGGCCCGAACAGCGACTCGTACTCCTCACCAGTTTCGACGGTGAGGAGGAAATCAGGTGCGGTACCGGCCACCGCATCACGCAAGCGGGCCAGCAGCAGCGGGACAGTCGCCAGGTCCAACATCAGTGCTGTCGCGAGTTGGACTCGCTTAGCTCCAACCTCCGGCTGGTCTCTGAGCTCGTCGCGCTGCAGGTGCTCCGCAGCGGACTGCATGCTCACCAGATCCCCGTCGCCGGAAACTTCAAGCAGTCCCACCAGGACGGTAGCCCGATCATGACCTCCAAAGCTTCGGCAAGGCTATAGCCGATAAGGCCGGCCTGCCCTTCGGAGCTGGCATACAAGACCGGGCGGACCGAGCGGCGTTCACCGCAGAGGAAGAACGTGCCGCCGGTGAAGTCACCTGCTATGCCTTCCAGTGCCTGCCCGGACGACAGCCGGACAGCTTCGCTGTGATCACCGCGTGTGAGGTCAAACTCGCAGACCTCCCACAGCATCTCGGCGAGACTCAGGTCATGGCGAACCAATTCCAGGAGTTCGTCATCGCTCTTCACGCCGCGGACGGTAACAGTCAGCGGGGTCCGCAATCCCGCCGGACTGCGCCCTCGACATCCGCTCACCGCACGCTGCCTGCCACCTCGACACGCTCCCGTCCACGGCGGCCATCGCTGAGTTGCGAGCGCTTGGCGCGAACGGGAGACGGCCCCAAGAGTGAGTCCGACCGGACGGTCCGCTCATGGTTTTGACGGAACCCGGGCCGACTCGGCGTGACGCTGCGTAGCGCGGGCTCGCGGCTCGGCAGATGCGTGCATGGCGTGGCTCGGTGGAGGGCCGACGAGGCGCCCGGAGTCGGAGTACGCGCTGTTCCGGCAGTTCGGCGCCAAGCCGCCGGACGACCTCACCGGCGGCGCGGTCCTCAACGGGCCTAACTACGGCTCGCGCGCCGGCTACGACAACGGCTACGCACTAACGGCCAACCTGCCCGCGGCCGCAGCCGCGACCACCACCGGCAATCTGATCTTCTTCCCTAAGGTGAACGTCCTCGTGGTCTACCAGAAAGCCTTCGTCGCGCTGCCCGCCGACCTGCACGTCGTCCTGACCGACGCGACCACCCGCACCCGCACCCGCACCCGATGACCGCCGCCCGCACGCCCGACGCCGCCGCTCAGGCCGCCCACCCGCGGTGATTCCGTGCGCTAAGTAGATCCAGCCCCGGCGCCGGCCGCGTGATCGGCCGGCGCCGGATACCGGTTCAGCGCGTTCCGGTGCGGTGCAGCTGGACGGCGCCGGAGGTCAGATCGCGTGGGGCGATCCGGTCGACGTCGAACTCGGTGCTGCCGGGGCTATGGTCGTAGACGACCGTCCCGGTGGCGGTTTCGAAGACGACCAGACGGGCCCGGTCGGTGGGGATGCCCACGCAGTCGGTGCGGCCCGACGAACAGGCGTCCCAGCCGTAGATCACCCAGGTGTAGCCGGACCGGCCGTTGAGGGTTCCCGTACCACGGGAGGCGACCTTGCCGTCCTTGGTGAGCACGAGCCACTCCAGGGAGCTGGGTTCGAGCCGGAAGCTCGTCCCGTCCGTCCACGCCTTGCCCTGGCCGACCGGGATTGTGGCATTGCTGGTCTGGTACTGCGCGGTGTTGTGCAGCCATGTCTGGCCGGCCGGATGGTCGGCGGGAGATCGCTACCCTCGTAGTCGACCGAGCGGGGAGGAGAGCGCATGGCGGCGCTGGTCGAGCACACCGAGCTGTACGTCGATGTCGACTATCGACTGTTCGCGATGATCGACGACAGCAACGACCGGCGCAACGTGCCGCCCCCACCCCACGAGCTCGATCAATGGGTCAGCTCGACGCCGGGCTACGTGCTCGTCGAGAACATCGACGACGCCGTGGTGCTGGGTAGCGACACCCGGCTGGAAACCTGGGACGGGCCGGCCGACTTCGACCCGGCCGACTGGGACCGCAGCCACGTCCTCGATGTGGTCTTCGAGTCGGGCATCCTCGGGTTCTCCAGCGGCACGGCCGGCGGCATCGCCGACGCCTACCGCCTTCCGCCGGGCCGCCGATGGAGCGTACGGCTGGCCTGGCGCACCGAGGCGCCACCCGCTCCGGACGAACTGCCGACCGCGTCGGTCCTCATCCAGTTCAGCCCGGCCTGAGCCGCCGGGGCCGACACTTCGCGGTCGGGCGTGTCTGTCACCGTGTGCGGCAACACCCACGGCGACGCTGACTCTCGGCGCTGCTCAGCGCTCAAAGTGGGCAGGCACCCACCGGCTGCGGGCGGCGACCCTGGTCACGGCGATCCGGCGGCGCACAATCAGCGCCGGGACGCCGCCCCCGGCCAAGGCCAGAATGCTGCCCGTCGGCACGGGGTTCCGGCAGGCGCGCGACGTACCGGCCGACATGAAGGACTCGCGCGAACTCTCCCAGCCGCCTCGCGACCGAGCACTTCGCCTCTGGCACGCCTCGGCACATGCCTGACGGCCTGACAAGCCGGATTCTCGGAGACTCCTCGACCAACGCCGGACCTACACCCGTCCTACTACGACCCGTCCAGCCTTGCGTTCCTTGCCCCCGACAAGCGCGTTCCAGTCGAACACCGTCGCGTCGGCCAGACCAATGAACCTTGATATCGGCCCTCATGCGGAGTCGACGAGCCCGAGCGGCGGCAATGCACGATCGGAGGCCACGAACGATCGGCATGTCGACGGCGATTGCCACGTGCGAGCGTTCCATCACTGAGTAGCATCAATCCGACTCGGAGCGTCCACCGGGGGGAGCTCGGATGTCGCTGTACGGCAAGAACCTTCGCCTCGGTGCCCGCGGTGACGACGTGGTCGAGCTGCACCGGCTGCTCGACAGCGCGGGCCATCCCGCACCACCTGACGAGGTTCGCGGTCAAATATTCGAACGTGGCACGCAGGAAGCCGTCACAGAGTTTCAGCGCCGGCACGAACTCGGGGCCAGCGGTGTCGTCGACGATCGCACCGTGGCGGCCCTTGAGGGCCGTGACCCACCACCGGAGCGTCCGCGCCGCGTGGTTCGCGGCCAGGTGATGTATCGGCGCGGGTTGGCCATCTCCGGCGTCCATCTCGTGGCCCTGCACCGCGGCCTGCGCGACGACGTGCCGCTCGGCTCGGCGGTCACCGACGAGCGCGGCGAGTTCGTCATCGAGTACGACCCCGCCGACATCGGCCGCGACCAGGTCGACCTGCAGGTACGTGCGTTCGCAGGTGCGGACGAGGCCAGCGACGGCAGCGCCGAGTCGTCCCTGGCACAGTCGCGCATCTTCTACGCGGCCCAACCTATCGAAAAGGTTCGCATCCGGGTGAACGGCGGCCCGGAGACTCGCTGGTCCGAATACCAGCAAGCCGTCACGGAGCTCGACCGTCACCTCGACGGGCTCAGCATCGCCGACCTCGATGAGAAGAAAGGGATCCACGACCTGTCGCTGCTGGCCGGCAAGACCAACCAGCCGATGCGACGGCTCGCCGATCTGGTCGTGGCCCACCGACTCTCCGAGACCACTGGCGTCGCGCCCGAGGCGTTGTACGGGCTGGTCCGGCGGGGCGTGGCCACCGACCTCGCGTCGCTCGCCAGCCAGAGTGACGACCGGTTGCAGGCTGCCATGCAATCCGCCTCCGACCGCGGACTGGTGCCAGCCCGCGCCGTCGAGGACGTGGCGTCCGTGGCATCCGACATCCGCGCCGCCGCGATCAAGGTGCTCGCCGAGAGCCCGGACGCGTTGGGCGGGTTGCTGCATTCCCTCGACGGCATCACCGCACGAACGGCATACGTGGAAAAGCTCGTTCAACACGACGCGGTGTGGACCGAACCGGGCGATGACGGTGAGCTTCCGCATCTGTGGGAGACGGTGGCCGCGGATCCGCTGCTCGCCGAGCAGGTGCCCCGGCTGCAACTCAACATGCAGCTCGCCGCGCTCACCGGTGAACACGCCCCGCTCGTCGACACGCTGGCGAGCCGGCTCGACGGCGTCAAGGCGCTGTCGGCGTACTCGGTTGGCGACTTCGAGTCCTTGATCAGCGAGCTTCCCGACAACGACAGGGTGCCACCGGAGATCGACGCCGCGGTTGTCGCCGCGCTGCCGCACGGCACCCCACCGGAAGAGATCGAAAAGGCCAAGATCAGGACGTACGCCACGACGTTACGCGCCGTCGTGGCCGAGACCATGCCCACAGAAGTGCTGGCCAACACACTGTTGGCCGACGACGCGACGACAGGCGACGCGAGGACCTTCTGGCGCAACGTGCTTCGCGACGACACGACGTTCGACCTGCGCACGGGCATCGACCCCGCCCAACTCGACGAAGCGCTGTTCGACGACGTCGCTGATCGCGCCGCACTCGTCGACGAGGTCGCCACCGTCAAGCGGCTGTTCAATGTCACAAAGGATCCCGCGCACATGAAGGTGCTGCGCGACGCGGGCCTGGATTCGGCGACGGCGATCGCGCGGTTGGGCGCCTCGACGTTCATCGGCCGGTACGGCGAGGCGCTCGGCGGGCCGACACCGGCGTTGAACTACCTTACGAGAGCGGTAAACATCTCGGCGACCAGTGCAGCCATCTATTCGGCGTTCGCTCCCGAACTGAACGACACCCCGATGTACGTGCTGCCAGCGTACGACTACGAGGGCCGGGCCAATCTGGAGACGCTGTTCGGCTCCGCGGGCTACTGCGAGTGCGGGGACTGCAATTCGATTCTCAGCCCCGCCGCCTACCTGGCCGAGCTGCTCGGTTGGCTGGCCGATCGGCACCTGCCCGGCGGAGGCACCGCGCTCGACGTGCTCTACCGTCGCCGCCCGGACATCGGCGAGATCGAGTTGTCCTGCGCGAACACCAACACCACGCTGCCTCACCTCGACCTCACCCTGGAACTGCTCGAGAACCTCGTCGCCCCCATCGCCGACATCACTGTCGACGCCGCCGAAGCCGCTGAGCTCGATGCGCGCACCATCTCGGCCGCCCTGCGGGACGCGTTCGCCGCCGCGGGCGTACCGCTCGCCGAGGACCACGCGTGCTACGTCGTCACGCCCGACGAGCATTGGTTCCTCACCGACCATCGCGTGCTGTGGGTGCTGCGTCGCAGCTCACCGACGGAGCTCACCGCCCGGTTCGGCAGCTGTCAGACCGCAGGTACCGCGGTAGAACTCGCCGCCGAACCTGAACACCGCAACGCCAGGGCCTACGACGCGCTGCGCACCGCCGTCTACCCCGTCTCGGCGCCGCTCGACCTGTGGACCGAGGAGGTGCGCACCTACGTGGGGCACCTACTCGACGATCCCGACGCCCCCGCCACCCACCGCCGTGACCTGATGGTCGCGTTGGCCTCCCCCGCCGACGACCCGTACACCGATGTCGACATCGCATGCGAGTCGCTGGGCGTCACCGTCGGGCAACACACGCTCATGACCGGCCGTTCCGCGACTCCGTGGAGTGATTTCGGGCTCGCCGAGAACGGCAACCCCGTCGCGGTGTACGACGCGGTCGCCGAGGCGATGGCGACCGTCAACCTCACGTGGACCGAGGCGCTGCGCTGGGTCGCACAGGTGCTGCACCGGTTCGACGTCGACTACCCCGACCTGCTCGGCCTGCTGTCCAGTGAGTTCGTCGATCCCGACGACACCATCCGCATCCAGTCCGCCGACCCGCAGGACCCGGCGACCTGCGACGTCGCCAAGCTCGTCATTGTCGACTTCGACGCGGCGGCCGCCGACCGGATGCGCAGGTTCGTGCGGTTGCGTCGGGCGCTGGGCTGGACCACCCGAGAGTGCGACGACCTCATCGCCGCGCTGCGCTCCGATCTCGCCGACGTCAACGACCGGATCGACGACAAACTGCTGGTCGCACTGTCCTGCGCGGCCCGCCTGCACCAGCGGCTCGGCATCACCCCCGCCGAACTGCCCGCGCTGTGGGCGACGCTGCGCGCCGACCGGCCCGACGAGCTCTACTTCAAGCTGTTCGGCAACCCCGAAGTGATGCGGCCCAGCGACCCGGCCTTCGCCGTGGCCGAGGACGCGGGCGGTGCCATGGAGATCGCGTTGCTCGCGCTCGATCCCGCGCAGGCCGTGATCACCGCACATACGTCGGCCATCATGAGCGCTCTCAATCTGACCGCCGGTGAACTCGATACGTTGACGCGCACGCTGACCGACGGGCGCCTCACTCTCGCGAATCTGTCGGCGCTGTACCGCTTCAGTCGGCTGGCCCGCGCGCTGACCATGCCGGTCGACGAGCTGTTGGCGCTACGGGGCTGTGCCGCCGACGTGTTCCCGTCGGGAGTGGCCGGCCCGGCCGCCACCGAACGGTTCGTCGACCTCGTCACCGACATACGCGAGAGCGGGCTCACCGTCCCCGAGGTGGACTACCTGCTCTTTCACCAGACGACGACGCCCGGCCAGGCGATGGGCCCGTCGGAGGAGGAGCTGGCCGTACGCCTGGGTGAGACACGCGACGCCCTGCGCGACGTCGCGGCCGGCACCGAGATCGCCGGCCAGGTTCCGGCGGAGGCACTGCGGCGGTGGATGGCCCAACTGCGGTGGTCCACCCCGCTCATCGACGACGTGCTGGCCGTACTCGATGACACAGCGACGTTCGACGCGCCGTTGCCGGCCCCGCCGAACGACCTGGTTGTCCCGGCGGCGCTGCGGCCCCGCGTCACCGCCACCGACGGCCGGCTTCGGGTGCGGGGCGTGCTGACCACCGCCCAACGTGGCGCGCTGCTGAGCGCGCACACCGACGCCGCCTACCGGGCGGCCGTACACGCCGCCTACGACGCGCCGCGGACCGTCCTCTCGCGCAGCCTGAAAACGTGGCAGTGGCCCCCGTTGAGGGCCGGCCTGCCGGCGCTACCCGCCGACCTGGTGCTCCCCCCGGAGCTGCGCACCCGCATCCACCACGACGGACCCGCCGGCGAAATCGTCAGCGACGGCCCGCTCACGACCGACGAACGGACCCGGCTCGCCTCCCTGTCCGTCGATGCCTCGT
Source organism: Micromonospora sp. DT41 (assembly GCF_049841715.1). NCBI lineage: Bacteria > Bacillati > Actinomycetota > Actinomycetes > Micromonosporales > Micromonosporaceae > Micromonospora > Micromonospora sp. DT41. Next base: position 80,868 of record NZ_JBNCKU010000021.1, on the reverse strand, counting down.
GGCGCACCGCACTCGACGCGCTGGCCACCGCCGCCACCGCGTACGCGCCTGCCAACGAGCGCCGCCTGTTCGACGTCGCGGCGGTGAACGCGTTGCTCGACACCGCGGGCGACGCTCGGATAGCCGCGGTCGCAGCCGGTGTCGCGACGCATCTGCGCGCCGAGCTGAGCCACCGCGTGATCGTGTCCGACTGCTCGGAGCAGTTGGGCGTACCGATCGCACTCGTCGACGACCTGCTCACACACCGGCTCGTGTCGGCGGACGACCCGGCGCGACCGGCGCTTGCGGATTTCCTCGCCCCGTCGTTCGCCACCAGCCACCAGGACGTGCCGCTGACCGCGGTGAGCTTCGAGGCGCAGTTCCGCACCTATGTGCGGATGGCCAAGCTCGCACGCCTGGTGACCCGAATGGGTTGGACCACGACCGAACTCTCCTGGCTGGCCGACTACGGCGCCACCGTCGCGCCACGACCGATTCCCTGGCAACCCGCCTCGCAGGCGCCGTGGTGGCAGCCCGCGACGCTGCCGGTGACCCCGACGCCGCGCGACCCGGTGCCGCTGGCCGCGTTGCTGCGGGTGCTGCGGCTCAGCCGATGCGCCGCCAATCTCGGTCGGCCCGTTGTCTCCGCCCTGCTGGCGTCGGCACGCCAACCCGGCGCCACACTTGACGATCTCACCGCGGCCATCGCGACAGCGGCCTCCCGTGACAACCTCCGGGTCTCGGCCGCGGACCTGTCGACGCTGGCCACCACCACCGGCCTCACCGTCGCCGACTTCGCCGACGAAACGGGCCCTGCGGCGCAGCTGCGCGTCATCGGACTCGTCCGCCGCACCGGGGCGTCCGCCGCGCAGCTGGCTCAGTTCGCCGCCGTAGAGTGCGACGAGCGTGCCGCACGATCAGCGCGCGAAGTGGTGAAGGCACGCTACGACGACGCCCGCTGGCGCGAGGTGGCCGCGCCGCTCCGCGACGTGATGCGCCGCGCCCAGCGGGACGCTCTGTTGGAGTACGTGCTGGCCGACCCAGCCTCGGCGTGGCCGGCCCTGCACACCGAATCGGAGCTCTACCGCCACCTGCTTCAGGACAGCCGCACCGAGCCGATCGTCACGACGTCACGCATCAAACAGGCCATCGCGTCGGTTCAGCTGTTCGTGCAGAGCGCCACGATGAACCTGGTTGCCGGCATCGAGGTCGACGACGCCCTGGACCCGGGCTGGCGGGACTGGGCGTGGATGAAGAACTACCGCGTGTGGGAGGCCAACCGCAAGGTGTTCTGCTTCCCCGAGAATTGGATGGAACCGACGCTGCGCGACGACAAGACACCTCTGTTCGGCGAGCTCGAGTCCGCGTTGATGCGCGACGACGTCACCGCCGAGCTGGTCGACGACGCGTTCAGCGTGTACCTCGAGCGACTCGACGAACTCGCCCGACTGGAGATCCTCGGCCTCTACGAGGTCGACGCCGCCCCCGGTAACCCCGCCACTCTCTACGCCGTCGGCCGTACCCGCGGACTGACCCCGAAGTACTTTTGGCGCACCAGAATCGACTACGCCGAGTGGACACCATGGAGGGCCATCGACGCCGACATCAGTGAGCGTCAGGTGCTGCCGGTGGTATGGAACGGCCGGCTGTACGTGTTCTGGCCGATCTTCGCCGACATCACGCCACAGCAGGAGCCCGGCGACAAACCCACGCTGCCGGCGGGCCGCCGTTACGACATCTCGTTGGCCTACACCTACTTCCACCGCAACAAGTGGCAGCCCAAGCAGGTCACCGAAGTGTCGGTGCAGACGCAGCTCGTACCGGTCAACGATCATCCTGAGACCGTCAAGCAGAAGTTGGTCCTGCGGGCCGTCGTCGGGTCGCCCGATCTGTGGATCTGGCCCGAGTGGGACAACCCCGCCGTCAACGTCTCCACCGTGAATCCCGGTTACACGCCCGCGAACCCCGGTTACAACGCCCTGTACGCGTCAGTCTCGGGATTCCACTTCACCGGACGTAGCCGTCAGGTGGAGACCTACGGGCAGAGCATCGCGGGCATCTTCGAACCCACGGGCACGGTCCCGGCCGGGATGCTGTTCGCCCAGAAGGGCAACAATCGACTCAACCTGCCCGCGACGCTCGACTGGCGCACCGAGGCCATGGCGCTCGGCAGGTCGCCCAGCCCTTTCACGCTGGCGTACGCCCATCAGGATCAGTTCATCAGCGGCGCACGGACGTTCGTCTATCAGGACGGCCAGCGGTGCTTCGTCGTCGATCCCTCCACCGGCATCGACTGGGGCTGGTTCTTGGCCGACAAGGACAAGATCGACCCGTCCGTGGTGGGCAAGCTCAAGGCCAAGTACTACACCGACGTCACCACGTACATGCCCGAATTCGTGGTGCACCCCGACCCGGTGATCGACGTGGCCGCCGTGCACGGCACCACCGATCCGCTTCAGCTGGCGAAGCTGACCTCCACCACCGATGTCGCGATTCGTCCCAAGCGAGCCCTGGCGCGGCGCAGCCTCTTCCAGGTCGGCGACCAACGTCAATTCGTGTCGAAGGCCGACAAGTCGATGCTGAAGATCTCCGACTACGTGAGCCGCGACCGCATCGTCGCCGAGCTGGGCCCCGTACTGGTCTCCAAGCAGGCCCGGCGTTACCTCTTCAGCACCGCGTTCCACCCGTACGTCGGCGACTTCCAGAGCGACCTCGCCGCCGGCGGCGTCGAGCGGCTGGTCACCCGGGCAGGGCAGTCGCGGGCCGCGGACACGTTCGCGGCTACGTACAAACCCGAACGTCTCGTCAGCGAGCCGTATCCGGTCGAGGAGGTCGATTTCGCGCCCACCGGCTTCTTCCAGCAGTACAACTGGGAGCTGTTCTTCCACGCGCCGGTGCTGATCGCCACACGGCTGTCGGCGAACCGGCGCTTCGAGGAGGCGCAGCGGTGGTTCCACCTCGTGTTCGACCCCACTGACACGTCGAGACAACAGGTCCCGGCGCGCTTCTGGCGCACCAAGCCGTTGTTCGACGCGTCGGTGGACGGCGTCGCACCCCAACGGTTGTCGGACATCATCAACGCGCTCGCGGCCGGTACCGCCGACGCTGGGCTGTTGCGCCAGGTCGCGACCTGGCGGGCCAGCCCGTTCAATCCGTACGCGATCGGCCGGATGCGGGTGGTGGCGTTCCAGAAGATGGTCGTGATGGCCTACCTGGACAACCTCATCGCGTGGGGCGACCAGCTTTTTCGACAGGACACCATCGAGTCGATCAACTACGCCGCCAACCTCTACACCCTGGCCGGTGACATCCTCGGTGAACGGCCGACGGCCATCCCGCAACGTGTTCGGCCCCAGATTCGTACCGCCGTCAGCCTCGACCCGCAGTTGGAACGGCTGTCGAACACGATGGTGGCGATCGAGCAGCGCATCGGTTCGACAGCGCCGGACACCGTCGTCGTCGACCCAGACGCACCGCCGTTGTCCTGGCCGAGCGTCACCTACTTCGGAGTCCCCAGGAACGACAAGCTGTTCGGCTACTGGGACACCGTCGCCGACCGGCAGTTCAAGATCCGCAACTCCATGAGCATCGAAGGCGTGGTTCGCCAACTGCCGCTGTTCGAACCACCCATCGACCCCGCACTGCTGGTGCGCGCACGGGCGGCAGGGCTCGACATCGCGTCGGTGCTCTCCGAGGTGACCGCCGCACCGCCCACCTACCGGTTCCACACCCTGGTGGCCCAGGCGCTCGCGTTGGCCGACGACGTCCGCAATCTCGGTGGCGCCCTGCTGACCGCCATGGAGAAGCGCGACGCCGAAGCGCTGGCGATGTTGCGCGCCACCCACGAGACCGAACTGGCCGACGCGATCGAGGAGATCAGGCAGAAGCAGGAGGCTGAGGCCCGTCGACAGGTGGAGGTGCTGCGTGCGCAACGCGGCACGCTTGTCAGCCGCTACCAGCACTACCAGCAGCTGCTCGGGGTCACCACGGTAACCGTGCCACCGGAGGACATGCCGATCGCACCGGTCGCCGCGTCGGCGAGCGCCAACATCCCCAGTTCCGAAGGCGTGAAGCTGCTCAGCCATGACAAGGCCGAACTCGGCAGCCTCGAAAAGAGCCGCGACAGCCAGACCGCAGGGGCGGTGGCGCAGGGCTCCGGCAGCATCCTGTCGGTCCTTCCGACGTTCTCGTTCTCCGCCAAGCCGTGGGGCATCGGCGTCGGATCGTCGTGGGGCGGAGGCAATCTGGCGGCCGCCGCGAACGCCATCGGCGCCGTGTTCAACGCGAACGCCGCCAGCTCGGGCTTCGACGCCAGCAAGTCCAGCCGACTGGCCCAGGCGGTGGTACGCGAGCACGACTGGGTGCTTCAGCACAATCAGGCCGCCTCGGAGATCATGTCGACGGACAGGCAGCGGCTGGCGGCGGAGCTCCGGTTGGACGCGGCCACCAAGGAACTGAGCAATCACCGGATCGCCATGGGCCAGGCACGCCAGATGCAGGAGCACCTCGCCGGCAAGTACACCAACACCGAGTTGTACGACTGGATGTCGGCGCAGCTCAGCACGCTCTACTTCCAGAGCTATCAGGTGGCCTACGACACCGCCAAACGTGCCGAGCGGGCGATGCAGCGCGAACTGGGCACCGGGGCCACGCAGTACGTGCAGTTCGGCTACTGGGACAGCACCCGCAAGGGGCTGCTGGCGGGTGAACGCCTACACGCCGCCGTCACCCGCATGCAGGCCGATTATCTGCAACGCAACCGCCGCACGTACGAGCTGACCAAGCACGTCTCACTCGCCAACGTCAATCCGGCCGCACTCATCGAACTCCGCGAGACGGGAACCTGCACCGTCACGCTGCCCGAAGCGCTGTTCGACCTCGACCGGCCCGGTGACTATTGCCGTCGCATCAAGATGGTCAGCCTGAGCCTGCCCTGCGCGACTGGCCCCTACACCGGCGTCAACTGCACTGTGACGTTGCTGTCGAGCATGATCCGCACGGCTGCGACACCGGTCAAGCCGTACCGGAGCAGCGGAGTCGACGATCCACGCTTCACGTACGTCTCCCCCGTCGAGTCGGTGGTCACGAGCTCCGGCCGCGACGACTCCGGCATGTTCCAACCAGACCTGCGCGACGAGCGCTTCCTGCCGTTCGAGGGTGCCGGCGTGGTCGGCACGTGGCGCCTCGAACTGCCCGCCGAGTACCGGCAGTTCGACTACCAGACCATCTCCGATGCCGTGCTCACCGTCCGGTACACGGCGCTCGACGGGGGTCCGCAGCTCCGCGACGCCGCTCAGGCCGACCTCCGGGACGCACTGCTGTCCATGGAGGTCGGCGACGGCCGGAGCGGGTTGTACCGACTGCTGTCGGGCAGGCACGACTACTCCGACGAGTGGTACAGGATGTACTACCCGGCGGGCGACGCACCGACCCCGAGCACGTTCCGCGCGACGATCGGGGCGCAGCGTTTCCCGGTCACGTACGCCACGGCCGCGTTGGCGGTCGAGCGGCTGGCGGTGGTCGTGCGCTGCCTCGACTACGACACCGCCGACGACTTCACGATTAGAGTCACGAGACCCGACGGGCGAACCGACCAGCAGACCGTCCGCATCGTCGACACCGACCTCGGCGGCCTCCCCGTCGCCGTCTTCGAGTTCGACGGCGGGGGCGTGAAGATCGAGGACACGACGCCGTGGAACATCGAGTTCACCGCCCTGCCGAGTGCTCTGGGGCAGCAGGTCCAGGTCGGTGCGCAGCAGATAACCCGGCTCAGGCCCGACGCCCTCGACGACGTCGGCCTGCTCTTCGAGTACCGGTTCTGACCGTGGGCATCGACACCGCGCAGTCGCCCGTCGCCGGGACCACTGACGTCGAGGTGGCCGCGCGGCTGTGCGCGATCATGGCCCGCCTCGGCGGCACCGGCCCCCGCCCGGGGGCGCACGCCCAGATCCGCCGGCTGACCACTGCGGCGTTTCCGCGTCCGCTGGGCGATGCCGCCTACCGCACCAACGCGCTCAACCCCGGCGGTACGCCCGTCGAGGTGTCCTTCTCGGAGCAGACCCCGCTGGCGCTGCGCTTCGACCTCGTACGAGGCCACCCGGATACCGCCCTGGCAGACCGGCGGGCCGACGCCCTGCGGCTGGCCGACGTTCCCGTGTCGACAGCGAGACGGTGGGCGCCATACTTCGCAGACGATCGGTTCGGCGGGTTCGTCTCCGCCGTAATCGGCGCCGACGGTACGGCGGCCAAGGCCTATCTCGAAGTTCGGCGCAGTCGTGACGTGCTCGCAGCGCTGGGTTCCCGCCAGGGCCTTCACGAAAGCCTTCTGGACGCGGTCCCCGGCCTGGAGCCACACTTCGTCGCGCTCGACGGCGCCCGGTTCGCGGCGAATCCGCGAATGTACTACGAATGCCGCAACGGCATCGCGCTGTCGACGCTTGTCGACTGGGCGGCCGGCCACGGGCTCACCCGGCATGCGCTGGCCGCGGCACACGTCGCGCGCCGGCTGACCGGGAGGCTCATCCTGCCCGAGGCCGGAGTGCTGCTCGCACTGGATACGACGAGCGACTCCGTCGAGCTCAAGCTCGAGCTGACCGGCGGCGTGCTGGACGGCGACCCGCTGGCCGCGATCCGCGCGGTGCTGGTGGAGCGACCGCACGCAGAGCGGGCCTTCCGCGACTGGTGCGACGCGGTCGACCAACCCGTGCGACCCACGATGGTCAGCGTGCGAATCTGCGCCGACGGTCCCCTGCTGAGCGTCTACGCCGGGCTGGCGCCATGACGATACCGCCCGACGCCGACTACGACACCGCCGTGACACTGGCGGGCGACGCGGCGCGCGTCCTCTACGAGGCTGGGGCGAAACGCGTGTGGCTCGCCGGGTCGCTGGCCCACGCTCAGCACTGGGATGCGCGGTCCGACATCGACTTCGGCACGATCGGATTGCCGCGCGTCCAGTTGCCCGACGCGGTGGCCCGACTACGGCGTCGGCTGGGTCGTCATGTCGACGTGATCCCGATCGAGGACGCCCCCAGCTTCATCCGCAACCAGATCCTGCTCGAAATGCTGCCGGTGGGGTCCGACGGCCGGGTGGAGCCTCGCAACGGCCCTGCGCCCCCCTACCCCGTCGCCACGTTGACCGGCCCCCCTTATCCGAAGGGCCTGCACCAGCAACGCCATGCCGTCGCATCCGACATGCTGAACCGGCGCGGGGTGCGCAAGGCCCTCGACGTCGGATGCGCCCAGGGCGAGTTCGAGCTCGCGGCGTTGCGGCGGTGGCCGCAGAAGGCCATCGAGTTCCACGGCATCGACCCGGACACCGACGCCGTACGCTCCGGACTCGAACAACTCGACCGCGAACTGGACGATCGACTCCGCCCCCGGGCCCGGCTGGACGTCGCCGAGATCGCCGACCTTCCGCACCTGTGGGCCGACCACGACGCGGTGGTGGCCATCGAGGTCATCGAGCACCTCGACGAGCCCACCCTGGAGTTGTTCGCGCGCCTGGTGTTCCGCGAACTGTCCCCACCGACGATCGTGCTGACCACCCCCAACGTCGAGTACAACGTCCTGTTCCCCGAGGACGACCACACCGGTCAGCCCCGCGTCCGCCACCCCGGGCACCACTTCGAATGGACCCGGTCGGAGATGCGCCGCTGGATCGCCGGGCACGCCGCCCCCGCCGGGTACCGTGCCGCCCTGCGCGGCATCGGGGAGGCCCACCCGGCGTACGGCCCGCCGACACAGATGTGGGTGCTCTCGCATGACAGCTGACGCCGGTCTGCCGGCCCCCTCCGCCTCGTCGGTTGCCCCCGCGTTCACACCGCCGGCGCTACCGAAGGGCGGCGGCGCGGTCCGCGCTATGGGCGACAAGTTCACCGTGGCGCCCGCGACCGGGACAGGTTCCACCTCGATACCCGTCCGGATTCCACCGGGCCGGGCCGGTTTCGCGCCCCAGCTCGCGCTGACGTACGACTCGGCTGCCGGCAACGGACCATTCGGCCTCGGCTGGAGCCTTCCCGTGGCGTCGATCACCCGCCGCACCGACAAGGGCGTACCCACCTACCGCGACGACGTGGACGCCGACGTCTTCATCCTCTCCGGTGCCGAGGATCTGGTGCCGGTACCCGGACCGCGCGGCCAGCGCGACGATCTGGACAGCGCACCCGGGTATGCGATCCGCCGCTACCGTCCGCGCATCGACGGGCTGTACGCGCGCATCGAACGCTGGACACGCACCACCGACGGCGACGTCCACTGGCGCTCGCTCAGTTCGACAAACGTGCTCAGCGTCTACGGCCGGGACCACGGATCCCGCGTGGTCGACGCCGCCAGCTCGCGCCGGGTGTTCAGCTGGCTGCTCACCGAGACCCGTGACGACCGCGGAAACGGCATCGTCTACGAGTACGTGGCGGAGAACGGTGACGGGATCGACCTCACCCGACCGTGCGAGATCGGCCGCGGGGAGCGCCACGCGCCGGGGCGGGCGACAAACCGCTATCTCAAGTCGATCCGGTACGGCAACCGCACCCCGCTGCTCGACGACGACGGCCGCCGGCCCCGCTTCCTCGCCGACCTGGCAGCGGCACCGGACCCGGGCTGGATGTTCGAGGTGGTGCTCGACTACGGCGAACACCACAGTGACGCGCCCACGCCGGGCTCGGTCCGGGACTGGGACCTGCGGCACGACCAGTTCTCCAGCTACCGGAGCGGCTTCGAGGTACGCACGCTGCGCCGGTGTGCACGCATCATCACCTTCCACCACGTGCCGGACTCCGTCGCCGGTCACCTCGGCTACGACGGTCCAGTGTCGTCGATGGACCTCGGATACGGCGTGGCCGAGTCGGCGACGTACAGCCAGTTGCGCACGATCACCCACCGCGGTTACCGCAGGGACGGCGGAGCGATCACCAGCCGGGCGCTTCCTTCCGTACGGTTCGACTACAGCCCCGCCACCGTCGGCCGGACGACGCACACGGTCGACGTCGACGAACTCTCGTCCGGTGACGACCCGCGCTGGGTCGATCTCCACGGCGAGGGCATCCCGGGGCTGCTCGTCGAACGCCACGGTTCCTGGTCGTATCGCCGCAACACCAGCCCGCTGTCCGGGGCCGCCGCGTTCAGCCGGGCCGAACCGGTCGCGCTCCGACCAAACGCCGACAGCACCGACGGCGCCCACTTCGTCGACCTGGCCGGCGACGGCACACTCGATGTCGTCATCTTCGACGGCCCGACACCGGGACTGCACGAGCACGACGATGGCGAGAGTTGGCGACCCTTCCGGCCGCTGGCGTCACGGCTCAGCGCCAACGTCCAAGCACCGAACGCCCATTGGGCGGACCTGACCGGCGACGGCTGCGCAGACGTGGTGTTCGTCGAGGACGCCGTCTTCGTCTGGCATCCCTCGCTGGCCGAGGCGGGCTTCGGGCCAGGCATCCGGATACCCCGGCCCGACATCGACCAGAGAGGCCCTCAGCTGGTCTTCAGCGATCCCACCCAAGCGGTCTACTTCGCGGACCTCGGTGGCGACGGGCTGCCCGACCTCGTTCAGGTTCGCAATGGATCCGTCTGCTACTGGCCGAATCTTGGACACGGCCGGTTCGGCACCAAGGTCGTCATGGACGGCTTGAGGGCCTTCGATCACCCGGATCGGTTCGATCCGAACCTTCTCCAGCTCGCCGACATCGACGGCTCGGGTACGACCGACCTCGTCTACCTGCACCCCGACGGCATCCAGCTGTATCTGAACCAGTGCGGCAACGGGTGGAGCGAACCGACGTCCATCGACGCCTTCCCCACCATCGTCGACCCGTCCGCGGTCATGGTCACCGACCTGCTCGGCAACGGCACCGCCTGCCTGGTGTGGATGCCCTCGGCGGTCGACGTCGACCCGCAGCGGCTGCGCTACCTCCAGCTGACCGGGGACCGAAAGCCGCACCTGTTGGTCCGGATGGACAACAACCAGGGCGTCGAGACGCACATTCGCTACACCCCGTCGAACACGTTCAGCGCCCGGGACGCACGCGATGGACGACCGTGGTCGACGAAACTTCCCTACCCCGTGCACGTCGTCGAGCGCGTCGACACCGTCGACCGGGTGAGCCGCAACCGCTTCACAACCCGCTACGCCTACCACCACGGCTACTTCGACGGCGAGGAGCGCGAGTTCCGCGGTTTCGGCCTCGTCGACCAGTGGGACACCGGGGAGTTGGCGGCCCTCAACGCCACCGGCGCACTCGACGAGCACTTCGAGAACGAGGATCCGGCGACGAACGTCGCACCGGTGATGACCCGCACCTGGTTCGACCTCGGCACGTCCACGGAGTACCTACCGCCGGGGGCGCTGGAGGCTCCCCCGCTGCCGACCGCTGTGGACGGGCGCGAGGAGGCCGAGGCACGCCGGGCGCGCAAGGGCGCCGTGCTGCGTCAGGAGGTGTACGGCTGCGACGGCAGCGCGGCGCAGGACTTCCCCTACGTCGTCGTCGAACACACGTTGACCGTGCGTCGGGTGCAGGCGCGCGGCACGAACCGTCACGCCGTTTTCACTGTGCATCCGTACGAGACAGTGGAACGGGCACTGGAACGCAACCCCGACGACCCCCGGGTCAAGCATTCGATCAACCTGGAGATCGACGAGTTCGGCGCCGTGCTCAAGTCGGTCGCGATCGCCTACGGCCGGCTACCGGCGGGGGCGGCTGCCCTGCCGGAGCAGGACGACAGGACGCGGCAGCGCACCGACCTGCTGACCTACACCGAGGCGGAGGTCACCAACCCGATCGCCGATCTCGACGCGCATCCCGATGATCACCGTGCTTCGATGCCCGCCCAGATGAGGACGTTCGAGCTCACCGGCTACCTCCCAACGGGCCGCAACTCCCGCTACCAGGCCTCGGATTTCGTCGACCGGGACTCCGGAGTGCCCGTGTTCGAATCGGAGCTCGACTACCAGCAGTCCCCGACACCGGGATCGCGACAGCGCCGACTTGTCGAATGGATCCGCGTCCGGTACCGCGCCGACGACCTGTCCGACCTGCTGGCCGTCGGCGGGCTCGACTCGCGTGCGTTTCCCGGGCAGACGTACCAGTTGGCGTTCACGCGCGGGTTGCTCGACGAGGTGCTGCGCCGCGGCGCGGACCCCCTGCTCCCCGATCCCGCCGCGGTGCTGTCCGACGCGAGCGGCTACGTCTCCGACGGCCCGGGCGGCACCCGGTGGTGGATACCCGGCTCGCGTACGTTCCTGTCTCCCAACGGTGCCGACACACCTGCCGCCGAACTGGCGTACGCGAAGGGGCACTTCTTCCTGCCGCACCGCATCCGCGACCCGTTCCACACCGCGGCGGTCAGCACCGAACACACGGCCCGCTACGACGAGCACGACCTGATGATCGTCGACACCAGCGACGCGGTCGGCAATCGCCTCACCGCGGACATCGACTACCGGGTACTGCAGCCCTGGCGGGTCACCGATCCGAACGGCAACGTCGGCGAGGCTGCGTTCGACGTCTTCGGCACGGTGAGCGCCACCGCTCTCGTCGGCAAGCCGGGTCAGCTGACCGGCGACTCCCTTGCGGGCATCAACCCGGATCTCTCACCCGACGAGGTCAGGGACTTCTTCGCCGACCCACGAGCTCACGCCGCAGGGCTGCTGGGGGCGGCGACGACGCGGCGGCTCTACGACCTCGCCGCGTACGCCGACTCCCGTGACCAGGAGTTCCCCAACCCCATCGCCGGCGCGGCGATCTCGCGTGAGATCCACGTCGCGGGGCTCACGCCCGGAGTCCCGTCCCCATCGCAGGTGGGGTTGTCGTATCTCGATGGTTTCGGACGGACGATCCAGCAGAAGCTCCAGGCCGAACCCGGGCCCGTGAGCGACGGCGCCCCCGACGGACCGCGGTGGAGTTGCACGGGGTGGACCGTGTACGACAACAAGGGTCGGCCCGTGCGCACGTACGAGCCGTTCTTCAGCGCCACTTCGGCCTTCGAGTTCGACGCGCGCATCGGGGTCAGTCCGGTCCTCTTCTACGACCCCCTGGGCCGGGTCGCGGCGACGCTGCACCCGGACCACACCTACGACAAGACGACCCTCACCGCGTGGACACAGGTGACGTGGGACCGCAACGACACGGTGCTCGACGATCCCCGTACCGACCCCGACATCGCCCACCTCGTCGCGGGATACTTCGCCGGCCTTCCAGCCGCCCCGCCGTGGCGAACATGGCACGACATCACCGTCGAGTCCGACCCGGGCACACCGCAGCGCGACGCCGCCGACAAGGCCGCGGCCCACGCGCGTACCCCGAAGACGGGTCACCTCGACCCGCTCGGACGGCCGTTTCTGACGATCACCGACAACGGACCTGACCCGTCGCGGCCGGACCGGCACCTCCTGCTCGCCAGCCGCGCGGTGCTGGACATCGAGGGCAACCAGCTCGCGCTTCGTGACGCGATCCGGCCGGCTGGCGACCCGTTGGGCCGCATCATGATGCGCTATGACTACGACCTCGCCGGGAGGATGATCCGCCAGCGCAGCGCGGACTCCGGCGCCCGCTGGACCATGGCGGACGCAGGCGGGCAGCCGCTGCGCTCGTGGGACGAGCGCGGGGTGGCGATGCGCACCGAGTACGACCCGATGCGACGGCCCGTGCGGACCTTCGCCGTCGGCGCGGATCCGGCCGACCCGGGCCGCGAGGTGCTCATCGCCCGCATGGTGTACGGAGAGCAGCACCCCGAAGCGGCGCAGCGCAATCTGCGCGGGGCGATGCACCTGCACCTCGACCAGGCCGGGACGATCTCGACCGAGCAGCGCGACGCGGGCAACAACCTGGTGCGGGTGACCAGGCGACTCACCGGCGGCACCCGGTACCGCTCGATCGTCGACTGGACCGATGTCGACGCCGACCACGCGGCTCTGCCCACCGCCGCCGACGCGCTCATCGACGTCGCCACGCTCGACGCCCGCCTCGCCTCGATGCTCGGTGACGAGGCCTGGACCACGTCGACCACGTACGACGCACTGAACCGTCCCGTGGTCGTCACTGCGCCGCACACGTCGGGGCGGCCACCCACCCTGGTCCGATCCCATTACGACGAGGGCAACGGTCTACAGTCGGTCGACGTCAACCTGCGCGCCGCGACCGATGCGCTGGGTGAACCAGTCTGGACGCCGCTGGTCAAGGCCACGCAGTACGACGCCCACGGGCGACGGGTACGCCTCGTGCGCGGCAACGACGTCAGCACCTTCTACAACTACGATCCGGCCAGCTCGCGGCTGGCAATACTACGTACGCTGCGCGACGGCGACCGGCTACAGGACTTCTCGTACGCCTACGACCCGGTAGGCAACGTCACCGCGATCCGCGACGGCGCCCAACAGGTGCTGTTCTTCGCCAACACGGTTGTCGGCCCGAGCTGCACCTACACCTACGACGCGCTCTACCGACTGGTCGAGGCCACCGGCCGCGAGCACCTCGGCCAGCACGGTCCCCTTCCGCACAGCAGCCACGACGCGCCCCGCGTCAGGCTGCCGCATCCCAACGACGGCGCCGCGATGGGCGGGTACACCGAACGCTACGTGTACGACGACGCAGGGAACATGCTGCGGATGACGCACACGGGCACGAATCCGGTGAATCCAGGCTGGACGCGGACGTTCGACTACGAGAAGCCGAACAACCGGCTCGACCGCAGCCGGGTGCTCGGAGGCGCGAACCCCGACGAGCCATGTGGCTACGACGCGCATGCCAACCTCACCACCATCACCGGCATCGGTGCTGGCGACGCCAACCTGCACTGGGACCTCTACGACCAGTTGCACCGCGCCGACCTCGGCGGTGGGGGCACCGTCTACTACGGTTACGACGCCGACGGCAACCGCGTGCGTAAGGTCTGGGAGAAACCGGGCGCCGTGAGCGAGGAGATTATCTATCTCGCGGGCTTTGAGATCCGCCGTACGCGCAGCGGCCCCCACCTCATCGAGCGCGAGATCGTCCGCGCCATGGACGGCACCCACTGCATCGCGGTGGTGGAAACCCGCACGGTCGACACCGCGGGCGTCGACGCCGGGCCCGCCCAGCTGATCCGTCACCAGCTTGCGAACTATCTGGGCTCGGCGACGCTGGAGCTCGACCAGACCGCGCGGATCGTGTCGTTCGAGGAGTACTCCCCGTACGGCGGCACGACCTTTCAGTCGGTGTCGAATCAGACGGAGACACCGAAGCGATACCGGTTCTGCGGACGCGAACGCGACGATGAGACGGGCTTCGTCTACATCGGCGCGCGCTACTACATCCCGTGGTTGTGCCGGTGGGCCAGCGCAGACCCGGCCGGACCCGCCGGCGGACTGAACGCCTTCCAGTACGCGGCGGCCAACCCGGTGGTGCTCATCGACGCCGACGGGCGCGTCCCCAGCCTGGCCGACGTCAACCGCAACCTCGAACGGGTGAACCGTTACGCGACGATCATGATGGGGCCGGGGGCCATCGCCCTCAAGGGGCTGTCCACCGGCGTGGCCGACGTCGCCGTCAGCTACATCACGAACGACGGCAAGGGCAACGCGAAGGCCGAGAAGCTCGCCGACGACGTCATCACCTCCAACATCCCGGGCGTCGGGCTGGTGAAGACGGTTGTCGAGGGCACCAAGGAGGTCGCCGAGCACATCGACGCCGCGCGGGAGGCCAACAAGCAGGGTAGTTCCCTGGAGGCCGCCGGCCACTACGTCGACGCGGGCCTAGCGGGTTTGGAGACGGCGACGGTCGTTGTCGGTGATCTGGTCACACTGGGAGAGGGCGGCAAGCTGCACTCCAAGGTGCTCGACCCCACGCGGGCGCCGAAGGTGATCAAGACACGACCGGCTGCGCCCCACACACCCGCAGTCAAGGAAGCCGCGCCCGTACCGCCGCCGAAGCAGGCGCCGCCCGTGCCCGCCGACTCGCCCGTGAACAAGCCGATGACCCAGGAGGCCAGGGCGACCTACATTCACGACCGCTACGGTGAGGCGGTCGTCGGAGGGCCGTTGAACGCCACGAAGTTCGAGGTCACCGCCAACACCAAGCTGGACTCCCGGATCGCCGACCACTACAACACGTCGACCGGCACGCTCTACGAGTTCAACACCACCCCGTGGAGCCAACTGCCCGCGGACAAGCTGAAAGAGAAGGTCGACTTCAAGGTCGCGCAGGTCGGCAAGGACGTGCAACTGCGGGCGGACCGCAAGATCCAGCAAGCTGTGTGGTACGGCACCGAGGCGCTGCCGACCAGCGGCGAGGGCAACCGGCTGCGGCAGGCGCTCATCGACGCGGGCATTCAATACCAGGTGGTGCCGCTCCCGCCGAACCTGGCCAACCTGCGTCCGCCGGTGTACTGAGGGGGTGCAGCAGACCCAAGGGCTCGGGTAGGTCGCGTCATGACGACACAACAATGCAACTGCCCGACACACGCCCTCGCTCCCGGGAACGGCCGTAGCGGCGCCGTGGGTGCCGGCAGTCCGGCGACCAGGGTCGCCACCGGCGGCCCCGGTCCCAGATCAGCTCCCGCAGATGCCGTATCCGTTGAGGCTCCACGAGCCGGCGAAGCCGTCGGCGTCCTCGTCCGCCCGCACCCGCGTGGTGTCTTCCCCCCGGTGATGTTGATCCCGGTCATCGGCACCCAACGCTGGTCGTGGAGCAGACCGTCGCTCTGCTGCACTGGCTTCGCCGCCTCCGGATCTGCTGGATGATCCGTGCCGACATGCACGAAGCGTTCCTCACCCTCGCCTGCGCCATCATCTGCTGGCGCCGGCTACAGCGCTCAAAGAGTTAGGAGCCTTTAGCTGCGAGAGCGTCGCTTAGCCAGCGAGGCGAAGAACCCACGGCCTCCCTCACTACCGCTGGGCCTGCGCGGCCCGCTCTACTTGAGGTCAAACGTGTAACTCCAGGCGAGGGCTTGCACAGCCTCTTCCCCAATCTCCGTGCGTCTCACGGAATTGGGCGGCAGCCTGCTCTCCCATCGATTTCAGGTCCGGGGCAACATTGCTTGCTTCGGACGAGTAGAACTCGTCCTCCAGCCGGCGGACTTCTGCGAGGACGCCGGGGGCGAGATCAGGACCAAACTCGGCCACGAGCGACGCCTCATCGCGGTCGGGCCACGGCGTTCGTCCCCATCCCGTCCAGACGACGATGGCGCGGGTAATGATCTCGCTGTCCATGGCTATCGTCTCCAGAGGACGCTCGAAGTGCCGGTTTGTGGATTGATCGCAGTGCTGGACCTCCGCCCAGTCAGTAGGCGTGGTCCGGCCAGTGCGGGTCGTCCCATCTGGCCGGACAGGGAATGCCGAGTAGCCTGATCCGGTCCAGCAGGTCTGCGTCGGCGCCGATCATCCGCAGCCGGGCCGGTGCGTGCTGGAGCAGCCACCTGGTGAGCTCCGCGCGAAGGGCCTCCTCCTCGTCGTCCGTCAACGACCAGGTTCGCCACGGCAGATCGTCGCGGAGCAGGTCGTACTCCCATGTTCCGAACGCCTCCGCGAGCCGTTGGTTCGCCACCGGACTGGTCGCCGTTGCCCAGGCACGAAGCCAGCGGTCGAACCCGCCAGAGGCCTCCACCAGCATGGCCAGCACCGAGTACGCCGGAACCTCGGCGTCCTGCTCCGTGAGCACGACGAACCACCAGGCGTCCAGGAAGTCAAGGACCGCCCGCGACCGCCGGCCAGGCCACTGCTGCCAACGGCCGAGTGCGAACATCCGCCCCGCATGATCCATGCTGTCCAGACGCATCACCTCACCGTCGACCAGAGAACGAGCGAGCTGAGGCAGGATCCGGCGCAGCATGGCGGCGGGGAAGTCCCAGTCGCCGGCCGAGTAGGTGCGGCGCAGCAGATCCGGGTCCAACTCGACGTCCGCGGTCTTGAGCAGGGCAAGGTCCTCCGCGCTGCCCCAGTGGCACTCGCAGTTGCTGTCGTTGGGATGGGCGGCCATGCCACGGAAGGTGATGGTGAGATGGGCCAGGGCGGCGTCGAGTCGACGCCGGGCGGGCGTGGATTGCGTCACGGAGATGCACCTTCAGGGACTCCGGCGGCGCGCGGCGGCCGAAGGTTGTGAAGCTACCTGGCCAGACGGCAAGACGCATAGCAATTCAGACGGCAGGGCAAGGATGCGACCGCCTGCCGGCTCGTGCCACCGTTACTGAACCGCACCCCGATGCCGCCGCGGATGGTGCTCATACGCGGTGCCGACGCCGGCCTCCGCCACCACTGCGCTATCCACCTAGACGTACCGCAGCGGCTCAGGCCGATCGAGCTGGCGGACCAGCTTGTTCGATCCGGGCTCCTATACTCGCCCGGTGATCGAGGGATGGTCGGTTGTCCCGGAGCGGGTGGCGGTGGATGCTGCCGGCTCGAACGTCGAGGTCGTGCATGGTGACGGGGTCACCTTCGCGTACGGGGCCGACGCTCTGGTCGTGATCGTTGACGCCGGAGACCGGCCCCACGGCAACGCTGTGGACAATGCGAACACGCTGGTGCTGCGGGAGCCGTTGCCCAGTGCGGCGACTCAGTGGATAAGTTCGAAGAACGAGTTCAATCGGCCGCTTCTGGGCTTTGTCAAGATGGCCGATGGCTGCCTGGCTCTCGGTGAGCTCTACCAAGCCAGGAGCATCTACCGTGGGATGAACCCGTACACGGGGGAACAGGGGTCACTTACGTTCGCTGAACTGACCTGGGGCGAGCGACTTCTCCCCGGACTGCTGGACAGGGTGCGGCCGACACCGACGCTGCCGGTGCCCGGTATCGACTGGCTGGACAATGTGCCGCAGGACCTGACTCGGGCTCTGCGTTCCTTTCTGACCGCTTGGTACGCCGATGTGCCGGTGCCGCCGGCCACACCCCAACACGCGGCTATGACGCTTCCGGCCTCGTTGCTGGCCTTCCACGACATCGCCGCTGGCCGCTCGGAGATCCTCGGCCGGCAGGACTTCATAAAGCCGCTCGACAGAATCGAGTACCTGGACGACGAGCCGCTGGTGGTCTTCGCGGCCGAGAATCAGGGCGTCTGGGTGGCGTTGATCGACCCCACCGACGACGATCCGGTCGTTTGGTACGACGGCGGCCCGGAGCGGCTGCGCGAGCGGGAACGCCTCAGCGGCTTCCTGCTACAGTTCGCCCTCAACGAAGCGGTGAGCACCTCACCGTTCACCGGTTCCGCCACGGTCACCACGGAGGCGCTGGACCGGTTCGTCGAGGATCTGGTTCCTGTCGCGCTGCAGCCGATGCGGGTACCGGGCGACCCGACGCGCCATTGGACAGCTCCCGGCCTGGTCGCCATAGCCGTCGACTATGGCGAGAGCGGCATCTGGCTGAGCATCGGCAGCCGGCAACGCTCAGCCCTGCGACCCCTACGCTCCCGCCTCGAATGGGAACAGTTCAACGGCTAACGTGCGCGCGTCGCCACCCGCCAGTCGGTTGCTCACGATGCGCGGACGGCGGCAGATCAGTACGGGCGTTGAACGTTGTAGCGAAAGAGCTGTACCAGTACGGGTTGCGGAAGTCCCCTGTCCCACCCTCACCGTCGTGGATCTGCACCCGGTAGTGTGCCGTGCCCTGTGCGCCGTCACCTGTGTCCTGTGCTGGGCATGCGATGTATGCCAGGGAGTCGAACCCCTACGCCTGCCCTCGGCGCGCCAGGAGTGAGCCGGAATACCGCCGGCTCCCGGGTCGTGCACGCCTCCACGTCGGCTACCTGCTCCGCAACCTGTCGTCAGTCCAGCAGGTCGACCTCCCAGTTCGTCCGCTGGATCAGGGTGTCGACCTCGCGAAGTTGCCGGGCTAGGTCGTCGGCCTGGCTACGCAGTTGCGCCACCGGCAGGGCCGGAATCATCTTCAGCTCCGACCGCAACTGCCGAAACCCTCGCTGGCCCTCCCCGACAGCGGCATCGGCGGCAGAGGTGACCACGCCGTGCCGCAAGCGAAGCACGTCGCGCCGTGCCAGAGCGTCGGTGAGTGTGCCACCGTCAACCCCGGTGGCGGCGTTGGTGCGGTTGATTCGTCGGATCAGCGCCTCCAGTTCACCGAGCACCTCGCCGACCTCCCCAAGGAGAGCCGCAGCGTCCTCCGCAGGCGTCTCACCCTCCTGGAACCGCGCGCTGGCGACGATGCGGGCACGGAGTTGTTCGGCGCGACGCGCCGCATCTGCGCGCAACGCAAGAGCCTCAGCAAGCTTCATAGGCACCAGTATGACCAACGAAGATCACCGCCACCTCCCAATTACGTTGACCAACAGGACAAGAAGGAACAGGAGATGCAGTAGGGCTCTGGGCTGGGTTGTGTCCAACCCGGATGGGCTGATCGCCGACATGCGTAGCCTGATCGCCAATGCCCGAGCCGGCAGGCCCGACGTCCGCATCCTGGTCGCCACCGTCCCGCAACGCACACCGCTGGACGCGCAACCGGATCTGGGCAGCAAGATCAGCGCGTACAACGCCAAGCTGTCTGCACCCGAACCCGCAGTGCGAACACAAGATCGCCAAGGGGTTCGCCAACGTGCTGTGGAACCAGTTCCAGCTCGGTGCCGCCGGCGCGATGGAGTACCGGCCGGATTCGCCGCCCGAGCGGATCAGCGCCGCCACCGGGGTGATCCGCGCCAGCGCACACCACGGCGACGGCCGACTCGGTTGAGCAGGAGTTCAGCCCGTGCCCTGGACCACGTCGCGTGTGTCGAAGCCCATTCGCGCGATCGCTGAACCCGACCACACGATCAGAGCGGCGGGTGACCTGCGGTTGTGCTGACCTGGTTCGGCAGTTCCGGGCCGGACGCCCGGTCGCCGCCCTCTCGCAGCCGGATGGAATGCCATGCCGCGCGTACGTGGCTGCGCATAACGGACTCCGCCCAGTCGGGGTCGGGCGCGGCCAGGGCCGCCACCAGCTCGTGGTGGTGAGCGAGGCTACGGCGCAGCGCGGCCGGGCTGTAGCGGGAGAAGGTACGCCAGACGAGCGGCATCTGGATCACCGAGGAGACGACACCAGTCAGTCGGCTGTTGTCGGACGCCTCGAGGATCATCCGGTGGAACCGGTTGTTCAGCTCGGTGAGCTCGTCCACATCGGTCGGTCGTCCGTCCGGCGCTACCTCGTCCATCCGGTGGGCCAGCGCGTCGAGCGCGTCCACGTCGATGGTTCCCGTGGTCGCCGCCAGTCGGCAGCCCCACGGCTCGAGCACGGACCGCAGGCTGAAGATTTCGTCGAGATCGTGGATGCTCCACGCCTGGACCTGCACGCCACGGTTGCGTTCGTGGCGGACCAAACCCTCCGCGGTCAGCCGTCTGAGCGCCTCCCGGACGGGCGTCCGACTCACCCCGATCGACTCGGCCAACTCGCCCTCACGGAGCCACGCGCCGGCCGACCGTTGCCCGGACAGGATCTGTTCCCGGATCAGCCGATAGGCATCGTCGGCGGCGTGGCCGTTGTCGGCCTCCCGCAGTGGCGTGTGGTCACTCATGATGCTCGGCACCGTAACAACACGGCGGGTTGTATGCAATCTCCCTGCAGTCCATTGACACCCGAGGAGCCGGGGCCTACTTTCCCAGCACGAGCATGCTGTAACGAGAGACACATAGTCGTGAATTGCATGCAAAGAGACCTTGATTGAGGAGCTTATGAGCACTCCACTGCCGCTTGACGACATCCGGGTGATCGAGCTCGGGCAGCTGCTGGCAGGGCCGTTCTGCGGTCAACTCCTGGGTGACTTCGGCGCCGAGGTGATCAAGGTCGAGGACCCGGGTCAGGGCGACCCCATGCGGCAGTGGGGGCGCGAGAAGCCGTACGGCAAGTCGCTCTGGTGGCCGGTGGTGGCGCGGAACAAGAAGTCCGTGACCGCGAACCTGCGGACCGAGCAGGGTCAGGATCTGGTACGTCAGCTCATCGCGCGGGCCGACGTGTTGATCGAGAACTTTCGGCCCGGCACGTTGGAGCGCTGGGGGTTGGCCCCGGAGCGGCTGTGGGAGATCAACCCCGGCCTGATCGTCACCCGCGTGACCGGCTTCGGGCAGACGGGCCCGTACTCGTCACGTGCCGGATACGGATCGATCGGCGAGGCGATGGGCGGAATTCGGTACGTGACCGGCGACCCCGATCGCCCTCCGGCCCGGGCCGGCGTCTCTCTGGGAGATTCGCTGGCGGCGACGTTCGCCTGCCTGGGCACCCTGGTGGCGCTGCACCAGCGCGGACGTACCGGTCGAGGCCAGGTGGTGGACTCGGCCATCTACGAGGCCGTGCTGGCGATGATGGAGTCCCTCATCCCCGAGTACCAGATCGCCGGCTACCAGCGGGAGCGGACCGGAACGACCCTTCCGAACGTGTCCCCGAGCAACGCCTACCCGACGGCCGACGGCGAGATGGTGCTGATCGCGGCAAACCAGGACACAGTCTTCCGCCGGCTCGCCGAGGCGATGGGGCAGGTGGAGCTGGCCACCGACGAGAAGTACGCCACCCACGGCGCCCGAGGCCAGTGGATGGAGCAGCTGGACGGCCTGGTCGCCAAATGGAGCTCGACGCTCGCGGCCGACGATCTACTCGAACGGCTGCACGCCCAGGGCGTTCCGGCAGGCCGCATCTTCAGGGCCCGGGACATGCTCGAGGACCCGCACTTCGCCTCGCGGGAGGCGATAGTCCGGCTGACCCACCCCGGTCTCGGGGAGTTCGCCATGCACAACGTCGTACCCAAGCTCTCTGACAGCCCGGGCCGGGTCCGGCACGTCGGCCCCGAGCTCGGTGAACACAACGAGGACATCTATCGCGACCTGCTGGGGCTCGGCGACGACGCGATGGCGTCGCTGCGTAATGCCGGCGTCATCTGAGGGAGGAACCATGACCTACCGACTCGGCGTGGACGTAGGCGGAACGTTCACCGACATCCTGCTGATCGACGAGGCGACCGGAAAGACCTACCGGGCCAAGACCTCCTCCACGCCCGAGGACCAGTCCATCGGGGTCCTGCGTGGCATCGAGCGGGCCTGCGAGGCCGCCGGCGTGCGCATGTCGGAGATCACTGAGGTGTTCCACGGCACCACGGTCGCCACGAACGCGATCCTCGAGGGCAAGGGCGCCCGGGTTGGGCTGGTCACCACCGATGGATTCCGGCAGGTGCTCCAGATCGCCCGTTCCTTCGTGCCAGGTGGCCTGGCCGGCTGGATCATCTGGCCGAAGCCGGAGCCGCTGGCGGCGCTGGAGGACACCGTGGAGGTCGTCGGCAGGATCGGCGCCGACGGCGCGGTGGTGACCGAACTCGACGAGGCTGACGTCCGCACGAAGCTGCGCAAGCTCCACGCGCAGGGCATCGAGGCGTTGAGCATCAGCCTGATCAACTCTTACGCCAACCCGCAGCACGAGCGCCGGGTGGCCGAGTTGTCCGCCGAGGAGCTTCCGGGCGTACCGGTGTCGCTGTCGTCCTCGGTGTTGCCGGAGCTTCGCGAGTACGAGCGGACCATCACCACCGTGGCGAACGCGGCCGTGCAGCCGCAGGTGGCGCGCTACGTTGCCAACCTTGAGGCGCAGCTGCGCGAGTCCGGGGTGGACGGCCGGCTCTGCATCCTGCGCAGCGACGGTGGCCTGGTCTCCGCGGCCGTCGCCGCGGACAACCCGGTGAACCTGCTACTGTCCGGCCCTGCCGGCGGGGTTACCGGCGCGACCTGGGTGGCGGAGCAGGCTGGCTACCCGGACTTCCTGACCTTCGACATGGGCGGCACGTCCACCGACGTCGCCCTGGTACAGGGGCTTACGCCGCGGGTGGGTCGGGAGACCACAGTCGGGGACCTCAAGGTCCGCGCCACCTCCGTCGACGTACGAACCGTGGGTGCCGGCGGCGGATCCATCGCCCACGTACCGCCGCTGACTCAGGCGCTCCGGGTAGGGCCGCAGTCGGCCGGTGCCGCACCCGGTCCGGCCGCGTACGCGGCGGGCGGTGAGCAGCCGACGGTGACCGACGCGAACGTGGTGCTCGGCTACCTGCCCACCGATCTGGCCGGTGGCGAGATCACGCTGGACCGTGCGGCGGCACGAGCGGCGGTGAAGTCGATCGCCGACGCCACCGGGTTGGAGTCGGTCGAGGCCGCCGCCGCGGGCATCATCGACATCGTCAACGAGAACATGTTCGGGGCGTTGCGGCTGGTGTCGGTGCAGCAGGGCTTCGACCCGCGCGATTACGCGCTGGTGGCCTTCGGTGGCGCCGGCCCGTTGCACGCCAACGCTCTCGGCAGACTGACCGGGGCCTGGCCGGTGATCATTCCGCCGTCGCCGGGAGTGCTGTGCGCCTACGGCGACGCGACGACCAATCTGCGCGACGAGTCGGTGCGGACGTTGGTGCGCCGCTTCAACGAGATGACCGACGAGAGCCTTCGCGCGGTACTCACCGAACTCGCGAGCAAGGCGTGCTCCACGCTCAGCGAGCAGGGCGTCCCTGAGGAGGAGCAGCACGTCGTCTACTCCGCCGACCTGCGCTACCACGGACAGGGTTTCGAGATCCCGGTGGTGGTGGACGTCGACGCCTTCGACGGGACCGGCGGCGGGCTCGCGGCGCTGCGGTCGGCGTTCGACGCCGATCACCAGCGACTGTTCTCCTTCGTTCTCGATGCCGAACACGAGTTGGTGACCGTCCGGGCCACCGCGCACGGTCCCCGGCCCCAGGTCGCCGCGCCCGAACTTGAGCACGGTGACGCGGACCCGAGCCCCGCCCTGCGGGCCCACCATCGCATCTGGGTCGAGGGCGCCGAGGTGGAAGCGGGAATCTACGACCGGTCCCTGCTGCGAGCGGGCAACGTCGTGCCCGGTCCGGCGATCATCACCGAGATGGACTCCACCACGCTCGTGCTGCCTGGGCACACGGCGGCGGTGCATCCGAGCGGCAGCCTCCTCATCCGCCCCGTCGACACCCACCGGGAGAACTGACCATGGCACGCCTCATCGAGACCGCTACCGGACCACTTCGCTCCGTGGATGTCGACGTGGTCACCATCGACCTGATCGAGAACGGGCTGCGCAACGCCCGCTACGAGATGGACGAGGTGCTCTTCCGGACCGCGCTGTCGCCGGGGATCCGTGAACAGCACGACGAGTTCCCGTTGATCGCCAACCCGGCCGGAAAGATGATGGTGGGACAGTTCGGACTGTCCATCCCCGACTTCCTGGATAACTTCGACGGCGACATCGAGGAGGGCGACGTCCTCCTGACGTCGGACCCGTACTCCTGCGGCGCGGCGATCAGTCACGCGAACGACTGGCTCGTGGTGCTGCCCATCTTCTTCGAGGGCCGGATCGTGGGCTGGGCGGCGATGTTCGGGCACATGTCCGACGTCGGCGGCAAGACGCCGGCGTCGATGCCGACGGATGCCCGCACCATCTTCGAGGAGGGCGTGGTGATCCCGCCCTTCAAGCTGTACAAGAAGGGAGAGCTGGCCGAGGACGCTCTGCGGATCATCCTCAACCAGGTGCGGAAGCCCGACTGGAACCGTGCCGACCTCAACGGGATCGTCGCGGCGTGCCGGACGGCTTCCCGGCGGGTCCAGGAGATGTGCGCCCGGTTCGGGGTGGACACCTACAACTCCGCGCTCGACCAACTCCTGGACCGCAACTACCGGGCGATGAAGACCCTGCTCGCAGCGGTCTTCAGAGAAGGCGAGACGCTGTCGTTCACCGACTACATCTGCGACGACGGCCTCGGCTACGGCCCCTACGAGCTCAGGCTCAGTCTGACCCGTACCGGTGAGAAGGTGCTGCTGGACTTCACCGGCAGCAGCCCGCAGGCGCAGGGCCCGATCAACTACTACATCAACGAGAACCTCGTCCGAATGTTCTTCGGGATCTACATGATCACCGTGGCCGATCCGCAGATCCTCTGGAACGACGGCTTCTATCCGCTGGTCGACGTCACGATCCCCGACGACTCGTTCTGGAAGCCCGCGTACCCGGCCGCCCTCAACGCGCGCAACCACGGCATCGGTCGCGTCTTCGACCTGTTCGGTGGCCTGCTCGGTCAGACGAACCCCGGGCTGCTCAACGCCGCCGGCTTCTCATCGTCGCCGCACTTCATGTATTCGGGCACCTACGGGCCCGGTGAGCGCAAGGGCGAGTGGTTCCAGCTGTACTCGATCGGATTCGGCGGGATTCCCGGCCGGCCGCTGGGGGACGGCCCGGACGGCCACTCACTGTGGCCGTCGTTCGTCAACATCCCGTGCGAGTACCTGGAGTCCTACTACCCCCTGCGGATCGAACGCTGGGAGACCATCGCGGACACCGGTGGCGCCGGGCTCCACCGCGGCGGGAACGGCGTCGACGTGGCGTACCGGTTCCTGGAGGCCGGCACGATCGCGATCCACGACGACCGCTGGCTCACGTACCCGTGGGGGGTCAACGGCGGCGAGCCCGGCGCCCGCGGCCGCAAGTGGCTCGAACGTGCCGACGGCGGCACCGAGATCCTGGGCAGCAAGGTCCACGACGTCCCCGTGGCGCCCGGGGACGTGCTGCACTTCGTCACCTGGGGTGGTGGCGGATGGGGTGACCCGCTCGCCCGCGATCCGGAACTCGTCGGCCTCGAGGTCCGCCGGGGCCTGGTCACCCCCGAAGGCGCCCGCCGCTTCGGCGTCGTCTGCGACGAGGCCGGCACCGTCGACGTCGCGGCCACCGAGGGGGTACGGGCCGAGCTGCGCCACGGACGCCCGGACCCGCTGCCCACGTTCGACATGGGGCCGCCGATGGAGACCATCCTGGAGCGGTGCCTGGAGGAGACCGGTCTTCCTGCTCCTCGCCCGCCTGTCGCCCGATGACCCACGTGTCGGACAGCGGCGACGACGGATTCGGGGGCACGCTCCCGCCCGGTGCCCGTCCCGCCGTGCTCGTCATCGACCTGATGCGGGCCTACTTCGACCCGGCCAGCCCACTGTGCCTGCCGTCCGCGGACTGCCTGCGGTCGGCTGGCCGGGTCATCGCCTCGGCCCGCGACCACCGGGTTCCCGTGCTGCACACCCGAGTCGCGTACGGGCCCGGCGGGGTCGACGGAGGCCTGTTCGTCCGGAAGGTCACCGCCCTTCGGCAACTCTTCTCCGGCGGCGGCGCGATGGGTGAGCTAATGCCGCAGGTCTCCCCCGCCGAGGATGAACTGGTGCTGGTCAAGCAGTACGCCAGCGCCTTCTTCGGCACGTCGCTGGCGTCCACTCTGCGCGCGGAGCGCATCGACACCGTCGTGCTGGTCGGCGTGAGCACGAGCGGTTGCATCCGCGCCACCGCGGTGGACGCGATCCAGCACGGTCTCGTCCCGCTGGTGGTTTCCGAAGCGGTAGCGGACCGCGCCACCGGTCCGCACGAGGCGAGCCTGTATGACCTGCAAGCCAAGTACGCCGAGGTGATCAGCGAGGCCAGGGCCGTCGCGTACCTGTCGGAGGAGCGATGACAACCATGATCGACATCGTCGAGGTCTCGCCCCGCGACGGCCTGCAGAACGAGGCGACGCTGCTCACCACCGGCGACAAGGTAGAACTCGTCGAGCGGGCGGTACGCGCGGGAGCCCGGCGAGTGGAGGTGACCAGCTTCGTCAACCCCGCCCGCGTTCCTCAGATGGCGGATGCGGACGAGTTGATGGCCGCGCTCCCCCGCCACGACGGCGTCCGGTACGCGGGCCTGGTGATGAACCGCCGCGGCCTGGACCGGGCTCTGGCCGCGGGCGTCGACGAGATCAACGTCGTCGTCGTGGCCACGGACACCTTCTGCGGCCGCAACCAGGGCATGACCACCGCCCACGCCTGTGACACGGCCGCAGTACTTGTGCAGGCGGCTCGCGAGGCAGGGGTGTTCACGACGGTGACCGTGGGTGCCTCGTTCGGATGCCCGTTCGAAGGCGAGGTCCCGCCGAACCAGCTGCGGGAGGTACTCACCCGGGTGCGGGATACAGGTCCGGACGAACTGGCCCTCGCCGACACCATCGGAGTGGCCGTACCCTCCGACGTCACCGAACGGCTGACGCTCGCTCGGGAGATCACGCAATCCCGGACACCGCTGCGGCTGCACCTGCACGACACCCGACACACCGGCGTGGCCAACGCGGTCGCGGCAGTCCAAGCGGGCGTCACCACCCTCGACGCCAGCATCGGCGGAACAGGCGGTTGCCCGTTCGCACCGGCGGCGACCGGAAACGTCGCCACCGAGGATCTCGTCTACCTCTTCGACCGCTTGGGGCGGCCCACCGGCCTGAATTTGGAGGAACTCACCTCGGCCGTCTCCTGGCTGGAACGGAGACTCGGCAAGCAACTCCCCGGCGCTCTGCTCCGGGCGGGCGGTTTTCCCACCTGAGCCCGACCTGGACGCCGGAGAGTCTGCCCGGCACATGGCTCGCTGGCCGTCGGCTTCGACCAGCTGAAGCTTCCCTGCCGCGAAGTCGACGATGAGCCCGTCGGTGCCCCGCCCCGCGGCTTTCTCATGTCTGTCCGAAACGTCCAGTGAGGATCAGGGGCATATCAGACGGTCACCTCGCCGCGTACGAGCGCCTTCGCGACGACGGTCCGGAGGATGTCGTTCGTGCCCTCGCCGATGCTCATCAGGATCGAGTCCCGGTAGAGGCGTTCGACCTCGAACTCGGTGGAGTAGCCGTAGCCGCCGTGCACCTTCATCGCGTCGATCGCGGCCTCCAGGGCGACCTCCGAGCAGAACACCTTGGCCATCCCGGTCTGCCCGTCGGCGCGACCGCGCCGGACCGCGTCGGCAGCCCAGTACGCCATCAGGCGGGCGGCCTGGAGCTGGATCGCGATGGTGGCGAGCTTGAGCTGGATCGCCTGGAACTCGGCGATGGGCTTGCCGAACGCCTTGCGCTGCCGGGCGTAGGCCAGCGCCTCGTCGTGGGCGCGCTGCGCGATGCCGACCGACCGGGCGGCGATGTTGACCCGGCCCCACTCCAGGGCGGACAACGCCTGCTTGAGGCCGACGCCCTCGACGCCGCCGAGCAACCGGCCCTTCGGTACCCGCACGTTGTCGAGGAGGATCTCGCAGGACTCGGTGCCCTTGTAGCCGAGCTTCGGGATGTCCCGCAGGACCTGGAAGCCGTCCAGCGTCGCGTCGACGAGCAGCACGCTCATGCCGGTGTGCGTGGGCGTGGCGTGCGGGTCGGTCTTGACCAGCACCGGCAGGGGGTCGGCGTACCGCGCGTTGGTGATCCACATTTTGGTGCCGTTGACGACGTAGTGGTCGCCGTCGAGGCGGGCGGTGGTGCGGATGCCCTGCAGGTCGGTGCCGGCGTCCGGCTCGGTGAGGCCGATGCCGGTCCGCCGGGCGCCGGTGGCGAGGTCGGGCAGGTATGCCTGCTTCTGCTCCTCGGTGCCGTGCACGGCGATCATCCGGCAGGCCAGGGAGTGGCTGCCGAGGATGCCGGCGATGCCCATCCAGCCGCGAGCGAGTTCCTCGAACACCAGCGCGAACGAGACCGGGTCGAGGTCGAGGCCGCCGTACTGTTCCGGCACGGTGATGCCGAACAGCCCCATCTCGGCCATCCCCCGCACGATCTCCGTCGGGTACCGCCCGGTTTGCTCCCACTCGCGCGCGACCGGGATGATCTCCCGGTCGACGAACGTGCGGAGCAGGGCACGGAAGTCCTGTTGCTCCTCGGTGAGCGTGAAGTCCATGGATAGCCTCCGTCAGCGGTGGAAGACCGGCAGCGCCCGGCCGTCGTCGAGGTCGAGCCAACCGACACGGACCGGGTCGCCGATCCGCCAGTCCTGCCCTTCGAGGGTGGACAGCACGACTGGTCCCTCGGCGAGCCGGATCCGTGCGATCGTGTACGGCACGGCAGCCTCCGGCACGGGTGCCCGGTGCACCACGGTGAACGTGTCCACGACGCCGTGGCCGGACGCCTCGACGAACCCGAGATCCACCATCGACGAGCAGGCGGTGCACAGCGCACGCGGCGGATGCTGGACGTGCCCGCAGGACCCGCAGGACTGCAGCGTGTAGCGGTGCTCCCGGGTGGCGTCCCACCAGCCGGCCGTCACGTCGTCGGGCGGCGGTACGTGCATCACCGCACCCCCAGCACGACCGTCGCGTGCGTGGACAGGATCCCGCCGGTGCCGTGCGCCACGGCCACCCGGGCGTCGGGCACCTGCCGGGCTCCCGCCTCGCCGCGCAGTTGGCGGACCGCCTCCACCAACAGCAGCACCCCGTACTGACCGGGATGGCAGTACGACAGGCCGCCGCCGGAGGTGTTCAACGCCAGCTCGCCGCCGGGACGGATCCGGCCGTCCTGGATGAAGTCGAGCACCTCCCCCGGTCCGCAGAAGCCCAGCGCCTCGATGCTGAGCGCGGCGGTGATGGTGAACGAGTCGTAAACCTCCAGCACGTCCACGTCGGAGGGTGTGATGCCGGCCCGGGCGAACGCCTCCCGACCCGACTCGCGCGCACCGGTGACCGTCAGGTCCTCGACGGCGGTCATCGACGTGTTCGTCGACCGTTCGCCGTACCCGAGGACCCGCACCGGCGGGTGCCGCAGGTCGCGGGCCCGGTCGAGCGTGGTGAGCACGACCGCCCCGCCGCCGTCGGTCACCAGGCAGCAGTCGGCGACGGTCAACGGGCTGGAGACCATCGGCGCGGCGAGCACGTCGTCGACGGTCAGCGGCCCGGCGTCGTAGCGGAACGCGGCCGGGTTGAGCAGCGCCCACTGCCTGGCGGCGACCGCGATCTCGGCCAGCTTCTCCCGCGTGCCGCCGTACCGGTGGAAGTACTGTTGCGCCGCCATCGCGTAGTACGACAGCGGGTACAGCGGGCCGTACGGCGCCTCGAACTGGGCCTCCGGGGTGTGCTCCTCGACGATCCCGCCAAGGCTGCGCGAGCGCGCGGAGCGCTGGTTCGACGCGAAGCTGATGACCACGGTGGAAGCCTGGCCGGCGTCGATCGCCTGCGTGGCGCGGGCGACCATCATCTCGGCGGCCGACCCGCCGACGAACGTCGAGTCGACCCAGCGGGGCCGCAGCCCGAGGTACTCGGCGAGCTGTGTGGTGGAGAAGCGGGACACTCCGGTGGTGGCCAGTCCGTCGACGTCGGCGAGGGTGAGCCCGGCGTCGGCGAGCGCCCGTGTGACGGCCTGGGTCTGAAGCGTGAGCGTGGACTTCCCGGTGCTGCCGAGGTCGCACTCGGCCGCACCGACGATCGCAACGCCGGTCACCGGGCGCCCGGCCCGTCGGCCGTGCCCAGCAGCACCGTCGCGTGGGCAGGGCGGGCGGCGGGCCGTTGCGGGCCGTACTCGCTGGCCAGGATCGTGGCGGAGAGGTCCACCCGGATGCGGTCGGCACCGACCTCGACCACCGTGCCCTCGCACCGGACCGTCTCGCCGGCGAACATCAGGTTGCGGAACGTGAACGACAGCTCGTGCACGAAGCAGCGCGGGCCGAGCGTGTCCTGGAGCAGCTCGACGAAGAGCGCCCCGAACACCTGCCCGTCCACGACCGGGCCCGGGACCCGCGCGGCGGCCACGAACTCGGGGTCGAAGTGCAGGCGGTACCAGTCCCAGGTGGCACCGGCGTAGGCGACCATGTCGGTGAGCGTGATGGTGCGCTCCAGCGCGGGCAGCGCATCCCCGACGTTCGGTGGCACCCGGGATGTCATGCGGCACCGTCCAGGCTGACCAGGATGATCGTCTCCTCGTTGACGGCGAGCAGCTCGCCGTCGTGGTTGGTGTACGTCGCGCGCGAGGAGACCACGAGCATGTCCGCGCCGGTGCGGGTCTGCTTCTCGGTCAGGTCGTGGATCTCCCAGGTCGCGGTGATGACGTCGTCGGGGCGTACCCGGCGGTGGAACGTGTAGCTGTTGCCGCCGCGCACCTGGCGGGTGCCGGGGACATCGAGGTGCCAGGAGTGTCCGGCGTAGCCGTCGCCGTCCATCGGGAGGTTCGCGTACTGGTTGGTCTCGCAGATGAGCGTCGGCGGAGCGGTCACGCCCGGCAGGCCCTGCGCGCGGGCGAACCCGGGGTCCGAATACAGCGGGTTGTCGTCACCGATGGCCAGGCCGAAGTACCGGCCGGCCGCGGCGCCGAGCGGTTCCGGCGCGGTGTAGACCTTCCGCGTGCCCAACAGGGCGCGCAGGTCGTCGGTCAGCAGGCTCACGCCGTCTCCTCCGCTCCGCTGATGTTCGGATACACCGCCGTCGGGAATACCTCGAACAGGAACTCGGGGCGCAGCAGGGCCTTGCAGATCGCCCCGGTCGACGCCGGCCAGGGCGCGCTGAGCAGTCGTTCCCGCACGCCGGCCACGCCCCGGTACGCCGGCAGCGCGGACTCGACGCAGTACTCGGTCGTCTCCAGCAGGTGCTCCGGTCCGAGGCCGGCGTGGCGCAGCAGGTGCAGGATCGCGCCGTACGTCGCCTCGGCCTGCGCCACGATGTCGCCGGGGTGCAGGGCCTGCTGCGTCTGCATGTCCAGCGCCGCGAACCCGGACATGTACAGGGTCCGGCCGGCCCTGACCCCGGGGGCGTAGGTGAGCGTGTCGTAGCGCGACCAGCCCGGGTTGACCAGCTCCAACCGGTGCCGGGAGGCGGTGACGTCGATCGCGACGAGGGCGTCCGGGTGGTGCAGCCGGCTCATCAGGATGCCGCCCGCGCCCGGGTAGACACCGGCGCCACCGAGGCGTTCCCTGCGCACCCGGTGCGTACGGCGGTAGACGTCGCGGGTCGCCGGGGTCGAGTAGTCGTAGGTCGTGACCACCGCGTCGAGGGAGAGCCCGGCCGCCTTGAGCAGGTCTCCCGCCCGGTCCAGGCAGTAGGCGTACTGGGCGGCGAAGTCGCCGGGGTGGACCACCGCGCCGGTGGCGTCGAGCGGGAGCATCGTCGGCAGGTACACCGCGCCGTCGTGGCCGGTGCCCACGGTGGCGGCCCGCCAGGTGCCGGCCTGCCGGGGTTCGCTGGCGACCAGCACCTCGCCGCCGCCGCGGACCGCGTGCAGCTCGACCTCCAGCAGCGCGGTACGCCGCACGAGCCGCTCGACGACGACCGTCCGCAGCACGGGCTCGTGGTCGCCGAAGACCTCCCGCCGGACCGCTGCGGCCGCCTCGTACTCGGCGAGCCCGGCGACCGTCACGTTCTCGGTGACCCGGGTGACGTCCTGCGGCCCGAACCCGGCGGCCGCCAGGATCGTCAGCACCTTCTCGTACGCGGTGCGCGCCTGCGCCGCCATGTCCCCGGTGACCGTCATCCTGCCGACGGCCTCGTCGAACGCGGCGGAGGTGTGGCCGGAGGTCCAGGCCGCGTCGCCTTCGGCGAGGCCGAGGCAGAACGTGAAGCCGTCGTACGGGAACCAGCGGAAGGAGGGCGGTTTGATGGCGTGTGGTGTCACGGGCGGTCCCTGCCTGTACCGGCGGCGGCCAGCGCCGCCATGAGCGGTTCGATGGTGTCCAGCTCGTCGAGACGGGACAGCAGGTCGACGACGTCTGTGGTGTCGCCACCGGCGTTGCTGTGGAACTTCGCGACGAGCTGCTCGTCGGTCAGCGGGTTGTCCGGGCCGCCCGCGCTGCGTGGCACGCTGCCGGGAACGGCCGAGCCGTCGACGAGCGTGATGCGGGCGGTGCCGGGCGCGTCGGCTGCGGGGCCGCCGGTGGGGGCAACGTGCCAACGCACCAGCCGGGCAACGCGTTCCACCTCGGGTCGGCCGAGCGAGTCCGGCTCGTACGTTGCGGTGGTCAGGTCACCGTCGACGACGGCGGCGGCGATGCTCCACGGCAGCGAGAACTTCGCCGCGTACGGCGACGCCGGTCGCGCCAGGTCCCGCCGGGTGTCGCAGACCGTGGGCACCGAGTCGGGGTGCACGTCGACGTCGATCGCGGCGACGTCGCCGGAACGGACACCGCCGCGGCGCACCGCGTCGCGGACCGCGTCGATCGCGGCGTGGGAGAGTTGGCACGCCGGGTACGGCTTGATGCCGATCCGGGTGGTCTCCCAGCGTGTGCCGAGCTCGGCGGTGATGGACGCGAGGTCGACCGCGCCGGCGGCCAGTGCGTCGTAGACACCGTGCGGGCCGTCGAGGACGTTCGCCGGGCCGCCGGCCCCGGCCGCGGCCAGCCGGGCGGCGAGGATGCCGGCGTGCCCGGCGAATCCCGGGTGCAGCTGCTTCGTCGAGGCTCCACTGTGCAGGAACGCGAGGAGCCCGCCGGCCTGGCTGCCGGCGATGCCGAGCGCGTCGGTCGTCCGCGCGGCGTCGAGGCCGAGCAGCCGGGACGCGACGATCGCCGAGGAGAACACGCCGGCCACCATCGTGGCGTGCAGCCCGCGGGCGTGGAATCCGTGCGACGCGGCGGCGGCGACCCGGCACACGGTTTCGTAGCCGACGACGGCGGCCTCGATCACGGCCCGGCCAGGCGCGCCGACGTGCTCGCCGACGGCGAACGCGGCCGGCAGCACCACGGCTGTGGCGTGCACGAGGCCGCCAGCGTGGGTGTCGTCGAAGTCCAGTGCGTGCACGAGGGTGCCGTTGGCGAGCGCGGCGGCCGGCGCACCGACCCGGCCCCGCGACCCGATGATCGTCGCCTCCGGAGGCCCGCCGAGTTCCCGGGCGACGACGACGGCCGGTATCGGCGACGGCTCACCGGGCTCCCCCGTCATGGGGCTGGCGCTCAGCCCACCCAGCGCCGTTCCGACCCCGTCGAGCAGGTGCCGCAGCGCTGCGGCCCGGACCGCGGCCGGCACTTCGACGTGGCCCGTGCCCCACTCGGCAAGCTCCTCGGCGATCATCGTGACGTGGCTGTTGTGTCGAGGCTGTCAGGGGTGTCGGGGGTGTCGGGGGTGTTCGCGCCGTGTGCCGGCTCGGCATCGCCGAACGCGCCGGCCGCCCGCAGCGCCACCACCTGAGACGCGTCCAGGCCCAGGATCTCCTCGGTGACGAGTGCGAGGTCCTCGTTGCGCTGCGGTGCCCGGCGGTAGGTGGGCGTCTCGTCGCCGACCCGCACCGGGGACGCGAGCTGCCGTACCTCGCCGTAGCGGGGGTGGTCGGTGGTGACCACGAGGTTCCGGGCGGCGGTGTGCTCGTCCACCAGGGCCGCGCCGACGTCGTTGATCGGGCCGCACGGGATCGACCCGGCGTAGAGCTGCGTGAGCCAGTCGTCGACGGTCTTCTGCCGGAAGATCGCCTCCAACCGGGGCACCAGGTCGGCGCTGTGCTCCCGCCGGCCGGCGAAGGTCGCGTACGGCGAGCCGGCCTCGGCCCACTCCGGGTGGCCGACGATCTGGCACAGCCGGGCCCAGAACTTCTCCTTCGCGCAGCCGACGACCATCCAGCCGTCCTTGGCCTCGAACGCCTGGAACGGCACGAGCGACGGGTGGGCCGAGTGGTGTGTGCGGACCGGCTGGAACCCGGCGTTCAGGTGCCACGTCGCGGGATAGGTCAGCATCGACACCGCGGTGTCGTAGAGGCTGACGTCGCAGTCCATCCCGACGCCGTCGCGGCGGGCGGCGTGCACCCCGGCCAGCAGCGAGATCGCGGCCACGAAGCCGCCCGAGTAGTCCACCAGTGACAGTCCGGACTTGGTGGGCGGTCCATCCGGCTCACCGGTCAGCTCCATCCAGCCGGCGAGACCCTGCAACACGTAGTCGTAGCCGGGTTCCTGCTTGCGGGGCCCGGTCATCCCGAACCCGGTCAGCGACACGCACACGATGCGCGGGTTGAGGTGCTTGAGGTCGTCGTACCGGATGCGCAGTTTCTCCGGCACGTCCCCGCGCAGGTTGGAGTAGACGACGTCGGAGACCGCGACGAGTTGTTCGAAGACGTCGCGCCCGGCGGCGGTGTTCAGGTCGAGGGAGATGCTGCGCTTGTTGCGGTTGAACGTCTCGAAGAAGAGCGAGTCCTCGTCCTCGGCGTACGGCGGCACGTACCGGCCGACGTCGCCGCCGGCCTGCGGGTCCTCGATCTTGATGACCTGGGCGCCGAGGTCGGCCAGGTGCACGCTGCCGAACGGCCCGGCGCCGTACTGCTCGACCGCGATGATGCGCAGGTCCTCCAGCGGTCTCACGTGGTCGCTCCCGTCAGCTCACCGATCAGCGCGATGATCTCGTCCTGGGCCGCGCGGATCTCGACGGCCGGCAGCCCGTGGGTCGGCGGGCTCAGCTTCACGGTGTCGGCGATGCCGTCATAGGCCGCGATCCGGGCGGCGACGTCGTCGTGGGTGCCGGACATGGTGAGCGCGTCGACCATCCGGTCGCTGACGCTGCCCGCGAGGTGGTCCGCTCCGGCACCGGCCCGGAACGCGTCGATGACGGCCTGCTGGTCCTCGGCGAGGCCGTGGAACGCGAAGAAGTCGGCGTAGGTGCGGACCGTGGCGTAGAAGCCGACCACACCGGCGGCGCGGCGGCGGGCGAGCGCGGGGTCGGCGGCCACCGAGCAGCACGCGGAGACGACGACGTCGACGTCGTGGCGCGTTTTGCCGTCCGCGCGGTCGATGCCGAGCGTGAGGTCGGGCAGGATGTGCTCCCGCAGGTACCCCGGTGAGCACAGCTCGTGGCTGATCCAGCCGTCGCCGATCTCGCCGGCCAGCCGGGTCATCAGCGGGCCCATCGCGGCCAGGTACACCGGGATCGGCCGCTCCGGAACGGCGTACGGCCGCTCGTAACCGCGGATGTGCATCGGCTCGAACTCGCCGTCGGCCCGGATCTCGGCGCCGGTGGTGCAGGCGTCCCAGAACAGCCGGATGTTGTGGACCGTCTCGCGCAGGTGACCGACCGGCTTGCCGAACGGCACGTTGTGCCATTGCTCGTTGAGCCGGCGCACCCCGGAGCCGAGGCCGATCACGAACCGGCCGCCGGACAGCTCGTCCAGGTCGAGCGCCTCCAGCGCGGTGATCATCGGGCTGCGGGTGAACGCCAGGATGATCGAGGTGCCGATCCGTGCGGTCGACGTCGCCCCGGCCAGGGCCGCGGCGGTGCCGGTCGCGCTGCGGTGCAGCTCCGAGGCCCACAGCACCTCGGCGCCCGCGCGTTCCGCCCGGCGCCCGGCGTCGGCCAGCTCCGCGAGCGTCTCCCCCCACGGCTGGTACGTGAGCCTCATGCCGTTTCCTTGCTGTCGCCGTCGAGGGAAAGTGGGGACTTCCCCACCGGGAAGAGGTTTTCCAGCTGTTCGGCGCCCCGGCGGTACACATAGAACGTGCGCTTGAAGGAGCAGACCTCGTCGCCGTGCTGGTTCAGCGTGCGGGTGCGCACCGTGACGATGCCGGCATGCGGGCGGGACGCGGACTCGCGCTTCTCCAGCACGAGTGACTCGCTGTAGAGCGTGTCACCGGCGAACACCGGGTGGGTCATCCGGATCTCGTCCCAGCCGAGGTTCGCGAACGCGTTCTGGGTCAGGTCGGTGACGCTCTGCCCGACCGCGATGGCCACCGTGAGTGTCGACACCACGAGCGGCTTGCCGAACTCCGACCGTGCGGCGTACTCGGCGTTGAAGTGCATCTCGTTGGTGTTCATGGTCAGCAGCGTGAACCAGGTGTTGTCGGTCTCCGTGACGGTGCGTCCCAGGGGATGCTGGTAGACGTCTCCGATCTCGAAGTCCTCGAAGAACCGCCCGGTCCAGCCTTGCTTGAGCCCCATCAGCCAATCTCCTTCTGACGACGCGCGAGGTACCCGTCGCGGATCATCCGCTTGAGGATCTTGCCGCTCGGATTACGCGGCAACGCGTCGACGACGTGCCACTCGCGGGGCACCTTGTAGCGCGCCACGTGCTGCCGGACGTGGCCCTCCAGGGCTCCGACGTCGATCCGCGTCCCCGGGCGGCCCACCACGAACGCGGCGATGCGCTCGCCGTACACCTCGTCGGGCACACCGATGACGGCGACCTCGTCGACCGGCTGGTGGCGGGCGATGACCTCCTCGATCTCGCGCGGGAAGATGTTCACCCCGCCCGCGATGATCATGTCGTTCTTTCGATCGAAGATGGTGATGAAGCCCTCCTCATCGCGCACGGCCACGTCGCCGACGGAGAAGAACCCGTCGGCGTCGTATCCGGCCCGGGTGGCCTCCTCGTCGTCGAGGTACCCGGCCAGCAGCAGCGGCGAGCGGGCGAACAGCTCGCCGGGCTCACCCGGGGAGACCTCGTTGCCGTCGTCGTCCTTGAGCCGGATCTCGTTCCAGAACCAGGGATGCCCGACACTGCCGGCCCGTTCCAGGGCGAACTCGGGGCGCAGGTTGGTGACGATGGAGCACTCGGTCGAGCCGTACAGCTCGTGCACGTCGACGCCGGGGAACGCGGCGATCACCCACTCCTTCAGCGCGACCGGCAACGCGGCGGCGTTGAAGTAGAGCGTCCGCAGCGCCGACAGGTCGTACCGGGCGGCCGGCTCCTCGCAGAACCGGCGGAGGTGCTGGGCGTGCGTGGGTACCAGGAACACCGTGGAGGCGCGACTGGAGGCCATCAGGTCCAACAGCCGCTCCGGATCCCAGGTCGGCAGCACGCTGCACGAGCCGCCGAGCATCGGGGCGGTGTAGGCGAACGCGAACCCCGCGCCGTGGTACATCGGTGCGACGGCGATCGTGCTGCGGTTGGGGCCGAGCCCGTAGTCCAGCCCGACTCCGAACGCGGTGAGGACCCGTCCCCGGTGGGTCAGCAGGACGCCCTTGGGCCGCCCGGTCGTGCCGGAGGTGTAGGTGACGCAGAACGGGTCGAGTTCGTCGACGGGGACCTGCGGATCGACCGCGCGGCCCTGTCCCAGGAACGTCTCGTACCGCTGGCCGACCTCGCCGGCGAAGCTGAGCACGAGCGGCAGGTCGTCGAGCAGGCCGTCGACGTTGCCGGCCAGCTCGTCGGCCAGGATGATCCCCCTCGCCCGGGAGTGGGCGAGGATGTAGGCGTTGTCCGAGCTGTTGTTCTTCGTGTTCAACGGCACGGTCGGGATGCCGGCCTTGGCCATCGCCGCCGATATCTCGAAGTACTCGTAGCGGTTGTTGCTCAGCACCGCGATCCGCTCACCGGGGGCGATGCCGTGCGCGAGCGTCGCGGACGCGAGCCGGTTGGAGCGCTCGTCGAGCGCGCCGAACGTCACGGCGTGGTCGCCGTCGACGACCGCGACCCGGCCGGGCGTGGCCCGGCCGAACTCGCGGATCCCGGCGGCCATGTTGAGCTGCACACCCTTCACCCGGTGCCGTCCTTCCTGAGTCGGTCAGAGTCCGTAGCGGGCGAGCACGTCCCGCTTGCCGGGCGTGAGGAACTTGCGGGTCATCCGGGCGGTGGTGAGCCACGCGATCGCGTCGCCGTTGCGGGTGCTCGCCAACATCCGGTCGACCAGGTACGGCGCTACGTCGTCGACGTGGTCGCACAGGATGTTGAGCTGCCGGCGCTGCCGCGCCACCTGCTCCGGTGCGGCGGCGGCTTCGCGCAGCCACCCCTCGGTGATGAGGATGCCGGGGCGGATCTGGCCGATCCGCACGCCGGTACCGGTGACCTCCTTGGCCAGTGCCCGGGTGAAGGAGTCCAGGCCGCGCTTGGTGGCCGAGTAGACCCCCATGCCGGGGCGGATCGCGCCGTCGCTGCCACCGCCGAGCACGTTGAAGACCTGGCCGCCGCCGGTGGCGAGCATGCCGCGGACGGCGACCTGCGACCCGTACACGGTGCCGAGCATGTTCGTGGTGACCATCGTCCGGACGTCCTCCGGCGCGGTGTCAACGATCGGCCGGGTGGTGTTGGCGACACCGGCGTTGTTGATCCACAGGTCGACGCCGCCCAGCGCGTCGACCGCGGCACTCCATATCCGCTCGACCTGCGCGGCGTCGGTGACGTCCGCGGCGATTCCATGGACGGTGGCCGCC
This sequence comes from Micromonospora sp. DT41, assembly GCF_049841715.1. NCBI lineage: Bacteria > Bacillati > Actinomycetota > Actinomycetes > Micromonosporales > Micromonosporaceae > Micromonospora > Micromonospora sp. DT41. The sequence continues at coordinate 42,140 of NZ_JBNCKU010000021.1, read as the reverse complement.
GCGGCGGCCTGCGGGCGCAGCCGCGCGACGGCATCGTCCACGGCCGTTCGTGAGCGCCCCGACACGACGACGGAGTGGCCCCGCGAGAGCAGCTCGCGGGCGAGCGCGAAGCCGATCCCCTTGGTGCTGCCGGTGATGACTGCCTTACGCATGACTGCTCCTGCCCACTCAAGTCGGGGGGAAGGAAGGGGCCCTTCCTAACGTCTGGTGTATAGGAAGGGCCCCTTCCTAACGGTCCGGTCAGTCGCCGGCCAACCGGGCGACCGCGTCGGCCAGCGGCACCACGTCGGCATACTTGGCGTCGAGGTCGAAGAGGTTGGCCTCGTGCGGCCCTGGATCGCGGTCGGCGCACGCCTCGCGCACCACCATCGGACGGAACCCGTGTTGCAGGGCGTCGACCGCCGACGCGCGGACGCAGCCGCTGGTGGAGAAGCCGCCGAGCACCACCGTGTCGACGCCGGCCGCGGTGAGCCAGGCGGCCAGCGCGGTGCCGGCGAAGGCGCTGGCGTAGTGCTTGTAGACGATGTATTCGCCCCGGGCGGGCGTCAATTGGGCCGGGAAGTCGCCGAGCGGGTTGCCGGCGGCGAACGCGGCCAGCGCCGGCACCTTCGCGGCGAACAGGGGCGCCTCTGCGCAGGACTCGTCGACGTACCGCACCGCGGTGAAGGCCACCGGGACCCGGGCCGCGCGGGCCGCCGCCACCATCTCGGCCATCGCGGCCAGCGCGGCCTGCGCGTCGGCCAGGAACAACGGCGACGAGGGTACGGCGTACGCGGCGACCGGGTCGACCAGCACGAGCGCGGGCCGGGTGCCCCAGCCGAGGCGGCGGGCGAAACCGGCGGTCGTGTAGTCGGCATCGAGCGTGCCGGTCCCCAGGACCCTGGCGTCGGAGCGTGCCCCATTCATTCGACGCATCGTATGCGCTGGATACACCGTTTCGCTAGGGGGAACATTGCGGGAGGACGGGCTTGCCGTGCCCGTGGAAACAGTGTTTCCATTGCAGCCATGCTGGTCCCGGACGGCATCGATCTCACCATCGCCGGCTGCCGGGCGCCCCGGCACCTCCGGCCGGGGGCGCCGCCCGCAAACGCCGCCGGGAAGACCCTGAAACGCGAAGTGAGGAGCAGCGGGTGCGAGCGCACGTCGAACTGATTCACGAGAATGACTACATCTGGCACGTCGGGGAGCTGCCGCACGGCGAGGGCGGGGCCCGCGAACGTCGACTATCGGTGGACGAGGAGGACGGGTCGTCCTCGCTGTCGCTGAGCTTCGACAGCGACTGGGGGCGCGGGCCGGGCGTGCCGCACGCCGACACGGAGTTCTACGTGCAGTCCGGCTCGCTGAACTACGGCGGTCAGGAGATCGGCCCCGGCGGCTACCTGCAGGTGCCGCGGGGCGTGCCGATGGACTGGATCAAGATCCGCGAGGGCTCGTCGGTGCTGCACTGGCGCGAGTACGGCGACTGCGGTTTCGACGTCGAGAAGGCACAGTGGAATCCGGCCTCAGCACGGTGGGAGACCGCCGTCGGCGAGGTGACGGTGGTGGATTCCAACGACATGGAGTGGACCGCCGCCCCGACGGTCGGGCCGATCACCCCGCTCTACATCAAGTTGCTGCACCGCGACCCGGTGACCAACTTCTACACCCGGCTGATCCGGGCCCACAAGGGCTGGAGCGACCACCGGCTGGCCCATCACCCCTGCTACGAGGAGTTCTACACGCTCGGCGGGAAGATGGCGTACAACTTCGGCGACATCGACGAGGGCACCTACTGCTTCCGGCCGGCCGGGGTGAAGCACGGCCACTTCGTGGCCGAGACCGACATCGACTGGATCATCCGATCGGACGGCGAGCTGATCAACTGGTACACCACCGACGAGTGGGTCAAGTGGGGTGGCACGGCGACCAATTACCACGAACACGACGAGGCGCCGGTCATCTCCAGCCTGCCGGTGCGGTCCCGTTCGCGCGGCCCCTGGTCCGGCGACGGGATGTGATGGCGACGGGGTGTGACGTGGCCACGACCACCGCCGCGTCACACCCGGTCACACCTAGCGGGTGACGTACACCCCCTGCGGCACTCCGGTGACCGCGCCGTCGCGATATGCGACGTGCCCGCGGACCACCGTCACAACCGGCCAGCCGCGGACCTTGCGCCCCTCGAACGGACAGTGGTCCTGCCCGGACAGCAGCAGGTCGGTCGTCACCTCCCGCTCCAGGTCAGGGTCGACGATCGCGAGGTCGGCGTCCGCGCCCACCACGAGGTTGCCCTTGCGCCCCCACAGGCCGTACGCCCGCGCGGGGTTCGCCGAGGCCAGCTCCGCGATCCGGGCCGGCGACAGCCCACGCTTGTGCATCCCCTCGCTGATCAGCAGCGGGTAGAGCAGCGCGGTGCCGCCGAAGCCGGGCAGGGCCGGCCAGAGCGCGTCGCCCTTGTGCTCCTCGGTGCAGCACGCGTGGTCGGAGGCCACCCAGTCGACCGAACCGTCGAGCACGCCGGCCCACAACGCCTCGGTGTCGGCCACCGTGCGGATCGGGGGGTTCACCTTGCCGCCCAGCCCGGTCAACGCGTCGTAGGACAGGCAGAGGTGGTGCAGGGTGACCTCGGTCCGGATGTCGGCGCCGGGCAGCGCGGCGCGGGCCGCCCGGGCCGCGTCCAGCGCGTCGGCCGAGGACAGGTGCAGCAGGTTGACCGGGCAGCCGGTGGCGCCGGCCAGGGTGGTGGCCTCGCCGATGGCGACCCGCTCGGTGAGCGGCGGGCGGGCGTCGGAGTATGCCTTGAGGGTCTGCGGGTCACCGGCTGCCCGGACCCGGTCGATGAACAGCCGCATCAGCTCGGACTGCTCGCAGTGCAGCGACAGCGACACGCGCCGGTCCGGGCCGTTGGCCGCCGCGACCGCCTCCATGATCTGGTAAAGGTGCCCCAGGTCGTATTCGTCGCTCATCGTGAAGGACTTGGCGTCGCGGGAGTCCGCGCTGAGGTTGAAGCCCTTGTAGAACATGTAGTACTTGAACGACGACACCCCATGCTCGCCGACCAGTGTGGGCACCTCGCCGACCTGCGCGGTGTCCATCGGCGCGAGGTGGAAGCCGTAGTCGGTGTAGGCGCGCCCGCCCACGGCCGCGAGCACCTCCGGGAAGATGTCGGCGTACGCGCCGGTGCGGTTGAGGTAGTGCTGCCCGGTCCGGAAGTAGGACAGCACCGTGGTCGCCCCGCCGACCAGGGAGGAGCGGGTCTCCTCGGCGGCGTCCTCGGCGAGCGACCGGTAGATGCCCAGGTGGTAGTGCGCGTCCACCGCCCCGGGGAAGACCAGCCTGGCGTCGGCGTCGAGCACCTCGGCGGCGTCGGCCGGGTCGAGGTCGGCCCCGATGGCGGCGATCCGGCCGTCACGGGTGGCGAGATCAGCCCGGATCGTTCCCACGTACGGCAGCACCAGCGTGCCGCCCTTGACCAGCAGGTCGTAACGCGCCACCGCGCACCCCCTTCACCTTGTGCGTTTCGGACAATGTAACGGGGTTTCCATTATGGATAAAGCCCGGTTAGATTGGCGTCCAAACCTCGATCGGTCCCCGCGGAGGTCCCGTGCCCGGTGCACTGAACGCGTGGACCGGGCGTCCGCCCGGTTCCGACAACCAGTCCGTGTACGGCGACCAGCTCGGCCTCAGCGCCGACGAGCTCGCCGACCTGCAATCGAGAGGCGTGATCTGAGTGGGCCCACCCACCGCTGGACCGCAACCCGACCTCGACCCCGGCGCCACCGCTCTGTGGCCGGCGCTGGCCGGGGCCCGGATCATCGACCTGGCCCACCCGATGCGCCGGGGAATGCCCCAGTCACCGAACCACCCGCCGTTCCGGATGGTGATCGAGCGCCGCCACGGCGACCTGGTGCGCGCCGACGGCGGCAGTGCCGCCAACGAGGTCATCATCACCGGCGGGCACGTCGGTACCCACGTCGACGCGCTGGCCCACGTCTCGCAGGACGGATTCGTGCACGCCGGCCGGCCGGCCGGGGCAGCGCAGTCCCACGAAGGCTTCGCGGAGCTGGGCATCGAGACGTTCGATCCGTACGTCGGACGGGCCGTGCTGCTCGACGTCGCCGCCGTGCACTCCACCGCCGTGCTGCCGGCGGGTTACGAGATCACTCCGGACGACCTGGAGCGGGCCGCCGGGCACATTCGGATCGCGCCGGGCGACGCGGTCCTGGTCGGCACCGGATGGTCGCGACGGTGGGGCGACGGTGCGGCGTTCGTCGGGCTCGCCGACGGGGTTCCCGGCCCCGGGGTGGCCGCCGCCCGCTGGCTCGCCGAGCGCGCCCCCAGGGTGGTCGGCGGCGAGACGATCGCCTTCGAGCACCTCGCGCCCGGACGAGGCCACGCCACCCTGCCGGTGCACCGGATCCTGCTGGTGGAGCACGGGATCAACATCGTGGAGACGATGAACCTGGCCCCGCTGCTGGACACCGGAGCCCGGGAGTTCCTGTTCGTGCTCAACCCGCTGCCCATCGTCGGGGCCACCGGCGCCCCGGTCCGCCCGTTGGCGGTCCTGCCGTGACGGCGGGCGAAAGCACGGCCGGGACCACGGCCGCGCCGGGCGACGAGCCCACGCTCAGCGCCCGGCTGGCGCGCTTCGCGGTCGACTGCCGCGACCACGGGGTGCCCGACGTCGTCCGCGCCGACATCCCCGGCCGGGTGTTGGACATCCTGGGGCTGGCCCTGGCCGCGCACGCCGACCCGGGGGCCGACGCCGCAGCGGCCGCGCTGCGCTCCGTGCGGCGCTGGGGCGGCATCGGCGAGGCTACCGTCATCGGCTCCGGCGACCGGCTGCCCGCCCCGGCCGCCGCGCTGGTCAACGGGGTGCTGGCCCACTCGCTGGACTTCGACGACACACACCTGCCCTCGGTGTTGCACCCGAGCGCCAGCGTCGTACCGGCCGCGCTCGCCGCCGCGGAGGCGGTCGGGAGCGGTGCGGCTGTCGACGGCGCGGCCCTGGTCCCGGCGGTGGCAGCCGGGATCGAGATCACCAACCGGCTCGGCATGGCAGGCTACCTGCCCGACACCGGGGTCAACGTCTACTTCGAGCGGGGCCAGCACGCCACCTCGATCTGCGGCACGATCGGCGCGGCCGTCGCGGCCGGCCTGCTCTACGGCCTGGATGCCGCGGGCATCGGCCATGCCATCGGGATCGCCGCGAGCATGGGCGCCGGCATCCTGGAGGCCAACCGCACCGGCGGCTCGGTCAAGCAGGCCCACTGCGGCTGGGCCGCCCACGCCGGGGTGAGCGCGGCGGTGCTGGCGGCCGACGGGCTGACCGGGCCACCGACCGTGCTGGAGGGACGGTTCGGTTTCTTCACCGCGCACACCGGCGACTTCACCGCCGACGCGCTGCTGCGCGGGCTGGGCACCGACTGGGAGGTGCTGCGCACCGTCTACAAGCCGTACCCGTCGAATCACTTCACCCACCCCGGCGTCGACTGTGCCCTGGCGCTGCGGGCTGGCGGGCTCGACCCGGCCGACGTCGCCGAGATCGAGCTGGGGGTGGCCGCCCCGGTACTGCGTACCATCGCCGAACCCACCGCCGAGAAGACCCGCCCGCGCAGCGCGTACCACGCGAAGTTCTCCGGCCCGTACACGATCGCGGCGGCGCTGCTCGGCGGTGGCGGCCTGGGGCTGTCGCTCGACGACTTCGTCGGCGAGCTGCCGGCCGACCGGCTGGCGCTGGCGGCCCGCGTCCGGTGCGTGGCCGACCCCCGGGCGTCGGAGCTGTTCCCGCGTGCGTTCGCGGCGGTGCTGCGGGTGCGGACCCGCGGTGGAGCCCTCCTGGAGCACCGGGTCGACTCGTCGCGCGGCGGGCCACAGCATCCGTTGAGCGCGGCCGATCTGGCGACGAAGTTCCAGCTCAACGCCGAGCGGGCGGTTCCACCGGCGCGGATCGCCGCGCTGCGCGACGCCGTGCTCGGCACCGGGGTGACGCCATCGGCGCTACTCGCGCTGACCGCGCCGGCTCGCTGAGGCCGGACCCGGCCGGCCATGCCCACCGCCGCACCCACACCGACGCCGCGCCGGGAATGCGCGGGCGCCTACACCGCCAGGGCGAGCAGTCGCCGGGCGGAGCGGACCACCGCCTCGTCCACCAGCCGGCCCCGCGCGTCGAGGCAGACTCCCACGCCGTCGCGGACCGCCGCGTCGAAGCGGGCCACCAGGTCAGCCGCCGCCGCCACCTCGTCCGGTGTCGGGGTGAATGCCTCGTTGACCACCGCGATCTGCGCCGGATGAATGCAGGCCCGGCCGACGAAGCCGATCCGTCGCAGCGCGATCGTCGACGCGCGCAGCGCGACCAGGTCCCGGAAGTCGGTGCTGACCGGTGCCACCGGTGGCTCGATGCCGACCGCCGCGCTGGCCAGCACCACCTGCGAGCGGACGAAGAGCAGTTCCCGCTCGTCCGGCCCGAGCGTGACACCGAGGTCGGCGCGCAGGTCCGCCTCGCCGAGTTGCAGCCGCCGTACACGGGGTGCGCGGGCGATGTCGAGGACCGCGACCACGGCCGCCGCCGACTCCAGCAGCGGCACCACGGGGGTCGTGCCCACCGGCGACTCGGCCGCCGACTCGACCGCGCCGAGCACCTCGTCGAGGGCTGCCAGTTCGGCGGCGGACTCGGCCTTCGCCACACAGAGCCCGGCGAGCCCCGGCCCCACGACGGCCGCCGCGTCGACGTGGCCCAACTGGCCCGGGTTGATCCGCACCCACCAGGCGACCCCGGGTGGTGCGGAGCGCAGGAAGGCGGCGACCGCCGAGCGGGCGGCGCCCTTGCCGGCCGGCGGCACCGCGTCCTCCAGGTCGATGATCACCGCGTCTGCGCCGCGCCGCGCCGCCTTGGCCAGCTTGTCGGGCGCGTCCCCGGGCACGTACAGGTACGACCTCAACGGCTTCGGGCCCTTCCGTTCGACAACGCCCCGGCGATGCGGCCATTGTTTCGACTGCGAATACAGTGTTTCCATTAGGGCTCGAGACGTCAAGGAGGCTTCATGGGACCGCACCTGCACGGCTGGTGGATTCTGCTGCACATCGTGCTCTTCGTCTTCTGGCTGGGCGGGGATCTCGGAGTCTTCTGGTCGAGCCGGTTCGTCCTCAAGCCCGATCTCACCCCGGCCGCCCGGGCCACCGCACTGAAGATCATGGGCGGGCTCGACCTGGGGCCCAAGATCTGCCTGGTGCTCTTCCTGCCCAGCGGCGTCACGCTGATGGCGCTGGACCCGCACGGCGCGCAGGTCTTCGGCATCAACCCGTTCGGCTGGCCGATCGTCGCGCTGCTCTGGGTGTTCGCGGCGGGGTGGCTGGCCGCAACGATCTCCGACCATCACCGCCCGGGCCACCACCGGTGGGTGCGCCGGGCGGACTGGACGGTCCGGATAGTGCTGATCGCCGGGCTGGCCGGGACCGCGCTCTACACGCTCTTCGCCGCCGCACCGTTCGGTGTGGACACCAACCCGAAGTGGCTGGGCGGCAAGATCCTGCTCTACAGCGTCGCGATCGCCTGCGGACTGGGCATCCGGCTCACCCTGCGCCCGTTCGGACCGGCCTTCGGCACCCTGATGACGACCGGCTCCACACCGGAGGTGGAGCGCACGATGCGGCGGGCGATCGACGGCTGCCTACCCTACGTGTGGGGCATCTGGGGCAGCGTGCTCGCGGCCGCGGCGCTCGGCGTGCTGAAGCCGCTCGCGGCGCTGTGACCCGGGCAGGTCGGTCAGGCGCCGCTGTAGCCGAGCTGAGCGGAGATCCGGCCGGTCGCCTCCAGTAGCGACTTCGCCAGCTCGGGCGAGTCCGGCTTGAACCGCCCCACCGGCCCGGCCACGCTGACGACCGCCACCACGTGCCCGTCGTGGTCGTGGACCGGCGCCGCGATCGACGTCGCGCCGGGCTGGCGTTCGCCGCGCGAGGTGGCATAGCCGCGTTTGCGGATGGCCGCCATCTCTTTGCGCAGCTTCGCAGGGTCGGTGATGGTGCGGTCGGTGACCTCGACGAGCCGGTGCCGCTCCAGGTAGGCGTCGAACTCGTCCTCGGCGACGAAGGCCAGGAACGCCTTGGACGAACTGCCGGCGTGCAGCGGGTACGGAATGCCGATGTTGACGTCGAGCCGCAACTCGTGCTCGGGCACCACCTGGTCGACATACAGCCGGGTGTCGCCCCGGCGCAGCGACAGCGTGGCGGTCTCGCCCGTCTGGGCCGCCAGCGCGCGCAGCTCCGGGCCGGCCATCGCGCGCAGATCGGTGCGGGCCAGGTAGGCCCGGCCGAGCGTGACGGCCGCGTGGCCCAGTGCGTACCGACGGGTGCTCGGGTCGACAATGATCAGATCCCGGCTGCGCAGCGCCGTGAGGATGCGGTGCACGGCGGCCTTGGTCAGGCCCAGCGCGGTCGCGATCTCGGTGACGCCCAGGTCCGGTCGCCCGCTGCGCCCGAAGTAGAGCAGCACGTCCATCGCCCGCTCGACCGCCGCGATCGAGCGGGACTGGCCGTCGCCGTCCTCCGCAACGGCCGGTGCCGTCGCCGCGGATGTCCGACTGGTCATGGGTGAGCCTCCACAGCACTGTTCGTTTTTGTCCGGTCCCCAGAGCAGTGTAGGTCGCGCCATTCCACCTAGCGAAACGGCGTGTCCGGAGTGTCGCCGGCCGGCCGGACCAAAGAACGGTTGACACGGGACACCACCCCTCGTTACGTTTCTGGTAACGGCGTTTCCTGATGCGAAACGGAGAGCCTGTCAGTGTCGGTCGAAAGCATCACGTTCCGCTCGGCCCTCGCCCAATGGCCCAGTGGCGTCGCTGTCGTGACCACGGTCGTCGACGGCCGACCACACGGCATGACGGCGAGCTCGTTCTCCTCGGTCAGCCTCAACCCGCCGCTGGTCTCCATCTGCCTGGGCGTCCACCTTCCCAGCCACGCCCTGGTGGAGCGGGCCGGGGTCTTCGCGATCAGCTTCCTCGGCAAGGGCCAGGCCGGCATCGGCCAGCGTTTCGCCGGCATGCGCCCCGAGATCACCGACCGCTTCGCCGGGCTGGACTGGACGCACGCCGAGACCGGCTGCCCGGTCCTGGTCAACTCGACCGCCTGGCTGGACTGCCGGGTCGTGCACGCCTACCCCGGCGGTGACCACACGATCTTCGTCGGGGAGGTGCTCGCCGCCAGCACCCCCCGGGTCGGCGCCCCGTTGCTGTTCCACTCCAGCGTGTGGAGCCAGCTCGCCGACCCGCTGCCGGAGAGCATCGACATCGCGATCGGGGGCCGGCTCTCCCGCCCGCGCGCGAAAACCCTGGCGATGGCCGGCTTCACGGTTCGGGCAACACCCGGCCCGATGATCGCCGACGCCTTCCGGGCCGGCGGCGAGGAGGCCACCCTCGCCGAACTGGACCAACTGCTGCGTGCCGGGCACACCGCCGTCACCCTGGTCGAAGCGGCCGACGCCAGCCCGGTGCAGGTGCGGGCAGTGCTCGCCGACGCCACCGTGCGCGCCCGCCGCGCCTCACTTCGGGTGCGACTGCGGACCCAGCGCGGGCTCGGCCTGGTCAACGCCATGGTCGCGATGAAGAGCGGGGTCACCGGCTTCGACACCACCCTCAGCGGGCGAGCGGGTGCCCTGCGCACCCGCGACCTGGTCTTTCTCGCCCGTCAACTCGGGGTGTCCTGTCCCCGGCTCCCCGCCACCAAACCAGAGGAGTGACCCACATGTCCACCGGCGGACGGCTCATCGACGACCTCACCCCGGCTGAGCAGGATCGCGCGGCCCGGGTGGAGAAGGTGCTGCCCGCGCTGCGGGCCGCCGCCGCGCAGGCCGACGCCGACGGGGTGTTCCCCGCCGCGCACGTCGCGCTGCTGCGCGATGCCGGGCTGCTCGGCCTGGTGGTTCCGCAGGAGTACGGCGGCCTCGGCGGCGGCCTGCGCGACCTCGCCGCCGCCACCTTCGCGATGGGCAGCGCGTGCCCGTCGACGGCGTTGGCCTTCTTCTTCCACAACACCAGCGCCTCCCGGGGCATGCTGCCGCTGGAGGCGATCGAACGCGGCCTCTTCGACGACGACGACGTCCCCGCCGTGCGGGCCTTCGCCGAGAAGGTGCTGACCCGGATGGCCGGTGGGGTGTGGCTGGCCAACTTCGCCAGCGAGGCGGTGAAGAGCTCGTCGGCCAACATCGCCATCTCCACCACCGCCACCCCAGCCAGTCGCGACGGCGTCGACGGCTGGTCGCTGCACGGCGAGAAGTCGTTCGGCTGCGCCACCGGCGTCGCCGACACCTACCTGGTCACCGCCCGGCTCGCCGGGCACGAGACGGCGGACGGGCTGGCACTGTTCCTGGTCCCCCGCGATGCCGCCGGGGTCGCCTCACGCCCGAACTGGGACGGCATTGGCATGCGCGGCTCGGCCAACCGCGGCATCCGGCTCGACGACGTCTTCATCCCGGCCGACGAGGCGCTCACCGTGCCCGGCGCGTTCGTGAAGATGTTGCAGTGCAGCCGGGGCAGCTTCGTCGGCAACCAGCTGGCCATCACGGCGGTCTACGTCGGCGCGGCGCAGAGCGTCTACGACGACACGCTCACCAGGCTCACCCAGAAGACCTTCGCCGACACCGGTCGGCCGATTGCGGAGAGCCCCATGCACCAGGTGATCATCGGCAACATGACGGAACGGTTGGAGACGGCGTACCTCTGGCTGCGCCGCCAGTTGCTGCTGGAGACCAGTGAGCCGCCGCTGCGCCCGCACGCCGAGGTCTACCGGCAGTGGCGGTTGGCCAAGGGCTCGATCTGCGAGGCGTGCTTCGACGTGGCGGTCGGCGCGCTCAAGGCGTCCGGCACGTCCGGTGCCACCATGAACGGGTCCGTCGGCCGGGCGCTGCGCGATCTGGCGATGGGGCTGGTGATGACGTTCCCGCCGGAGCGCGGCCGGTTGGAGGCGGCCGGCATGGTCACCAGCGACCGGTCCAACGACCTGTTCGTGGCGGTGGCCGGGTGACCGGGCACCAGCAGCCGGACCTGCCCGATCTCGCCGACCTGGTCGGCGGGGTCTGGACGCCCAGCGACGCACCGCTCGGGTTCGACCTGGAGGATCCGGCGACCGGGGCGGTGCGGCGGCCCGCCGCCGGCACGCCGCCGGACCGGATCGCCGCCGCCGTCGCCGCCGCCTCGACGGCGCACGAGGCCGGGAGCTGGGCCGCGCTGCCGGCCTCAGCTCGGGCCGACGTGCTGGACGGCGTCGCCGAGGCGGTCGAGGGCGTCGCGGCCGAGATCTGCGCGCAGGAGTCGGCGACCACCGGCGTGCCGATCCGGCAGACCACACCGCTGGGCGTGATCCTCGGCGGTGCGTTCCGGCTCGCCGCCGCCCAGCTACGGCAGGGCCCGCAGAGCCAGGAGTTCCACCGCGAGGACGGCCGGGTCGTGCACGCCGAACGGCTGCCCTGGGGTCCGGCCGTCTGCGTGGTGCCGTGGAACGCGCCCGCGCCGATGGCCGCGCACAAGGTCGCGAACGCGCTCGCCGCCGGCTGCCCCACGATCCTCAAGCCCAGCGAGTACGCCCCGCACGGCAGCCAACGGCTCGCCGGCGTCATCGGGGCCGTGCTCGCCGCCTCCGGCGTACCGGCCGGGGTGTTCCAGCTCGTGCACGGCGGGGCCGAGGCCGGCGCGGCCCTGGTCGGCGATCCCCGGATCCGGGCGGTCTCCTTCACCGGCGGGCTCTCCGCCGGGCGGGCGGTCGCGGCGGCCTGCGCCTACGACATCAAGCCGGTGCAGCTCGAACTCGGCGGCAACAACCCGCTGGTCGTGCTCCCCGACGCCGACATCGCCGACGTCGCCCGGGCCGCGGTCGACCTGCTCAGCACGCTCAACGGCCAGTGGTGCCGGGCGCTGGGCCGGCTGATCGTGCCCGCCGAGCAGCACGACGAGATCGTCGGCGCGATCGCCGACCGGCTCGCCGGCCTGGTCGCCGGCGCGCCGCTGGACCCCGCGACCGACCTCGGTCCGCTGGTGCACTCCCGGCACCTGGCCCGGGTGTTGGCCGCCCGCGACGACCTGCTGGCCCACGGCGGGACCGCGGTCACCGGCACCACGCTGCCGGCCGCCGGACCGCTGGCCGGCGGGAACTTCCTCGCCCCGACGCTGGTCACCGGCGTCGCCGCGGCGCACACCGGCGACGAGATCTTCGGACCGGTGGCGGCGGTGCACCCGTACGACACCCTCGATGAGGCGGTGGCGCTGGCCAACGGCACGCCGTACGGGCTGGAGGCGTACGTGCTCGGCGCGGACGAGGAGGCGGCGCTGGCCGTGGCCCGCCGAATCCGGGCCGGCGAGGTCAAGGTCAACGGCTCCTCGGTGCTCAGCCTGCACCTGTTCAGCCCGCGCCCGGCGTTCGGGCTGTCCGGGTACGGCGAGGAGGGCACCGCCGAGACGCTGCGGTTCTTCACCAACCCGAGGGTGGTCGGCGTCGAGGGCGGCTTCGCGCTGCACGGCCGGCCATGAACCCGGGCGACACCGTCCCGTCGACTGATGCGCCCCCGGTCGTGCCCGACGGCACGGCGCCCGTACGCCCGGCCGACGTGCTGCGGACGCTGGTGGGCGGCGGCTCGCTGGTGCACGCCCCCGGCGTACACGACCCGCTCACCGCCGCGCTGGCCGCCGAGGCCGGACACCGCGTCGTGCACCTGTCCGGTGCGGTCTGCGCCGCAGTCGAGCTGGGCCTTCCCGACCTGGGATACCTGCACGGCACACACGTCGCGGAGCGGGCCGCGCGGCTGGTCCCGGCGCTGGCCGGCGTGCCGCTGATCGCCGACGCGGACACCGGCTACGGCAATCCGCTGCACGCGGTCTGGACCGCCCAGCGGTACGCGGCGGCCGGCGTCGCCGGGCTGCACCTGGAGGACCAGGTCAGCCCGAAGCGCTGCGGCCACCTGGCCGGCAAGGAGCTGTTGGACATCGCGGGTGCGACGGCGAAGATCCGGGCGATCGCCGAGACGGGCACCGGCCTGGTCCTGATCGCCCGCACCGACGCCTACTCGGTGGCCGGCCTCGACGAGGCGATCGAGCGGGCCGGCCAGTTCGCCGACGCCGGCGCCGACGCGGTCTTCCTGGAGGGTGTGGACACCGCCGAGGAGTTGGCGGCGGTGCATACCGCGCTGCCCGGCGTACCCCTGGTGGTGAATCGCTCGGAGGCGGCTGGTGTGCGCGCCTTCCCGCCCGACGACGCGCTCGGCACGCTCGGGGTCCGGGTCGTGCTGCACCCGGTCGCGCCGATGCTGGCCGCGCTGCGCGCGGCTGCCGCCGCCTACGCCGCGATCGGCCGGGACGGTCACGCCGACGCGGTGCCCCGGCTCGCCTGGTCGTCGTTCACCGCGCTGGTCGGCCAGGACGAGGCGCTGACTCTCGATCGGAGGTACGCCTGATGCACGTGCTGATCGCCGGAGCGGGGCCGGTCGGGCTGACCGCTGCGCTCGCGCTGGCCCGCCGGGGCTGCGAGGTGACAGTGCTGGAGGCCGGTGACGACCTCGCCGCCGAGTCCCGTGCCTCCACGTTCCACCCGCCGACGCTGGAGATGCTCGAGGCGTTGGGGGTCGGCGCGGACCTGTTGGCGCGCGGGCTGGTGGCGTCGACGTTCGCCTACCGGGATCGCCGGGAGGGACTGATCGCGGAGCTGGACCTCTCGGTGCTCGCCGAGGACACCCCGTACCCGTACCGGGTGCAGTGCGAGCAGTCCAAGCTGTGCGTGATCCTGCTGGCGCACCTGGCCGGGCAACCGACGGCCCGGGTCCGCTTCGGTTGGCCTGTCGACTCGGTACGACAGGCCGCGGATCAGACCGACGGCGGTGTGGTCGCGGTCGCCGAGGACGGCCGGGAGGTGGCCGGCGACTGGATGATCGCGGCCGACGGCGCCAGTTCGGCGGTACGGCGGGCGCTGGAGTTGCCGTTCGACGGGATCACCTACCCCGAACGGTTCCTGGTGGCCTCCACCGACGAGGACCTGCCAGTGCTGCTCGGCCCGCTGGCGTACGTCAACTACGTCTTCGACCCGGTCGAGTGGTCGGTGCTGCTGCGCACGCCGGACCACTGGCGGGTGCTGCTGCCCACCCCCGAGGACACCTCTGACGCGCACGAGCTGGGCCGGCTCGACGGGCGGCTGCGGGCGATCGCCGATCCGGGCCGGCCGTGGCGGGTGGCGCACGCCAGTTTGTACCGGGTGCACCAGCGGGTCGCCGCGGCGTTCCGGCAGGGGCGGGTGCTGCTGGCCGGCGACGCCGCGCACGTCAACAACCCGCTCGGCGGGCTGGGCATGAACTCGGGCATCCACGACGCGGTCGCCTACGCGGAGGTGCTGGCCTCGGGCAGCGTGGCACCGGACGGCGGGGAGCTGGACCGGGCGGTGACGGCGGTGGCCGACGAGCGGCGCCGGATCGCCCTGACGTACGTGCAGGAGGTCTCCGACCAGAACTACCGCCGGATGCGGGTCACCGATCCGCAGCTGCGCTCCGCGCATCTGGCCGGCCTGCGCGCGCTGGCCGAGGATCCGGCGGCCGCCCGGGCGTATCTGCTGCGCAGCTCCATGATCGCCTCGCTGCGCCCCGACGCCGGGCAGCCGGTGGCGCGGGCATGACGGTGCCAGGCGACGGCCCGGTGATCGAGCGGGAGAACCCGTCCAGGGTCACCGAGCTGGTCGGCACGGTCGGTGTGAGCGGGCCCGAGCGGGTGGACGCCCTGGTACGCCGGGCCGACGCCGCGCAGCGGGGCTGGGCGGTCACCGGCATCGCGCGGCGGCTCGCCGCGCTGGCCGCCGGCGCCGACGCGATCGCCCGACGGTGCGAGGCGCTGGCCGAGCTGCTGGCCCGGGAGTCGGGCAAGGTGCTCGCGGACTGCCGCGGCGAGGTCGGGTTCGCCGCCACGTACCTGCGCTGGGTCGTCGAGCACGCCCCGGCGGCGTACGCGGAGCGGGAGATCGACGACGCGGCCGGCCGGCTCCTACGGCTGCCCCGGCCCTACGGGGTCGTCGCCGCGATCACGCCGTGGAACGCGCCGATCATCCTCACCGTGCTCAAGGTGGCCCCGGCCCTCGCCGCCGGCAACGCGGTGGTGGTCAAGCCCTCGCCGCTGGCCCCGCTGGCGGTCTCGGAGGCGCTGCGCCTGCTCGCCGGGGCGTTGCCGGACGGGACGCTGGCGGTCGTCCACGGCGACGCCGCAGCCGGAGCGGCGCTGGTCGGGCACCCGCTGGTGCGCAAGGTGGCGTTCACCGGCGGCGGTGTGGCGGCCCGGCAGGTGGCAGCGACGGCGGCCACCCAGACCACGCCGGTCGTGCTGGAGCTGGGCGGCAACGACGCGGCGATCTTCCTGCCCGACGCCGACCTGGGCGCCGAGCCGATGCGCCGGCTGGTCCTGGCGAGTTTCGCCACCAGTGGCCAGGTGTGTATGGCGGCGAAGCGGCTGTACGTGCACCGCAGCCGCCGCGACGATTTCGTGGCGGCGTACCGGTCCGCCGCAGCGGAGGTGCTGCGCGCCGGTGATGCGCTCACGCCCGGGGTGAGCATGGGCCCGGTCGTATCGGCGGGCGCCGCCGCCCGGATCGAGCGGATCGTGGCCGCGGCCGTTGACCGGGGAGCCACCGCGCTGCCGCTGGGCACCGTCGACGGCGGCACCGACCTGGCCGGCGGGTACTTCGTGACCCCGACACTCGTGCTGGATGCACCGGACGACGCCGAGGTGGTCGCCGGGGAGCAGTTCGGGCCGACGGTGCCGCTGTTGCTCTACGACGACGAGGAGGAACTGCTGGCCCGGGTCAACGCCGACGAGCTGGGCCTGGGCGGCTCCGTCTGGTCGGCCGACGAGGAGCGGGCGTTCGCGCTGGCCCGCCGGGTCGAGGCGGGCTTCGTCTTCGTCAACACGCACAACCGCACCGGGCTGTCGCTGCGGGCGCCGTTCGGTGGGGTGAAGCGCTCTGGCTACGGCCGCGAGTACGCCGAGGAGGGGCTGGCCGAGTACGCGCAGACCTGCGTCGTGCACGCCCCCGGCCCGTTCCGGCCCGGTGGTGCCGGGCTGGCCGCCAACGCGTACCCGGGCTGAGGCCGGGCCGCGTCGGGCGGGCCCTGTTTTCAGTAGTCGACGACGACGCGGGCCGCGAGGCGCGGCTTGAGCCAGCCCGCCACCTCCAGGTGGGCGGGGTGGGCCTGGTAGGCGCGCAACGCGTCCGCGTCGGTGTGTGTGCTGATCATGCACAGGTCGTAGGAGACCGCGGTCCGCAGCGTGTCCAGGGCGACCGTCAGCGTCGCGATCTCATCAATTGTGTTGGCCAGACCTTCCAGCAACGACTTCGCCTTGGCAGCATCGGCCGAATCGGCGAACTTCATCAGTACCACGTGCGTAAACACCTGTTCGTCCCCCTGTTCCCCAGCGTCGCCCGAGTGTATGTTCTGGAAACAGCGTTTCGCTAGGGGAACCGGAGCGGGCATGACCATCAGGGTTGCCGCCGTACAGTTCGAGGCCGGCCAGGACATCGATGCCAACCTGGCCACCTGCCTGCGCCTGGTCGCCGACGCCGCCGGACAGGGCGCGCAGCTCGTGGTGCTGCCCGAGTTCTGCAACCACCTGGCCTGGTACACCGACCGCGCCCAGGCACACGCCCTGGCCACCCGGCCGGGCGACACGTTCCTCACCGCGATCTCGGCGAGCGCCGCCGAGCACCGGATGTACATCAAAATCAACGTCACGCACGCCTACCCCGACGGGCGCACCGGCGGCACCAACTTCCTCTTCGGACCGGACGGGGCGGTGCTCGGCAGCTGCGACAAGCAGGTCCTGATGGGCGCCGAGAACGACCACCTCGACCCGGCGACCGAGGTCGGACCGGTGCTCGACACCCCGATCGGCCGGATCGGCATGTACGCCTGCATGGAGGGCGTCATTCCCGAGGTCACCCGCGGGCTCGTGCTGCGCGGCGCGCAGGTGCTGCTGAACAGCCTGAACTCGTTCGCCACGGATGAGGCCGCGCTGCACATCCCGGTGCGGGCCGCGGAGAACCGGGCCTGGGTGATCGCCGCCAACAAGGTCGGCCCGCTGCTGCCCGCCGAGCACCTGCCGGCCATGAGCCGCGGCCTCGGCGTGCCGGAGCAGTGGCTGCACGGGGCCGGCGAGTCGCAGATCGTCGCACCGGACGGCACGGTGGTGGCCAGGGGCCCGCGCACCGGGGAGGCCGTCGTCATCGCCGACATCGCTCCGGAACGCGCCGACGACAAGCACCGCCCGGACGGCACCGACATCCGCACGGCCCGCCGACCGGAGCTCTACGGCCCACTCGGGGGCACACCGACCGGTCGCCGCCGGCCGCCCGGCGCGTCGAGGCTGCCGGTCGCCGTGGTCCGGCCGCGGGACCCCGGCCAGGCGGCCGACCTGCTCGGCAAGGCGGTCGCCGAGGGCGCGCTGCTCGGCGTGCTCGCCGAGAACGCCCTCGGCGCGCACGCCGGGCCGGCCGACGTGGCCGCGGCGCTGGCACCGGCACTGCGCGGCACCGACGCGTACGCCGTCGCCACCGCCCGTGGCGCCGACGGCCCGGTCGGGCTACTCATCGGCCCGTCCGGCGTGATCGGCGAGCAGCCACAACTGCATCGGGCCGGCGCGGCCCGCGACGCCGAGCGGCCCGGCGACGCGCTGCGCACCTTCGACCTGCCCTGGGGGCGGCTGGCGATCGTGGTGGGCGACGACGCGATCTTCCCGGAGATGTTCCGGCTCGCCGCGCTCGCCGACGCGGATGTGGTCGCCGTGCCGTTCACTCCGCGCGAGCCCTGGGAGCTGGCGCTGGGCCTGCCGGAGCGGGCCGCCGAGAACCGGCTCAACGTGATCGCCGCCGGGCCCCTCGGCACAGGCGCCGCGGTCTTCGCGCTCAGCGCCGACTTCACCCTCTGGACCACCTGGTCCGGACCGTTCACCGGCCGGATCAGCAGCCCGCTGCGCACCGACATCGCCGCCGACCGGCCCGTCGCGCATGCCGTGGTGGCCCCGGTGCAGGCGGCGAACCGGCTCGTCTCCCGCCGCACCGACCTCGTCGACGGCCGCCCGTGGCGGCTCGTCCAAGCCCTCACCGAAAGGCGCTGACCCGTGGCTGACACCTTGAAACATGTCGAGGACATGCTCGACGACTCCCCCACGGTCGACGTCCACGAGACGTTCCACCAGTACCAGGTGCTCCTGGACGAGCTGAAGGCCAAGATCGACGCACGGTTCGAGCTGACCCGCGACCCGTCCACCGAGCCGCTGGAGCACTACGGGGACTACCCGAACGGGCCGGGCGGCTCGCTCGCCGCGTACACCGGGCCCGAGGTCGACTGGCTCGTGCACTCCTGGCTGGGCAACCCGGCGGCCAGCTTCGCCAACCTGCACCTCACGTGCTGGCTGGGCCCGCAGGTCAGGGTGCCGCACCTGGGGTTGGCCCTGCTGGTCTGGCCCGGTGGCTGGTTCTACGTCGACTCGGTACCCCGGGTCAACATGGTCGAGGACGGCGACTACTACGACCGGTACTACGAGCCGGTCAACGAGGAGTGGCTGCAGCTGCGCGACGACCCGGCGTTCGACTACTTCGTCAGCCGGGCCGGGTTCATCCGGGCCAGCCTGTCGCCGACGGCGCACTGCTACTCCTTCGACCGCAGCCCGGAGAACATCGAGAAGGTCAGCCAGCTGACCCACGCCCACGTCGACCGTTGGCTGCGCTGGGTCGACGAGGCCGAGCCCGTGCCGGCCGAGGAGCGGGCCGCGCTCGCCGAGACCGACCTGCGGATCCGCCGCAACATCACCGACCGCGACCCGGCGAACGTGATGGGCGTGCGCTACTTCGGCGAGGAGACCACCAACCGTCTCGTCCGTGCGCTCTGGGGCGGCGACCGCGAACTCCCCCGGCCGTCGGCATGAGCGATCCGCGGCGAAGTGGTGTCCGGTCGCTCTGGTGGGCCGCACGCGTCCCCGGTGCACCAGCCCCGTTCGACACCGCACACCTGCGGGTCTACTACCCGGCGCGGCCCACCGGCTCGGACGCCGAGCGGCTCAGCGGGGTGCTGGCAGCCGATCCGACCGGGGCGCCGTACCCGGTGGTCCTGCTGGTCTCCGGGGTCAACGTCGGGCAGGACACCTACCGCTGGCTGGCGGTGGAGCTGGCCGCCCGTGGCGTCGTCGCGGTGACCTACGACTGGGTCGGGGTGCTCTTCGCCGGCCTGCACGGGATCACGCCGGGCGTCGACCTGGACGCGGCCCGGCCGGACGGCTACGGCAGCCGGCCGACGAGCCCGTCGCTGCGCCCGGTGCTCGACGCGCTGACGCAGCTCACCGGACCGCTCGACGGGTTGCTCGATCTCGACCGGGTGGCGCTGGTGGGCCACTCGGCCGGCGGCACGGTGGTGCTGCAGTCGGCGCGGTTCCTGCCCGAGGTCCGTGCGGTGGCCACCTACGGGGCGCACACCATGGTGGCGACCATGCTCGGCTGGCCGGCCGGCACCGTGCTGCCGGCTCAGGTGAACTGCCCGGTCATGCTGCTCGCCGGCAGCAACGACGGGGTGATCAACGGCTCCGCCGACCGGTACGGCGAGGACGCGGCCACCCGCGCCGACCCGATCACCCGCACCTTCGACGAGGCGCTGCCCGACGCCGGCGGCACCAACCTGCTGGTGCGGCTGGCCGGCGCCAACCACTTCGGCATCGTGCACCCGCTCGATCCCACCTCGGCGCGCGCCTTCCTCGACGAGGAGGCGACCGCCGAGCCAGAAGCCACCCGCGCGCTCCTGGTCGACCTGCTGTCCGGGTTCCTCGCCGTCCACCTTCGCGGCGAACCGGCCGACGGCTTCGACCGATTGCTGGCACAGCTCGGCACCACCTCTTCGATCGCCTCGTTCCGTCGGAGGTAAGCCACCATGCTCAAGAACTTCTGGTACGCGGTCGAGTTCTCCGACCGGGTCACCACCAAGCCGGCCCGGATCACCGTGCTCGGCCAGTACCTGGCCCTCTACCGCACCCCGCGCGGGCGCGTGGTGGCCCTGTCCGACCTGTGCGTGCACCGGGGCGCGGCGCTCTCCGGCGGCTCGACGGCCGGCGAGAACATCGTCTGCCCGTATCACGGCTGGGAGTTCGAGCCGGGTGGGGCGTGCACGAAGATCCCGGCGAACCAGCCCGGCCGGGGCATCCCGAACAAGGCCCGGGTCGACTCGTACCCCGTGCAGGAGCGCTATGGCTTCGTCTGGGTCTTCATGGGCGACCTGCCCGAGGCCGAGCGGCCGCCGATCCCGGTCTGGCCGGAGTTCGACAACCTGGTGGAGAACGGCGGCAAGTTCCGCGCGGTGACCGGCGAGTTCCTGTGGAAGGCCAACTACGAGCGGATCCTGGAGAACGGCTGCGACATCGCGCACGCGCCCTTCGTGCACGGCGGCGCATTCGGCAACCCGCAGAAGCCCGAGGTTCCCGAGTACGAGCTCGAATTGCCCGACGAGTGGTCGGCGTACGCCACGGTCAGCCTGCACCCGCCGCGCTCCAAGGGCCTCTGGTCGCTGGTCAACCGCAACAACGCGGACCTGGCCAACCGCCCGCCGGTGGTCACCTCGGCCGGTTGGATGCTGCCCAACATGATCAAGCTGCACGTCCGGCTGCCGATCGGTGAGCTGATCATCTACGACACCAACATCCCGGTGGACGAGACGACCACGCTGGTCAAGTGGGTCGCGCTGCGCACCTTCTTCACCGGGGCGTGGGCCAACCGCAACGCCGTGCAGCGCGTCCTCAAGATTTTCTACCAGGACGCCGAGGTGGTGAACAACGTCCGCCCCGAGCTGCTCCCGTTCGACCTCGGTGCGGAACTGCACGTCAAGAGCGACCTCATCGCTGTGCACTACCGGCGGCGCCGCCAGGAGCTGGCCGAACGAGGCTGGATGCTCTCCGACGCCGACCGGATCACGGGCGACGTGCCGCGCCGGGAGGCGACCGTCATCCCCTCGCCGGCCCGCCGGGAGAACCCGGAGCTGGCCCGTGCCTGGGTGCACAAGGCCAAGGGCGACCACCCGACCGTGGCGGAGGCGCAGCGGATCGGGCTCAAGCGCATCACCGAGGAGGAGGGCGCCGACGCCGCCGCAGGAGCGCAGGCGCAGGCGAGCCCCGAACCGACCAACGGCGCGACGACGAAGGAGCAGGCATGAGCCTCCCGCTGGAACTCTGCGAGAACGCGGTGGCCCATCTGACCGCCCGGCATCCGCTCACCACGGTCATCGACGAGCCGCTGAGCAGCCCGATGTCGCCCGACCCGGTGGGTTCGCTGCGGGTCTGGAAGGGCGCACCGGGCCAGCCGGTGGCCAAGGTGGTCTACGTCGGGCTGGTCGTCCCGATGATCCGCCTCGACAGCCACATGGTCTTCGCCTTCACCGCCGCCGACAGCGCGGTCCCGCACTTCACGCTGGATTCGGTGTACGGCGGCGACTACTACGCGTACCACCTCGACCTGATTCCCCGGGCCGAGCTGAGCAGCCACCTGCCCTACATGGACGCGGCGTACCAGCCACTCACCGAGGTCTTCACCGAGGCCAGCGCGATGGACGGGCTGAGCCGGGCCGACATCGGGCCGCGCCAGTACGCGCTGATGTCGCCGTGGATGCTTGTCGGCCGGGCCACCGAGGAGGCGTTCCGGAAGATCGGGGCCGCCGCCACCGCGTACGCCGAGCACTGGTCGACGCTGGTGACCGACGGCCTGCCGGCCGACGTGCTGGCTGGCCTGGCCGACACCGACCTGGCCGCCCGGGACACCGCCGTGCGCGTCAACCTGTTCAGCCCCGATGTCGACCCGGTCTGGGCCCGGGTCACCCGGCTGATCGGCGAGCCGGCAACCGACCGGATCCGGGCGGAGCTGATCAGCAATGAGTGAACCCGCACCGGCGGCCGCCGAACCGAGCGAGTGGCAGCAGCGGATCGCCGGCGAATGGCACGGTCGGCCGTCGCTGTTCACCGCCACCGGCGTTTGGCAGGGCTACGAGGAGATCCACCGCTCGTCGGTCTACGCCGACGGCGTCACCACGTACTACATGGACGGCGGGCTGGTCGGCGGGGGCGAGTTGGCTGGGCGCTACCGCCTGGGCGCGCCCTTCGCCTTCGGCGTCATCGACTCCGACGCCGACCGGGTCTACACCGGCCCCGACTTCTTCGGCACCGGCCAGCCGTACGGGTCCTTCGTGGACTCGCACTACTACGGCCCCGGCTGGCAGGTCGACCTGAACACCTGGAACCAGGTGCTGCCCGACGGCGAGACTCAGGTCTACTCGTCGATGCTCTACCAGGGCTGGGCGGTCGTGGGCTGCTTCAACGGCGTCTACACCCGCAGCTTCGACCACGACACCAACCCGGACACCCGGGAGCGGGTGGCGCGGTTCCTGTCCGCCGAGGAGCGGCGCGGTCCGGTGCCGTACATCCTGCCGACCAAGCAGGCCGGCGCGTTCACCGGCAGCTGCGAGCTGTGGGGCGCCGACCAGAAGCTGCGCGGCGAGGTCGCCGTGCGGCTCGGCCTGGAGCCGATCGACCTGCTCCGCACCCGCCGGGTGGTGAGCTGGGCCGGTGCCGGGCTGGACCGGCGGTACACGGTCGAGCAGCGCCGCGACGGCGACCGGCTCTTCTTCGAGGGCCCCGACGCCTGGGGCAACGCCCAGGGCTTCGGCCGGGCCAGCTACCCGTCCTGGCACTTCCACGCCGATGGCGGCGACGTGTGGAAGGTCAAGGGACGCGAGTTCGCCATCGACGCCGAGCCGGGCATGTCCGCCGGGGGGCGCCTCGCCGTGGTGTACGAGCTGTTCCGGGGCAACGTGCTGGACAGCGTCCTGCACGGCCTGCTCACCTGGGAGCCGGCCAGATGACCGCGGTGGTGGTGACCGGCGGCACCCGCGGGATCGGTGCCGGCCTGGTACGCGCGCTGCTGGCCCGCGGTGCCCGGGTCGCGTTCTGCGGACGCAGCGCGGAGTCAGTGGACACGGCCCTCGCCGCACTGCGCTCCGACGCCTCGGTGCCGGCCGGCGCCGAGGTGATCGGGGTGCGCGCGGACGTCACCGACCGCGCCGACGTGTCCGCACTGTGGTCGGCCGCCGCCGAGGCGTTCGGCGGCGTCGACATCTGGATCAACAACGCGGGCACGAACCATGCCCGCCGCCCGGTGTGGGAGCTGGCACCGGCGGAGCTGGACGGGGTGCTCGCGGCGAACCTCGGCGGGGTGGCCCGGGCCAGCGCGGTGGTGCTCGCCGCGATGATCGAGCAGGGCCGCGGCGCGCTGTGGAACATGGAGGGCTTCGGCTCCAACGGCCAGGCCCGGCCGGGGCTGACCGGGTACGGGGCATCGAAGCGCGCGGTCACCTACCTGACCGACGGGCTGGCCAAGGAGCTCGCCGCAGCCGGGGTCGGCGACAGGGTCACCGTGCACCACCTCTCCCCCGGCATCGTCGTGACCGACCTGCTCACCCACGACTACCCGCCGGACGAACTGGCGAAGGCCAAGAAGATCTTCAACATCCTCGGTGACCGGGTCGAGACGGTCACCCCGTGGCTGGCCGACCGGGTCCTCGCCGGGGGCCGCAACGGCAGCCGGGCCGCCTGGCTGACCAGCCGCAAGGCCGCCGCTCGGTTCGCCGTCGCCGGCTTCCGCAAGCGCGACCTCTTCGGCGACTCCGTCGGCGGCCCCGCCGTGACCCGGCGCGAGCACCTGTCGTGAACGGCAGCGACTACACCGTCGTCCTCGCGCTGGAGGACTTCGTGCCGACCGGTCTGGCGCTGGTCGGGTTCTGGATCCTCGCCGGGCTCTCCGCTCGGGTCGTGCCGCGGGTGGGCCCGGTCGCCCACGTCAGCGCCGTCCTGATCGGCCTCGGCGGCCTGGCCAAGTCGACCTGGAAGCTGCTGCTGGCCGGGTTCTCGATCGACCTGCCCTGGCTGGAGGCGGCGCTGTTCCCGCTGATGGCGGTCGGCGCGGTCGGGCTGATCTGGGGCCTGGCGAGCGCATTGCGCGGGCGCAGCCTGCCGTGGTGGCCGTTCGCCGCCGTGCTGGCCGTGACCGCCGGCGTGGCCGCCGCGTACGTCATCTTCGCCCCCATCTTCGCCCTCGCGACCACGGGCGTGACCACCATCAGCGTCCTGGCCGCGATCATCGCCGGCCGGCGGCGTGCCTGGGCCGCGGTGACGCTCTACGTCGCCGGGCTGGCCTGCGTGTTGCTGCTGGTGCCGCTGCGCAACCATCCCGATCACGAAACCCTGGCCATGCAGTGGGTGGAGCAGGGCACCAACACCCTCGGCCAGGCGGCGATGCTGGCCGCGGCGTGGCTGACCGTGCGCGCGCACCACCGGGCCTCGACCACGTCCCACCCGACCCCCGCCCAGGAAGGAGTCGTCCGCTCATGACCGACGCGCTTGGCTGGCGCCGCAAGTTCGGCGTCATCGCCCCGTCGACAAACACCATCGTGGAGCCGGACTTCTACCGGATGACCGTGCCCGGTGTGACCGCGCACTTCTCCCGGATCCACATCCGCGACCAGGACCTCTCCAGCGACGGCAACTTCGAGAACCTCCTGACCCAGATCCGCGACGAGATCGGCGGGGCCTGCGAGCGGGTGCTGACCTGCGAGCCCGACTACATGGTGATGGGCATGTCCGCCGAGACGTTCTGGGGCGGCGTCGAGGGCAACCGGCAGTTCGTCGCCCAGATCAAGGCGATCACCGGGCTGGAGGTGGCGACCGGCGCGGAGGCGTGTGAGCGGGCACTGCGCCTCTACGGCGCGCGCCGTATCGGCGTGGTGACGCCGTACCAACCGATCGGCGACACGAACGTCGTGCAGTTCTTCTCCGAAATCGGTTTCGAGGTGGCCGCGATCGAGGGGCTCAAGTGCCCGACTGCGGTCTCCATCGCCCACGTCACCGAGGACGAGTTGCGCCGGGCGCTGCTGGCCGTGGACGGCCCGGACGTGGACGCCCTGGTCCAGTGCGGCACCAACCTGTCGATGGTCGGGCTGGCCGACGAGGCCGAACGCTGGCTCGGTAAGCCGGTGATCGCCATCAACGCGGCGACCTGGTGGATGGCGCTGCGCGAGAACGGGATCACCGACAAGGTGTACGGCGCCGGTTCCCTGCTGCGCGAGTACTGACACCGGCGCGGTCGGCGATATGGGCAACGGCGCGGGCCGGGGATGTTTCCCGGCCCGCGCCGTTTGCTGGCTCAGCTCCGCAGGGTGCGGCGATGCCTCGGCAGCACCACGACCAGGCCGACACCGAGCATGAGCACCGCGCTCGACCAGAGCAGCAGCAGCGCCGTCACGCCCCCCTCGCCCGTGGTCGGCAGCGACCCTCCGCCATCGCCATTTCCACCGCCATCGCCCTCGTCGTCGGTCGCGGCCCGCGCCTTCACCGTGAACTTGGCGACGATCGACGTGTCCTTCGGCCCGGTGACCGGGTCGGCGCCCGCGTTGCACTCGGTGTCGACCTGCGGGTGGTCGAAGACGATGTTGGTGACCGTCAGCGACACCAGCCCCGCCTGGGAGGTGGTGTAGGTCCCGGTCAGCGTCGCGCCAGGCAGGATGGCGTTGGCGTCGATCGCGCCGTACGCCGAGCCTTGCAGGTTGACCGTACCGCTGCCCACCCCGCCGACCTTGACGGTCGCCTTGGGCACCAGATCGCCGGCACCGACCGGCACCGGTCCGCTCTTCGGGCCGGCCGAGAACTTCAGGCTCACCGTCCCTTGGCGCCCCGCCCAGGGTTGCTGGGCGACATGCTCAGCGTGTGCGTGGCGGTCCACGACGAGAGGCTGCTCAGCGTCTTGCAGTTCAGCTTCACGCTCTTCGGGCCGAACGGCTGGGCGGGCGTGTCGACCTCGTCGGTCGCGGTCGGCGCCGGGGCGTTCGTCGTGGGCGCCGGGGCGTTCGTCGTGGGCGGCGGCAGCGACGGTGACGGCGACGCGGAGGTGGACGGACTCGGCGGTGGGGTCGCGGTGCCGGTACCGCCGACGGTGAAGCTCTCCACGATGGAGGTCGGCGCCGGTGCCGCCTTGTGGTCGCGGTCGCCGGCCGCCGAGCAGTGCGTCGTCGCCGAGGCGTTGGTGAACGTGACCCGCCCGACGGTGAGCGTCGCCGCTCCGGCGGCGGCGGCGAAGTAGGTGCCGGTAGCGGTGATCGGGCCGAGCGGCGCTTCCGGGGCGACGGCCCCGGCCGGGTACGAGGACATCCGCAGCGTCGTGCTGCCGGAGAGGGAGCCACCCAGGACCAGCGTGACGTTCACCGGCACGTCACCGGCGTTCAGCCCCACCGGCCCGTTGTCGGGGCCGGTCTTCGCCGTGAGCGTGACGGTCACCGTGTCGCCGACCTTCGGTGCGGCCGGTGACTGGGTCAGGGTGAAGGTGTCCTGCCAGACCGTCGGTGAGCTGCCGGTGCCGGCGTCGTTGAAGTAGAGCCGGCAGCCCAGCGTCCCGGCCGTGGGGCCGACCGCCGCGGCCGGCAGCGTCGCCCGGGCGGGGGCCGCCGCCGGGATCGCGAGTAGCAGCAGCAGCGGCGCCAGGACGAGCGCGAGCGCTGCCACCCGGACGGGTTGACGACGTCGGGTCATTGGGTCCTCCGGTTCCGGTAGGGCATCAGCACGAGCAGGCCGATGCAGAGCAACAGCAGGCCGGAGCTGACCAGCACGGTGACCGCGTACCGGTCCGGGCCGGCGCTAACCGGGTTGGCGTTGACCAGCGTTGGGGTCGACGTGCCGGCGGCGCCCGCCGGCCCGGTCGAGGGTGCCGTGGTCGCTTCCGGTGTGGCCGCCGGCGCTGAGGGCGCGACGGGGGTCGCGGATGGGGTTGCCGGTGCGGGCTGCTGCGCAGGCTTCTTGCCGAACGTCAACGCCACGGAGACCTTGTTGGCCTCGACCTGGTCGGCGTTTCCGCTCGTGGGCAGGATCTGCGCCGCGACCACGCACTCCCGCTTGGTGCAGTCGAACGCGCCGAACTTCTGGGCCAGCCTCAGGGTGACAGTGGGCAGCTTCCCGCTGCCGTCGGCGTTGACAAACGCGGCGCCGCCGGCGAGGTTGCAGTCGGTCGGGCCCTTGAATCCGGCCACGCACTGACCGACGGCGATCTGCTTCAGGTCCGGGGTGAAGCCCGAACCGTTGACGACGACCTGCTGCTTGTCCGACAGCCCGGTGGTCACGCTGACGGTAAGGGTCGGCGCGGCGAACGCGGCCGGGGGTGCCCCCACGACGGCGAGGCCGCTGCTGGTGGCGAGCAGGGCGGCGAGCGCGAGCGCCCGGCGGCGGAAGGTTCGCACGGCGATCTCCTGACAGGTTCGGCGCGGGCCGGCATGGGCACGGGCCGGGACGACGCGGACAGCGCTCACGACGGCACCGCCGCACGCTGGGCGGGCGCGCCGGAGCGGTTGACGGCGGCGTGGTCGGTACCGAGGTAGGAGCGGACCACGTCGGGGTGGGTGCGGACCTCCTGCGGGGTGCCGTCGGCGATGACCCGGCCGCCGTCCATCGCGACCAGCCGGTCGGCGAGCCGGGCGAGCAGCGGCAGGTCGTGCTCGATGATGACCATGGTGACGCCGAGCTCGTCGTGGATCCGGCGCAGCACCTCGCCCAGCGCGACGCCGTCGGTCTGGGACACCCCCGACGAGGGCTCGTCGAGCAGCAGCAGCGCCGGCTCCAGCGCCAGCAGGCAGGTGATCTCGACGATCCGACGGGTACCGGTGGACAGTTCCCCGACCAACCGATCGGCGAGCGGTGCCAGGCCCATCAGCGTGACGAGTTCCTCGGCCCGGCGGCGCTTGGCCCGGTCCGGGCCGCCTGCACCGAGAGCCGCGGCGAAGAGGCTCGTCGGCGCGGTGCGTTCACCGGCCACCATGACGGTCTCCAGCACCGTCATGGTGGCGAAGAGCCGTGCGTCCTGGAACGAGCGCACCAGCCCGAGACCGGCCCGTCGCTGCGGCGACAGCCCGGTGACCGGGCGGCCGGCGAACAGGACCGCGCCCCGGTCCGGGCGGGTGAAGCCTGCGATGATTTCGAACAGCGTGGTCTTGCCGGCACCGTTCGGGCCGATGATGCCGACCACCTCGCCGGCGGTGACGTCGAGGCTGGCGCCGGCAACGGCCCGCACGCCGCCGAAGGAGCGGGCCACCTCCCGCACCGAGAGCAGCGGCTCGCCGGTCGCCGCCGGTCGCAGCGGGACGGTGCGCGGCGGCAGCGTGATCGCGCCACCAGAGCTGGGGGCCTGCGCCGGCCCGGCCATCTCATCGGTGGCGGACGGTACCGGTGCGTCGCGGCCGCGGGCGATCAGCCGGGCGATCCGGTCACGCAGCCACAGCACCGGCCCGCCGAGCCCGGCCGGCAGTGCGATCACCACGACCAGCCAGACCAGGGTCAGCGCGGCCTGACCGATGATGTCCAGTTCCAGGAATCCGGGTACGCCGACGATCAGGAACGCCCCGAGCAGCGGGCCGCCCAGCAGCGTGATCCCGCCGACCACTACGGTGGCGACGACGTCGATGCTGGCCGAGGCTGGGAACGTGTTCACGGTGAGCTGGGTCTGCCCGTGGCCGATCACCGCCCCGCCGAGACCGGCGAGCGCGCCCGCGACCGCGTACGCCTGCAGGACCCGCACCGGCACCGCGACGGTGAACGCGCGGGCGGCGTCGGCGTTGTCGCGCAGCGCCACCAGGATCCGCCCGAAGGCACCGGCGCGCAGGTTGGCGGTGACCCACAGTCCGAGCAGCAGCGCCACCAGCGCGAACAGGTAGTAGTCGGTGGCCAGGTCGAAGGTGTGACCGAGGATGCGTGGCTTGGGCACCTGCGCGCCATCGCCCAGCAGCCAACCCTGCCGCAGCAGGAACGTGCTGGTGGCCAGCGCGAAGGCGAGCGTGGTGACGGCGAGGGCGAGCCCGCGCAGGCGCAGCGCCGGCACGCCGACCGCGACTGCGGCCAGCGCCGCCGCCGCGCAGCCGGCGAGGATCCCCAGGAACAGGTTGCCGGTCCGCACGGAAACCTGCACCGACACCGCGGCGCCGATGCCGGCGAACGCGAATTGGCCCAGGGACAGCTCGCCGGCCACGCCGGTAACCAGCCCGATCGACAGGCCGACCAGGGTGAAGCCGATGATCGCGATGAGCACCGAGGCGGTCTCATTGCTGATCACGAAGGCCAGCACGGCGGCGACGGTGAAGCCCACCCCGGCGACGACCCGGCCCAGGTTGCGCAGCAGCCAGACCCGCTGGTACGCGGCGGGCAGCGGCGGCGCGCCGATCCGGCCCCAGCCGCCGTCCTCGCCGTCGCGGCGCGCGCGGACCGGCTGGGCCAGCAGCGCGACCAGGATGACCGCGACCAGGGCCAGCTCGACGAGGCCGCCGCTGGACTGGCCGGACAGCAGGATCTGCTCCCCCACCCCGATGCCCAGCGAGGCGCCGAACGCGATCGGGACGGAGGAGAACCGGGCGATCACCGCGCCGGCGAGGCCCCGCACCAGCAGGGCCGGGCCGAGCGACTCAATCGACTGGGTGCCCTGGGTCGGCGCCATGAGGATCGCCGAGAAGGCGGCCACAGCACCGGCGATCGACCAGGCCAGGGTCGCCATCCGGGCCGCGGTGACGCCGTTGAGGGTGGCCGCGTCGGGGGCATCGGCGGCGGCCCGGATCGCCAGCCCGAACCGGCTGCGCTTGAGGAACATGGCGAGCCCGACCAGCAGCACGGGAGTGAGCAGCAGCATCGCGGTGAACGCCGGGCCGACCGGGGTATTGCCGATGGTGAACGACGGCATGCCGGGCGGCGCCGGGAACGCCGGGCCGCTGGCCCCCGAGCTGTTCACCAGCAGGGCGAGCACGAGCACGAACTGGGACAGCCCGAGGGTGGCGATCATGCCGATCACCCGGGGCCGGTGCCGCAGTCGGCGGACCACGCTCAGCTCGATCGCGCCGGAGACCGCGGCGGCGGCGAGCATACCGACCGGCAGGGCCAGCCAGTACGGCAGCACCCCGTCACCGACCAGCCGGCCGAGCACGGCGGCGCCGAACACCCCGACCGCGCCGTGTGCGAAGTTGACGAACCGGCTGGACCGGTAGACCAGCACCAGCCCGACCGCCAGCAGCCCGTACGTGAGGCCGGTGAACAGGCCCAGCACGATGCGGTCCGGGCCGAAGTCGAAACCGCCGATCATCGGATCACCGCCCCGTCCACCGGGGTGGCCTCCGACGCGGGCGCGGCCTGCGCCTGGAGCGCGGGCTCGGTGTCCGGTGCCCCGAGCGCGGCCTCGGCATCCTCAGCCGGCGCGTGGCCGCCGAGCATCAGGGCCCGGACCAGGTCCGGCCGACCGGCCAGTTCGCCCGCGGTGTGCTCGGCGACCATTGCACCCTTCTCCATGAAATAGATCCGGTCGGCCAGCGACAGCGCGACGTTTACCGACTGCTCCACCACCAGCAGCGAGGTGCCCAGCGCGTTGAGCCGGCGCAGCATCTCCAGCAGGCCGCCGACCACGACCGGGGCCAGGCCGAGCGACAGCTCGTCGACCAGCAGCATCCGAGGGCGCTGGATCAGCGTCTTGGCGAGCACGAGCAACTGCCGCTCGCCGCCCGACAGGGTGGCGGCGACCTGGTCGCGCCGCTCATAGAGGCGGGGGAAGACGGCGAACGCCCCGTCGATCCCCCGGTGCACCGCGTCGGCGCGCCGACCCAGCGCATAGCCGTGCATGCGCAGGTTCTCGGTGACGGTGAGCGAGCCGAACACCGACTGCCCGACCACTGTGGACAGCCCGAGCTCGATTCGGCGGGGCGCGGTCAGCGCGGTCACGTCGACCCCGCCGAGCCGGACCGCCCCGGTGGCGGGGCGGTGCAGCCCGGAGAGCACCCGCAGCAAAGTGGTCTTGCCGACCCCGTTCGGGCCGCAGATCGCCACCATCTCGCCGTCGTCGACGCGTACGGCCACGTCGTAGAGCACCTGGACCGGACCGTACGCCGCGTCGATCCCGGAGCAGGAGAGAGCGGCCGGACGCGCGCCGCTGTGCCGTAGCCGGGCGACCTCCGCCTCGTCGGCGAGCACCCGGGCCAGCCGCTCGGCGTCGGCCGCGGCGGTGCGCCGGAGCCGCCGGGCGTAGCCGGCGCCGACCAGCACCGACGCCGCGACCACCGCCAACGCCGGACCGGCGCCGTACCGGGCATTGAGCAGGGCGAGCAGGCCGGCGCCGCCCAGGCCACCGGCCAGGGACAGCACCGACGCCGCCGCCGCGAACGCGGGGCGGGCGTCCGGATGGAGCACCTCGGCGGCGACGCGCTCGCCCGAGACGGCGAGCGCGACCAGCGCACCGACGGTGACGGCCAGGCCCGACGCGAACAGCACGACACCGCCCGCGCCGGGGGCGGGCCCGACGAGCAGTGCGCCGGCGGCGACGAGCAGCCCGGCCGGGGCGGCGGCGACGGCAAGGCGCCGCGCCCGCTCGCCGCGCAGCAGCACCGCGAGCGCGGCCCCGGCGAGCAGCGCGTCGCCGACCACACCGACGGCGCCGCGTGGACCGAGGCCGAACTCGGCGCGCAGCACGTCTGCGGCGAAGATCAGCGCGCCGGGCACGACCAGGCCGAGGCCGGACTGGGCCAGCACGGCGACACGCGCGGTGGGTGGGCGGGTGGCGTTGTCGAACAGGGGGCGCAGCGCCGGTGGCCAGCCGACGTCGCCCGGCAGTTCCGCGGCGGTCACCCCGGCCAGCGCGCCGAGCGCCGCGAGGACGCCGGCCGCCGCCCAGTGGTAACCGGCGCCACCGCCGGTACCGCCAGCGAGCAACGCGGCCAGGCCGAGCCCGTTCAGCAGCCCCACGTGCCAGTACCGCAGGGTCGCCGTCGCGGCGGCGACCGCGCGGCCAGCCACCACCAGGACGGCCCAGGGCAGCCCCAGCGCGGTGAGCGCGAACAGTCCCGGCATCGGTGCGGCGACGTTGACCACCAGCAGCAGCGCTGCGCCCAGCCCGACACCGGCGAGCAGCGCGGCGCGTACCGAGTGGCGGTGCGGCACCCGCTGCACGACCGCGACGGTCGCGGCCGCGCCGACCACCGCGGCGGCGATCACCGCGGCCAGCACGCTGGTCAGGTCGACACCGAGCCCCCGGGCGAGCCCCGCGGCGCCGAACAACGGCACCCCGGTCAGGAGCCCGCCGGCCGTACCCGCGCCCCAGCCCGCGCTGCGGGAACGCCATGTTCCCGCAGCATCGTGGGCGTTCTCCGGCCCGACGCTGGGGCGGGTGTTGTCATCGGGTCGCAAAGGACACGTCCTCCCCGCGGTAGGTGAAGCAGGCGCAGCCACTGTCGTAGCCGAACGCCCGGTAGCCGTTCGAGGCGGCGAACCGGCCCGGGCCGAGCCGCCCGGAGAATCCCGTCGCCGGCTGGAACGGCGTGTCGAGCCTGCCCACGGCCGTCAGCCACCGATGCGCGTTGAGGTCCGCGCCGAGGTTCTTCGCGCCGGCCTGCAACAGCAGGATCGCGTCGCAGTACGGGAAGGCCACGCGTGCGTTCTCGCGGGTGCCGAACGACTCACCCCCCGCGGCGAAGATGCCCAGGCAGGTGCGTTCGGCGTCGGTGGCGGGGAAGGCGTACTCCCGGTCGGCGACGTCCTGGCTGGGGTTGAAGCCGATGCCCACCGCCCCGGTCAGAGCCTCGCGCGGAATGATGTCCGGGTTGCCGATCAGGAAGCTGGGATTGTCGTAGCTGGAGATGCCGTACCGGGCGGTGAAGCCCTGCGCGGAGGCGGAGGTGAGGAAGAAGGAGGCCAGCCGGGTCCCGCCGAGGAAGAAGACCCGCTCGACGCGCTTGGCCCGCAGGTCGACGGCGGCCTGGTTGAGCCCGGTGTTGAGGGTGCCCAGGTCGGTGGAGTCGATCCAGGCCACGGTCGGGGTGATTTCCCGCTGCTTCAGGTACGGCACCACGTGCTGCTCGTACATCGCGCGGTTGGCCGGTGCGTCGACCGCGACGATGCCCGCCTGCCGGGCCCCGTCGAAGAAGCCCTGCGCGGCCAGCGCCGGCAGGTACGCGCGCACGAAGTCGTCGTACAGGGGGTAGGCCGGGGTGAACAGGTACGGAGCGAGCCGCTGGTTCGTCGCCTGGTCGATGGTGATCAGGGTGGCGTCCAGCACCAGGGTGCGCCGCTGGGCGTAGCAGGGGCGGGCGTTGGCCTGCAACTGACCGGTGAGCACGACCGCGAACGCCCGGTCGTCCTGGGTGATCTGGTTGCAGAGCTTCTCCTCGGTGGCCGGTGAGTCGTCGCTCGCCTCGAAGTTGCGGAAGACCGCCCGCATCCGTCGGCCGGCGATGCCGCCGTTGGCGTTGACGTGGCTCTCCAGCGCCCGCATCTGGCGCACCGGGTCGCCGGCCGAGGCGGTGTTGAACCCGGTCAGGTTCGCCGTCTTGGTGAGGTCGGTGCCGACGAAGACGACGGTGACCGTGTCGGCGGTGACGCCGGGCCCGACGCCGGTGCCGTCCGCGCCGCCCGCGCCGGGCAGCACCGCGCCGCAGCCGACGAAGGCGAGCAGCGCGGCGACGGTGGCGATGGCCGCCCGTACCGTCAGGGCCCGGTCCCAGCCGGTGGTGTGGGTGCCAGGATCGCGGCTCATCGAGGGCTCCCGAGGTAGGTGTCGAGCGCGGCCAGATCGATCACGGCGGCGGCGCTCTGGTTGCCGGCGCGTGCTCCGGCCGGCGTGGCCGCGCCTGGGCGGGCGGCGAGTACCGCGTCGAGGGCGGTGAGGTCGATGACCGCGGTGCCGGCGGCCTCGGTGCCGGATCCGTTCGGCAGTCCGGCATCGCCGAGCAGGTCCCGCAGCGCGGCGACGCTCAGGTGGGCGTTGGCCCGTCGACGTAGCCGGCCGGCGCCGGGAGCGTCGTCGAAGACGAGGTACGCCCCGAGCGAGCTGACCCGCACGACGGACGGCAGCAGCGTGCCGGCCGGGGCGGCGGCCATCGCGGGCAGCGGCGGGCGGTGGCGGCGGTTGGCGATGCGCCGGGTGATGCCCACGACGATCAGCGCCCCGCCGAGCAGGTGCACCAGGAACAGGGCCCACGGGTACGTCCGGAGCGTCACCTCGGCCGGGCCGAACCCGCCCAGGTCGGCCTGCACGGTGTACCGGCCGAACGCGGCGAACGGGGTGGTGACGGGCACCCGGTAGGTGCGTGTCTCGCCCGGTTGGACGCCGCCGGCACCGGGTGTGCTGATCCTGTCGCCGCCGCCGTCGCGGCCGATCCGGACGTTGAGGGGCGGGTTGGGCAGCGGGTGCGGCCCGGGGTTGCGCACGGTGTAGACGAGGGTCCGGGTCGCGGCGGCGCCGAACAGACTTCGCCAGCCCGGTCGGCCGGCGATCTTCGCCTCGACCAGGTCGAGGCGGACCGGGGCGGCCGAGACGGTGGGGGTCTCCCCCATGGTGTGCCCCGTGAGTTCCAGCGGCGCGTCGACCTGGCCGCGCCCGGTGCCGCCGACCAGCGTGGCGTGCACGACGCACGGGCAGGGCACCGGCGGGGTGCCGAGCACGAGTTGCACCGCGAAGGTGCCGTCCGGGCGCACCGGAACGGCCAGGGCGGCCCGTGTGTCGCAGGAGGCCGAACCGCCGATGGCGAGTTGCCCGCAGGTAACGAGCTGCACCAGTGCGCCGCCGGGCCAGCCCGTGCCGTTCACCCCGAGCCGGTCGCCCGGTGCCGCCGCCGGGGCGGCAAGGGTGAGTCCCTCGGCTGCCCACGCCGGCCCGGTGGGCAGTGCCAGCCCGATGACCAGCCCGCAGACGACGGCGGTCAGGGTACGTCCGATCCTCGTCATCCGACCTCCGCATGCGCGCGGACGCGTCGCACGCCCCGGGGGCGGGCCACCTGGGCGCGGCGGTGCCTGCGCCAGGCCACGACTGCGGCGGCGATCAGCGCGGCGAGTGCGGCGACGCCGGTCCAGGAGACGACGACGGTACGGGTGGTCCGCACCGTGAGCACGCCGCCGTCGGCCTTCGCCGTCACGGTGGCGGTGACGAGGTCGACCGGCCACAGCCCGGTGAACCGGGTACGCATCCGCGACTCGGCGCCCGGAACCAGGTCGAGCTGTGGGGTGGCGCCACGCTGGTGGATCCGGTGTCCGAACATGCCGGAGGCGGTGACCGTGATGGTGGGGGCGAGGCGCAGGTTGCCGGTGTTGGCCAAGGTGTATTCCAGGGCACCGTCGACCGGTGTGGGCAGCCAGGGCGTCGGGTGGTCCAGATCCAGGTCGGCGAGGTTGAGGCCGGGCATCTCCGGCCCGGCGATCCGCAGGTAGATGCGGGCGCCGACGGCCCGCTGCACCGCGACGGCGACGCCGTTGTGCTCGCTCCGACCGCCCGGGACGGACTCCATCGCGACGATGCCGCCGATGTGGTCGCCGGGGCTGGCGTTCGTCGGGATCGTGATGGTGAACGGGATGTCGGCCTGCGCCTTGGGCGGGAGCACCACGGTGCCGGCGCCGACCACCGTCCACACCCCGATGTCCGACTGCTTCTCGGTGAGCTGGCGCAGCGCGAACCCGCCGTCGCGCGCGGTGTTGTAGGCGTCCGCGCCGTACACGGTGAAGGTGCGCTCGGTGTCGGTGCGGTTGATCACTCGCACCGAGTCGGTGAGGGTCCGGCCGGCGGGTGACTCGAGGAAGAAGTAGAGCCGGGGGGTGGGCCCGGCGTTGGCCGGCGGGGTGGGCACGACGGCCCACTCGCCGTTGTCCGCCGCGACGGCCGGCCCGATCGGGACGACGGTCAGCGCGACGGCGGCGGCAGCGGCGGCGAGGGCTGCCGCGCCGGTGCGGAGGCGGCGTGGCCAGAGGGGGTGACGCACGCGGTTCCACCCTTCGACTGGTTGGTGTGGGGGCGGCCGGCTCGGCCGACCGCCCCCACCTCGAGGCGTCCTCAGCTCAGGGTGAGGGTGAGGGTCGCGGCGTAGGTGCCGGCGAGTTGGTTCGCCGGCACGGAGAGGGTCAGCCCGGCTGAGGCGTCGAAGCTGCCGCCCGTACCGGTGGCGCTGGTCGGTGCGGAGCAGAGCGTCGCCGCGTCGACCGTGCCCGGGGTGCCGGCCACCGCAGTGACCGCGTTTGTCGCGCCGGCGGTGCCGACGCAGGCCGGTGTCCAGGACAGGTTGCTCTTGGCGATGGTTCCGCCCGGGGTGCCGGTGAAGTCGGTGACCGTGCCGACGAGGCTCCACCCGAAGGTGCTGCCCCGGTGGTCGGTCACCGTGACGGTCGACAGGTTGCCCGTCGCCGTCTGTACGCTGCCGCCGACGGTGACGCCGGAGAGCGGGATGTTGCCGGTGCCGGGGGCGCGAGCCATCGACAGGTTTCCGGCGGTCACGGTCTCCGACAGGTTGTACGACAGGGTGCAGTTGCCGGTCGTGGCCGAGCCGGTCTTGGCGGTGCACGAGTCAGCCGACCCGGTCCAGGCGGAGATTGCGAACAGGGCGCCGGACTGCGCGCCGATGTACGCGGTGGTGCTGTCCGTGACGGTGAAGGTGGCGTTGATCCCACCGGTGGCGCCGGCCGTGGCCGTCGTTGCCGGGTCGCTCGTCGCGGGCGGCGGCGGGGCGCCGGTGAGCGCCTTGTAGCCGCCGATCGTGACGGTGCCGCCCGGGTTCCAGTTGGTGCCGGTGACCGTCACCACGGTGCCGGAGCCGCCACCGCTGGGGGTGATCGCGATGCTCGGCGAGCCGAGGATCGTGATCGGGACGGAGACCGTGTTGGTACCGTCCGAGACCGCCACGGTACGTGCTCCCGTGGTGGCGCCGCTGGGCACCGTGAGCGTGCCGGTGCCGGCGCCGGCGGCGTCGGTCGTGCCCGTGCCGGCGCCTTCGGCCGTTCCGGTGCCGTCGGCCGCGCGCAGTGTTGCGGTCAGGGCGGTGGACGGCGCGAGACCGGTCACCGCGTAGTTGATGACGTTGCCGGCCCGGGCAGCCCCGGTCACGGTCTGGCCGGTCACCGAGGTGACCGAGACCGTGCCGCCGAAGACGGTGAAGCTCTCCACGATGGGTGTCGGGACCGGTGCTGCCTTGTGGTCCCGGTCGCCCGCGGCGGAGCAGTACGTCTTGGCGATCGGGTTGTTGAGGATCACCCGGTTGACGGTGAGCGTCGCGGCTCCAGTCGCTCCGGCCACATAGGTGCCGGTGGCGGTGATCGGGCCGGTGGGGGTGTTGCCGGGGATCGGACCGGCGGGGTAGTTGGTCTGCTGGAGGGTGACCGGGCCGCTCTGCGAGCCACCCAGCGCCGCCTCCACGACGATCGGCACATCACCGGGGTTGATCGCGACCGGGCCGTTGTTCGGACCGGTCGCCGCGGTGAAGGTCACCGTCACGGTCTGACCCGGGCTCGGCGTCGCCGGCGTCTGAGTGAGCCCGAACGAGTCGGCCCAGTTCGTCGGCGAGCTGCCGGTACCGGCGTCGTTGAAGTACAGCCGGCATCCCAGGTTGCCCGGGGTGGGGCCGTACGCCTGCGCGGGGGACACGCAGACCGCGGTCGCGGCGGCGACCAACGCCGCCACGCCCACCGCTGTTGCCGTAGTTCTGAGCAATCCCATTGCGGTCCCGCTCTCCTTCCTGTGGGGAACGGTGCACCCCTTGCTGCTGTTTCGCTAGCGGAAACAGCAGTTTCCAAAATTGGATAGGTTCATAAAGGCAGCCAGCCAGCCCTCCTGTCAATAGCCCGACAGGCGATTTGACGCCGGCCAATGTGATCGACTCGGGCGGACCACCGCAGCGCCGGCGGCGGGTTCCTCGGCACGGCCTTGGCAGGGGCCCCGAGATGGGGCAGAGTGTGGAAACGGTGTTTCCATGAGGAGGTCCAGGTGCGTTACGTGATCATCGGGTGCGGCAACGTCGGCATGGAGCTGGCCCGTCGTTGGGTCTCGGCCGGCCACCAGGTGATCGGCACCACCACCTCCTCTGAACGGGTGCCCGAGCTGGCCCCCGTCTGCACCGAGGTGGCGATCCTCCGTGGCAGCGACCGTCCGGCCGTCGAGCGGGTCACCCGGGACGCCGACGCGGTCGTGCTCACCGTGAGCCCGCGCATCGCCCGAGCCTTCGACGCCGACCAGCGCGTCGCCGAGTACGCCGACACGCTCACCGCGTCCGCGCGCACCGCCGCCGCCGTGCATCCCCGGGTGGTCTTCACCAGTTCGGTGTCGGTCTACGGTGCCGGCCATGGCGCGCTGGTCGACGAGGCCACCCCGGTCACCGACGACCCGGACGCTTCCCCCCGCAACTTCGTCGCCGCCGAGGCAGCCGTGCTGGCCGCCCCGCGCGGCGCCGCGCTGCGGATCCCCGACGTGTACGGGCATCCGCGCGACCTCGACTATCCGACCCGGGTGAAGCTGGCCCACGAGATGCTCGGCGGCAGCGTGCCGTTCTCGGCCGAGGCCTTGCACTACCGCATCGACTACCGCGACGCCGCCGCCGCGCTCGACTTCGTGGTGACCCGCGACCTCACGGGCGTGTTCAACGCGGTACCGGACGCGGTCGTGCCGCAGACCAACCAGGCCGTCCTCGACGAACTCTGCGCCGCCGGGGGCTGGCCCGCGCTGACCTACCGGGGTGAGATCAGGACCCCGTTCGTGCCGATCAGCTCCGGCAAGCTACGCGCGGAGGGCTTCGCCTTCGCGCACTGACTCGGCCCGGAACCTCTGTCCGCTCTGGACTGTCCGGCCGATACCGGCTCAGCCGGCGGTCCCCGCGAGCCGACGCCCGACCAGCCGACCGAAGGCCATGGCCGGCGTCAGGCACATGCCGGAGCAGAACGCGTTGCCATTGACAGCGGCGGAGCCGATCACCTCACCGACGGCGTACAGACCGGGGATCGTCGTGCCGTCCGCACGGCGGACCCGCAGCAGCTCGTCCACGTCCAGGCCGGCGAACGTGATCAGGGTGACCGGATGGTTCTCCAGCGCGTAGAACGGCGGCTCGACGATCGGCGCCGGCAGGTACGTTCGGCCAAAGTCGACATCCCGGCCGTCGGCGACGAACCCGTTGTAGCGGGCCACCGTGGCCGACAGCCCCGCCGGGTCGATGCCGGCCACCCCGGCGAGCTCCGCCAGCCCGGACGCCCGGTGCACGCCGCGGCGCCGGCCGCACTGGGCGTCCAGCTCGGCCGCGCTCCAGCCGTGCACCATCGGGTACGACTCGCGTAGGGCCTGGGCGTCGAAGACCGTCCAGAAGGTCATCCGGTCGACAGTGGTCAGCACCCGCTCCTTGTGGTCGATGCTGGGCTCATCCTCGGCGATCCAGCGACTTCCGGCGCGGTCGACGTAGATCTCCCAGGGCGGCCGCTCCGGCGCCACCAGGTGCGGCCGGTGCGCCCAGTCGACCCGAAGGTCGCCGTCGACCGGGGGCAGCCCGCCGAAGGTGGGGATGTAGCGGCCCAGGCCCTGCAGGCCGGCGCCGACCGACCGGCCCATGAGCAGGCCGTCGCCGGTCGAGGTGGGTGCCGCCGAGGTGGTCAGCGGCGCGCCCTCCAGCTCGGCGAACAGCTCCGGCGCGTACCCGAATCCGCCGGTGGCGAGCACGACGGCGGGTGCCCGCCACCGCGCGCCGTCGGCGGTGGCCACCCCGACCACCGCGCCGCCCTCGGTCAGCAGTTCGGTGACGCGCACCTCGCAGCGCAGATCGATGCGGCCGGCGGCCCGATGCGCGTCGAGCATCGGGCGCAGCACGGCCAGAATGGCCGGACCGCCGGGGACGGTGGTGGCGTGGACGGTCCGCGGCGTGCGGTATGGCTCGTGCCCGTACACGATGCGGGGCGTACCCGGATCGACGGTGAGCCCGGCGGCGAGCAGCCACTCCAGCACCGCCGGCTGTTCGCGCAGCGTCAGCCGGGTCAGGTCGGCCCGCGCGGCGCCCCGGCTGATCCGCCAGACGTCGTCGAAGTGCCGCTCGGGGTCGTCGCTGATGCCCCGCTCATGCTGCAGCGAGAAGCCGCCGGCGGACAGGTGCCCGCCCGAGTACGGCAGGGCGCCCCCAACGTCCGGCGCCTTCTCCAACAGCAGCACGGTGCCGCCCGCGTCGGCGGCGGCGATGGCACAGGCCAGGCCACCCGGCCCGGCGCCCACAACGATCGTGGTTGGCACACCCACCTCCGGCACTCCCGTTGTGTTTCCCTGGAAGTGACAGTGTTTCCATAAGTTCGGACGCCGTCAAACGTCCTGGGCGAGCCGTTCGGCAGTGATCGTGGGCTACTTGTGCACAATCCCGAGGTGCCGTAGCGCTGACATCGAGCAGTTTTCAGTCCACCGGGTGGTTGGGGATCCTCGATCGGACGGCCAGGCCGTACAGGCAGGCCAGCCCGGCCAGGATGCCGAACAGGACGAACGGGCCGGCGGGGCGCCAGTTGTCGTACAGGGTGCCACCGGCGGCGAACGCGATCATGATGCCGATGCCACCGCTGAGCGCGAACGTTCCGATGACCGAGCCCCGGGTACGGCTGGGAGCCTGTTCGGCGATCAGCACCTGACTGGAGATGACGGCGCTGACCTGGCCGAGCCCGATCAGCGCGGCGACGGCGTAGCCGAGCGGGCTGAACGGGTCCCCGACGAAGATCGTGGCGGTGTAGCCGAGGGCGGCGGTCCCCAGGGAGATCAGCACCGCGTCGGTGCGGGACAGCCGGTCGGCGATGATGCCGATGGCCGGTGCCCCGATCAGCGCAATGCCGTTGGCCACTCCCAGCAACAGACCTGCCTTGGCCAGCGCCTCGGCCTCGCTGAGCCCGAGGTGCTGGGTGCCGTACTGCTGTGCCCAGAGGGTGAGGTAGGCGCCGACGAGCGCCAGGTCAGCTCGGGCGACGAAGGCGCTGAGGTAGGCGAAGGAGACGCCGGGGCGCCGGATTTCGGCTACGCCCTCGCGCAGCAGCCTGGGGATCGGGATGTGCTCGGAGTGCGTTGTCGCCAGCCCGCCCCGGAGGGTGAGCCGCATCAGGATCGCGGTGAGCAGGGCCAGCCCGCCGACGATGAGGTAGGTCGCCCGCAGCGCGGCGATCGCGTCCATCCCGATGCCCTCGAAGATGTCGGGCAGTTTGATCAGCACGAAGAACGTGACGAGCGCGCCGAGACCGTTGCAGAAACCGAGAATGCCGTTGGCTCTGCCGCGGGTGCTGTCCCGGACATAGTCGGCGACCACGGCCGTGAGCATCACGGTGACCATCGCCACGCCGACGGCCGCGACGCCCCGGGCCAGGTAGTAGGGCAGGACCGAGCCGAGGAACGGTGCCATGCCGACGCCGAGGCCGAGCAGGATGTAGCCGCCGACCACGATCGGGCGCCGTCCGAGGCGGTCGGACCAGGCACCGGCCAGGCCGACCGCCGCGATCAGGACGATTTCGCTGATCAGCCCAGCGGTGCCCACGATCGAACCCTGCTCCCCCTTGGGCACACCCAGGACGGAGGTGAGTAGTGCCGTCTGCGCGGCCGGGATGAACGTGAACGTCATGATCGACGTCAGCGCCAGCCAGTAGTACCCGCTGATGTTGGTCCGGGTAGTGCCCGGTGAGAGCTGGAGTGGCCCGAACGTGGTGGTCTGCTCGCCGGCCTCCGGCGCGGCGGCGGTGTCTTCCTGGCTGCGATGCACGCTGGCCCCCTGCCCCGTGGTGGCATGGATGGAAACGCTGTTTCCACACACTAGCGGGTCAGGGCCCGGACGTGATGGCGTCGGTGCGGCGCATTTCTCGCCGCCCGGTCCCGGTCCGGCGCACGGTGCCCGTCCATCCCGACGAGCCGATCCGCCCGCCCGGGGACGCCGCCACTGACCCTGCACGAGCGCAACTACCAGTCCCGCTCCCGGATCAGACACTGTCCGCGCGTCTGGCGCACTAGCTCGCGGCCGAGCAGGTGGTCGCCGACGTGGTGAGAGCCTTCGATACCAGATACGGCATGCCACTGACGGTGAGTCTTCTCCACACGCCCGTCGGCAGCGAATACGTGCCGGGCACCAACACCATCGTCCTGTCCCCGAAGTACGCCACGCCAGAGTTCGTCGCCGTCGCGGACAAGCTGATCCTGTACCGGTTGGAACGCCCGCGACAAGTGGGTGGTCTCCAAGGAGATCTAAAGTAGACGGCGCATCAACCCACTCGGTTGGGGGTCGACATCCGGTCGGCCCGCACCCCGGCGCACTGCGGGCATCGACGAATCGATGCACT
>NZ_JBNCKU010000020.1:70838-107174 GCF_049841715.1 Micromonospora sp. DT41 | reverse complement strand
CCCGGACGCCTACGCCCAGTGGGAGCAGCAGGCCGCCGACCTCGTCGCCCAGCACTGGAACAGCTGACCCACCCGCACTGACTGATGGCCGGCACCCCCCAACACGGGGTGCCGGCCATCGGCGTTTCAACCTACGACCGAGGCCCGGCCCCAGGCGCCGAGCGCGAGGCCAGCACATCGGGCGCCGGGCAGAGGCACGGAGGCCCCGCGTCAGGGGTCGTCAGACGCGGAAGCCGGCCGCGCGGGCTGCCTCGCGTTCTCGGCGCCGGTCGGAGCGCCGGCGTAGGAACCAGTACAAGAAGGCCAACAGGCCGACCAGGAAGGCGAGCACCAGCACCGGCAGGAGGATCGCGACGAGGGAGACGACGACGCTTGTGGCGTCCTCGGCGGTGCTGGCGACGGGCGCGCCGAACCCTCCGGTGGTGGCGTTGACGACAGGTCGCGCCGCGGATTTGAGCAGGTGTACGCCGAAGGCGAGGACGACGCCCACTGCCACCGGCACCCATTGGTGCGACGAGAAGAAGCTTCCCGGGTCGCTGACGGTGACCGTCTCCGACGACGATCCGGCGCCGAACGCCAACCCGCCGGCGGTCGGTCGGACCACTGTCTGCACCACGTCGTTGATGTGGTCGACCACCGGCACCTTGTCGGCCACCATCTCGACGGCGAGCAGTACGGCCAGGATGACGATGACCCAGCCGTTGCCGAGCCAGGTCCAGCCGCTGGGTAGGTCGATCAGGTTGCTGTAGCGGGAGAGTAGGCCGAGGGCGAGCAGGGGGATGTAGGCGTTCAGCCCCGCCGAGGCGGCGAGGCCGGTGCCGGTGAGGACTTCGAACACGATCTCAGCATGGCATCGACGCGCCAGTGCCGCTCGGTGGCGGTCGCCGGATGCTCGGCTACCCTCGTCGGGTGCGGTTGGTCATTGCGAAGTGCTCGGTGGATTACGTCGGACGGCTCTCGGCTCACCTGCCGCTGGCCACCCGGTTGCTGATGGTGAAGGCGGACGGGTCGGTGTCCATCCACGCCGACGACCGGGCGTACAAGCCGTTGAACTGGATGAGCCCGCCGTGCCGGTTGGAGGAGGCTCCCGGCGTGTGGCGGGTGGTCAACAAGGCCGGCGAGGAGCTGCGGATCACCCTGGAGGAGGTCTTCCAGGACACCTCGTACGAGCTGGGTGTGGACCCTGGCCTGCGTAAGGACGGGGTGGAGGCGCACCTTCAGGAGTTGTTGGCGGCGAACCCGGGCGTGCTGGGCGAGGGGTACACGCTGGTGCGCCGTGAGTACATGACGGCGATCGGGCCGGTCGACCTGCTGTGCCGGGACGCCAACTCCGGCGCGGTCGCGGTGGAGATCAAGCGGCGCGGTGAGATCGACGGGGTGGAGCAGCTCACCCGCTACCTCGAACTGATGAACCGTGATCCGTTGCTCAGCCCGGTGGCTGGGGTCTTCGCCGCTCAGGAGATCAAGCCGCAGGCCCGGGTGCTCGCCGCCGATCGCGGCATTCGCTGCGTGGTCGTTGACTACGACAAGCTGCGGGGCATCGAGAAGGACGAGCTGACGCTTTTCTGAGGGCTCAATCGCGTACGGCGATAAGGGATTTCGGCAGCCCGGCCACCCGCTCGACCAGCAGCCGCGAGTCGGGAAAGTAGTGGCGCATCTGCGATCGGTCCAGCAGTTCGGTCCAGAGCACCTGGTGGATGGCGGCTTCGTGGCTGGGGGTCTGCTTGTGGCCGAGCGGCCAGCGTTGGGCGAGCGCGGTGCGCAGCCGTACCGGTAGGAACTGCATTCCGGGCGCGATCCAGTGCGGCTCGATGGGGAAGTACCGGTAGGGCGTCTGCACCCAGTGCCGGTCGGCCAGTGAGCGGGCGGCAGCCGCGAATCGCAGCCGGCGTTCGTGCCCTCCGAGGTGTTCCAGCACCGAGTTGGAGAACACCAGGTCGTATGTGCCGCCGGTGACGTGCTCCGGCAGGTCGCAGGCGTCGGCCTGTTCGACGTGGGCCCACTCGGGGACGACGGCGGGCGGCTGCTCCAGGTTGACCACAGTCACGCGGGCCGGCCGGACGGTGGCGCGTTGCCAGGTGCCGAGCCGGCCGCCGAGGTCGACGACGTGCATATCCCCGATATCGGGAAATGTGCGCACCAGCCAGTCCGAACGACGTCGCCTCTGCCGGGCGCTCCACGACCGGTCGCTGTCGACAAGGCGGTAGCGCAATCGATTGTGGCCCATTTAACGCAATGTACCGCCGTAGCGACGGCGTACAAACATGTGGATACGCCGATCTCGCTGGAGATCGGTTATCCGACACTCATCTGCCGTACATCACCTTGATGGCCTTGACGAGACGGGCTACGTCGGCGGGGGTCCGTTCGAAGGTCATCGACGGCAGCAGCGATCGGGCCCGGCGGCGGGTGATGGCCTTGGTGCGGCCGAATTCGCGCAACCCGTCCTCGCCGTGGATCCGCCCGAAGCCGGAGTCGCCGACACCGCCGAACGGCAGGGTGGACATCCCGGCGAAGGTAAGCGTGGAGTTGACCGAGGCCATCCCCGAGCGCAACCGCCGCGCGATGGTCACCGCCCGCCGCCTGCCGAAAACCGAACCACCCAGGCCGTACGACAGGGCGTTGGTCCGGGCGACGGCCTCGTCGGCGTCGCGGACCCGGTTGATGGTCAGGGTCGGGCCGAAGGTTTCCTCGCGGACTGCGGCCGAATCTTCCGGTACGTCGACAAGCACCGTCGGATGCACGTACGGGGGTTGCACGGCGCTCGGGCCGCCCAGCACGGCACGCCCACCGGAG
Organism: Micromonospora sp. DT41; assembly: GCF_049841715.1. Taxonomy (NCBI): domain Bacteria; kingdom Bacillati; phylum Actinomycetota; class Actinomycetes; order Micromonosporales; family Micromonosporaceae; genus Micromonospora; species Micromonospora sp. DT41. Next base: position 104,378 of record NZ_JBNCKU010000020.1, on the reverse strand, counting down.
TTGACCGCCGCCTCGATGTGTCGACGGATGACGTCGATCTGGCTGGGCATGGTGATCGGGCCGATGTCGGTGCCCTCCGGCCCGACGGTCAGCCGGCCGGCCTTGGCGACCACCTTGTCGACGAAGGCGTCGAAGATCTGGTCGACGGCGTAGACGCGTTCGATGCCGATGCAGGTCTGGCCGGCGTTCGTCATGCCGCCCCAGACGCACGCCTCGGCGGCGGCGTCCAGGTTGGCGTCGCTGTCGACGATCATGGCGTCTTTGCCGCCGCCCTCGATCAGTACCGGGGTCAACGACTCGGCGCAGGCGGCCATCACCTTCCGGGCGGTGGCAGTGGAGCCGGTGAAGGCGATCTTGTCGACGCCGGAGCGGCACAGCGCCGCGCCCGTGTCGCCAAGCCCGTGCACTGCGGTGAAGACCGGCTGCTCGCCGACGACCTCGGCGAAGCTGTCCACGAGCCACTGGCCGACGGCCGGCGTGTATTCGCTCGGCTTCAGCACCACCGTGTTGCCGGCGGCCAGGGCGTACGCGGCGGAGCCGACGGGGGTGAAGACCGGATAGTTCCACGGCCCGATGACGCCGACCACGCCGTACGGCTGGTATTCGAGGTGGCCGGAGAACTCGGCGAGGATGAGCCGCGACCGCACCCGGCGCGGGCCGAGCACCCGGCCGGCGTTGCGGGCGGCCCAGTCGATGTGCTCGATGGCGGTGACGATTTCGACGATGGCGTCGGCGACCGGCTTGCCGCCCTCGACGTGCACCAGCTCGGCGAGCTGCTCGATCCGTTGGGCGAGCAACGCGCGCCAGCGCAGCAGCCGCTGGCGGCGGCCGGGGAAGCCCAGGCCGGCCCACCACTCGCTGGCCGCGCGGGCGCGATCGACGGCCTGCAGTACGTCGGAGGCTGTGGCGATCGGGAGGCGGCCCGCCTCGACGCCGGTGGCCGGGCTGGTGGAAACCAGTTGACCCGCTTCGATGATCGGGAGACCCAGGACACCCACAGCCGTCATGGCCGAAGTCTAGACCCGAAGATTACTCACTGGTAGGTCGTGATCTCGCTGACTCGGACGAAGGTCGTACCCGCTGACCTGCTCGTTGATCAGTGCAGGTCAGAAGGGTCGTGTCGCATCCGCCCGCCCGAACCGTCGAACAGCAGGTGTCCAGGAGGTGGCGAGGAGCTGACCGGCCGGTCGGTATTGACGATTACCGTCTGATGGCAAGCTGACGCGCGGAGTGATGATACGGGGGAGGGGATGACTGTCCATGGACGAACATCCGGAACTGCTGCCGCTGTTGACAGTCGCGGCTGGGCCGATGCGTGGAGCGAGCTTCCGGTTGCGGGCTGAGCCGCTGGTGATCGGCCGGGCGTCGACCGGCCAGCTGGTGGTCAACGACCCGCACCTGAGCCGCTGTCACGCGGAGGTGTGGCTGGCCCCGGAGGGCCCGTCCCTGCGGGATCTGGGCTCCACCAACGGCACCTGGCTCAACGACCGCCGGATCACCGACGTGGAACGCCTCTCCGACGGCGACGTCATCCGGCTCGGGCGTACCGAGCTGCGGCTGTTCGACCCGGGAGTGGCGCACACGGACCCGGTCGGGCTCAGCTTCGGCCCACTTCGACGAGACGTCCGGCCGACACTGCCGCTGCCGCTGGCCACGCCTCCCGCCACACGCCGCTGAGCTGACTGCGGCGGGCCCACACAGGGGACGCGCCCGGAATGGCCACCGCACACCTGGACCGACGGAAAGCGGCGTGGCACCATCCCGCGGATGGAGACCGAGCTGCGGACCGTGACGGCAAACGGCATAAACCAGGCGGTACGCGTGGCAGGCCCGCCGGACGGCATCCCGGTGCTGCTGATCCACGGCAACTGCTCGTCCTCGCTGTTCTGGGAGCCGCTGGTGCGGCGGCTGCCGCCGACGCTGCGGGTGGTCGCTCCCGACCTGCGCGGATACGGCGACTCCGAGACCGCCCCGGTGAACGCCACCCGAGGACTGCGGGACTTCGCCGACGACGTGGCAGCCCTGCTCGACGACCCGACGCTCAGCGGCAGCGGCAGCGGCAGCGGCAGCGGTACCGGGCGTCCGGTTGTGGTCGGGCACTCCCTCGGCGGCGGTGTGGCGATGCGGCTCCTCGTCGACCACCCGCATCGTGTGGGCGCGCTGCTGCTGGCAGCGCCCGTCTCCCCGTACGGGTTCGGTGGCACTCGTGACCTGGACGGCACACCGGCCACGCCCGACTTCGCCGGGACCGGTGCCGGCACAGCCAACGGGGACTTCGTCGCGCGACTCGCAGCCGGCGATCGCGGCGCAGACACGCAGGCGAGCCCGCGCGCCGTGCTGCGGGCGGCCTACGTGGCCGACCCGGCGTCGCTCGGCACCGACGAGGAGTTGCTGCTGGACAGCGTGCTCTCCACGGCGACCGGTGACGACAACTACCCCGGAACGGCGGTGCCGTCGGAGAACTGGCCGGGCACCGCACCGGGGGAGCGTGGGGTGCTCAACGCGCTCGCGCCGACCTGGTTCCGGCTCGCCGACGAGCTGGTGGCCGTCGCCGAGAAGCCTCCGATCACCTGGGTACGCGGTGACGCCGACGTGATCGTCTCGGACACCTCGTTGTTCGACCTGGCGTACCTGGGTTCGCTTGGTGTCGTACCCGGCTGGCCCGGCGAGGAGACGTGCCCACCGCAACCGATGGTCGGGCAGACCCGGGCGGTGCTGGAGCGGTACGCGGCGGCCGGTGGCGCGTACCGCGAGGTGGTGCTTCCCGAGTGCGGGCACAGCCCGCACCTGGAGCGGCCGGCGGAGTTCGTCGCCGAGTTGCTGGCCCTGACCACGGTGCCGGCCGCCTGAGCCCGGCGCTTCGGCCGCTGACGTGGTCACGTCGGCAGCGGCGGCCGGTGGCGGTGTGGGTGAAATATGCCACGGCGTCTCGACAACCGAGCGTCACGTGGCAGACTCGCGCGCATAACTTAGCGACCGTTCAGCGGTTGTGCGGAGTGTCTGGGGAGGCCGGTCGTGGCGCGCGAGTTCAACACCGTGGGTGTGGTGGGGCTGGGCACCATGGGTGCCGGCATCGTCGAGGTCTTCGCCCGTAACGGCATCGACGTGGTCGCCGTCGAGATCTCCGAGTCGGCGCTGGAACGTGGCCGGGCCACCCTCGCCGGCTCCACAGACCGCGCGGTCGCCAAGGGCAAGCTCGCCGCCGCGGACCGGGACGCCCTGCACGAGCGGGTTCACTTCGCCGTCGGCCTGGACGCGCTGCACTCCGTCGACCTGGTCATCGAGGCCGTGCCCGAGCACCTCGACCTCAAGCAGCGGATCTTCGCGGAGCTGGACCGGGTCTGCCGGCCGGACACCATCCTCGCCACGAACACCTCGTCGTTGAGCGTCACCGAGATCTCGGTCGCCACCACCCGGCCCAACCAGGTCATCGGCATCCACTTCTTCAACCCGGCGCCGGTCATGAAGCTCGTCGAGGTGGTCCGCACCGTCGTCACCGCACCCGAGGTGGTCGCCGACGTCGAGGCGCTGTGCGCGCGACTCGGCAAGGTCGACGTGACGATCAACGACCGGGCCGGCTTCATCGCCAACGCGCTGCTGTTCGGCTACCTCAACCACGCGGTAGGCATGTTCGAGTCGCACTACGCGACCCGGGAGGACATCGACGCCGCCATGAAGCTCGGCTGTGGCCTGCCGATGGGCCCGCTGGCGCTGATGGACCTCATCGGCCTGGACACCGCGTACGAGATCCTGGACACCATGTACCGGCGCGGCGGTCGGGACCGTCGGCACGCCCCGGTGCCGCTGCTCAAGCAGATGGTGACCGCAGGGCTGCTGGGCCGGAAGTCCGGACGGGGTTTCTACACCTACGAGCGTCCGGGCTCGCCGAAGGTCGTACCCGACGAGGCGACGCCGGCGGCCACCGAGGCCGCGCTCGCCGACGGGGCCCGCGCCATCGCGAAGGTCGGCGTTGTCGGTTCCGGAACGATGGCCACCGGCATCATCGAGGTCTTCGCGAAGGCCGGCTACGAGGTCGTCTCGGTGACCCGGGGCGCGGAGAAGTCCGCGAAGGTGTGCGAGGCGGTGAAGACCTCGCTGAACAAGGGCGTGGTGCGCGGCAAGCTCGCCGAGACCGACCGGGACGCCGCCCTCGGCCGGATCAGCTGGTCCGCAACCCTCGACCACCTCGCCGACGTCGACCTGGTGGTCGAGGCGGTCATCGAGGAGCTGAGCGTCAAGAAGGCGCTCTTCGCCAGCCTCGACGAGATCTGCAAGCCGGGCGTCGTGCTGGCCACCACCACCTCCTCGCTGCCGGTGATCGAGGTGGCGATGGCCACCCAGCGGCCGGCCGACGTGGTGGGCCTGCACTTCTTCAACCCGGCGCAGGTGATGCCGCTGGTCGAGGTGATCCGTACCATCCGCACCTCGCCGGAGGCCACGGCCACGGCCCGGGCGGTCTGCGCCGCGCTGGGCAAGACCGGCGTTGTCTGCGGCGACCGGTCCGGGTTCATCGTCAACGCGCTGCTCTTCCCGTACCTGAACGACGCCGTGAAGATGCTGGAAGCCAGCTACTCCACCGCCGACGACATCGACCACGCCATGAAACTGGGCTGCGGCTACCCGATGGGCCCGTTCGAACTGCTCGACGTGGTCGGGTTGGACGTCTCGCTCGCCATCCAGCGCGAGCTGTACCTGGAGCTGCGCGAGCCGGGCTTCGCGCCCGCGCCGCTGCTGGAGCACCTGGTCACCGCCGGCTACCTGGGCCGCAAGACCCGCCGCGGCTTCCGCGACCACTCGCACCGCTGACCGGTCAACGCCGGACGGTGCCGACGGCGTCTGCAAGATGTGACCTTCGAGGAGTACGTCGGCAGCCGCGGCCCGGCGCTCGTCCGGCTTGCTCGGCTGTTGACAGGTGACGAGCACCGGGCCGAGGACCTCACACAGGACGTGCTGGCCCGGGCGTACGTGCACTGGCGCAGGATCGCCCGTGCCGACCGGCCCGACGTGTACGTACGGCGGATGCTTGTCAACGCCAACAACTCCTGGTGGCGGCGCCGGTCGAATCGTGAGCTGGTCGTCGACAGCATCGACGACCGACCGCAGCGCGGCGATCTCGGCGGCGAGGCGGCCGAGCGGGACGAGATGTGGCGGCTGGTCCTCGATCTGCCCGACCGCCAGCGGGCGGTGCTCGTGCTGCGCTACTACGAGGACCTCGACGACCTGACGATCGCGCAGATCATGGGCTGCTCACCGGTCACTGTCCGCACCCACGCGATGCGGGCGCTCGCCAACCTCCGGGAGCGCTGCGGCGTCCCGACGACGAACGGGAGCCGGCCGTGACCGACCTCGACGAGCGGATCGCCCTGACGCTGCGGGAGCGCGCCGAGGGTCCGGTGGACGTGGATCGACTGGTGGCCGGCGCGATGGTCCGCGGGCGGTCCCGGGTGCACCGGCGGCGCGCCGCCGCTGGTGCCGCCCTGGGTGTGGCGGCCCTGCTCGGTCTCGGTGTGGTCGCCGGCCCGGTGGGCCACCTGCCCGGCCGTGGTCCGGCGATCGCCCCCGGCCTGCGCGACCTGACCGAGGCCGCGGTACCGCTCGTGCCGCCCCAGGTCGACGGCGCTCCCGGCGCGGCGGCCCGGCCCGACCGGATCGGCAAGGACCCGACCCTGCTGCACATCGGCCTTGCCCCGGGTGGCCCTCGATTCCTGGAGTGGGACGTGGGCGGCGGCAAGGAGACCGCGAAGATCGACGTGGGTGGACGGACGGTCACCATTGAGCTGACCTCGGCCGATGTCTTGCGCTTTCCGGGCGCCTGGGGCATGCCGAAGTTGGAGGGCCCCACCGGCAACCCCTACGACGGCTCCGTGGTCCACGCCGACGGGCCGGACGGTGTGCCGATCTGGCGGCGCTACTGGCAGCCGGCACCCGGCGTGTACGCAGGAGCCAGCGTGGCCGGCCCGGACGAGGGCCCGCTGCACGTCGCGGCCGCGGCGCTGCGGCTTGATCAGGCGTACGGGTGCACCGGTCCGCTGCGGTTGACCGACCTGCCGGCCGGCGCCGAGTTCACCGGCTGCTGGATGGTGGTGGGCACCTTCCCGGCGGCGTACGCGGTGATGCTGCGCGTCGTGGACTACGACCGGAAGATGGGAATGTTGGTCGAGTTGCAGTACGCAGGCACCACCACGATGAGCAGCGCTCCGGCGAACCGGACGATCGCCGGCAGGCCGGCCCGCATGGACCCCGCAGGCGAGCGGTTGGAGCTGCTCGACATCCCCCGGGCTCAGCTGTTCACCAACCTCAGCTCCGAGCAACGCTTCACCGAGGCGGAGGCGGCCACCGTGCTGGCCGGGACGCGGGTCGCCGAGCACCTGGACCGGCCCGAGACCTGGTGACCGCCCGTCGGGCCGTCCCGCCCGACGGACCGTACGCTTGGTGACTGTGAGCCCCCGTCGCAACCGCCCTCGCCGGGACGAAAACGCCAAACTGGACGACGAGCGCGTCCGGCAGGGCGTCGCCTCCGTGCAGCAGTGGACCGACGGCGCCTGGCAGGTCCGTGGGATCGGCGCGGGCGCGTCGGTCAAGACGTACCGCTGCCCCGGTTGTGACCAGGAGATCCGGCCCGGGGTGGCGCACTTGGTGGCCTGGCCTGCCGACGGCCTGGGTGACCTGACCGACCGCCGGCACTGGCACAGCGGCTGCTGGCGGGCACGGGAGCGGCGCGGCCCGGCGGTGCAGCGCGGCCGGGGCACCCCGCGTTACTGAGCGATCCGCGCCGAGGCGTACCGCGCTGCTGAAGCGACCTGGATCACGCTGTTCGCGTCTGGGCGGGCGGTGGCGGCGACTTCGCGACAGACTTGAGCGGTGAGCACAACGATCCGCGCGTCGTCGATCCTGCCCGGCCGCCGGGAGGACATCGAGCTGCACACCGCCGATGGTCTGCGGCTGGTCGGTGAGCTGGCCCTACCGGCCGAACGGCCGGCGGTGGCCACCCTGGTCTGCCTGCACCCGCTGCCCACCCACGGCGGGATGATGGACAGCCACGTGTTCCGCAAGGCGGCGTGGCGGCTGCCCGCGCTGGCCGACGTGGCAGTGCTCCGGTTCAACACCCGGGGCACCAGCAGCGTGCGCGGCACCAGCGAGGGGGCGTTCGACGGGGCGGTCGGCGAGCGCTTCGACGTGGCCGCCGCAATCGAGTACGCGGAGTTCGCCGAGCTGCCCAACATCTGGCTGGTCGGCTGGTCGTTCGGCACCGACCTGGCCCTCAAGTACGGCTGCGACCCGGCGATCGTCGGCGCGATCCTGCTCTCCCCACCGCTGCGCTTCTCGGCCCCTGAGGACCTGGCCACCTGGGCCAGCTCCGGACGGCCGCTCGTGGCGTTGGTGCCCGAGTTCGACGACTACCTGCGCCCGGCCGAGGCGCGGGAGCGGTTCGCGGCGGTGCCGCAGGCCGAGGTCGTAGGGGTGCCGGGCGCGAAGCACCTGTGGGTGGGCGACGCGGAGACGGTGCTCGACGAGATCGTCCGTCGCGTCAACCCGGCGGTCGAGGTGCCGTTGCCGACGACCTGGGACGGGCCGATGGAGTCCGGTGACGTCAGCGCGTACGCGGATCGGACGGTGGCGGCTTTCGCCGACACGCCCGTACCTGGGCCGGCTGCCGGCAAGGCCGACTGACAGGCACGCGTCAGCGGGTCTCCTGGCGGGGGAGCACCACCTCGCGCAGGATCAGTTGCAGCGCGGCCACGGTCGGGATGGCGATAAGCGCGCCCACCACGCCCAGCAGCGCCACCCCGAGCAACGCGGCCAGCAGGGCGGCCACCTCGTTGACCTCCACCGAGCGGCGCATGATCTTCGGGTAGACCAGGTAGTTCTCGACCTGCTGGTAGATGAGGAAGAAGACAGCGCAGGCGATGCCCACCGGCAGGCTGGTGGCGAACCCGACGAGGCTCACGATCACGGCGCCCAGGGTCGCGCCGATCTGGGGGATCAGGTCGGTCACCGCGACCACCACTGCCAGCGCGAACGGGTACGGCAGCCCGACGATCAACGCGAAGACGAAGGTCGTCACGCCGGCCAGCACGGCGATGCTCAGCGCGCCCACCATGTAGGCGCCGACCTTGGCCAGGATCTCGTCGCCGATCAGCTGCACCCGCTCCCGCCGCGATCGGGGCACCAGCGAGTAGCCCAGCGAGCGCAGCCTGTCGAAATGCACAAGGAAGTAGATGGTCAGCACCAGCACGGTAAGCGTCCGGAACGCCGTACCGAAGATCAATTGTGCGCCGCCGAGGACCCCGCCGAGCGCGCGGCCGATCGTGTCCGCGTTGGCCGCGCTCTGCACACGCTCCATCACGTCGTACCGCACCACCAGGTCATTCACCGTCGGATTGCGGCGCAGGTCCTCGACGTAGCTGGGCAGTTGTTCGATGAACTGCCCGGACTGCGTCACGATCGGCGGGACCAGCGCCACGACCCCGCCGCAGAGCAGCAGCACCACGGTCAACGCCACGACCGCGACAGCCAGGCCGTGCGGGGCACCCCAGCGGCGCAGTCGCACCACCGCCGGGTTGAGACCGACCGCGAGGAACAACGCGATCACCACAAGCACCAGGATGCCGCCGGCATTGCGAATCCCCAGATAAAGGGTGTACGCCAGCAGCACCCCCAAAGCACCGGTGAAGCCGAGCAGGAAGCTGCTGCGCCGCAGCGGACGCCCAGGCGTACCGAACCTGCCCGACGGGGCAGCCGGCAGGTCCTCCGGCTCAAGGTCCGGCACCGGCTCCCGGCGAGGCGTCTCGGTGCCCGCCGTCTGGTCGCGGGCCGTCTGGTCGCGGGCCGTCTGATTCTGGGCCGTCTGGTCGTGGGCTGCCTGGTCGTGGGCTGCCTGGTTGTGCGGCGTCTCGCTCTGTGGTGTCTTGGATGGCGGGGGACCGGGCGTGGCGGCCGGGTCGTCGGCGGGCTGGCCGTGCTGTGGCACCAGGGACCTCCGGATCAGCAGCGGGACGACGGGCGGCGGTCGCCTACCGGCGAGGCAGCGCGTCAGCAGAGTGACACTTCATCGTCGCCACCGGCCACGAGGTCGTCAAACGTGGTGCGCCAGGTGCCCACCCATCTCGACCAGCGTCAGCCTCATGGTGCGGTCGCTTGGGCCCGCACCGGCACGTTCCCAGATATACGTGATACCTGAGAGTCATCAAGATGACTCTCAGGTATCAGGCGCACCAGGACAGAACCAACCAGCCGACACCCATCCGCCCGTGCCATCCCCAAAGGGCGTCGGAACCAGGAGTCCCGTCGATCATGTAGTTGTGGTGCCCCGCGAAAGGTGCGGAAATGCCTAAATTGGCCACCACAACTCCATGATCGGCGCTGGGGCGGGGGGTCTGCTTGCCTTTCGTTGACGTGCAGTTGCTGGTGCCTCTCGCGTGTCCGGAGGCGAACCCACCGCCGCGCCGCGCCGCGCTGTTCTGCGGCGGTAGCCGTTAGTCCTTTTCGATCTTGACCTTGCTCGGCTTGGCGCTGCGCTCGTCGGTGGTCGGCTTGCTGGGCCGCTTGCCGTTCTCACCGGTGCTGGTGATCTTGGTCGGCTTGGTGCCTCGGCCACCTTCGCCGGGCACTGCGGCCACTGTCGGCTCGCCGTCCACGCCCGCGCTGGCCGCAGCGCCGTCGACCGTGGTCACCGGCTCGGCGACTGGTCGGGTCGTCGACTGCCCGGACCCATCAGGCGTGGTAACCACTGGCTGCCCGACCGGTCGGGTCGTCGACTGCCCGTCCGCGTCCGCTGAAGCGCCCACCGGTTGCTTGGCGTCGGCGGGTTCGGCCTTAGGACCGGTGGTCGCGTCGGCGTCACCGTTCACCGTGGTGGGCACAGGCGACCCGTCACCGTTCACCGTGGTGGGCGCAGCCGGCCTGTCGCCGTTCACCGCGGCGGCTACAGCCGAGCCGTTGGCGGTGGTCGGCGCGGTCGGGCCTGTGGCGCTTTGCAACCGCAGCTCGGCCATCTGTCGTTCGAGCTCGTCGGATTCCTGGCGGGCCTTCCAGGTTTCCTGCCGCAGGTCGGCGAGTTGCTGCTGAGCCTGGGCGATCTCCAACATGACCTGGGCGAGCTGTTGCCGGCCTGCGGCAGCCTCCTGCTGTGTCGCCGCCAGGTGCTGCTGCGTGGTGGCCAGGTGCTGCTGCGTGGTGGCGGCGTACTCCTCGAACTGGCGGCGGGAAGCCGCGACGTGCTCGTCGGCCTTGCGGCGCTTGTCGCCCGCCTCGGACTCGGCCCGGCTGAGCAGCTCGGCGGCCTCCGTCTCGGCCCGCTCGCGCATCGCTGCGGCGTCCTGCTCGGCGGCCAGGCGGATCGCGGCGGCGCCCTGCTCGATCTCGTTCTTGCGGCTGGTGTACTCGGTCTCCAGCTCGTTCTTACGGGCCGAGTGCTCGGCTTCCAGCTCCTCGCTGCGCGTGGTCCACGTCGTCTCCAGCTCCTGCTGGCGGCCGGTGAACGCGGTCTCCAGCTCCTGCTGGCGGGACTTGTGCTGCTTGTCCAGCTCGTCGCGGCGCTTGGCGAACTCCTGCTCGGCGGTGGAGCGGCGCTGGGCAAGCTCGCGGTCGGCCGCCTCCCGCCGGGAGTTGACCTCCTGCTCCACGCCGGCCCGCCACGCGCCCAACTCCTGCTGGGTCTGCGCCCGCGCCTGCTGCACGTACGTCTCGGTCTCGGTGCGCATCCGCTGCACGTACGCCTCGGTCTCGGCCCGGCTGCGCTTGGCCGACTCCGACGCCTGCGTGGTCAGGCGTTCCGCCTCCTGCTGGGCTTTGGCTCGAGTGGCCCGGCCCGCCATCGACGCGTCGTCGATGATCTGCTTGGCCTCCTGCTGTGCCTTCGCGTGGGTCGCCCGGCCGGCCTCGGTCGCGGTGTCGGTGAGCCGCTTGGCCTCCTGCTGGGCCTTGGCGTGCACCTCCTTGGCCGCCTCCCGCAGGTCGCTGGCCTCCTGCCGCGCGGTGGCCAGAGCCTCGCGGGCGGCCTCCCGCAGCTTGGTGGCCTCCTGCTGGGCGCGGGTATGGATCTCCTTGGCGGTGTCCCGGAGTTGGGTGGCCTCCTGCTGGGCCTTGGCGAGCTCGTCCTGAGCCGCCTTGCGCAGCTTCGCCGACTCGTCGCGGGCCGACCGCAGGGTCTCGTCCGCTTCAGCGCGTCGAGCGGCGCTGTGCCGTTCCTCCTCCTGGCGGCGGGCGGCGAGCGCGATCTCGAAGTCCTTCAGTGCCCGCGCGGCCTGCTCGCGGGCCTCCTCGATGATGTGCTCGGCGGCGGCGCGACGGCCCTCGATCTCCTCGTTCGCCGCCGACAGGATCTGCTCGGCCTGCTCCTCGGCGAGCGTGAGGATCGACTCGACGCGCGGGCCCAAGTGGCGGAACGAGGCGCGGTCCACCACGTTCATCTGCTTGCGCACCTGCGTCAGATCCCGCTGGAGCACCTCGACCTGGCCGGCCAGCTTGTGGATCTGTGTATAGGCCTGTTCCCGTTCGGCGGCGAGGGTCGCGATCTCGTGCTCGGCACGCGCGACGTACCGGTCGACCTGTTTCTTCTCGTACCCCCGCAGAGCGGACTCGAAGCTAGGCTCCGTGGTCACGTCCCCGCCGAGAGCGAACAGTTCCTCGCCGTGCGACATGCCCCCATCCTCACACGCATCGGACCCTGCTGGGGCGATACGGACGCCCCTTGTGGGACCTACTTCACTTGGCGGAGAGCCCGCGATGCCATTGGGTGGGAAACGCACACGGCGCGAGGTCACACCGGTTACCCGGTGTCACCTCGCGCCGTCGATGCCCCGCCCTGACGCCTCGCGTCAGCCAGCGGTCTCCGCAGTCACCCGCTCCTGACCGCCATCGGCCTTCTTCGCCTCCGGCTTGGCCGCCGGAGCGGCAGCCGCCGGTACGCCGGGAACGATGCCGGCGAGCCCGGAGAGCATCTGACCGAGCTGCGAGGTGACGGCGTCCTTCTGCCGGGTGAGGTCCTCGACCTCGCGGCGGGCGGCCTGGGTGGTCAGCTCGGCCTCGGTGCGGGCCTCGGTGAGCAGGCGCTGCGACTCGGCCTTGGCCTCGTTGAGCGTCTTCTCGGAGTGCGCCTTGGCCTTGTCGATCGTCTCGTTGGCGTGGCGCTCCGACTCGACCCGGCGGGCCTCGGCGCGCTGCTCGATCTCCTTGGCGCGCTCCTGCGCGGCCCGGGCGCGCTGCTCGGCCTCGCTCACCAGCTTCTGGGTCTGCGCGACCTGCGCGGCGTGCCGCTCGGACTCCTCGCGCTCGGCCTTCTCGCGCCGCTCGGCCAGCTGAAGCTCCAGGGCTTGGAGGTCCTTGTCGCGCTTGTCCCGCGCGTCGGTGAGCAGCTTGGTGGCCTCGGCGCGCTTCTCCTCGGCCTCGCGGGCGGCCTTGGCCCGCTGCTGGGTGATCTCCCGCTCGGCGGTGGCCCGGAGGGTGGCAACCTCGCGCTCGACAGTCGACTTCAGCTCGGCCACCTCGTGCGCGGTGACCGTACGCAGCTGCTTGGTCTCGCGGTCCGCGTCGGCGCGCAGCGTGTCGGCCTCACGGCGGGCCTGCACCCGTACCTCGGCGGCCTCGCGCTCGGCGGCGGTGCGCAGGTTTCCGGCCTCGCGCTCGGCGCTGGCCTTCATCGCGGCGGCCTCGGCGCGGGCCTTGTCCGTGATCTCGCGGGCCTCGAGGCGTGCGGCGGAGAGGATGCCCTCCGACTCGCGCTTGGCCTCGTTGCGGTGGTCGTTGGCCTGCTCCTCGGCGAGCCGCAGGATCTGCTCGACACGGGTGCCGAGGCCCGACAGCGTGGGCCGGCTGTTCTCTTCGAGCTGCTTGTTCGTGTCCGTGAGCTTCTGCTCAAGGGCACTCATGCGCTGCTCGGCCTGGCGGAGGCGACGCTGGGCGTCGTTCATCCGCTGCTCGGCCTCGGCGCGGGCCTGCTCGGACTGGGTCAGCGCGGCCGTCATCCGGCCGATGAAGTCATCGACCTGGTGAGTGTTGTATCCGCGCAGGCCAACGGTGAAATCTGGCTGCGAGTTCGCGTTATCGAAGAACGCGAGAGGGGAGGACTGCTGCTGGGGCATTGGGACATACTGGCAGACGCCCCAGGGTGCTTCGCAAGAGCGGTGCGGAGCTTTCGTGTCCTCTTTACATGGTCAACTCACCTGCTCGGCGAGGTCGGACCAATGGGCGATCTTGGCAGGTCCCGGGCGGGACGGACGCCACGCAGCGTGAGGAGAAAAAGGGCCACCGGTACGCCCGGTGGCCCTTTGTTCGATGCGGAACGGCATCCCGCTAATGGGGGCGGAAGAACAATGGCCGATCACCGCATTGGTCATCCGGTCCTCGTCCATCCGGCCGGCGACTCGACCGGTGGCCCGGTCGGCGTCCCGTCGCGGGGTCGCCCCTCACTGCCCCCGGAACCGGTTGATCGCCTCCTCGTGCCGGGCGCGCATTTCCCCGTCGCGGACGCCGAGCCCGTCGGCGGGTGCGAGGCAGCGCACGCCGACCTTGCCCTGGTGGGCGTTGCGATGCACCTCGTACGCCGCCTGGCCGGTCTGCTCCAGCGGGTAGGTGCGGGACACCGTCGGGTGCACCTTGCCGAGCGCGACGAGGCGGTTGGCCTGCCACGCCTCGTGGTAGTTGGCGAAGTGGCTGCCGACGATCCGCTTGAGGTGCATCCACAGGTAGCGGTTGTCGTACTGGTGGTTGTAGCCGCTCGTGGAGGCGCAGGTGACGATCGTGCCGCCCTTCTTGGCGACGTAGACGCTGGCGCCGAACGTCTCCCGGCCCGGGTGCTCGAAGACGATGTCCGGGTCCTCGCCGCCGGTCAGCTCGCGGATGCGCTCACCGAAGCGGCGCCACTCGTCCTGGTCCTGGGTCTGCTCGTCCTTCCAGAACCGGAACCCCTCGGCGGTGCGGTCGATGACCAGCTCGGCGCCCATCTTCCGGCACAGCTCGGCCTTCTCCGGGGAGGAGACCACGCAGACCGGGATCGCGCCGCCGTTGAGCGCCATCTGGGTGGCGTACCCGCCGAGGCCGCCGGAGGCACCCCAGATCAGGACCACGTCGCCCTGCTTCATGTTGGCGCCGTGGTGCGAGACGAGCTGCCGGTACGCGGTGGAGTTGACCAGACCGGGGCTGGCCGCCTCTTCCCAGCTCAGGTGACGCGGCTTCGGCATCAGCTGGTTGGCCTTGACCACGGCCATTTCGGCCAGCCCACCGAAGTTGGTCTCGAAGCCCCAGATCCGCTGCTGCGGATCGAGCATCGTGTCGTCGTGCCCGGCCGCGTCCTCCAGCTCGACCGAGAGGCAGTGCGCGACGACCTCGTCGCCGGCCGCCCAGCGGGTCACGCCGGGCCCGGTGCGCAGCACCACGCCGGCCGCGTCCGAGCCGACCACGTGGTACGGGAGGTCGTGCCGGCGGGTCAACTCGGAGATCCGGCCGTAGCGCTGGAGGAACTTGAAGGTGGGCAGCGGCTCGAAGATGCTCGTCCACACCGTGTTGTAGTTGATCGCGCTGGCCATCACCGCGATCAGCGCCTCGCCCGGCCCGAGTTCCGGCGTCGGCACCTCCTGCACGTGCAGTGCCTTGCGAGGGTCCTTGTCCCGGGTGGCCATGCCCTCGAACATCCGGGCTTCCTCGGCGCGGACGACCACGCCCCGGTAGCTCTCCGGCACGGGCAGACCGGCAACGCCGGCGAGCTCGCGGTCCGGATCGTTTGATTCCTCCGCTGCCATGATCGCTTCGAGGATGTCCTGCACGGTGACCTCCGGTTCGTCCGCACCCGCACGGGCCCGGGTGCTGCCATCGTCGGCGCCGGTGGGCACGACCGCCATGTCGTCATTCGACACATCCGGCACCCTTCGCGCTCCTGTGGGCCGGGACGTTACTGAACGGTAGCTAGGGCGGGAAGCCTTCTGTGAAAAACTGCATCGGCCGATGCGTGAAGGTGTCCGACGATCCCGCGAACCGCGCACCGACGTGCTCGCGAGGGCCTGGACCTGGGGTGCGGGCCCGACGCGAGGGGTAGGGGCGCACGCGGGCGCAGGCCACTACATCAGTGATGTAGTGGCCTGCGCGGCCCCGGAGGCAACTACATCAGTGATGTAGTGCGATCTTGCGATCTTGCGAGGCGAGGCGAGGCCGGGCCGGGCCGGGCCGGGCCAGGCGTTAGTGGGTGGTGGTGGCTGCGGGTTCGACGAGTTCGACGAGTACGCCGCCCGCGTCCTTGGGGTGCACGAAGTTGATCCGGGAGTCCGCAGTGCCTCGCCGCGGGGCGTCGTAGAGCAGCCGCATCCCCCGGGCGCGCAGCGCCGCACAGGCCGCGTCGATGTCGACAACCGTGTACGCGACCTGCTGCACGCCCGGCCCGCTGCGGTCGAGGAACTTGGCGATCGTCGACTCGGGGCTGAGCGGGGCGAGCAGCTGCACGCAGCCGCCGTCGGTCGTCGGTCCGACGGCCAGCATCGCCTCTCGGACGCCCTGCTCGGTGTTCGTCTCGGTGTGCACGCACCGCATCCCGAACGTCCGCTCGTAGAAGTCGATCGCGGCGTCGAGGTCGTGCACGGCGATGCCGACGTGGTCGATCTTGCGAAGCCCGATGTCTGTGACGTAGTCCGCACCGGGCTCGACGGGGGAGTTCTCTGCCATGGCGCTAGTCTGACCGAACCATCGTTCAGGCGTACAGCTCGGCACCCCCCTCGGAGGCAGGCATGGCTTCGGTGATCGTCAGCGGCGCGCGCACCCCCATGGGGCGGCTGCTCGGCAACCTCAAGGACCTCCCGGCCACGAAGCTCGGCGGGATCGCGATCAAGGCGGCCCTGGAGCGGGCCGGTGTCAGCCCGGACCAGGTCCAGTACGTGATCATGGGGCAGGTGCTCCAGGCCGGCGCCGGTCAGATCCCGGCGCGGCAGGCGGCGGTCGAGGCGGGCGTACCGATGTCGGTGCCGGCGCTGACGATCAACAAGGTCTGCCTCTCCGGCCTGGACGCGATCGCCCTCGCCGACCAGCTCATCCGGGCCGGCGAGTTCGACATCGTGGTGGCCGGCGGCATGGAGTCGATGACGAACGCCCCGCACCTGCTGCTGGGCCAGCGCTCCGGCTACAAGTACGGCGACGTGGTGATCAAGGACCACATGGCCCACGACGGGCTCAGCGACGCCTGGGACTGCTGCTCGATGGGCGAGTCGACCGAGCGGCTCGGCACGAAGCACGGCATCTCCCGCGAGGAGCAGGACGCCTTCGCCGCCGCCAGCCACCAGCGGGCCGCCGCCGCGCAGAAGAACGGCCACTTCGCCGAGGAGATCACCCCGGTGGTGATCCCGCAGCGTAAGGGTGACCCGCTGGTGATCAGCGACGACGAGGGCATCCGCCCGGACACCACCGCCGAGTCGCTGGCCAAGCTGCGTCCCGCGTTCACCAAGGACGGCACCATCACCGCAGGCAGCTCCTCGCCGATCTCCGACGGCGCGGCGGCAGTGGTCGTCATGAGCAAGGCAAAGGCCAGCGAGCTGGGGCTGACCTGGCTGGCCGAGATCGGCGCGCACGGCAACGTGGCCGGTCCGGACAACTCCCTGCACTCCCAGCCGTCCAACGCGATCAACCACGCCCTGAAGAAGGGCGGGCTGAGCGTGGACGACCTGGACCTCATCGAGATCAACGAGGCGTTCGCGCAGGTAGGTATCCAGTCCAGCCGTGACCTCGGCATCAGCGCGGACAAGGTCAACGTCAACGGCGGCGCTATCGCGCTGGGCCACCCGATCGGCATGTCCGGCGCGCGGCTCGTCCTCACCCTCGCGCTGGAGCTGAAGCGGCGCGGTGGCGGCACCGGCGCGGCGGCGCTCTGCGGTGGCGGCGGCCAGGGCGACGCGCTGATCATCCACGTGCCGGGAAACGCAGCGGCCGACAAGTGAGCCCGACGAGGAAGCCCGCTTCGCGGGTCCCGCGGCAGTCGACGAAGATGGCACAGTGAGCGAATCGGTCGACAACGTGCCGGCGGCGGCGGTCACCACGTCGGTGCGCCGCAGCCGGGACGTACCGCAGCTTGTCGAGCGGGCCCGCACGGGTGACCCCCGCGCTGTGGCCCGGCTGATCACCCTGGTGGAGAACGGCGACGCGCTGCTGCCGGAGATCGCCGCCGCGCTCACGCCGTACGCCGGGCAGGCCCAGGTTGTCGGTTTGACGGGCTCCCCGGGGGTGGGCAAGTCGACCACCACCAACGAGCTGGTCCGCGCGCTGCGGGCACGCGGCCACCGGGTCGGCGTGCTTGCTGTCGACCCGTCCAGCCCGTTCACCGGCGGGGCGATCCTCGGCGACCGCGTACGCATGCAGGACCACGCCACCGATCCGGGCGTCTACATCCGGTCGATGTCCAGCCGTGGGCACCTCGGTGGGCTGTCGGCGGCGACGCCGCAGGCGGTCCGGGTGCTTGAGGGCGCGGGCTGCGACGTGGTGCTCGTCGAGACCGTCGGCGTCGGACAGGCCGAGGTGGAGGTCGCCTCGCTTGCCGACACCACGCTCGTGCTGCTGGCGCCGGGCATGGGTGACGCCATCCAGGCGGTCAAGGCCGGCATCCTGGAGATCGCCGACGTCTTCGTCGTCAACAAGGCAGACCGGGACGGCGTCGACGCCACAGTCCGCGACATCCAGGGCATGATCGCCCTCGGTGAACGTGGACCGGGGCAGTGGCGGCCGCAGGTCGTCCGCGCGATCGCAGCCCGGGCCGAGGGCATCGACGACATCGCCGCCGCCATCGACAAGCACCGCGGCTGGCTTGTCGAGCACGGCGAGCTGCGCCGCCGGCAGGAGGCGCGGGCCGCCGCCGAGATCGAGGCCATCGCGCTCGGCGTCCTCCGCGCGCGGATCGGTTCCCTGCGCGACGGTACGCAGCTGCCGACGCTCGCCGCCCAGGTGGCCGAGGGCAGCCTCGATCCGTACGCGGCGGCGGACGAGTTGCTCGCCCAACTCGCTCGCTGACCGCCCAGAGACGACCGTCGCTCCGACTTTAGTAGGCTCGCGGCGCGTGGCCGGAAGTGCGGCTGCCACGCAGCGGGCTGGCGAACCGGTCGGTCCACAATGCGTCGGGACCAGGGGAGAAGCGATCATGACGGACGCGGTGGAGAACGCCGGTGGAGTTCCGGCCGCAACGGGCGCTGCCCGGGGCGTCACGTCGGTTTCCGACGAGGTCGTGGAGAAGATCGCCGGAGCCGCAGCCCGTTCGGTGCCCGGTGTCGCCGACCTCGGTGGTGACGTGGCCCGCTTCTTCAACACCATCCTGGACAAGGTCGGCCTCGACGAGGTGGGCGACGCTCGCCGCGGTGTCTCGGCCGACGTGAAGGGCAGCTCGGCGGTCGTCAACGTGGTCCTGGTGATCGACTCCGGTCACGTCGTGACCGACGTGACCGAGGCGGTGCGGGCCGCGGTGATCGAGGCAGTGGAGAAGTACGGCCTGACAGTCACCGAGGTCAACGTCACTGTGGACGACATCGAGCTGAACAAGCCGGGAGCGGCAGCCGGAGCCTGAGGTGCCGGTACCCGCCGGTGGACCGATGCTCAGTCGTTCTCGGGGAAGCCGAGGTTGATCCCGCCGTGGCTGGGGTCAAGCCAACGGGACGTGATGACCTTGCCGCGGGTGAAGAAGTGCACCCCCTCGGTGCCGTGGGCGTGGGAGTCGCCGAACAGGCTGTCCTTCCAGCCGCCGAACGAGTAGTACGCCATCGGCACCGGGATCGGGACGTTGATGCCGACCATGCCGACCTCGACCTCGTTCTGGTACCTCCGTGCCGCGCCGCCGTCGTTCGTGAAGATGGCGGTCCCGTTGCCGTAGGGGTTGGCGTTGACCAGTGCGAGCGCCTCGGCGTAGCTGCCCACGCGTACGACTGACAGCACCGGCCCGAAGATCTCGTCGGTGTAGACGCTCATCTCAAGGGAGACCCGGTCCAACAGGCTCGGCCCGAGCCAGAACCCGGCCTCGTCGCCGTCGGCCCGCACGCCGCGACCGTCCACCACCAGTTCGGCGCCAGCGTCGACGCCGGCATCGAGGTACGACGCGACGCGGTCGCGGTGTTCCCTGGTGACCAGCGGCCCCATGTCGCAGGAGCGCCGGCCGTCACCGACCTTCAACGTGGCGATGCGCTCGCGGATCCGCGTCACCAACTCGTCGGCGACGGGCTCGACGACCACAAGGACCGAGATGGCCATGCACCGCTCTCCGGCGGAACCGAACCCCGCGTTGACCGCCGCGTCCGCTGCGAGGTCGAGGTCGGCGTCCGGCAGCACCACCATGTGGTTCTTCGCCCCGCCGAGGGCTTGGACGCGCTTGCCGTTGCGGGCGCCGGTCTCGTACACGTACCGGGCGATCGGGGTGGAGCCGACGAACGACACCGCTTTGACCTCGGGGTGCTCCAGCAGCCGGTCGACGGCCACCTTGTCGCCGTGGACGACGTTGAACACGCCGGCGGGCAGGCCTGCCCGCTCCCACAGGCGGGCGATGAGCAGAGACGCGGAAGGGTCCTTCTCGCTGGGCTTGAGGACGACTGTGTTGCCCGCCGCGATGGCGATGGGCATGAACCACATCGGAACCATCACCGGGAAGTTGAAGGGCGAGATGATGGCGCAGACGCCGAGGGGCTGGCGGATGGAGTAGACATCCACGTTCGTGGAGACGCCCTCGGAGTGGCCTCCCTTGAGGAGGTGCGGGATCCCGCAGGCGAACTCGACGACCTCCAGGCCGCGGGAGACCTCGCCGAGGGCATCGGAGAGGACCTTGCCGTGCTCGGCCGTGATGAGCTCGGCCAGTTCGTGCTTGTGCTGGTTCACCAGCTCCCGGAACGCGAACAGCACCTGGGAGCGCTTGGTCAGCGAGGACGTCCGCCACGACGCGAACGCGGTCGCGGCGGCGGCGACGGCGCGGTCCACCTCCTCGACGGAGGCCAACGGGACCTCCGCGCGGACGGTGCCCAGCGCCGGGTCGTACACCGGCGCCGTCCGCTCGGCGACGCCGGCGACCCGCTGGCCACCGATCCAGTGGGTCACCCGCTCCAGCGGGGCAGGAGTCGGGACGGTCTCGGGTTCTGTCTGGGTCATGCCCGGATCATCTGCGCTCCCCCGCAGCAGGGCAATGGGCACTGTGTCGCTCTCGCTCTCAGGAACCGCACAACCTGTGCTGCTGTCGGGCTGGTGAACTGCGGCGTCAGCCGAGTTACCAGCCGGTAAGAGTTTCCTTAGCGATCGTTCAGTAGGGCGATCTACACTCGCCGTGGGACGAGGACTCGAGGAGGAGCTCCGCGCATGGACGCTGACGAGATCGCCGCCGGACGGGCCCGCTGGCAGGCCCGGTACGACTCCGCGCGCAAGCGGGACGCCGACTTCACCACCCTCTCCGGGATGCCTGTCGACCCGGTATACGGCCCGCCGGAAGGCACCTCCTACCCGGGCTTCGAGCGGATCGGCTGGCCCGGCGAATACCCGTACACCCGGGGTCTCTATCCGACCGGCTACCGCGGGCGGACCTGGACGATCCGGCAGTTCGCGGGCTTCGGCAACGCCCAGCAGACCAACGAGCGCTACAAGATGATCCTCGGTGCCGGCGGCGGTGGGCTTTCGGTCGCATTCGACATGCCGACCCTGATGGGCCGCGACTCCGACGACCCGCAGGCGCTCGGCGAGGTCGGCCACTGCGGCGTCGCCATCGACACCGCCACCGACATGCAGGCGCTCTTCGACGGCATCGACCTGGCCGGCGTCACGACCTCGATGACCATCTCCGGCCCGGCCGTGCCGGTGTTCTGCATGTACCTGGTCGCCGCCGAGCGGCAGGGCGCCGATCTGTCCAAGCTGGACGGCACGCTGCAGACCGACATCTTCAAGGAGTACATCGCGCAGAAGGAGTGGCTCTTCGACCCGGAGCCGCACCTGCGCCTGATCGGCGACCTGATGGAATACTGCGCCGCCGAGATCCCGCGCTACAAGCCGCTGTCGGTCTCCGGCTACCACATTCGCGAGGCCGGCTCGACCGCCGCGCAGGAGTTGGCGTACACCCTCGCCGACGGGTTCGGGTACGTCGAGCTGGGCCTGTCGCGCGGCCTGGACGTGAACGTCTTCGCGCCAGGGCTGAGCTTCTTCTTCGACTCGCACCTGGACTTCTTCGAGGAGATCGCGAAGTTCCGCGCCGCCCGCCGCATCTGGGCCCGCTGGCTGCGTGACGTGTACGGCGCGACCAGTGAGAAGGCCCTCTGGCTGCGGTTCCACACGCAGACCGCCGGGGTGTCGCTTACCGCGCAGCAGCCGGTCAACAACGTGGTACGCACCGCCGTCGAGGCGCTCGCCGCGGTGCTCGGCGGGACCAACTCGCTGCACACCAACGCGCTTGACGAGACCCTGGCTCTGCCCACCGACGAGTCCGCCGAGATCGCCCTGCGTACGCAGCAGGTGCTGATGGAGGAGATCGGTGTCGTCAACGTGGCCGACCCGCTCGGCGGTTCCTGGTACGTCGAGGCGCTGACCGACAAGATCGAGGCCGAGGCGGAGGAGATCTTCGCCCGGATCCGGCAGCTCGGTGGGGAGGGGCCGCACCAGATCGGCCCGATGACCTCCGGCATCCTGCGTGGCATCGAGGACGGCTGGTTCACGGGGCACATCGCCGAGTCCGCCTTCGTCTACCAGCAGGCTCTCGAAAAGGGCGACAAGAAGATCGTCGGGGTCAACTGTCACACCGGCACGGTCACCAAGGAGTTGGAGATCCTGCGCATCTCGCACGAGGTGGAGCTGGAGCAGCGCCGGGTGCTCGCCGAGCGCAAGAACGCGAGGGACGACGCTGCGGTCACGGCGGCCCTCACCCGCATGGTCGACGCCAGCCGCACCGACGAGAACATGATCCCGGCCATGCTCGACGCGGTCCGCGCCGAAGCGACGCTAGGCGAGATCTGCAACGCCCTACGCGCCGAGTGGGGCATCTACCGCGAGCCCGCCCGCTTCTAACCCCCCACCCCGGCGATCTTGCAGTTGCTGCCTCGACATATGCCGCATAAGGCCTGTATAGGGGACCGAAAGTGCAAGATCGCGGGGGAAGGGGTGGGGCGTGAGAGTTGCAACGTCGGAGTTGCGGGTGATCTGAGAACGCCGGCTCGCGTGCGAGACTAGGTAACCATGAGCGACCCACGGATCACCTCGTCGATCTTCACCCGCGGCGCGGTCGACCTCAGCACGCTGCGCGGCCCCGCACCAGCCAGTACCCGCCCCGGCACACCCCCGCAGGGCGGCCCCTCCGCCAGCACCCCTGGCGCGCAGGCCGCCGGTGGTAACGCCCTCATCGTCGACGTCACCGAGGCGACAATCCAGTCCGAGGTGCTCGAACGGTCGATGACCATGCCCGTCGTCGTCTTCTTCGGCGCGGCAGGTTTCCCGGAGAGCGACGAGTTCGCCCCCGTACTGGAACGGCTGGCCGCCGAGAGCGGCGGCGCCTGGGCGCTCGCCCGGGTAGACGTGCAGGAAAACCCCCGGATCGCCCAGATGTTCCGGGTCCAGGGCATCCCCATGGTGTACGCCGTGGTCGGCGGCCAGCCGATCGACGCGTTCTCCGGCGTGGTGCCCGAGGCCCAGCTCCGCCAGTGGCTCCAGGCCGTCCTCAAGGCCGGTGGCGTGACAGTCGCCGAGCCGGAGGACCCGCGCCTCGACGAGGCGGACGACGCGCTGATGAGCGGCGACCTGGACGCCGCCGAGCGGGCGTACCGCAAGATTCTGGCCGACTCGCCGGCGGACGCCGCGGCCGAGGCGGGCCTCGCCCAGGTCGGTGTCGCCCGCCGGGTCGCCGGCGCCGACCCGGCCGCCGCGCTGGCCGCCGCCGAGAGCGCCCCCGACGACGTCGCGGCTCAGCTGCTCGCCGCCGACATCGAGGTGCTCAGCGGCCTGGCCGAGCAGGCGTATGCCCGGCTCGTCGGTCTCGTCCGACGCACCGCCGGGGAGGACCGCGAGACCGTCCGCCAGCACCTCGTGTCCCTGTTCAGCATCGCCGGCCCGGACGACCCGGCCGTCGCCTCGGCCCGGCGGGCCCTGGCCAGCGCCCTGTTCTGAGTTCCACGCACGGGTTCGAGTTCGTAGCACGCCAGCGCGGGCCGGCGATCCGCCGGCCCGCCCGACCACCGGGGACGGGAGCTCATGATGCGCCGGATCGCCGTCCTCGACGCGCCGACGAACCTGGGCCTGCGCCCGCCGACCCCCACCTCCGTCCCGGGTTGCACCAAGGCGCCCGGGGCGCTTCGCGACCACGACCTGCTCGCCCGGCTGCGGGCCCGCGACGCCGGCTGCATCACCCCGCCCCGGTACGACCCCGGCGACTGGCGGCCCGGCGACGGCGTCTGCCACGCCCGGGAGATCGCCGACTACTCACTGGCCCTCGCCGAGCGCATCGGCTCCATCATCGACAGGGGCGAGTTCCCCGTCGTGCTGGGCGGCGACTGCTCGGTACTGCTCGGCTCCGCACTGGCCATGCACCGCCTCGGTGAGGCCGTCGGCGGCCACATCGGGCTGGTCTTCGTGGACGGGCACTCCGACTTCCGGCACCCCGGCAACGCCTCCTACGTCGGCGCGGCAGCCGGCGAGGATCTGGCACTGGTCACCGGGCGCGGGCAGGCCGACCTGGCCGCCCTGGAGGGTCGCCGGCCCTACTTCCGCGACATCGACGTGGTGGTGCTCGGCATCCGGGCGCAGGACGAATACCGCCTCGACCTGCAAGCCGCCGGCATCATCACCCGCCCGGTGCCGGCGCTGCGCGCCGAGGGCGCGGCCCGGACAGCACAGTGGGCGCACGAGCAACTCGCCGACTGCGCCGGCTACTGGGTGCACATCGACGTGGACGTCCTCGACCCCGCGGTGATGCCCGCCGTCGACGCACCGGACCCGGGCGGCATCGCCTTCGCCGAGTTGGAGATCCTCCTCGCCGGTCTCGTCGACACCCCACACTGCCTCGGCGTCGAGTTGACAGTCTTCGACCCCGACTACGACCCGGACGGCTCGTACGCCGCCGAGATCGTCAACACGGTCGTCGCCGGATTGGCCCCGGTCAGCGCACCGGAGGCGACACCGCCACGGCTGCTGTCCGCCCGGCCGGCACCCGGTCCCCGGCGTACCAAGAACCGATCGGCAGACCTCGACGCCCGCTCCGACCGTGCGGGTGTCTCAGACCGTGCGGGTCTCTCGGATCGTGCGGGTGTCTCGGATCGTGCGGGTCTCGCGGATCGTGCGGATCGTGCGGGTCTCGCGGACCGGTTGGAGCGCTCGGATCGTGCGGGCCTTGCCGATGCGGTCTCTGTTGATACGGGCCTTGGCGGGGCGAGCGTCAGCGGTGTCGGCGCTGCTGATGCGGCGTTCGCCGGTCCTGGTTCCGGAGCTGCCGATTCCGCCGGCGTCGAGCCCTTCGGCGTCGAACCCGCCGGCGTCGAGTCCTCCGGTGCGGGTTCTGCTCTCGGCAGCTCCTCCGGTGTTGAGCCGGCCGGGTCTGCCGGCGACGAGCATGTCGCTGCTGCGTCCGCCGGGCGGATCGGGGCCGAGGCCTTCGGGGCTGCGTCCGCTGGTGCTGCCGGCGCTGAGCCGTTCGGTGCTGGGCCTGCCGACACCGGGTCTTCCGACGCCCAGCCGTCGGGGGCCGAGGTGCCGGGCGGTGTCCCGGTTCCGGTCCAGGCGGAGCCGTTCGATACGCGGAGTGTCGCCCGGTGGGAGCCGTCGGGTGTCGTGTCGAGCGACCCGGCCGGCACTCCGGCTTCAACCGAGCGGGAACCTGTCGGCCCGCCCGCGTCGGCTGGTCCCGGGCTGCTGCGGAGGCCGTCCCCAGTCGAGCAAAACCACACGAACCGCCGCGAAGCCGACACTGCCTGACCTGTTGCCGGTCGGCACGGGCGGTTGATCGACTCGGGTTCCTGGAAATCGGGGTGTCCGAGCTAGCGGGACACCGCGATTACCAAGAAACCGAGTCGATCACCCCTGGCGCTGCCTGGCCACGCCCGATGGGGCTGCGGCGCTCAGGTCGCAGGTAGGGCGCGCAGGAAGCGCTCGGCGATCGGGACGGCTGAAGAGGTGCTGGCGCCGCCCTTCTCCACGAAGACGGCGAACGCGACGTCTCCCCGCCAGCCGACGAACCAGGCGTGCGTGTTGGCCGGGTTGTTGTCGTACTCGGCGGTGCCGGTCTTGCCGTACACCTCGCCTGGAACGTCCTTGAGGGCGCTGCCGGTGCCGGCGGTCACCACCTCGCGCATCATCGTGCGCAGCGCCTCGACCGACTCCGGCTTGAGTTGCTCGCCGGCCGGGGCCGGTTTGGCGGGTGCCGGGTCGAGCAGCAGCTTCGGCTGCTCGAATCGGCCCCGGGCGACGGCGGCGGTGGCGCCGGCCATGGCCAGCGGGCTGACAAGCGTGGTGCCCTGCCCGAACGATGCGGCGGCCTGCTCGGCCTGGCTGCCGCCGGTCGACACCTTGCCGGTGAAGACGTCCGTGCCGAGGTCCCAGGGGCCCTCAAGTCCCAGCGAGCGGCCGGCTGCGGCAAGCCCGTCGCCGCCCAGCTTCGGGGCCAGCGAGGCGAACGCCGTGTTGCACGACTTGGCGAAGTTGGTGCGGAACGGCACCTGGCCCAGCACGAAGTTGTCCGAATTCTTGAACGACCGGCCGTCGACGGTGAAGGTCTTCGGGCAGTCCACCGGCCCGTCCAGGGTGACCGCGCCCTGGTTCAGCAGGCCGAGCGTGCTGACCATCTTGAACGTGGAGCCCGGCGGGACCTGGGCGACGAATGCCAGGTTCTCGCCGGCCGGTCCGGGGCCGTTCGCGGCGGCGAGCACCGCGCCGTCACTGATCCGTACGGCCACGAGCGCGGACCGGCGGGACTGGGCGCGCAACGCTCCGTCGGCCGCGTTCTGGACGGCGACGTCCAGGGTGGTCTTCAGCGCCTGGCCGGGCTGCGGCTTCTGCTGGAACAGTTCGGTGCCGGTGGGGGCCAGCTTGCCGCCCTCGGCGGGGCGTTCGACCATTACGGTCAGCCCCGGCGCGCCGCGCAGCCGCTCGTCGTAGCGGCCCTGGAGGCCGCCGTGCCCGACGAGGTCGCCGGCAACGTACCGGTCGGGGTGCGCGGCGAGGTCGTCGGCCTGTGCCGGGTCGACAGTGCCGAGCAGCGCGCGGGCGAACTCCCGGGTCGGTGCCAGGTCGAGCTTGTCGGTAATGAACTTGGTGCCGGGCAGGTCGTAGATCCGGGGCTTGATCTGCCGGTACGCCTCTTCGCGCAGGGTCACCACCTCGACGAAGGCGCCCGGGTCGGCCTTGGCCACCCGCTCGGGCAGGTCGGCCAGGTCGACGGCGGGGACGAGGGCCGGACGGATCGCCTTGAAGCCCGCGTCCAGATCCTTGACGAGCTTCTTGATGTCGGTGACCTGGTTTGGCTGCACGCCGACGCGGATCACCGTACGAGGTGTCACGATCGGCTGCCCGGCAGCGTCCAGCAGCCCCGCGCGGGGACCGGTGTCGCGGCGCAGCCCCAGCCGGTCACCCTTGGTGAGCTGCTCGTGCATCACCCGGGGCTCCCACATGACCTGCCACTGGTCGTCGTCGCCCTTGACGAGCCGCACCTCCCGGTCGTACGCCCAGCGGACGTCGCCCGGAAGGGTCCACTCCACCCGGATGGGGGCGGTCGCGATGTCGGCGGTGACCTTCGGCTCGCCCCGGCGGGTAAGCGTCGGCGGGCTGCCGACCAACTCGCCGGAGAGTTCCTTGATCTCGCGGGTCACCTCGGCTGCCGGCAGCTTGACGCCGGTCGTGTCGACAACCCCGACGGCCTGGAGGTCGCCGTTGCGCCACCCGGAGAGGAAGGCGTCGACGCTGCGCTGCGGCCCGTCGTCGCCGGAGCAGGCCACCAGGCCACCGGCGGTGAGCAGGGTCGCGGCGAGCGCGGCGACCGCCCGGCGGGCGTGATTCGCCCGGTGGGGCCGGGGGTAGGACAAGGTCATGGAGCGGGTCCTTCCGGTCTCGGCTGCCCTGCACGGTAGTACGGCGACGCCGTCCGAGGCGTCCCGTGTGAGGTCCGACGTGCGGAAAGAGGAAGCGCGCCGGTGTGATGAACATCGCGCGGCGGGGTATCCGACGACCCAGCCAACCTCGGACCCGCAACGGGTGAAAGGACAGAGTCCCGATCCGGACGTCCGGCCCTTGATCCGCCGATGGAGGAACAGAGCGGCAGGCTTAGGCTGGGCGAGAGTGACCCACAACGCGGTGGGTCGAGGGGAGTGGCACCGATGGACCGGCGTCCGGCGATCAAACCGGAACCCGACCTCCGGCAGGACGACTTCGGCCGGGACGACAGCTTCGATTCGGCGACCGACGGGGACGGCTACGGCCGGCTCGACACGGGAGTCACCGGGCTGACCGGGTCGAGCATCGACACCATCTACGATCTGGGCCTGCCGCCGGAGGCGCTTGCCGACGACGTGGAGGACGCCGATCTCGACGAACCGGTCCCCAACGCGGAGCGCCTCGTGGCCCAGGCCGTCGCGCTCGCCGGGGACGACCACGATGCGGCGACCCTTGTCGGCCGTTTCTGGCGGTTCGCCCCGGACGAGGAGCTGGTCGGCTTCACGGCGGAGGAGATGCTGGACGCGGCCCGGGCGCACCGGGACCTGGCCCAGCAGCGGGTCCCCGGCGAGCTGAAGCTACGGATCCACGAGCCGCACGCCGACCAGCACCACACGGTCGTCGAGATCGTCACCGACGACATGCCGTTCCTGGTCGACTCGGTCACCGCGCTGCTCAACTCTCACCACCTGGACGTGCACCTGCTGGTGCACCCGCTGGTGGTGGTCCGGCGGGAGCCGCTGGGTCGCCTCACCGAGGTCTCCGCGGACGTGGAGCCGGACGACGCGATCGACGGCGACATCGTCGAGAGCTGGATGCGGATCGAGATCGACCCGGTGCGGGACGCCGACGAGCGGGACCGGCTGCGTCGTGAGCTGCAAAGGGTGCTCACCGACGTGCGGGAGGCCGTGGAGGACTGGCCGAAGATGCGTCAGCGTGCCCTCGCGCTCGCCGACGAACTGGCCTCGGCCCGTACCTCCGAGAACCGCCCGCCGGTGCCGGAGAAGGACATCACGGACTCGGTGGAGCTGCTGCGCTGGCTTGCCCACGACCACTTCACCTTCCTGGGCTATCGCGAGTACCGGCTGGTGGACGTGCCGGACGCGAGTTCCTCGGACCCGGTCGACGGCAAGGCGCTGGAGGCGGTGCTCGGCACCGGCCTGGGCATCCTGCGCTCGGACTCGCCGGAAGCCCGGTCGCTGGCGTCGATGACGCACGAGGCGCACGAGAAGGTGCTGGAGAAGCGCCTGCTCATCATCACCAAGGCCAACTCGCGGGCCACAGTGCACCGCTCGGCGTACCTGGACTACATCGGCTTCAAGATCTTCAACGAGGCGGGCGAGGTCATCGGTGAGCGGCGCTTCCTGGGGCTGTTCTCCACCGCCGCGTACCGGACCAGCGTCCAGGAGTTGCCCGTGGTGCGCCGCAAGGTTGCCGAGGTGCTGGACCGCTCCGGCCTGAGCCAACGCAGCCACTCCGGCAAGGATCTGCTCCAGATCCTTGAGACGTACCCGCGCGACGAGCTGTTCCAGATCAAGACCGACGACCTGTACCACGCGGTGGTCGGCGTGCTGCGGATGGCGGGTCGCCGGCAGCTGCGGGTGTTCCTGCGCCGCGACGCGTACGGGCGGTTCATCTCCTGCCTGATCTACCTGCCGCGGGACCGGTTCACCACGCAGAACCGGCTGCGTATGCAGGACATCCTGCTGCGCGAGTTGAACGGCGTCGGGGTGGACTACACGACCCGGGTCACCGAGTCGATGCTGGCGCGGGTGCACTTCATCGTCCGTACCGACCCGACCCGGCCGCCCGGTGACATCGACGCCGACCTGCTGGCCGAGGAATTGGCCGACGCGACACGGCTCTGGGACGACGACTACCGGCTGGTGCTGGAACGCAAGCTCGGCGACGAGCAGGCCAAGCACCTGTTCACCAGGTACGCCGACGCGTTCCCGGAGGGCTACAAGGACGGGCACACGCCGTACGAGGCGATGAAGGACCTGGCCAAGCTGGAGCTGCTGGAGGAGCCCGGCCAGCTGGAGATGCACCTGTTCCGCAAGCAGTTGGCGCCCCGCCCGGGCACCCGTGTGCCCGGCGCGGACCTGGCCGAGACCATGGACGTCCGGTTCAAGGTCTACCGGTACGGGGAGCCGATGATGCTCTCCGCAGTGCTGCCGGTGCTGCACTCGCTCGGCGTACGGGTGGTCGACGAGCACCCGTACGAGGTGGACCGCATCGACGGTCGGGTCTACCTGTACGACTTCGGCCTCATGCTGCCCGAGGGGCACCACGAGCTGTCCGAGGTGCGCCCGCACGTGGAGAACGCGTTCGCGGCGGCGTGGCGTGGCGAGGCCGAGGTGGACCGGTTCAACGAGCTGGTGCTGCGCGGCGGGCTGACGTGGCGGCAGGTGGTGGTGCTGCGGGCGTACGCGAAGTACCTGCGGCAGGCCGGCACGGTCTTCTCGCAGGACTACATGGAGCAGACCTTCATCGCCTACCCGAAGATCGCCGCGCTGTTGGTGGAGCTGTTCGAGACCCGGTTCGCGCCGGGTGAGCAGAGCAGTGAGCAGCGTCAGCAGCGCAGTGGTGAGCTGGTGGAGACCATCCGGGCCGCCCTTGACGACGTGGCGAGCCTCGACCAGGACCGGATCCTGCGCTCGTACCTGACGGTGATCGAGGCGACCCTGCGGACGAGCTTCTACCAGAGGCGCGCCGACGGGCGGCCGAAGGCGTACGTGGCGTTCAAGCTCGACCCGCAGGCCATCCCGGACCTGCCGGCGCCCCGGCCGAAGTTCGAGATCTTCGTCTACTCGCCCCGCTTCGAGGGTGTGCACCTGCGGTTCGGGCCGGTGGCCCGGGGCGGGTTGCGCTGGTCGGACCGTCGGGAGGACTTCCGTACCGAGGTGCTCGGCCTGGTCAAGGCGCAGATGGTGAAGAACACCGTGATCGTGCCGGTGGGCGCCAAGGGCGGCTTCGTGCTGAAGCAGAAGCCGGGCGATCGGGACGAGGCTGTCGCCTGCTACCAGGAGTTCGTCGGCGCGATGCTCGACGTCACCGACAACATCGTCGGCGGGAAGATCGTGCCGCCGGAGGACGTGGTCCGGCACGACGGCGACGACCCGTACCTGGTGGTGGCGGCGGACAAGGGCACCGCGACGTTCTCCGACATCGCCAACGAGATCTCCAAGGCGCACAAATTCTGGATGGGTGACGCGTTCGCCTCCGGTGGTTCGGCAGGCTACGACCACAAGAAGATGGGCATCACCGCCCGGGGCGCCTGGGAGTCGGTGAAGCGGCACTTCCGGGAGCTGGGCCACGACACCCAGACCCAGGACTTCACAGTCGTCGGCGTCGGCGACATGTCAGGTGACGTGTTCGGTAACGGGATGCTGCTCTCCGAGCACATCCGGCTGGTCGCCGCGTTCGACCACCGGCACATCTTCCTCGACCCCGACCCGGACGCGGCCACCTCGTACGCCGAGCGCAGGCGGCTGTTCGACATGCCCCGGTCCTCGTGGGAGGACTACAACGCGGAGCTGATCTCGGCAGGGGGCGGCGTCTACTCGCGTACCGCGAAGTCCGTCCCGATCACGCCGCAGGTCCGGGCGGTGCTCGGCCTGGACGACGACGTCACGCAGATGTCGCCGCAGGAGTTGATGAAGGCGATCGTCACCGCGCCGGTGGACCTGTTCTGGAACGGCGGCATCGGCACCTACGTGAAGGCGTCCACGCAGACCAACGCGGAGGTGGGCGACAAGTCCAACGACGCGATCCGGGTGGACGGGCGCAGCCTGCGCTGCCGGGTGGCAGGCGAGGGCGGCAACCTGGGCTGGACCCAGCTCGGCCGCATCGAGTACGCGCTGACCGGTGGCCGGATCTACACCGACTTCATCGACAACGCGGCCGGCGTGGACACCTCCGACCACGAGGTGAACATCAAGATCCTGCTGAACACGGCTGTCGCCGACGGCGAGCTGACCACCGCCGAGCGGGACGAGCTGCTGGCTCAGATGACCGACGAGGTCGCCAAGCTGGTGCTGCGGGACAACTACGACCAGGCTCGAGCGATCAACAACGCCCAGGCGCAGGCAGCCTCGCTGCTTCCGGTGCACCGCCGGATGATCAACGAGCTGGAGCGCTCGGGCGGGCTGGACCGGGCGCTGGAGGCGTTGCCGCCGGACGAGGAGTTGGCGGTACGGGGCGAGTCCGGGCTGACCGCGCCGGAGTTCGCGGTGCTGCTGGCGTACGTGAAGATCGTCCTGGAACGGGAGATCCTCGCCGACGGCGTGGCCGACGAGGAGTGGACGAACAGCGTACTGGTCAACTACTTCCCGACGCCGATGCGCGAGCGGTTCGCCGACCGGATGGACCAGCACCGGCTACGCCGGGAGATCGTCACCACGGTGCTCGTCAACGAGGCGATCAACCGGGGCGGGATCTCGTTCGTCTTCCGGGTCGTCGAGGAGACCGCGGCGAACGCCGCCGACGTGATCCGGGCGTACGTGGTGGTCCGCGAGGTCTTCGGGCTGCGTGAGCTGTGGGACGCGGTGGAGGCGCTGGACAACAAGGTCTCCCCGGAGCTGCAGACAAGCGTCTACCTGGACACCCGCCGGCTGCTCGACCGCGCCGTCCGGTGGCTCGTCACCAACCGGCGCTCGCCGATC
Source organism: Micromonospora sp. DT41 (assembly GCF_049841715.1). Taxonomy (NCBI): domain Bacteria; kingdom Bacillati; phylum Actinomycetota; class Actinomycetes; order Micromonosporales; family Micromonosporaceae; genus Micromonospora; species Micromonospora sp. DT41. The sequence continues at coordinate 72,615 of NZ_JBNCKU010000020.1, read as the reverse complement.
GACGTGCCGGCCGAGATCAAGCGGCTGCGTGCCGGGGTGGCCGACCTGCTGCCGGGGCTGGAGGATCTGTTCTACGGCAGTGAGCGGCAGGCCATCGCCGAGCACATCGACTCGTCGACAAAGCGTGGGCTGCCCCGCGAGTTGGCCGAGCAGGCGACCCGGCTGATGTACAGCTTCGGCCTGCTGGACGTGGTGGAGACCGCGACCCGCAGCGGGCGGGAGGTCGGCGAGGTGGCATCGGTCTACTTCGTGCTGTCCGACCTGTTCCGGGTGGACTCGCTGCTGTCGAAGATCTCCCTGCTGCCGCGTGAGGACCGGTGGCAGACGCTGGCCCGCATGGCGCTGCGCTACGACCTGTACGCCGCGCTGGCCGCACTCACCGCGGAGGTGCTCGACTCCACCCCGGGCGAACTGCCGCCGCACGAGCGGGTGCACCAGTGGGAGCAGTCGAACGCCACCTCGATCCACCGTGCCCGCCAGGCGATGGGGGAGTTCGACGAGTCGAGGGCGGACCTCGCCGCACTGTCCGTGCTGCTGCGTCAGATCCGCACGCTGGTGCGGACCTCCGGCGCCGCGGCCTGAGTCGGTACGCCGGACGCGGTCCGGCCGGTCGGGTCACCCCGACCGGCCGGACCGTTTTCGCACTCCCAGGTCACTCCACAAGGGTCGCGAAGGCCACCACGTTGTCCGGATAGCTCTTGACGGTCTCGTCGAACTGACCGCCGCAGGTCACCACCCGCAGGCCGGGCCTGTCGTTCGGCCCGTAGACGAGTTCGGTGGGAAAGGCCGTCTTCGGGTACGACTTCACCGACTCGACCTTGAAGGTGGCGGGCCGGCCGTCAGCCCGACGCACCGTGATCGTGTCGCCGGGAACGAGGGAGCCCAGGTCGAAGAAGACGGCAGGGCCGAGCTGCGCCGAGTCCACGTGACCGACGATCACCGCGTTGCCGGTCTCGCCGGGGCTCACGCCCGGCTCGTACCAGCCGGCCTGGTCGGCCTGCTCCAACGGGGGAACCTGGACGGTGCCGTCCGGGTTCGTGCCGAGCGGCATGATCGTCGCGTTGACGCCGATCCGGGGGATCTCGATGCTTGTCGGCGTAGCCCGGTTCAGTCCCGCCGGTACGTCGCCCCGCGCGGCGGACTCCCCGCCGTCGAGCCGGGGGACGTCGGCGTCGGTGGTCTCGGGACCGGCCTGGGCCAGCGGCTGCGGTGGGCGGGGAGCGGGAGTGGTCTTCAGCGCGGCGCCGATCATTCCGGCGCCGACCATGGCCACTGTGACGACGACGGCCGCGCCGGCGGCACGCCACGGTCTCCCGTGACGGCCGCCGGCCCGTGCCATCGTCACGTCAGACGAGGGAACCATCGGTCCGCCGACGACGCATCAGAACGATCCCGCCCAGCGCGGCAGCGCCGAGCAGGCTCGCGCCACCGGTGGCCAGGCCCCGGTCGGTACCGGTGCTGGCGCCACCGTCACCACCGTCGACCCCGCCGTGGGGCAGGACGACGAGCTCACCTTCGCCGCACGAACCCTTGAGCTCGTAGCGACCCGGCTTGGCGTCCTTGTCGACAGTGGCCTCGCCGTAGTACACGAACTCGCGCTCGCGCTCCCAGCCGCCGTCCTTGCCGTGGTCGCCGTACTCGCCGCCCTTGGACTCCCAGCCCTTGTCCGAGCCGTACTCGTCGGAGCCGTACTCGCCGCCCTTGGACTCCCAGCCCTTGTCCGAGCCGTACTCGTCCGAGCCGTACTCGCCGCCCTTGGACTCCCAGTCCTTCTTGC
>NZ_JBNCKU010000020.1:0-70741 GCF_049841715.1 Micromonospora sp. DT41 | reverse complement strand
TGCCTTCGTCCTTGGAGTCCCAGTCCTTCTTGCCTTCGTCCTTGGAGTCCCAGTCCTTCTTGCCTTCGTCCTTGGAGTCCCAGTCCTTCTTGCCTTCGTCCTTGGAGTCCCAGTCCTTGTCGCGGCCGTTCTCCGCGTCCTGGCCGTGCTCCTCGCCCTTCCAGTCCTTGCCACCCTCGTCGCCGTAGGCGTCGGCGGCAGCGCCACCGCCCTGGCCACCGGGCTGCGGGGAGTCGGCCGGCGGCTGCGGCTTGTCCTTGCCGTCTTCGCCCTTGCCCTCGTGGTCCTTGCCCTTGTCCTTGTCCTTGTCGTCCTTGCCGTGCTCGTCCTTGCCCTTGTCGTCCTTGCCGTGTTCGTCCCGGCCGCGGTCCTCGTGGTCGTAGGAGCCGTCCTCCTTGTTCCACTCGCCGTGGTCCTTGCCCTTGTCGTCCCGCGCCGCCTCCAGCTTGACCTTGCCGGTGACCTTGGACCAGACGAAGGCGTGCTCCTGCCGGTCCGGGCAGATCTCGAGGAGCTTGACCTTGTCGCCAGCCTTCACGACGTGCGGCTTGGCGTAGACCTTGCCGTCGTGGTCCTTGCCGCCGTCGTGGTGCCCGTCGGCGAACGCGATCCCCGGCGCGAACACCAGGAGCGATGCGCCGCCGAGCGCAGCGCCCGCAACGACCTTCCCGAGCATCTTCTTAGCCATGACTTGCGTCACTCCATCCCTGTTGTCCTGAGCCCGACGACAGTCGAGCTACGACCGACGTTAGACGGTTTCATGACTTATGAAGTGAAAGATTCGCGTTTTGACCTTTACTGCTGGTAAGAGGCTAAGGAGTGCTACGCCGCCTTCTCGGGCTTGCCGTACGTCTTGGGTGCGCCACCGCCTTGCGGCGTCGATAGCGGTGTTCGGCACGCCGCGTACCGGCCCACCAGCGCTCATCCGGTAATGGCGGGCCCGTCGCTCTCGTGTCGGCAGATCCCGCTCGGGGGTATCGTCCGAGTCGCAAAGGTCGGCCACACGCATCGAGCCATTGCCATGGAAGCGCTCCCATGTAAGAATCGGCGCACGCGGTTCGGGGAGCCACACCGCGCAGGCAGGGCGTCGAGGGCATCCGGTTTCGCCGGACGACATCCGGCCGCCACTGGGCCGGTCCGCGCCGGTCGTTCACCACCACCACAGCAGCCCGTCCGGGTCGGGCACCCCAAAGAATCCCGTTGGCGCCGGCAGCCGTCCGTCCAGGACGTCTCACCGGGCCGTCCCACGCCGGGCCGTACGCGAGCCCGGTCTCGCCCAAGGAGATCAGTGGCATGAATGTGTGGAGAAGGCTGTCCGGCCCACGCCGGACCTTCGCGCTCGCAGGCGCGGGCGTGCTGGTCGCCGGAGGGTTGGTGACGATCCCCGTTACCGCGGCACAGGCCGCGACGCAGTGCGAGATCGTCTACTCGACGAACGACTGGCCCGGTGGCTTCACCGGCAACGTCACAATTAAGAACCTCGGCGACCCGGTCAACGGCTGGACGCTTGGCTGGACCTTCCCCAACTCCAGCCAGCGGGTGCAGCAGGGCTGGTCGGCCGAGTTCACCCAGTCCGGCAGCCAGGTCACGGCCCGCAGCCTGTCCTACAACGGCAGCCTCGCCACCGGTGCGTCGACGAACATCGGGTTCAACGGCGCGTGGAGCGGCAGCAACCCGAAGCCGACGTCGTTCACCCTCAACGGAGTGGTCTGCAACGGCGGTGGCCCGACCACCCCGCCGCCCACCACCCCACCCCCCACCACCCCACCCCCGACCACGCCTCCGCCGACCACGCCTCCGCCCACCACGCCTCCGCCGACGACCCCGCCGCCCGGAACCAAGGTGGACAACCCGTACGCCGGTGTTCCCGGCTACGTGAACCCGGAGTGGAAGGCCAAGGCGGACGCCGAGGCGGGCGGAAGCCGCGTCTCCAACAACCCCACCGCCGTGTGGCTGGACCGGATCGCCGCCATCAACGGCACGCCGGACAGCAGCTCCAACGGCGCCTTCGGGGTGCGTGACCACCTGGACGAGGCGCTGCGCCAGGGTGCCGGTTACATCCAGTTCGTGATCTACAACCTGCCCGGCCGGGACTGCTCCGCGCTCGCCTCCAACGGTGAGCTGGGCCCGGACGAGCTGCCCAGGTACAAGGCCGAGTACATCGACCCGATCGCGGCGATCCAGTCCGACGCGAAGTACCGGAACCTGCGGATCATCAACGTCATCGAGATCGACTCGCTGCCGAACCTGGTCACCAACACCACTGGCAACGCGGGTGGCACCGTGATGTGTGACACCGTCAAGGCCAACGGCGCCTACGTCAACGGCGTCGGCTACGCGCTGGCGAAGTTCGGTGCGATCAGCAACGTCTACAACTACGTCGACGCCGGCCACCACGGCTGGCTCGGCTGGGACACCAACTTCGGCCCGACCGCCGACATCCTGAAGACCGCGGCGGTCGCCTCCGGCAGCACTGTCAACAACGTGCACGGCTTCATCACCAACACCGCGAACTACTCGGCTCTGCGTGAGCCGTACTTCAAGGTGACGGACAACGTGAACGGCCAGACGGTGCGGCAGTCGAAGTGGGTGGACTGGAACTACTACGTCGACGAACTGTCCTTCGCGCAGGCGTTCCGCGACAAGCTGGTCTCGGTCGGCTTCAACTCCAACATCGGCATGCTGATCGACACCTCCCGCAACGGCTGGGGCGGGTCCGCCCGGCCCACCGGTCCGGGCGCGACGACAAGCGTCGACACGTACGTCAACGGTGGCCGGGTCGACCGTCGGCTCCACCTCGGCAACTGGTGCAACCAGGCCGGTGCCGGCCTCGGTGAGCGTCCCCGGGCCAACCCGGAGCCGGGCATCGACGCCTACGTCTGGGTGAAGCCTCCGGGCGAGTCGGACGGCTCCAGCAAGGAGATCCCGAACAACGAGGGCAAGGGCTTCGACCGGATGTGCGACCCGACGTACGGCGGTAACGCCCGCAACGGCAACAACCCGTCCGGTGCGCTTGCGGACGCCCCGATCTCCGGTGCGTGGTTCTCCGCCCAGTTCCAGGAGCTCATGCGCAACGCGTACCCGGCCCTCTGACCGGGAACGCTCCAGCACCACCCGCCGCCGGCAGTAGGTGAGGCACTGCCGGCGGCAGGTCCCCCCGGGTCCCCGATCCGACCGTCACAGGTCGGGTCGGGGACCCACCCTGTTGCCCGCCGGTCAGGGCACTGTGCGCTCGATCGCCGCCCGGCCCTGCTCGGCCAGGTCACGGCGTGCCTTGTCGAGGTTCTCCGGCGTGAGGTCCTGCCCCCGTGCCATCACCAGATCCTCCGGCTCCCACTGCTGCTCAGCCCCGGTGCGGATGTTGTCCCCAGCCGCGCCGGTGCCTGTCCCGGTGGCGCCGGTGCCGGCGGCGTACGGATCGCCGAGCAGTTCGTCGGTTTCCGGCGCGAGATCCTCCGGCCGGTCCCGGGGCTCGGCGAAGGCCGGAGTGTCAGGGTCCGGGCCGCCTCCGGTCCGCAGTTGCGGGACGGTGCTGTCGTCGTCCACCGCAGCGGCCGTTTGCGGGCTCTCTTCCAGCGGCGGTCGGCGGTCGCGATCGGTCATGGTGCTGCCTCCTGGGTCCGACACGTTGCCTGATCCCTCGCGTACCCCGTGCCGGGGAGGCCATGCGCGGCGCCGGCGCGCCCGGTTGCCCACTTTCGGGGCGCTTCCGGGGCGCAACGGGCGGGCGGACATACGGGGGCGCCCCGGTCGATGATCGACCGGGGCGCCCGTGCGTAACTCAGCGACCCAGGACGCGGTCCAGGAAGTCCCGGTAGTTGCGGACAGCCATCCGCAGCTGCTCGGTGTCCGCCGAGCCGGCGTCCTGCCAGCCACCCAGCTTGTTCTTCTGGGCGGCAAGCGCCGAGGAGAGTGCCTGGATGGCCTCCTCGACCAGCGACTGCGCCTCACCGGCCGCCGCGTGCGGGTCGTCCACGAACCGCAACTGCACGTCGCGCCAGCGGTCCCGGAATCCCTGCGCCGTGTCCGCTTCGAGGAGCGTCGCCGGCTCGGCGGCCACCGTCGACCCGGTGGGCCGCGACGTTCCGGCCGACTCCAGCGAGGAGGTGGTGCCGGCGACGACGGGCACCACTTCGGCGTCCGCGTCCGGGTCGACCATCTCCGGCGTGGCACTGCCGTAGTCGGCCGCGCCGGCCGCCGTCGCGTCCGGGTCACCGGCCCAGTCGGTCAGGTCACCGCGGCGCTCGGCCGCACCGTCAGTGCTCCCCGCCGGTACGACCGTACGGGTGGAACCGTCGGCGTCGACGTGCTGGTCGTCGGCGTCGGGATCCAGGTCGGTGTCCCGGTCGGTCTCCGGGCCGCCGTCCCGGCGGTGCAGTTCGGCGGTGGGATCGGCGGTCAGGCCCACCCGTTCGCCGTCCTCGGCGCCGTCTCCGGGCTCGGCGGTCCGCTCGGCCCGAGGGTCGGGCTGGTCCTGCGGATGCGGGCTGGCCAGCGCGGACGCGGCCACAGCGTCCCCCACAGTGGTAGCGCCGAACGCGGTCGGCAGCGGGCCGGGCTCGTGGAACCCGCCCTCGTCGTCGCGGTCGTCCGTCGGGTCGGTGTGCCGGTCGTCCGCGCGGTGGCGTCGGTCGTCCGCCGCCTCGTCGTCGACGTCGTGCAGGTCCGGGTCGACGTCGTCGGCCCGCTCGTGCTCGGCGGTGGGGTCGCGCTCGGCGTCGTCGAAGGCGTCCCGGTCGTCCACAGTGCCCTCGGACGCGTCCGAGCGGTAGTCCCTGTCGGTCAGGTCGGTCTGGTCATTCCTGTCGGTTCGGTCGTCGGTCGGCGGCACGGGTACCGGTGTGGACCGGACGGCCTCCGGGTGGGCGTTGGTCACCTGCTCTTCCTGGCGCATGGGTGGTGGCCTCCTCAGCGGCTCGTGGCGTCGTGCGGAGTGTCCGGGTGGTGGTGCTGCTCTTCGGGTGCGTGCTGACCGACCGGCTCCTCGCCGAGCAGGTCGGCGAACAGAGCCCGGTAGTGCACGACAGCCTGGCGCAGTTCTTCGGTGCTGGCCTCGCCCCGGGAGTTGCGCAGGTGGATCTCGTGCGCGTCCCGGTAGTGGGTGAGCGTGCGGGCGTGATCGACGGAGAGGTGGGCGATCTGGTCGGAGAAGTCCCCGGTCGGGTAGCCCCGCTCCTCGATGAGTCGGGTGACGAGTTCATCCGCGTCGCCCACTGTGTCGCCGGGCGAGTCGATGAAGCGGATCTGGAGTTCCTCCCAGGCCGCGGCGTACTGGGCCCGGGATTCCGGGCTGAGCGGGGTGAGCGTGAGCTCGGCGTGCCGGCGCTCCCGGTCGCGCAGTTCGCGCTCCGCGGCGGACCGGCTGTCCTGCTCCTGGACCACCCGGTCGTACTCCGGCCCGAACCGGCTCTGTAGTTTGCGGCGGCGGCTGACCGACAGCGCAGCCACGGCCAGTGCTGCGATCACCAGCACGACGACGACGATGACGATTATCTGCGTGGACGACATGGGCTCCTCCTTCCTTACCTGGTATTCCCTCCGCGTACTGATCGCCAATCCCGATCCGAGGCACTTTCCGCACCGATCCGCGTCCCGTTTCGCCTAGCGAGGGCGTTGCAGGGCGAAACGCGACCGGGGGACACGGCGCGGCGCGCGATCAAACCTGATCCGCGCCGAGTTCGCGAGGCCGCCGCTGAGGGCGTCCACAGGTGTTGCATTCCGTAGCGTCGATGCCCACGCGACGGGCGGTAGTGCATCGGCGCGCGATTACGTATCCTGCCCAAGGCGCCCGCGCCGGCACCCGACCTGGACGGTCGGGCGCGCACCCGGCGAGCGCGTTGCCCGGCGGTGCCGGCGCCCTCCTGCCACCCCTGTACGGGCGAGGTCTGATGAGAACCCGCGACTGGCCGATCCGCTCGAAGCTGACCGCGTTGGTCGTCGCGCCGGTGACCGCTCTGCTGGCACTGTGGATCTTCGCGACGACGTTGACCTTCGGCCCGGCCCTGGACCTGCTCTCCGCGCGCACCCTGCTGTACGACCTGGGCCGCCCCGGTGAGGCAGTGGTCACCGAGCTGCAACGGGAACGCAGGCTGTCGGTGGTGCAGCTCGCCGGCACCAGCGAGCTGCCGGCACTGGTCGAGCAACGCCAGCGCACCGACCGGGCGGTCGCCGAGCTGCGCCGCCGGATCGACGGACAGGCGTTGCGCGACGCCGCCGACGAGGTCCTGGAGGACCGGATCGACCGGCTGGTCACCGCACTGGCGGCCCTGCCGAGCGGCCGGAACTTCATCGACGACCGCATGATGGACCGTGCTGGCGCGCTCGGCCTCTACAGTGGCATCGTCACCGCGGCCTTCCAGGCGTTCTCCGCCATGGCGGACCTGCCCGACCCCGACATCAACCGGCAGGCGCTGGCGCTCACCGCGCTGGGTCGCTCCCGGGAACTGCTCGGCCAGACCGACGCCCTGCTGGCCGGCGCGTTGACCGCCGGTCGGTTCGCCGACGGCGAGCACACCCAGCTCGTGCAGGCCATCGGCAACCAGCGGTGGCTCAGCGAGAGCGCGGTCGCCGACCTGCCCGAGGCCGGGCGCGTCGCGTACCAACGGCTTACCGAGACTCCGGACTTCACAAGCCTGCGCGCCATGCAGGACGCGTTGATCGGGGCCAGCCGGACCGGACGTCCACCGGTGGACGCGGCGTCATGGCAGGCCAGCCACGACGCCGTACAGCAGCAGTTGCGCGACTTCGAGCTGTCCGAGGCCGACGGGCTCACCGACCGCTCGGTGCCGATGGCCGTCCGGATCCTGCTCCGGCTGGCCGCCGCCGGTGTGCTCGGACTCGTCGCCGTGGTGGTCTCGGTGCTGGTGGCGGTGCGGGTCGGCCGCACGCTGGTCCGGCGCCTCAGTGGGGTGCGTACCGCCGCGCTCGAGCTGGCCGAGCATCGTCTGCCGGACGTGGTGACCCGACTGCGCCGCGGCGAGCTTGTCGACGTCGCACGGGAGGCGCCGCCACTGGAGTACGGCCACGACGAGATCGGCGAGGTCGGGCGGGCCTTCACCAAGGTGCAGCGCACCGCCGTCCAGGCCGCTGTGGACGAGGTCACCCTGCGCCGTGGCCTCAACGAGGTGTTCCTCAACATCGCCCGGCGCAGCCAGGGCCTGGTGCACCGGCAGCTGCACCTGCTGGACCGAATGGAGCGACGCGCCGAGGACCCGGACGAGCTTGCTGAACTGTTCCAGGTGGACCATCTCGCCACCCGGCTCCGTCGGCACGCCGAGGACCTGGTCATTCTCGCCGGCTCCGCGCCAGGTCGGGGATGGCGCAACCCGGTGGCGATTGTCGACCTGGTTCGCGGCGCGATCTCCGAGGTCGAGGCGTACGACCGGGTGGACATCACCGTCGTGCAGCCGGCCGGCGTGCTCGGCCGGGCTGTCGGTGACGTCATCCACCTGCTGGCCGAGCTGATCGAGAACGCTACCGCCTTCTCGCCGCCGGACACCCGGGTCACCGTGACGGGGGAGCAGGTGGCCAACGGGTACGCCCTGGAGATCACCGACCAGGGGCTGGGGATGTCCGAGGCGGCACTGGAGGGCGCGAACACCCGGCTGGCCAGCTCGCCCGAGTTCGACCCGACCGAGAGCGCGCGACTCGGCCTGTTCGTGGTGGCCCGACTGGCGGCACGGCACGCGGTACGGGTCCGGCTGCGCCCCGGCAGGGAGAGCGGGGTGACCGCCGTGGTGCTCATCCCCAGCGACCTGGTCACCGCCGAGCCGCCGGCCGGACACGACCTCGCCGCGCCGACTTCCGCGCCCGGCGAACGGCGACCCCGCCGGGCCACAGTGCCCCGACCCCGGCCCAACCGTGCCCGCCCGCCCGCGGCCGCCACCGGGCCGTCCGCCACCGCAGCGCCCGCCCACGGCCCGGACGCGTCGGCCGCCAACTCCCCCGCAGACGAGGGACCGGGCACGACCGGGCCGGGCGTCGAGGGGACGTCCTCGGACGGGACAACTGACGACCTGGACGGGCTGCCGCGCCGGGTGCGACGGCGTACCCCCGCCGCAGTGCCCCGGTCGACGGCCGCCGATGCGCCGTCGCCCCGGTCACCGGAGGAGGTACGCCGGGTCATGGCGGCACTTCAGGCGGGAACCGCCCGCGGCCGGGCCACCGGCGCCCCGCCGCCCCCGGCAGCCCAGCCAGATGCGGCAGCCCAGCGAGATGCGGCACCCGCGACCGGGCCCGCCGCGCCCGTCCCGACGGCTCCGGTGACCCCGGTGTCTTCGACGGCTCAAGCGACCCCGGCAGCTCCGGCGGACCACGCCGTTGCGGACCGGGACACCACCGAACCCCCGACCGAGACTGAGAGGAACGCCTAGTGCGGCAGACGACGAAGCAGGGCGCCAGCCTCGACTGGCTGCTCGACGAGCTGGTGCAACGGGTGCCGGCCGCCCGGGAGGCGGTGGTGCTCTCCGCCGATGGGCTGCTGCTGGGCTCCTCGACCGAGCTGGACCGCTCCGACGCCGAGCACCTCTGCGCGCTCGCCGCCGGCTTCTCCAGCCTGGCCCGGGGCGCGAGCCGACACGTGGACGGCGGTCCGGTCCGGCAGACCGTTGTGGAGATGGAGTCGGCGTACCTCTTCGTCACCGCCGCCGGGCAGGGTGCCTGCCTTGCCGTGGTGAGTGACGCGGACGCGGACATCGGCCTGGTGGCATACGAGATGGCGATGCTTGTCATCCGTGTGGGGGAGAACCTCAGTGCGCCGGCCCGGCCGTCGGCGGGTGCCGGTGATGCGGGCTGAGCCGCCCGCGCCCCAGCACGAGTGGCTGGACGGCGACGCGGGCCCGGTCGTGCGCCCGTACACGCTCACCGGCGGCCGGGTACGCTCCGCCGTCGGGTTCGATTTGGTCGCGTTCGTCCTGGCCGCCTCGGATTTCGACCCGGCAGCCCACCCGCAGCTGCTCCCGGAGCACCGGCGGCTTGTCGCGCTCGCCGGCCAGCCGGTATCGGTGGCCGAGTTGGCAGCCGAGCTGGACCTCGCGGTCGGGGTGATCCGGGTGCTGCTCGGTGACCTTCTCGCTCAGGGCCTGGTAGCGGTGCACGAGCCGCCGGCCGACGGCAACCTTCCCGACGACGACATCCTCAAGGCGGTGGTCAGTGGACTCCGTGCGTTATGACCATGCGGGCACTCGTACCACCATCCCGCTGGCACTGAAGATCCTCATCGCCGGAGGCTTCGGTGCCGGCAAGACGACGCTTGTGAGCGCGTTGAGTGAGGTTCGCCCGTTGCAGACCGAGGAGGTGTTGACCGGGGCCGGGATCGGCACCGACGACACCTCCGGCGTGGAGGGCAAGTCGACCACCACGGTCGCCATGGACTTCGGCCGGATCACCATCAACGAGGACCTCCAGGTCTATCTTTTCGGCACGCCGGGCCAGGACAGGTTCTGGTTTCTCTGGGACGAGTTGGCCTTCGGCGCGCTCGGCGCTGTGGTGCTCGCCGACACGCGGCGGCTGGCCGACTGCTTCCCCTCGATCGACTACTTCGAGCAGCGCGGCATCCCGTTCGTGGTTGGCGTGAACTGCTTCGACGGCACCCGCCGGTTCGAGTTGGAGACCGTACGTCGGGCGCTGGACCTGGATCCGGACGTACCGATGGTGCTCTGTGACGCCCGGGACCGGCAGTCCGGCAAGCTGGTGTTGATCTCCCTGGTCGAGCACGTGGCCCGCCAGCGTGGTGAGCCGGTGCCGGCCGCCTGAGCGGCCGCCGCGCGGGCGGCGGATCGGCGGTCAGCGCGCGCGGAGAGCCGATGGTCGGCGATCCGGGCCCGGAAAGCTGGTTAGCGGGCCGGCATCGTGGGCAGCTCTGATTGGATCTACCGAGAGTGCCGGCTAAGGGGTGGGGCGTGAGTGGTCAGGGCGAGGTCGTCCACATCGGCGGTTACACGGCGCAGGGCGGAGGGCGCGGCAGCGGCATCGTGGCGGCCCTGCGGGACCCGGCCACCGGGGCGCTGACCCCGCTGGGCACGGTGGCGGTCACCGAGTCCCCGTCGTTCCTGGCGCGGCACCCCCGCCAGCCGGTGCTCTACGCGGTAAACGAGGTGACCGACGGGGCGATCAGCGCCTGGCGGGTCGGGCCCGACGGCACGCTGGACCCGCTCGGCAGCCGCTCGACAGGTGGCGCCGAGCCCTGCCACCTGGCGGTGCTGCCCGACGGCGGGCACCTGGTGGCGGCCAACTACGGCGGCGGCAGCGTCGCCGTCTTTCCGCTCGACGCGCAGGGCGTGCCCGGTGAGCGCACCGACCTCGTGGTGCACGAGGGGCACGGTCCCGACCCGGACCGCCAGGACCGGGCGCACACCCACATGGTCTCCCCGGACCCGGGCGCGGGACCGCTGCTCGCTGTGGATCTGGGCACCGACTCGGTCTACAGGTACGACCTCGACGGCGCGAGCGGTCGGTTGACGCCGCGCGGGCCACGGACGCGCACGGCGCCCGGCACCGGGCCACGGCACCTGGCACGCCACCCCGACGGGCGGCGCTGCTACCTGGTCGGCGAGCTGGACGCCACTGTGACCGCGTACGAGCTTGACGACGACGGGGCGCTGCACCAGCGTGGCCGGGTCGACGCGAGCGACCGGACCGGGCACGTCCAGCCGTCGGAGGTGGCGGTAGGCCCGGACGGCCGTTTCCTGTACGTCGCCAATCGCGGGGTGGGCACCATCGCCGTCTTCAATCTGGCCGGCGAGCTGCCCGAGTTGGTGGCCGAGGTGGACACCGGCGGTGAGTGGCCCCGGCACTTCGTGCTGATCGGCACGCATCTGTACGTCGCCGACGAGCGCGCGGACATGGTGCGGGTCTTCCGGCTGGACGCGAGCACCGGCATTCCGGCACCGGTCGGCGAGCCCGTGGCGGTGCCGAGCCCGACCTGTGTGCTGCCGTGAGCCGAATCATCTGTGGCGAGACGTGAAGACGATGCCGATTTGACGACGGCTCGGGACCGCTTCATCACTCTGTGTCGCTAAACGGTGATCAACTGTTTCTCCTGCGTAACTTTAGTCCGAACGGTTGTGGCAGAGACGGCACCTAATACGCAAGATGGTCAGCGTGTCAGCAGGCCGCCATCGCATGCGTTCGAAACTCCACCTCGCCGTCGTCGGATCGATGGCGACGGTTCTCGTCGTCACCACCGGCGCGTGGTTCGGCTACAGGGAGCTGATCCAGCCGAACTGCTCAGGGGAGATCCGGCTCGCGGTGGCGGTCGCCGCCGAACTCGCGCCCGCCGTCGACGCCGCCGCCGCCCAGTGGGTCAAGGACGGTGCCGCTGTCGGCCCCACCTGCATCCGCGTCGACGTCTCGGCGTCCGACCCGGTCGACGTGGCCGCAGTGGTGGCCGCGAAGCACGGCGCCGTCCTGGCCGGTGTCGGGCAGGCCAGCGGCACCGCCGTCACCCCGGACGTCTGGGTGCCGGACTCGTCGACCTGGCTGCTGCGGCTCAAGAAGGACGCGACAGCCTTCGCTCCGACAAACGGCGCTTCCATCGCCCGCAGCCCCGTCGTCGTGGCCATGCCCGAGCCGGTGGCCACCCGGTTGGGCTGGCCCGACGCGAAGTTCACCTGGGCGGACCTCCTCAAGCAGGTGAACAGCAGCAAGCCACTGCGTACCGGGATCGTCGAGCCCACCCGGGACGCCGCCGGTCTGTCCGGTCTGCTCTCGCTGACGGCGGCCGCCAGCGCGGCGGGCGGCGACACCCAACGCAACACCGTCGGTGCGCTGCGGGCGCTTGCCACGGGCCGGTCGTCGCTGCGCAGCGACCTCGTGGCGCGCTTCCCGACCGCCACGGACCCGACCTCCATCGCGAGTGGCCTCGGTGCGGCGGCGCTGTCCGAGGAAGACGTGATCGCCTACAACAGCAAGCAGCCGCCGGTGCCGCTCGCCGCCCTCTACATGGAGCCGGCCCCGATGCCGCTTGACTACCCGTACGCGGTGCTGCCCGGCATCGAACCGACCAAGGCGTCGGCGGCCAAGGTGCTGTTCGAGTTGCTCACCGCCCCGAAGTTCCGGGACCGGCTGGCGGCGCAGTCGCTGCGCGGGCCGGACGGCAACTGGGGTGCCGGTTTCCACGCGCCGCAAGGTGCCCCGAGCCCGTCGGGTACCGCGCCGTCGGAGCCGGCGGCAGGCGGCACGGCGGCAGGCGGCCTCGACCCGGCCGCGATACAGCGTGTCGTCTCCAGCTGGTCGATCGCCACCCAGTCCGGCCGCATGCTCTGCGTCATCGACGTTTCCGGCTCGATGAAGGAAGAGGTGCCAAGCGCCAACAGGCGCAGCCGCGAGGAGGTCACCGTTGACGCGGCACGTCGCGGCCTCGGCCTCTTCGACGACTCCTGGGCGATCGGCCTGTGGACCTTCTCCACCAAACTCGTCGGGAACCGCGACTACCGTGAGCTGGTTCCCATCGGCCCGCTGTCGAGCCAGCGCGGTCAGCTCGAGGCGGCCCTCGGTACGATCAAGCCGTCCAGCGGCGACACCGGCCTCTACGACACCATGTTGGCCGCTTACCAGGCGGTCCAGGAAGATTGGCAGCCCGGCCGCGTCAACTCGATAGTGCTGTTCACCGACGGCAAGAACGAGGACGACAACGGCCTCAACCAGCAGCAGCTGCTGGCCAAGCTGAAGCAGATCGCCGACCCGGAGCGTCCTGTTCAGGTCATCATGATCGGCATCGGCGAGGGCGTCAGCAAGGCCGAGTTGGAGTCGATCACCAAGGTCACCGGTGGTGACGTCTTCGTCACCAAGGACCCGAGTGAGATCGGCAGCATCTTCCTCAGCGCCATCGCCCGCCGCCCCCCGGCGCCGCGCTGAGCCGACGCACAGCACAGGGAGCCTGCCGGACCGCCGATCCGGTACGGCGGGCCCCTTTTGTAACCGCAGGGTTGAAGAAAAGTGACGGCAATACGTCGGAATCAATCGGCAGTCATAGTTATCAGGGCAGGATGTCGACGTGTCCCGGCATTGTCGGTCCGCCCCGGTCGCCCCGGTTTCTCGGTCCGCCTCGGTGCGACCAGTCGGCCGGGTCGACCTGAACAGAGTGGGGAGGGCCAGTGACCGCCACGACACTGATGACCCCCGCCAGCACGTCCGCGAAGCCGGACGGCCGTCCGGCCGGGCTGATGGCCCGCGCCGACGAACGGTCCTACATCCGGGTCCTGGTGGTTCTGGACACCACCATTCTCACAATCGCCCTGCTCGTCGGGTACGTCGCGCGTTTCGGTGACGAGGAGCCGAGCGGCTCGAAGATCCCCTACGTGCTTGTGGCACCCGGGTTGGTTCTTGCCTGGCTGGTCTCGCTCAAGGCGCTCGGCTGCTACGACGACCGGGTGATCGGCTACGGGGCGGACGAGTACCGGCGGGTCAACTCCGCGAGCCTGCGGCTGGCCGGGGCGATCGCCATCGCCGGATACATCGCCGACGTCGGGGTCTCCCGGGGGTTCCTCGGCATCTCGTTCGCGGTGGGCACCGTCGGGCTGGAAGTGGCCCGGTTCGCCGCCCGAAAACGTCTGCACCGGGCACGGTCCCGAGGGTTCGGCTGGTCCCGCAAGGTGCTCGTGGTCGGTGACACCGCCCATGTTCTGGAGTTGGTGCACACACTGCGCCGGGAGCCGTACGCCGGCTATCAGGTGGTCGGTGCGTGCATCCCCGACGCGCTGCTGGCACCGGTGGCGCAGCGTCTCGGTGACGTACCGGTGGTGGGGTCGTTCCGGGGCATCCCGGAGGCCGCGACCGCGATCGGCGCGGACACGGTGGCCGTGACCGCCTCCGGCGAGCTGACCGCCGCCCGACTGCGCCGGCTCGGTTGGCAGTTGGAGGGCACCGGCGTCGACCTCGTCGTGGCACCCGCGCTCACCGACGTGGCCGGCCCCCGGATCCACACCCGCCCGGTGGCAGGGCTGCCGCTGATCCACGTCGAGGCACCCGAGTTCCGCGGTGCGCGCAAGCTGGTGAAGGGATTCGTCGACCGGTCGGTGTCGTCGGTAGCCCTTGCGCTGCTGCTGCCGCTCATAGCGGTCATCGCGCTCGCCATCAAACTCGACAGCCGGGGTCCGGTGCTGTTCCGGCAGACCCGGGTCGGCCGGGGCGGCAAGGAGTTCGGGGTCTACAAGTTCCGGACCATGGTGGTGAACGCCGACGCGCTGCTCGCCGAGTTGGCCGCCCGCAACGAGACCGACGGCCTCATGTTCAAGATGCGCGACGACCCCCGGGTCACACGGGTCGGCCGGCTGCTGCGCAAGTGGTCGCTTGACGAGCTGCCACAGCTCGTCAACGTGCTACTGGGTCAGATGAGCCTGGTCGGGCCGCGCCCGCCGCTGCCCTCGGAGGTGGCCCGCTACGACGGCGATGTCGCCCGCAGACTGCTTGTCAAGCCCGGCATGACCGGGCTGTGGCAGGTGAGCGGGCGCTCCGACCTTAGCTGGGAGGACGGCATCCGACTCGATCTCTACTACGTGGAGAACTGGTCGCTCGCCGCCGACCTCACCATCCTCTGGAAGACCTTCGGCGCGGTGCTCAACAGTCGCGGCGCCTACTGACCTCCGCAGGTCAGGGCTGCGGGCCGGTCCAGTCGAGGCAGACCACCACCGCGTCGTCGATCAGGTCGCCGGCCACGAACGCGCGCAGGTCACCGATCAGTGAGCGGACCGCCTCCAGCGGCTCCATCGGGCCGGTCCGTCGCAGGAACCTGTCGAGTGCCGTCTCGCCGTAGCGCACATCCTGACCGGCGGCATCCACCACCCCGTCGCTGACCACGAACAGCCGGTCGCCGCGCTCCAGCGTGAACGTCTGCTCGCGGTAGTCGGTCGCCTCGAACATGCCGAGCGGGAACTGCGCCTCCAGTGGCTGCTCGGTGACCTCGCCGCCGCGCAGCAGGACCAGCCGAGGTGAGCCCGCGTCCACCACTGTCATCGTCCCGGACCGCAGGTCCAGCTCCAGCAGCAGCACGGACAGGTGCCGCTTGCCCCGGTACTCGTCGTAGATGGCCTGGTCGGCGAGGGCCGCCTGGTCGGCCAGACTCAGCCCGGCCCGGCGGGCGTTGCGGAGCGCGTGGGTGGCGAGCGAGGTGAGCAGGGACGCCGCGACACCTTCGCCGGTCCCGTTGACTGTGGACAGCCAGAGCCGCTGCCCGTCGTCGGACCAGTCGAAGCCGTCGCCCCGCACCGCGTACGCCGGCTCCAGTTGCCCGGCGAGGCTGAACGACGGCCTGATCCGGCTGCGGCCGGGCAGCAGGTCCCACTGCATCTCGGCGGCCAGGGTGAGCCGCTGACTGCGTCGCGCGGCGCTGTAGACGTCGGTGCCGGGGGATACGGCGTCCAGTTCGTGGGCGAGCGCGGTCGCGATCTCGGCCAGGTCTGCGAGCACGGTCGGGTCGTCCGGCACCGGCGCCACGCGCAGTACGCCGCGACGCTCGCCGCGCATGCTGACCGGCAACCAGACGGTGTCGTCGACCCGCACTGGCGACTGGTGGTCGAAAGCCCGCCACGCGGGGTGCCCCGCACCTCGAAGGGAGTCACCCTCGGTGAGCGGCAGTAGCTCCGAGAGCCGATAGTCGACCTGGTACAGCTCGACCTCGCTGATCCCGTACGCCTCGGCGAGAACCTCCCCGACCCCGCTCACGAGGCGGTCGGCGGGTGTCTCATTGAGGGTACGTCGTGCCCGATTGACCGGTTCGTTCATCAGGGCTCCTTGATCAAGCTCAACTACCAGCGGGTTCGGAGTAGTCTCGGGCCACCATGGCCGAACTGCCCGGTCCACCGGACCCCGAGACGAGTATGGCCGCCGCGTTGGACGCGGCGGCGGGTGCATTGCTGAGCGTGTGGGATTCCGCCCGGGAGGCGACCGCCAACCGGCTCTCCGGAGTCCAGTTACGGGCTGTGATGGTGGTCGAGCACCACGACGGGATCAACCTGCGCCGGCTCTCCACCCAACTCGACATGTTGCTCAGCTCCGCCAGCCGGCTCTGCGACAGGTTGGTCGCCGCCGGAATGCTTGAACGCGAGCCGGGCCGTTTCGACAGGCGGGAGATATCCCTGCACCTCACGCCGGAGGCACGTCGGCTCCTCGCGGAGCTGCGGGCCGACCGCCAGGCGCGGCTCGCCGCTGTCCTGGCCGAGATGAGCGCCGCGGGTCGCGCCGCCCTGCTGCGCGGGGTTCGGGACTTCGATGAGGCCGCCCGCCGGCAGCAGGCGCAGAGCACACCGACGCCCGGCGACTGGCCAGCCGACAGGGACGAGCCGGACGACCCGGCCGGGTGGCCGCGTGATCCGGACCGACCCACCGGCCGGGCGAGGGACTGGCCGGCGGACCCTGACCGGCCCTCGCGCACGATGCGACAGGGCGGGCCGACAGACACCGATCGACAGGTAGGCAGCCCTCGCGAGTGGCCCGCGGGCGACCCGCCGGTGGCCCGGACCGCCTGAGCCGACCGGAGGTCGGTCACGTCGGCGTCGACGCGCACACCGCAAGCATTGCGATGTCGTCGTGGGCCTGCCCGCCCAGCCATTCGTCCACGAGCTGGAGCAGCCGGTCGACAAGCACCGCAGGCGGCAGCCCGGCCGCCGAGGCGAGCGCGGCGCGCAGCCGGTGCTCGCCGAACATCTCCACGTCGATCGGCCCGCCGTGCGCCTCGGTCACCCCATCGGTGTACGCGAGCAGCAGGTCACCCGGGCCGAGATGCACCCGGGTCTCGGCGAACCGCGCGTCGGCGAGCGCGCCGACAGGCATCCCGCCGACCGGAACAGGGGTGACCGAGCCGGAGGCGGTGACAAGCAGCGGAGCCGGGTGGCCGCCGCCGGCGATCCGGATGTCCACCCCTGTCGGCCCGCGCTCCAGTGAGCCGAGCAGCAGGGTGGTGAACTGGCTGCGCCGTGCCGCTTCGGGAGCGTCGAAGAGCGCCCGGTTGAGAAGGTGGATCAGCTCCAGCGGGCGCTGCTCGACAAGCCGCAACGTCTGCAACGACTGGCGGACCCGGCCGGTCAGGACGGCCGCGCCGACGCCCTTGCCGCACACGTCGCCGAGCGCGAACAGCGCCCCGCGCGAGTGCGGGAACACCTCGTAGAAGTCGCCGCCGATGCGCAGGGTGTCCCCGGCGGACCGGTAGCCCCCGGCGATGCTCACGCCGGGCACCGTCGGCAGCTCCGGCGGGAGCAGGCTGGTCTGCAACACGCGGGCCAGGTGGGCCTGCTCGCCGTACAGCTCGGCGGTGGCCAGTGCCGCGCCCGCTCGCGCCGCGAACTCGCGGGCCAGCTCGATGTCGCGCGGCTCGAACCCGGCCCGCCCGCTGCGTCGGATCAGCAGCAGGGCGCCGGCCGGGCCGCCCGCGCCGCGCATCGGGCAGACAAGCACGGCACCGGGCGGGCCGAAGTCGGACGGCAGTACGGGGGCCAGGCCGTCGGACGTGACGTCCCGCCACAGGCCCGGCTCGACGAGCGTGCCGTCGAGCGCCTCGGCGAGGCCGGGGACGACGGCGGTCAGCTCCGGCCCGACGCGCCCGGTGACGGGCGCGGGTGCCCCCTCGGTGTACCGGGTCCAGCGGGTGTACGGCTCGGCCGGCGGGCGGTGCAGCGCCACTGCGGCGTCGGCCAGGTACGGCACGGCGAGGGTCGTGGTGACCCGCAGGGTCTGGTCGCGGTGCAGGGAGAGCCCCAGCCGGCTGCCGGCCTGGGCGAGGAACGCGGTGCGGGAGCGCTCGGCTAGCAGGGCGTCGGTGCGGGCGTGCTCCTCGGTGACGTCCCGGACGTACCAGGCGTACCGGTTGCCGGCGAGCTGTCGGCGGTAGCCCCGGAGCTGCCGGCCACGGTGCTCGGCGTCGAAGTGCACGGCGCCGTCGGTGACAGCACGGGCCAGCGCCGCGATCGGACAGCCGGGCAGCCCGGTGCCCGCGACGATCTCCGGGAGCAGCTCTGCGGCCATGGCGTTGACAAGGGTGACCCGGCCGGCGCTGTCGGTTGTCAGCACGGCCTCGGCGAGCCCGTCGAGCAGCTCGCGGGCCAACGGCGAGTCGGCCGGAAGTGGACCGCCGGTGGGCTGCCGGGCAGAGCGGCGGGGTGTCTGCCCCTCGTCGCTGACCGGGCCGGCGTCGCCGCCGCGTCTGCTCGTGCTCACCGCCCGACGCCGGCCCGCGTCTGACGCCCTCTACGCATGCTGCTCCTGCACTCCTCACCCGCGGATCGTTTGCCTGACAGCAAGCGTACCGAGCCGCTGTGACGGGCACCCAGAGTGCGGCCGGTGATCAGCTGGAGCGGGTCAGCCAGCCGGCCGGGCGGCCCACGATGTGGCGGACCACCGATCCGGCGGCGCCCACCGAGGCCGCCTCCGGGCCGAGGGTCGACGGTCGGACCGTGACCGGTGACCAGGCGGCGGTGAGCACCCGAGCGGCGATCTCGGCGAGCACCGGAGGGCACAGCCAGGGTGCCAGCGGGGCGTACCCTCCGCCGAGCACAACGGTGTCCAGGTCCAGCAGGTTGACCACGCTTGCCACCGCGACACCGAGCGCGCTGCCGGCGTCGCGCAGCGCCCGCAGGGCGTCCGGGTCGCCGGCCTCGGCCAGCTCCGCCAGCCGTACGGTGGCGGTGTCGGCGGGAAGCTCCGCGCGGGCCAGCCCGGCGGCGGCCACTATCGCCTCCTGGCCGGCGTACTGCTCCAGGCAGCCACGCCCGCCGCAGCGGCACGGACGCCCCTGCGGGTGGACCGGGAGGTGCCCGATCTCACCGCTCCAACCCCGGACGCCCCGGAACAGCGCGCCGTCCAGCACGATGCCCGCGCCGATGCCGACCTCGCCGGAGATGTGCAGGAAGCTGGCCGGCCCGGGAGGTCCGGAGTGCAGTTCGCCGAGCGCGGCGAGATTTGCCTCGTTGTCCACCACGAGCGCCGGTACGCCGGGCACCTGATCGGTGAGCGGAGGGTGGCCCCGCAGCAGGGTCGGAACCGGTACGTCCTGCCAGCCGAGGTTCGGTGCGAGCCGGACCACTCCGGCGTCGTCCACGAGGCCGGGCACGGCGAGCGCGGCGCCGGCCAGGGTGAGGCCCTGCCGGGCGGCGTCGGCGCGGGCCTGTCCGGCCAGGGTGACCAGTTGGGCCAGGGCGTCGGCGGGTGCCACGGGGCGCAGGTCGGCGCGGTGCACCGTGTGGTGGCGTACCTGGCCGGCGAGGTCGACAACGCACACCGCGAGGTAGTCGACGTTGACCTCCAGGCCCAGCCCGGCGGGACCCTGGTCGGCCAGGACCAGCCCGCGGGCCGGTCGGCCGGCGCCGGCGCGGGGCGCCGGGTCGGCCTCGCTCACCAGTTGGCCGGCGAGCAGGTCCTCGACCACCGCGGAGACGGTGGCCCGGGTCAGGCCTGTGGCGGTGGCCAGATCGGCGCGGGACGGGGGGCGGTCGGCGGCGGCGATCCGACCGAGCACGAGGGCGAGATTGAGTTCGCGCAGGCTGCCTTGGCGGGCGGCGCCGGCCGGGGTGTGGGTGGGGCTCACCCCTTGACAGTGCCATAGGGTGGGCAAATAATTCAATCGCTGAACAAATAGCCGGCCACGCCACCCCACCATCACCCGGAGGTCCTCATGGCACCCCGTCCCACCCCCGCCGACAAGTTCTCCTTCGGGCTCTGGACCGTGGGCTGGCAGGCCCGCGACCCGTTCGGTGACGCGACCCGCCCCGAGCTTGACCCGGTCGAGGCCGTGCACCGGCTCGCCGAGCTGGGCGCGTACGGCATCACCTTCCACGACGACGACCTGATCCCGTTCGGCGTCGACGCCACCACCCGCGACTCGCACATCGCCCGGTTCCGCAAGGCCCTCGACGAGACCGGGCTTGTGGTGCCGATGGTCACCACCAACCTCTTCACCCACCCGGTCTTCAAGGACGGCGGCTTCACCAGCAACGACCGCGACGTCCGCCGCTACGCGCTGCGCAAGGTCCTGCGCAACGTCGACCTGGCCGCCGAGCTGGGCGCGAGCACCTTCGTGATGTGGGGCGGGCGCGAGGGCTCCGAGTACGACGTCGCCAAGGACGTCCGGGCCGCACTGGACCGCTACCGCGAGGCCGTCGACCTGCTCACCCAGTACGTCATCGACCAGGGCTACGACCTGCGCTTCGCCCTGGAGCCCAAGCCCAACGAGCCGCGCGGCGACATCCTGCTGCCCACTGTCGGGCACGCGCTCGCCTTCATCTCCCAGTTGGCCCACCCGGAGATGGTCGGCCTCAACCCGGAGGTCGGCCACGAGCAGATGGCCGGGCTCAACTACGCCCACGGCATCGCCCAGGCGCTCTGGCAGGGCAAGCTGTTCCACCTGGACCTCAACGGGCAGCGCGGCATCAAGTACGACCAGGATCTGGTCTTCGGCCACGGCGACCTGATGAACGCGTTCGCACTGGTGGACCTGCTGGAGAATGGCGGCCCCAACGGCGGCCCGACCTACGACGGCCCCCGGCACTTCGACTACAAGCCCTCCCGCACCGAGGACATGGACGGCGTGTGGGCGTCGGCGGCCGCCAACATGGCCACCTACCTGCTGCTCAAGGAGCGGGCGGCGGCGTTCCGCGCCGACCCCGAGGTGGTCGAGGCGCTCGCCGCCAGCAAGGTCGGCGAGCTGAGCACCCCGACGCTCAACCCGGGCGAGGGGTACGACGACCTGCGCGCCGACCGGTCCGCGTTCGAGGAGTTCGACGTCGACGCGGTGGCCGCCCGGGGCTTCGCCTTCGTCCGGCTCAACCAGCTCGCCGTCGAGCACCTGCTCGGCGCCCGCTGAGGCCCCGCCATGCCGCTGGTCGCGGGCGTTGATTCGTCCACTCAGTCGTGCAAGGTGGTCATCCGGGACGCGGAGACCGGTGCCCTGGTCCGGCAGGGCCGGGCACCGCACCCGGACGGCACCGAGGTCGATCCGGAAGCCTGGTGGCAGGCGCTGCGCAGCGCCGCCGATCAGGCCGGCGGGCTTGGCGACGTGGCGGCGGTCTCCGTGGCCGGCCAGCAGCACGGCATGGTCTGCCTCGACGAGGCCGGGCAGGTGGTCCGCCCGGCCCTGTTGTGGAACGACACACGCTCCGCCGACGCCGCCGCCGACCTGATCGAGGAGGCCGGCGGCGGCGCGGCCGGGCGTCGGTTCTGGGCCGAGGCCACCGGAAGTGTGCCGGTGGCCAGCTTCACCCTCACCAAGCTGCGGTGGCTGGCCACGCACGAGCCGGAGCGGGCAGCCCGGGTGGCGGCCGTCTGCCTGCCCCACGACTGGTTGACGTGGCGGCTGGCAGGCGCACCGGGGCTCGGCGCGCTGCGTACCGACCGGGGTGACGCAAGCGGCACCAGCTACTGGTCGCCGGCCACCGGCGAATATCGGCTGGACCTGTTGGAGCAGGGCTTCGGCCGGCAGGTGGTGGTGCCTGAGGTGCTCGGTCCGGCGGAGTCGGCGGGAAAGCTGGCCGACGACCTGGGCGGGTCGGGCGGCGCGCTGCTCGGCGCGGGCACCGGAGACAACGCCGCCGCCGCGCTCGGCGTCGGCGCCGGCCCGGGTGACGTGATCGTCTCGATCGGCACCTCCGGCACCGTGTTCAGCGTCGCCGACGTGCCGGCCGCCGACGACAGCGGTGCGGTGGCGGGCTTCGCAGACGCGTCCGGTCGCTTCCTGCCGCTTGTCGCCACGCTCAACGCCGCCCGGGTGCTGGACGCCGCCGCCGCGATGCTCGGCGTCACCCTCGACCGTCTGGCCGAGTTGGCGCTCTCCGCGCCAGCCGGCGCGGACGGGTTGGTCATGGTGCCCTACCTGGAGGGTGAGCGGACGCCCAACCGGCCGCTCGCCACCGGCGCTGTGCACGGGCTGACCCTGCGCACGTCGACGCCCGCGCACCTGGCCCGCGCCGCCGTGGAGGGCATGCTCTGCGCGCTCGCCGACGGCCTCGACGCGCTGACCGCCCAGGGCGCCACCGCCCGCCGCGTCATCCTGGTCGGCGGCGGCGCACGGTCGGCGGCGGTCCGCCGGATCGCGCCGCAGGTCTTCGGCTGTCCGGTGGTCGTCCCGCCGCCGGGCGAATACGTCGCCGACGGAGCTGCCCGCCAGGCCGCCTGGGTCGCCCTGGGCGGTCCGACGCCGCCCACCTGGGCGGTCGAGGGCACCGAGGAGTACGCGGCCGAGCCCGTCCCCGCCGTTCGTGAGAAGTACGCCGCCGCGCGTGGGATGGTCCTCGACAGGCGCTGACCGACCGGGTCGACGCGGGTGGGTGCCGGTGCGAAGCCGACCGGTACCCACCCGCGTGACGACCTCCTCAGCGGAGTCTGGTTGGCTGCCGGTCATGACCGTGACCAGTGGCGGGCCTGCACCGGGCCGGGCGCGACGCCTGCACGGCTGGGGCGGGAGCCCGGCGCACCGGTTCTACAGCGTGGCGGTGTTCGTGCTCCTCGCCTCGCTGGACAACGTGGCGATCGGGTTGGTGCCGCCGCTGTACGGCCCGATCTCCGACGCGTTCGACGTGCCGGGGCGGCTGCTCGGTCTGGTGACCGCGGTCAGCTTCCTGGTCAGCGCGGTGGCAGCGGTCGGCTGGGCGTACGTCGGTGACCGGACCAACCGCAAGCCACTGCTCATGGTGGGCACGTTGCTCTGGGCGGCGGGCACCGGCGGCAGCGCCCTCGCCGGCGGCTACCTGACGTTCCTTGCCGCACAGATGGTCGGCGCTGTCGGTCTCGGCGCTGTCGGCTCGGTGGGCTTCTCGGTGGTCACCGACCTGATCTCGCCGACCCGGCGCGGGCTGGTGATGAGCTTCTGGGGGCTGTCGCAGGGGATCGGCACGCTCGCCGGAACGCTCGTCGGCGGCCTGCTCGGGTCCACCGACTGGCGGCGGCCGTTCTGGGTGCTGACCGCTGTCGGCCTGGCCGCCACTGTGGCCTACCTGTTCACCTATGACATCCGACGTGGCCAGAGCGAACCGGAACTGGCCCGGGCGCTGGACGCGGGTGCCGACTACGACTACCGGATCAGCAGGGCCGATCTGCCGCGCATCCTTGCCCGGCGGACCAACCGCTGGCTCATCCTGCAGGGGCTGACCGCGCAGGCGGCCTTCGGTTCGCTTGTCTGGCTGCCGGTGCTCTTCGCCGAACGCGCCGAGGCCCAGGGCTATTCGCCGTCGACGGCAGTGGTGGTGGGAAGCGTCTTCGCCACACTGTTCCAGCTCGGCGGAGTGCTCTCCATCGTCGGAGGGCTGGTCGGCGACGCGCTGCAACGGCGTACCCCGAGGGGTCGCGCACTTGTCGCGGCGGTCGGCATTCTCGCGGCCGTGCCGTTCTACCTGGTGTTGTTCTTCGTGCCGGTGACCATCGACGTGCCCGACGGCGCCGGCGGCGGCGCGGTGATCGGCGCGGTGCTGTCCAGCGTGTTCACCGAACCGTCGGTGGGGCTGAGCCTGCTCACCGCTGTGGTGGCGCTCGCGCTGACCTCGGCCAACTCGCCGAACTGGTTCGCGCTGATCGCCGACGTCAACCCGCCGGAGCACCGGGGCACCGTCTACAGCCTCGGCAACCTCGTCAACGGCGTCGGGCGGGCGGCCGGCAACGGGCTGGTCGGTGTGGCCTTCCAGGGGTTACGTGCCGCGTTCCCGCCGCCGTTGAACTTCGCCGTCGGGCTGGCAGCGTTCCAGCTCTTCTTCATTCCGACCGGCATCATGTACTGGCTCGCCTCGCGTACCTCGCCAGCGGACATCGACAACGTGCACGACCTGCTGCACAGCCGCGCCGACCGCCTCTGACCGCACCCCGCCGACCCTGCCGATCCGCCGGCCGCCCGCAGATCGAGGCCACTACATCAAGGAAATAGTGGGCTCCAGCCGGGTCGAGGCCACTACATCGTTGAAGTAGCGCGACCTTGGTGGGCAGCGTGCAGCGGGGTGGGCGGGTGATTCGTTTGCGACATCAGCTCTTACGGGCGCGACCCACCTCCGCCGCCCCGGTCAGGAGCACTGACCGGAGGGGTCGGCGGGGATGGGTCGGCGGGGACGGGTGGTCGGTCGCCTGTCAGGCGCGCAACCACACAGTCACGTCGGTCGGGATCGCGCCGTCGTCGTCCAGCGGTGCGCTTGCGGCGAGCACCTCCGCCCCGGTCGGCACCGGCACCGCAGCGTCGCCGAAATTCGTCAGCACTGTCAGCGTTCCGTTGCGGAAGGTCAGCACCTCGTCGCCGGAGGACAGCCACTCCAGCGTGCCGCGGCCCAGCCCATGTTCGCGGCGCAGCCGCAGGGCCGTGCGGTACAGCTCGTACGTCGAGCCCGCGACGCCGCGCTGCCGGTCCAGCGCGTACTCGGCCCAGGACGCCGGCTGTGGCAGCCAACTGGCGTCGGTCGGCCCGAAGCCGTACGACGGCGCGTCGGCCTCCCACGGGATCGGCACCCGGCAGCCGTCCCGGCCCCGCTGGGTGTGCCCGCTGCGCGCCCAGGTCGGGTCCTGCCGGGCCTCGTCGGGCATCGTGGTGTGCTCGGGCAGCCCCAACTCCTCGCCCTGGTAGAGGTACGCCGAGCCGGGCAGGGCGAGCATCAGCAGGGTGGCCGCCCGAGCCCGGCGCAGGCCGAGCGCGGCGTCCGGCTGCGGGTCGTCGGCGCCGATGCCGTTGGGCCGGCCGCTGCCGACCGGCAGACCGAGCCGCGAGGCGTGCCGCACCACGTCGTGGTTGGACAGCACCCAGGTGGTCGGCGCACCGACCGAATCGGTCGCCTCCAGCGAGCGCGTGATCACCGCGTACTGGGCCGGCGCGGACCAGGCGGCGAGCAGGTACTCGAAGTTGAAAGCCTGGTGCATCTCGTCCGGGCGGACGTAGCGGGCCAGGCGCTCGGCCGGCTCCACCCACGCCTCGGCGACAAGCACACGCCCGCCCGGGTAACCGTCGAGGACCTGCCGCCACTGGCGGTAGATCTCGTGAACGCCGTCCTGGTCCCACATCGGCGGGCGCGGCTTGTCCACGTCCTGGCCGGAAAGGATCTCCTGCGGTTCCTGCCAGTTGGCCAGGTCGGCCTGCTTGACGAGGCCGTGTGCCACGTCGACACGGAAACCGTCCACCCCGCGGTCGAGCCAGAACCGCAGGACGTCGAGGAACTCAGCGTGCACCTCAGGGTTGTCCCAGTTGAGGTCCGGCTGGCCGGTGTCGAACAGGTGCAGGTACCACTGGCCCGGCTGGCCGTCCGGGTCGACGGTCCGCGTCCAGGCGGGGCCGCCGAAGACGCTCTGCCAGTCGTTCGGCGCCTGGTCACCGGTCGGGCCGAGGCCGTCCCGGAAGACGTACCGGGCGCGCTCCGGGCTGCCCGGGGCAGCGGCCAGCGCGGCCTGGAACCAGCGGTGCGCCGAGGAGGTGTGGTTCGGCACCAGGTCGACGATCACCCGCAGACCGCGGGAGCGGGCCTCGGCGATCAGCTTGTCCGCGTCGGCGAGGGTGCCGAACAGGGGGTCGACGTCCCGGTAGTCGGCCACGTCGTAGCCCGCGTCGGCCTGCGGCGACGGATAGAACGGGGACAGCCACACCGCGTCCACGCCCAACTCGACAAGATGGTCGAGGCGGGCCGTGATGCCCGGCAGGTCGCCGACCCCGTCGCCGTCGGAGTCGGAGAACGATCGGGGATAGATCTGGTAGATGGCGGCCTCGGTCCACCAGCCGGTGATGGGGCCGCCGGAGGGGGTCTGCTGGGTCGGGTCGGTGTTCAGAATGATCTCCCGTGTCGAGCCGTGGGTGGACTGCCGGGCGGTGGTGCGGCTGCCGGCCGCGTCGCCGCCAGCCGCCGACCGGCGGCAAAACATTGAGATGTCAGTGTGCCCGGGGCGGCGCGGTCGACTCGCGGACCACGAGCCGAGTGGGCAGGATCACCGGCGTGTCGGGGTCGCCGGCCCGCTGGCCGACGACCGGGCCGACGCTGCGCGTCCCGAGCGGGTCCAGCAGCATACGGGCGGCCAGCCGGCCCTGCTCGGCGGCGGGCTGGGCGATGGTGCTGAGCCCCAGCACACCGGCGAGGTCGTGGTCGTCGATGCCGATCACGCTGACGTCCTGGGGTACGCGCAGTCCGGCGTCGCGCAGCGCGGTCATCGCGCCCATCGCCATCTCGTCGCAGGCCGCGACTATCGCGGTCGGTGGCTCACCACGGGCCAGCAGTTCGGTGGCTGCCTGGTTGCCGCCGTCGATGGTGAACGAGGACTCGACGTCCAGACTCGGATCGGGCCGCAGGCCTGCGGCCTTCAACTCGGCCTGGTAACCGCGACGCCGGTCGAGGTGGGTGGTGAACGCCAACTCGTCGTCGGGGTCACCGGAGATGTGGGCGATCCGGCGGTGGCCGAGGTCGAGCAGGTGGCGGGTGGCCACCCGCGCGGCCGCGACGTCGTCGATGCGGACGCACGGCCAGTTGGGCACCCTGCTGCCGGAGCTGATGGTCACCCCCGGCAGGTCCAGGGTGGCCAGCGCGGTCAGGTCGGACGGGCGCAGCGGGGTGGCGACGAGCATCATGGCGTCCACCCGCTTGTGCAGGTTCGCGGTACGCAGCACCCGCTGGCGGACCTGCTCCCGGCCGCCGAGGTTGTAGAGCAGCAGGTCGTAGCCGGACTGGTGGAGGTACTCCTCGACGGCCTCGACGACGGTGCTGAAGAACCAGCGGGTGATCCGGGGGACGACCACCGCGACGGTGCCGGTGCGGCCTCCGGCCAGCCGGGACGCGCTCGGTGAAACCGCGTAGTCGAGCTGCTCGGCGGCGGCGAGCACCCGGCGTCGGGTGGCTGCCGAGACCGTCGGCAGCCCGCGTAGAGCCCGTGAGACGGTGGCCGTGGAGACCCCGGCCAGCCGGGCGACATCATCAATCCTCGTCACGGTTCCCCCCGCTTCGTACGCGGCGCCCGCCGCCGCCCAAGGGGCCAGGCGGCGGCGGGCGAGCGGGTCAGCCCTTGACGCTGCCGGCGAGCAGACCTCGCACGAAGAAGCGCTGGAGGGACAGGAACACGACGAGCGGAACGATGATCGACACGAACGCGCCGGCGGTGAGCCGTTGCCACTCGTTGCCCCGCGTGCCGGCCATCTCGGCCAGCCGAACCGTGAGCGGGGCGGTCTCGTTGCCGCCGCCGGCGAAGATCAGCGCGACCAGCAGGTCGTTCCAGACCCAGAGGAACTGGAAGATGCCGAACGCCGCAAGCGCCGGGGTGATCAGCGGCAGCACGATGGTGCGGAAGATCTTCGGGTGGGTTGCCCCGTCGACGCGAGCCGCCTCCATCAGATCCCCCGGTAGCTGCGAGATGAAGTTGTGGAGCAGGAAGACGGCGAACGGCAGCGCGAAGCAGGTGTGTGCGAACCACACCTGGGCGAACTTCTGCTCGTCGACCAGGTCCCAGGCGGGCATCAGGGTGATACCGCCGAGGCTGACGCCGGTGGAGAAGAACTTCAGCAGCGGCACCAGGGCCATCTGAAGCGGAACGATCTGCAACGCGAAGATCGCGATGTAGACCCAGTCCCGTCCCTTGAAGTTCATCCAGGCGAGCGCGTACGCGGCCAGGGCCGCGAAGGCGAGCGGGAAGAGCACGGACGGGATGGTGATGGCCAGCGAGTTGATGAAGTAGCTGGCGAGCTGCCCGGATGACGACGACCGCCCGAACAGGACCTGCTGGTAGTTCTCCAGCGTGAACTGCGGGTTGGTGAAGGCCGTCCACCAGCCGGTCGTCTTGATCTCGTCCTCCGGGCGGAGGGAGGAGATGAACAGGCCGAAGGTCGGGATGGTCCAGACCACCGCGATGACGATGGAGACCAGGGTCGCCGTACGACTGTTCAGTCGCTTGCGGACCCGCCCGGCGGCGGTCTTCGGTGTGTCGGTCTTCTGGGTGCCGGCGGCGACGGTCGGCGTTGCGGTGGTCATCTCAGCCCTCCCGTTGCTGACGGAGGTTGCGGATCTGGTAGATCACGACCGGGATGACCAGGATGAAGAGGAAGACCGCGAGCGCGGAGCCCTGCCCGTTCTGGCCGTACCGGAACGCCTGGTTGTACATCTCGCTGGCGATCACGCTTGTGTCGTAGTTGCCGTTCGTCGAGGTCCGGACGATGTCGAAGACCTTGAGCGTGGCGATCGTGAGGGTCACCGCCACGACGATCAGCGCCGGTCGGATGCTCGGCATGGTGATCTGCCAGAACATCTGCCACGGGCTGACGCCGTCGAGTCGGGCGGCCTCCACGATGTCACCGGGGATCGCCTTGATCGCGGCGGAGAGCACCACCATGGCGAAGCCGGCCTGGATCCAGACCATGATGACGATCAGCAGGAGCGTGTTCAGCGGTGATTCGAGCAGCCACTGCCTGGGCTCGAAGCCGAGGCTGACCACGATCTGGTTGAGCAGGCCGATCTGGTCGCCTTCACCGCGGTAGGCGTAGACGAACTTCCAGATGATGCTGGCGCCGACGAACGAGATCGCCATCGGCAGGAAGATCAGCGATTTGGCTATGGCCTCGAAGCGGGCCTTGTCCACCAGGACGGCGTAGATCAGGCCGAAGGCGGTCGCGACAAGCGGGACCAGGACCACCCAGACCAAGGTGTTGATCAGGACCCGGACGATCGAGTCGTCGGAGAACATCCAGCCGTAGTTGCGCAACCCCACCCAGTTGGTGCTGCTGCCGTCCATCAGGGAGAGCAGCATGGTGCGGATGGCCGGCACGACCAGGCCGACGGTGAGCAGCAGCAGCGTCGGCAGCAGGAAGAAGAACGCGAAGAAGCCCTCGCGCTGCTTCGGGCGGCGGGGGAGTGGGGTCCCACTCGTCGAGGCCGCCACGAGTTGCGCTTCCCGCCGCTTGGCGAACCAGGCCGGTACGACGTCGAGCAGCAGGAGCAGACCGCTCACCACCACCACGAAGGCGACCAGCCCGTACATCAGCATGAGGAGCTTCGGCTGCTCGTCGGCGAAGTCGAACTCCATCAACCCTCCCTTGAAGGTCCGTGCGGTCGGTGGCCCGGCCCGCTGAGCGCGGGCCGGGCCACCACCGGGATCACTTAGGCCAGCTGCTCTCGATGCCCTGGAGCACCGGGGCGGTCGCCTTGCCGTTCAGCCAGTCGACCATGCCCTTCCAGAACGTTCCCGCGCCGACGGCGGCCGGCATCAGGTCGGATCCGTCGAAGCGGAACACGCCGCTCTTGTCCTGGAGGATCTGGACGGAGAGCTTGTCGACAGGGCTCGCGACGTTGGCGATGTCCAGCTTGTTGTTCGCCGTGACCCAGTTGCCGAGCTTCGCGCGGCTGTTCACGTACTCACCGGAGGCGAGGTAGGTCTGCACCGCCTGGACCTCGGGGCGGTCGGCGTACGCGACGACGAACTCGCCAGCGCCCAGGACCGGCTTGCCCTTGGCCGGGTCGATGGCCGGGAAGTAGAAGGCGAACGCGTCGCCGTCCTCGGCCACCTTGGTGCCCTCGGGGAACTGGTTGGCGTAGAACGACGCCTGCCGGTGCATCGCGCACTTGCCGTTGGTCACCGGCACGCCCGCCTCCTGGAAGGAGGTGGTGGTGATGCTCTTGACGCCGCCGAAGCCGCCGTTCATGTACTTCTCGTTCTTGAGGATGGTGCCCGCGCGGTCAACGGCGTCGACGATCCGAGGGTCGTTGAACGGGATCGCGTGGGTGGTCCACTGGTCGTAGACGTCGGGCGTCTGCGTACGCAGCAGCACGTCCTCGATCCAGTCGGTGGCCGGCCAGCCGGTGGCGTCACCGGACTCGACGCCCGCGCACCACGGCTTCATGCCGCTGTCGGCGATCTTGTCGCTCAGGGCGATGAGCTGCTCCCAGGTGGTGGGGACCTCCCAGCCCTTCTCCTTGAACGTCTTCGGCGAGTACCAGACGAAGGACTTGACGTTGGCGCCGAGCGGCACGCCGTAGAGCGTTCCGTTGACGGTGCCGTACTTCAGCCAGTCGGCAGGCATGTTCTGCTCGGCCATGGCCTTGGTGTCGGCCCCGAGGGACTTCAGCTTGCCGGCGTCCGCGAAGCGCTTGACAAGGCCGGGCTGGGGCACGAAGGCGATGTCGGGGGCGTTGCCGCCGTCGACCCGCACGGGGAGCTGCGCCTCGAACTCGCCGCTGCCCTCATAGTTGATCTCGATGCCGGTGCACTCGGTGAACTGGGACCACGAACGCTCCAGCAGGTCGGCCTCGGCGTCACGGATGGACGCGTAGATGGAGACCTTCTTGCCGTCGTTGCCCTGGTACTTCTCGTACGGGGCGCACTCCGCGGAGCCCGCCTTGTCACTCTTCTTGTCGTCACCGGTGCCGCAGGCGGTGGCGCTGAGCGCCAGCCCGAGCACACCGGCGATCACGAAGGCCTGGCGTGGTCTGGTGAAGACCGCCATGCCGTCCTCCTTCCTAGCCGGCGCGGTCGTGCTTTTGACCCGTCGCCGGTCCGATTGGGCGTGCACACATGTAAGCGCTTGCATCCGGTCTGGTCCACCCCCAGTCAGACACGAGCGAGTAACAATCCAGAAACCTTGAAACCCGCGCTGGGCGCGCTCCCAGACCTCTTTCGAAGATTGGCAATATCTGTCAGGCTGATGCCACTACATCGAAGGTTTTCAACATAGGAGGTGCTGTATGCGTAAGAGGTGGATGAGCCTGTTGGCGACGGCTGTGCTCGTCGCGGGAGTCCTCACGCCGGTCAGCCCGGCGATGGCCGCTCCGACCTTCAGGGTGCCCTTCCCCTGCGGCCAGACCTGGTCCGGGCAGACCCGGTCAGGGCACAGCCCGGCGTACGCCATCGACTTCAACCGCACCGACGACGTCGGCGATCCGGTGGTGGCCAGCGCCCCCGGCACCGTCGACGTGGTGACCAACCTCGGTAACACCAGCTACGGCAAGTACGTCCGGATCAACCACGGCGGGGGCTACACCACCTACTACGCCCACCTCAACGGATTCAACGTCTCGGTCGGGCAGACGGTCGGCTACGGCAAGGTCATCGGCTGGGTCGGCAGCACCGGTGGATCCAGCGGGCCGCACCTGCACTACGAGCAGCGCCTCAACGGCAGCGACATCCAGGTCCGGTTCAACGGCAGCCTGGCGCTCTACTGGGGCACCAAGAACTACACGAGTGGCAACGGTTGCAGTTCGGGTGCCGGCTCGGGCACCGTCGACACCAGCGGTACGCCGCTGACCGTGCGCTCCGGCCCGGGCACCGGGTACGCCTCGGTGGGCACCGTCGCCGACGGCGCCAAGGTGACGATCGCCTGCCAGACCAGCGGCACTAGCGTCACCGGCACCTACGGCACCAGCACGATCTGGGACCGCATCGGCAGCGGACGCTTCATCGCCGACGCGTACGTCTACACCGGCCACGACGGATACATCCCGAACGTGCCCCGCTGCTGACGGGGGCGATCAGGGTCTCCGGCCGGCACTGCCGACCGGAGACCCGACGCGGTTCAGGAGTTCAGCTGCCAGATCGACAGGTTCAGCGCGGCGGCGAAGGTGACCCAGGCCCAGTAGGGCAGCATCAACGCCATCGCGACCCGGGACACCCGGGCGAAGAGCACCACTGTCACCCCGATCGCCAGCCACATCAGCACGATCTCCGCGAACGCCAGTCCGTACTGGCCGGCGCCGAAGAACAGCGGGGTCCAGATCGCGTTGAGCACCAACTGGGCGGTCCACGCCCAGAGCGCGGGGGAGAAGCCGACGCGCCGCCAGACCAGCCAACCGGCCACCGCGATCAGCGCGTACAGCGCCGACCAGACCGGGCCGAACAGCCAGGAGGGCGGCGCCCAGCTGGGCTGTTGCAGGCTCGCGTACTCGCCGGTGGTGCCCTGCACACCCAGCCCGCCGATCGCGGCCGCGACGAAGACCGCCGCCGCGAAGCCGGCAAGGGCGAACCAGGATCGCCGGCCGGTGGTGGGTCGCGCCTGCCGAGTTGTCTCCATGGTCGAGATATTTCCTGTTCAGCTGCCGGTCAAACCGGCGCCAAGCCGGGCGTCGACGGCGCAGCGGCCACAACGGCGTCACCTGGCGCAAACGGCGCCGGGGCCGCCGCGGCCGGTGCCCCTGTCGGGAGGACGGGGCTCCGGTCGCCGGCGGCCCCGACGGGTCCCGGTGTGTTGGTTGATGCGGACGTCAATTGAAGATGCTGACACCACCCGGGCCGACCAACAGCCCGACAACGATGAGGACGACGCCCCACAGGATCTGCCGGCGGAACAGCGCGAGGATGCCGGCGACCACGAGTACGACTGCGAGAATCCAAAGAATCAGCTCCATGACCTCT
This sequence comes from Micromonospora sp. DT41, assembly GCF_049841715.1. Taxonomy (NCBI): domain Bacteria; kingdom Bacillati; phylum Actinomycetota; class Actinomycetes; order Micromonosporales; family Micromonosporaceae; genus Micromonospora; species Micromonospora sp. DT41. The sequence goes on along the minus strand of NZ_JBNCKU010000020.1, from coordinate 38,491 downwards.
GACTACCCGACCCGCCGATTCTGGAAACCTGGTCGGTGTCGAGTTGATCGCCGACATGGAACACGCTGTACGCCTGCTTGATCACCGGGTGCGCCACGTTGCGGACACGCACCCCACCGGGGGTGGTTCCGCGCTCGGTGCCCGCGTGCGCGTGGCCGTGCACGGCAAGCGCTGTGGGTGCCGAGTCGATGGCCTGCCCCAACTGGTACGAGCCCAGGAACGGGTAGATCTCCAGCGGCTCGCCGACCAGGGTGTCCGGCACCGGGGCGTAGTGGGTCAGCGCGACGAGCATGTCGCAGTCCAGTGAGCGCAGCGCAGCGCCGAGGCTCTCCGCGCTCTCGTTCGTGGTCCGGACGAACGCCTTCATCTCCGGCTCGCCGAAGTCGCTCGCGCAGCGCCCCGCGAACCCGCCGCCGAAGCCCTTCACGCCGGCGATGCCGAGCCGGCCCCCGGCGCAGTCAAGCACCACACCGTTGCCCTCAAGCACCGTGATGCCCGCGTCTTCGAGCACCTTTACCACCTGTGGCACCTGGTCACACTGGTGGTCGTGGTTGCCCAGCACGGTCACCACCGGCACGGCGAGGCCACCGAACTCCTGCGCCACGCAGCGCGCCTCGGCCTCGGTGCCGTGCCGGGTCAGGTCTCCGGCCAGCAGTAGCACGTCGGCGCAGTCCGGCAGCTCCTCCAACGCCGGGCGGAACCGACCGACGACGTCCTCGTCCAGATGCACGTCACCCACGGCGGCTATCCGGATCACCATCGAACCTCCCTCAGGGCAGTTGCTCGATCTCCGTGGGCGCCTGGGCGCGGATCACCCCGATGTCGCTGGTGATCGGCACGTCCGGGAAGCGCTCGGCCACTCGGCGCATGATCTCCTCGCGCCGGTGTGGGCTCTCCACCTCGCCGTTGAGCACGAGGGTGTCCTCCCGTCGGACCACGGTGATCCCCTGTTCGGCGACTGCGGGATCCTCGGTGAGCAGCCGTTGGATCTCCGCCTCGACGTACTCGTCCGGTGGTGGCCCGGCGCCGGTGTCGCGATCGTGCGTCACGGTGTCCCCTCTCCTGCCTGGGTGCCGCTGTCCGGCACCACCTCCAGCCGGTCCAGCAGCACCAGGAACGCCTCCGCGTACGGGGAGTGCTGCGTCTCCTTGCGTACCCGTTCCCAGTCGATCTGCTCCCGCAGCGACCGGGCCAGTGGCAGGCCGCGGGCGAAGTCGCAGTAGTGCTGGGAGAAGCTCAGCAACTTGTGCACCATGAGCTGGGTGGCGGACAGGACCGGCATCTGGATGGCGTCCACCGGACGCACGACCGTGTCGGCGAACGTCTCCTCGGTCACCGGGGTCTCGATCGGCCGGTGGATCAGATCGACCATCCGCTCGTCGTCGAAGACCTTGACGAGCCAGTCCTCCGGCGGGCGCTCGGCGCGGAAGCCGGCAGCCACCAGGGCCTCCAGCGACCGTTCGACGTCGGCCTCACGGATCAGGAAGTCGACGTCGTGATCGCTCGAGTGGCCCCCGTGCGCGTAGACGGCGAAGCTGCCGCCCAGGGCGAACGGGATCTCGGACTGCTTGAGCACGGCGGCGACCTTCTTGAGGGTGTGCACCAGACTCTCGTCCCCGCGCTCGGCCATCTGGGTCTCCCGTCGGTCATGTTCGTGGACAGGCGGCTGGATCGAACTTCCGTACCCGGCATTCCGGTTGCCCACACCTGGCGAGGTAGCGGTCGGGGATCAACGGGGACGAAGCGCGACAAACCTCGCAGAGATGAGCGTGGGTCGGATAACCTGTCAAGGGTGGCCAGATCACCGGGGATGCGACGTGGCACTACCCGATTACGCACCATCGCACTGATCGGCATCGACGGCTCGGGCAAGACGACCCAGGCGCACCGGCTGGCCGACGCGCTGACCGCCGCCGGTCGCCCCGCCACCTACCGCCGCAACGCCAGCGGGCGTCGCTGGCTCGGCCGGGTCGCGCAGCGGCTCGGCCGTCCGGACGCGCAGCGGCTCGTGGGGCGCGACGGCGTCCTGGCTGTGGAGTCCGTGCTGCGTTGGTGCGCCATCGCCATCGCACTGATCAGCTGCCTGCTCACCGGCCGCACGGCGGTGATGGACCGCTATTCGGCCTGCCAGTACGCCAGCATCCGGGCGCATGGCGGGCAGCGGTGGGAGCGGCTGGCCCGCGCCGGCTACCGACTGTTCCCGACACCGCAGGTGACGTTCCTGCTCGCCGTCGACCCGGCGGAGGCGTACCAGCGCATCGAGCGTCGGGGCACCGACCACGAGACGATGGGCTGGCTCACCGCGGCGGACACTGCGTACCGGACGCTTCCCGAGTATCCGACCTTCGTGCTTGTGGACGCCGGTCGTCCGGCCGATGAGGTGACCGAGCAGATCCGGGCGCACCTCACGGCCTGGCTGCCCTCGGGCGTTGGCTCCGACCCGTTCCCGCAGTCGTTCGATGCTCCACCGCTGCCGGACGGGCCACCCGTCGCGCCGGTGGTGCAACGCTCCGAGCGCGTCGGCACCGGCCCGCTTGTGGCTCAGGCGCGTCCGTAGACCGGGACGCTGGCACCGCTTGTCGGCGCGGAATCGGCCGATGCCAGAAAGTGGATCACCGGCGCGATCTCGGTCGGGGAGACCCAGCGGGAGTGGTCGGCGTCGGGTTGGGCGGCCCGGTTCGCGGGCGTGTCGATGACGCTTGGCAGCACTGTGTTGCAGCGGACGTTCCGGGACCGGTACTCCACAGCTACCGCGTTGGCAAAGGCGAGCACCGCCGCCTTCGCCGTGACGTAGCCGGCCGCCCCGGGGAACGGGGCGAGGGCCGCGCGGGACGACACGCAGACGACCGCGCCGCCGCCGGCGGCAACGAGGTGCGGCAATGCGGCCTGGGTGACCAGGTAGGTCGGTCGCAGGTTGACGGTGAGCATCCGCTCGAACTCCTCGACCGGCGTTTCGTGCACAAGCCCGCTGCTGGCGTACCCGCCGACAAGGTTGACCACGGCCCGCAGCGGCGCGGCGGCGTCGGCGGTGGCGGCCTCGACCGCGCGGGCAGCGCCCGCGGGGTCGCTCAGGTCCGCGGCCAGGCGGACCAGACCGTCCGCCGCCGGCTCCGGCCCGGGCCGACTCTGCCGCTCGGGTACGACCACACGCCAACCCGCCGCCAGGAAGGTGCTGGTGACCGCCCCGCCCAGCCCGCCCGCGCCTCCGGTGACAAGCACACTGCGTTCCGCCATGCGGTCACGCTAGCGTCTCGCGGGGATGACCTGGCCGGTGCGGTCGACCGAGGGGGCCGTACGGGCCGGCTGGGCCCGGATCGCCGCACCTGAAACGCCGTATGGTGCAGTGGCCGGACCCGGTGGGGGAGGCGGTGCTGTCTGGACGGTGGCACGCTTGGCCGGAGGGACCCGGCCGGTTCGGCAGTGTTTTGCCCAACACGTGGAGTCGTGGTTGACGCTTCCGCCTGGTGAAAGTAAGTTTCATCCGTGGCGAAGAGTCCGAAGATTTCTGCGAATCACGAGCCCGGTGGGCTGATCGTCCACATCAGTGGGCTGCTGCCGTCGCTGTCGCCTGCCGAGCAGCGGGTCGCCCGGCTGGTCGTGTCCGATCCGGCCGCCGCCGCCCGGCGGACGATCACCGACCTCGCCACCGCAGCGGAGACGTCCGAGGCGACAGTCATCCGGTTCTGCCGTTCGGTGGGCATGGACGGTTACCCGCAGCTGCGCATCCGGCTCGCCGCCGAGGCTGCCCGCCGGATCGAGCCGCCGGACGCCAGGGTCGTCGGCGGTGACATCCCGCCCGGCGCCGACCTCGCCCAGATCATCGCCACCATCGCGTTCAACGACGCCCGCGCGGTCGAGGAGACCGCCGAGCAACTCGACCCCGCTATCTGCGAGCAGGTGGTCGAGGCCATCAACGGTGCCGGTCGCATCGACATCTACGGCGCCGGCGCCAGTGGGTTCGTCGCTTCCGACTTCCAGCAGAAGCTGCACCGCATCGGGCGGATCGCCTTCTACTTTCCCGACGTGCACACCGCGCTGACGTCCGCCGCGCTGCTCGGCCGAGGCGACATCGCGATCGGCATCTCGCACACCGGCACCACCTCCGACGTCATCGAGGTGCTGGAGCAGGCGCGTACGCGGGGCGCCAGCACCGTGGCGCTCACCAACTTCCCGCGGTCGCCGATCACCGAGGTGGCCGACTTCGTGCTGACCACGGCGGCTCGGGAGACGACCTACCGCTCCGGTGCCACAGCCAGCCGGCTGGCCCAGCTCACAGTGGTCGACTGTCTCTTCGTCGGGGTGGCCGCCCGCAACAGGTCCCGCGCCCGCAAAGCCCTCGAGGCGACCGCCGAGGCGGTCCAGTCGCACCGGGTGGGTGCCAACCGGAGGCGGGCATGACGCCCGGTGCGGTGGAGCCGGACGAGGCCATGTCAGCACCGCCCGTCCGCCCGGCCGTCCGGGTGGGTGCCCCCACGGAACGGCGTAACCCGCTGAGCGTCGACCTCGACCTGATGTCGACCCGGGACGTGCTCACCGTCATCAACGAAGCCGACCGGCGGGTGCCGGCGGCGGTCGCCGCGGTGCTCGACGAGATCGCCGCCACTGTCGACCTGGCCGTCGCGGCGCTGCGTGGTGGCCACCGGGTGCACTACTTCGGGGCCGGCACCTCGGGTCGGCTGGGCGTCCTCGACGCGGCCGAGCTGGCACCCACGTTCAACTCGCCCCGGCACTGGTTCTGTGCGCACCTCGCGGGCGGGCCGGACGCGATGTGGCGGGCAGTGGAGGACGCCGAGGACGACGATCAGGGCGGCGCGGTCGAGGCCGCCGGATGTGTGCGTGCGGGTGACCTCGTGGTCGGTCTCGCGGCCAGCGGGCGCACCCCGTACGTCCTCGGGGCGCTCGCCGCGTCCGGCGCCACGGGTGCCTCGACGGTGCTGCTCTGCGCCAATCCGGAGGCGGAGGCGGCCCGGTCCGTCGACGTGTTCATAGGGGTGGACACCGGACCCGAGGTGGTCACGGGGTCGACCCGGATGAAGGCGGGCACAGCGCAGAAGTTGGTGCTCAACACGTTCTCAACCGCCGTCATGGTGCGCCTGGGTCGGGTCTACTCGAACCTCATGATCGATATGGTGGCCACAAACGCGAAGCTTCGTGGCCGAATGATCTCGATCCTGATGGAGGCGACCGGATGCTCCGAGGAGGTTTGCCGGCGGGCCCTCAACGAGGCCGATGGTGATCTGAAGACGGCACTGGTCTCGCTGGTCTCCGGCGCCGAGGTCGCTGCCGCGCGGGCCGCGTTGGCGCGCTCCGCCGATCAGGTGCGCGGCGCCCTCGCACTGCTCGCCTCCTGAGGCCCTGCACGCCGGGAAGCGAACGGGGCTCCGGATTGTTCATCGGGGCGGGGGGTAATAACACCCCCAGTGGATGAACCGACCGGCCCGCCGGTACGTGTTTGGCAGTGACCAGGATCGCAGCACGGTGGTGACCCGGGTCGCTGTGCCCCCGCCGCGGGCGGTGTTGCCATGGTGCGGGGTGTTCGGCGATTTCGTCGACCCGCCAACCCGTTTGAGGTGCCCAGCGGCGAGTTACCCGGGCGGGTGCTGACAGCGAACATGGACCGTGCTCTCAGCAACTACTCAGGCATTCGTGACACTTTCGACTCACGACATGGAATCCCCGAGACGTCTTATCTGTTGTGTAGGTGTCAGCACCGATGGGCACAGCAGAAGTTACCAGGGGCTGACCGACGTGGGGAATGGCAAGGAACCGGGCAACCGGCGCGAGCGAGGGGACCGTGGGCAACGTGGACAAGAACATCGGCATGCGCACCGACGAGGTGGCCGAGGAGCGCGACCTGGTCGGCGTCTACCTGCACGAGATCTCCCGGACGCCACTGCTGGACGCCGCCAAGGAGGTCGACCTCTCCAAGGCGATCGAGGCTGGCCTGTACGCCGAGCACCTGCTCGGTGAGGACGCCGTTCCCGACGGGGTCGACCGGACCGACCTGGAGTGGCTGGTCGTCGAGGGTGAGCGCGCGAAGGACCTCTTCATCCGCGCCAACCTGCGACTGGTCGTGTCGATCGCCCGCCGCTACGTGCGCTCGGGCATGCCCATGCTGGACCTGATCCAGGAGGGCAACACCGGCCTCGTCCGGGCGGTCGAGAAGTTCGACTACGAGCGTGGCTACAAGTTCTCCACCTACGCCACCTGGTGGATCCGTCAGGCCATCAGCCGGGCGATCGCCCAGCAGGAGCGCACCGTGCGACTGCCCGTGCACCTGGTGGAGGACGTCAACCGGATGCGCAACGTGGCCCGGCAGCTCACCCGTGAGCTGGGTGCCGACCCGGAGCCGGAGCAGATCGCGGCATCGCTCGGCGTCACCGTCGAGCGGGTCAACGAGCTGCGCCGCTGGTCGCAGGACACCGTGTCGCTCGACACTCCGGTCGGCGACGACGGTGACACCAACCTGGGCGACCTGGTCGCCGACAGCGACGCGCCGTCGCCGGAGGACATCGTCCTCAGCGGGCTGGAGCGGCAGCGCATCGAGGGTCTGCTCAACCACCTCGACGACCGTTCGGCCGGCATCATGCGGGCCCGTTACGGCCTCGAGGACGGCCGCGAGCACTCGCTCACCGAGGTCGCGTCGCGGTTCTCGCTGTCGCGTGAGCGGATCCGCCAGCTGGAGATCCAGGCCCTCGGCCGGCTGCGTGAGCTTGCCCGCGCGGAAGGGCTGCAGGCCGCCTGACCTGGTAGTAATGACGGCGAACGGCCGGCGTCCGATAGGGGGACGCCGGCCGTTCGCCGTATTCGGGTCGGGCTAGCGGACTCGGCCGTAGCCCTGGATCGGCATCATGTTCATGCCGCGTTTGAGCACGTTGCGGCCGGCGCTCGGTGCGTCGATCACCTGGCCGCCACCCACGTATAGGGCGACGTGCCCGAGCCCGCTGTAGAAGACCAGGTCTCCCGGCCGCAGGTCGCCCTTGCTGATGTGGCTCACCGCGCCCCACTGCATGCGCGTGTTGTGCGGCAGCGACTTGCCGGCGGCCCGCCAGGCCGCCGAGGTGAGCCCGGAGCAGTCGTAGCCGTTAGGTCCGTCGGCAGCCCACACGTACGGCTTGCCGAGCGCGCCGAAGGCGTAGCGCACCGCCGTGCCGGCAGCACCGGACACCGCGGGCACGTTCTTGGCCTCGGTCTTCGCCGTCTTGGGCGCGGGCCGTTCGGTGGCCGATCCGTACGCCTGGCGACGTAGCTCGTAGAGCTTGGCCAGGTCGTTTTCGATGCGCTTCTTGCCTGCGGCGAGTTCGCGGGCCTGCACGGCCTGCCGGGCCAGCGTGGCGTCCAGACGCGACTTCTCGTCCAGTAACCGCTGCTGGTTGGCGGTGAAGCCGGAGATGCGCGCCTGCCGCTGGCGGGTCAACTGGTCGAGCGTGCCGAGTCGATCCAGCAGCGCAGCGGAACCGCCGGGCCGCAGCAGGGCGTCCGCGGTCCGCAGGCCACCACTCTTGTACGCGGAGTTGGCCAGTTGGGCGACGTCGGCCCGGCTCTGCTCGGCCTGTTGCTCCAGCGGGCCGATGCGGGCCTGTAGTTGGGCCACCGTGGCCTTGTTGGCCTTGATCTCCTCGTTGAGCTTGTTGTACGACTCCACGACCCGCTCCAACTCGGTCGAGGAGGCCTCGATCCGGCGGGTCAGGTCGGCCGGGGACGGCTCGGCGTGAGCCACCGCCGTTGGCGCGATCAGCGCGGCCGACATGCCGACCAGCGCCACGGTGCGCAGCAGGTATCTCAGGGATGACAAGAGCGAAAGGCCCCTCTCCCACGGTCGCCGACGGCGCTGCTGACGCCTCGGCGACACCGGCTGGGGCCACCCGGGTGGACGGCACTGGGCCAGACCGGCTCGAACAACCTAACCCGGGACGCCTGAAACCCGCAGTTGAAGTAGGGGCGAATGTTGGCGGAGTGACGTGAAGGACCATTGCGTCGCCTGGCGCGATCGTGGCTGGTGAACACGAGTGGAGGCGACGCCAAATCCCTTCTGTCGGCTATTGACTGGTTTCTGACTTTCGTCGTTCCGGGCGTATGCCGTCGGATGGGCGGCCGCGATACCCGACAAAACCTGAAATGGATGCTGTTTCGTAACGATGTCGCCCGTGTGGGTGAGCTGTCGGAAGCCGGTAAATGCCCAGGTGGGCTGGCGGCGCCCGAACACAATGGAGGCCGGAGCCGGGAATCCCGTCGACAGACGACGATGCCCGCGGCTGGTGGGCCCCCGGCGGATCGCCCCTCGGGGGGAGGACCCGTGAATCGTGAAGGCGCAACGACGCGACCGCAACGAACGGTGCCCGGTGCCCGGTCGACACTGCTGTACGCGCGACCCGGCATCATCGTCACCGTCGACCGGTTCACCGTCGGCCGCACCAGTTACCGCATCGTCGACCTGACCCACCTGCGCACCACCCGAGGCCCGCACGACCGGATCGCCGTCCGGGCCGTCGTGGCCACCGCGTCCATGATCGGTGCGGTCGGTCTGCTGCTCGGCTTCACCGGCGGCCTGGAACGGCTGACCGCCGGGGCGTACCTCATTCTCGGTGCGGTGTTCCTGCTGCCCGCGGCGCTGGCACTGGTCGGCGACCGCTGGCGTCCACCGCCGTACGAGCTGTGGGGATGGCACCGGGGCGCCGAGGTGCTGCTGTTCAGCGCCGACGACGAGCGGCAGTTCGGTCAGGTCACCCGGGCGTTGCTGCGAGCCCGGGAAGTCAACAGGTACGGCGGCTGGGTGGACCCGGTCGCCTCGGCTGACCCGTGGCGGCCCAGCCGTTGACCGCCCGCAGGGCTGCGGTCAGCTGGCGACCGGCTCCGGCGTACGCGCGGCCGGCTTGTCCAGCCAGCCGGTGACCCGGCGCTCGGCGTAGAACGAGACGAACGGCACGGTGCCGGCAAGCATCACCAGGAGCATCCGCTTCAACGGCCACTCGGCCCGGCGGCTCAGGTCGAACGCGGCCAGCAGGTAGAGCATGTAGAGGAAGCCGTGGGCCTGCCCCACCGTCTCCACAACGATCGGGCGGTCGAACCCGTACTTCAGCGGCATGCCGATCACGACCAGCAGGATCAGCGCGACGCCCACGATCCAGGCGATCACGCGGTACCGGGTAAGGGCTGCGCCCACCGTCGTCCGTCCTTCCGAACCCGGCTCAGCCGGGGTAGTCACCGGGCCGGGCACCCGGATTGGCGTTCAACCATGACAGGTAGTCGTTGTAGGCGGCCAGGTCGGCGTCCTCGGCGGGCGGGGCCGTCGCCGGCACCCGGGACACCCGGACCGGCCGGCGTACCGCCGGGCGGGACCCGGTGGTCGCGGCCGGCGTCGACTCGGCCGCCGTCGCGTCGGCAGCCGGGTCGGCTGCGTCGGCCGGTGACTCGGCTGTCGCCTCCGCGCTGCGGCGGGCCAGCCGTACCTCCCGCCACCAGACGTAGACCACGAAGCCGGCGAAGACCGGCCACTCGACGGCGTACCCCCAGCTGATGCTGTTGCCGGCGGTGGCCCGGCTGATCTGCCACCAGCCCAGCCCGAGGAAGCTCACGACCAGCACGACCATGGCCACGTGGCGTGCGATCCACGCCGGGGTCCAGAGCCACCTCATGGCGTCGAGGGTACCGGGCACCGTGCCGATCTCCGACACCGTGTCGTAGTCGTCGCGTCGTCGGGATGGTTTGGCGGCACCGGCTTTGGGCATCCGTCTAGACGCCAGCCCAAACGAACCCAGGGGGGCGATGATGACCGGATCGGTACGTGAGGACGGTTTTGCGTCCAGCGGCAGCACGGACATGAGCCCGGAGCAGCGGGTGCCCGAGTGGGGCGGCGACCAGTTCGCCGACCCGGGCGGCGCGGATCTCGACGGCGGAACGCTCGGCGTCGACCCGACGGAGCTGACCGACGAGGATCTGATCCGCGAGATGCACAGCCTGCACCGCACGCGGCTGGACACCCTCCGGCACGCCTCGGACTCCGCCCTCGCCAACCACCTGAGGCGCACGGCCGAGCTCGAAACCGAGTACCTGGCCCGCCACCCGGGCCGCGAGGTCGACCCGAGTCGCCTGCGGGACGACTGATGGCGGCCCATGCGGTACGAGGCATGTCCGCGCCGCCGGAGGTGGTCTTCAACACGGCCACCGACCCGTCCCGGGCCTCGGCGTGGCTGCCCGAGCCGTTGCGCGGCGACGGCAGCCCCGCCGCCGAGATCGACGGCGAGGAACTGCGGGCCCGCTGGGACGACACCGACTGGTCCGCGGAACTGCGGGTCCATCCCGCGGACAGCGGTGGCGCGCGGATCGAACTCGACCTGACCGACGGCGCGGGCGGCTCGGGTCCGGACCAACTCGCGGACGAGGCGTTGGCCAACCTCGTCCGTGAGGTCGCCGACAACCTCCAGGCCGGCTGATACCGCACCTTCACGACATGCGAGGAGAACGGGTGACCGACACGGGCCTGCGACACAGGGTGGCGCGGCTGCGCCGGGCGTACGCGCCACACGAACATCGGCCGCTCGGCGGCTACCTGGTGGCGATGGGCACCTACGCCGGAGTGACCGGAGCGCTCGCCGGTCTGGTCAAGGCAACCGGTCGGCCGGTGCCCGAGCGCCCCGCCCCAGCCGACGTGGTGCTGCTCTCCATCGCCACACACAAGCTGAGTCGGCTGCTGTCCAAGGACGCGGTGACCAGCCCGCTGCGGGCGCCGTTCACCAGGTACGACCGGCCGATCGGCAGCGGCGAGGTGATGGAGCAGGTCCGTGACTCCGGCAGCTCCACCCGGCACGCCATCGGGGAACTGCTGAGCTGCCCGTTCTGCCTGGCGGTGTGGGTGGCCACCGGGCTGACCGGTGGTCTGGTGCTTGCTCCCCGGCTGACCCGGCTGGTGGCGACAGCGCTCACCGCGGTCGCCGCCTCCGACTTCCTCCAGATGGCGTACGCGACGGCGCAGCAGGCCGCCGAGGGCGGGCACCACGACGACGACTGAACCGCGCACACGAAAGCGGGGGCCGGCATCCGTACTGCCGACCCCCGCTTTCGTGTGCGCGTCAGCGCTGCATGCCGGACCAGCCGTGCGGCGACTCCGGCTCCCGCTCGTCCTCGTCAGCCCCGGTGATGATGTCCCGGTCGACTGCCGTCTTGTCGTGTTCGTTTGCGAAGTCCGGCTCGGGCGTGGTGTCCATGCCCTTCGGCGGTTGGCCGAGCGCCGGCACCTTCTCGTCGTGGTCCTCGTGGTGCGTCATGTCGGTGTCCCTCCTGGGGTCGCTCACCCGACGGAACCGCCGAGCAGGTCGCTTACCTCGTCCACCGCGTACTCGCCCTCGGGCAGGGCGTCGATCCGGGCGAGCAGCTCGGGCGGGAGTTCGGCGGCGACCGCCCGGCGGTAGATGTCCGCCTGGGTGATCCGCTCCTGACCCCGGTAGAGGTCGTCGAGCAGGTCGTCTAGAGCTCGGGTGTCCGGCTCGCCGGTAATTGATGCGTCGTCGGTCACGCGGATCAGCTACCCGGGGCGGAATCGGTCAAACGTCGCGCCAGCGGCTCGCGCAGGGTGCGGCGCCCGCCGGTAAAGACAGCGCCGCCCCCGGCCGAAGGGCCGGGGGCGGCGCTGGTGTCGGTGTGCAGGTCGCCTCTCGGCGAGTGGCACGACGCGGCTCCAGCCGAACGGTATTCCGCGAGGGCTATTTAGGTGAGGCCCGGGGACACTGGACACACCGACACCTCTGTCAACGGACCGACCCCCGCCGGTGTTCCGGGCAGGTCAGTGACCGCCGTCACACCGTCAGGCGCGGGCCGGCAGAGCGGCCCGGCGGGACTGCACGGCCGTGGCCAGGTGTTCGAGCACCTGGGCGGTGTCGTCCCAACCGAGGCAGGCGTCGGTGACCGAACGGCCGTACACCAGCTCACGGGTCGGGTCGAGATCCTGCCGGCCCGGCAGCAGGAACGACTCAAGCATCACGCCGGTGATTCCGCGCTGGCCGTCGGCCATCTGGCCGGCCACGTCCGCGACGACCTTCGGCTGGTTGCGGTGGTCCTTGCCGCTGTTGGCGTGGCTGGCGTCGATGACGAGCCGCTCCGGCAGCCCGGCGGCGCGTAGCAGGTCGAGCGCGCCGGCCACCGACTCGGCGTCGTAGTTGGGTCGACCGCCGCCACCGCGCAGCACCAGGTGCCCGTCGGTGTTGCCCCGGGTGTGCATGATCGCCGGGGTGCCGGAGAAGTCGATACCCGGGAAGACGTGCGGCACACCGGCGGCGCGGATCGCGTCCACGGCGGTGCCGATGCTGCCGTCGGGACGGTTCTTCATGCCGATCGGCATGGACAGCCCGGACGCGAGCTGCCGGTGCACCTGGCTCTCCACGGTGCGGGCGCCGATGGCCCCCCAGCCGACAAGGTCCGCGATGTACTGCGGCGAGATCGGGTCGAGGAACTCGCAGCCCACCGGCAGGCCGAGGCGCAGCACGTCGAGCAGCAGTGCGCGGGCGAGCCGCAGGCCGGTGTTGACGTCGCCGCTGCCGTCCAGCCCCGGATCGTTGATGAGGCCCTTCCAGCCCACCGTCGAGCGCGGCTTCTCGAAGTAGACGCGCATGACGATCAACAGGTCGTCGGAGAGCCGGTCCGCGACCACGCGCAGACGCTCGGCGTAGTCGAGGGCGGCGGCCGGGTCGTGCACCGAGCACGGGCCGACCACCACCAGCAGGCGATCGTCCTCGCGGTCCAGCACACGGCTCACCGCGCGGCGGCCGGTCAACACGGCCGAGGCCAGCGAGGCATCCAGTGGCAACTCGTGGTGCAGCAACGCGGGAGTGGTCAACGGCACGACACGTTCGATCCGTTGATCACTGACGCGAACGGTCTCAGGGGTCGTCACGGTGGGGCATCCTTCCGCCGACCGTGCCCCGGGGCCGGTGCCCGGGTCGAGCCGGCTGCTCGTACGCAAAAGGGCAGGAACGAGAGCTCCTGCCCGGGCCGGCTTGGTCAGCGGTGACGTCAGATCATGGAGAAGTCACCGGCGTGCAAGCCGGCTGCCTAAACCATCGATACGAACACCTCACGAGCTGAGCGTACCCGACCGGCTGCGCAAGGCGACCGTCGTCCCAAGATGCGGCAAGAACACCGCGTGTCGGACGCGCCGCCGGGGTAACAGGGGTGCCATGACTGACGAGCAGAGCGACCAGGAGCGGGTGGAGTCCCGCGCACACCTCCTACCCGAAGAGGCGGCGGCCGGCAGCGACGACCCGGAGGCGCAGGCGGAGGCCATCCTCGCCGAGTCGGACATCCGGGAGGCGGACCAGAACGCGGCCCCCGACACGGTGCTGGAGCGCCGTACCTCGGATCAGACAGTGGCCGTCGAGCCGCCGGACTGACCGGACGCGCCGCGCGCCCGACGCGACCCCCGGTAGGTCTGGTCCCGCAGCCAGGCCAGCGGGCCGGCCGCCCGCAACCCCGGCGGCAGGTTGCGCACCGGGTCGAAGGCCAGCGCGGCATCCTCCCGGGCGCTCAGCCGGGCGCCGATGCTGAACTGCCCGACCGGCCGCCACGGCCCCACGGCGGACGCGACCGCGAGCACCAGTCGCGGCGCGTCCGCCCGGGCCGCAGCGGCCACCGTGGCCAGGCTCCGACCCAGGTCGACCGCCTCGGGGTCGGCCAGCGCGGCCAGCCAGAGCCGCCGCCGTCCCACCCGAAAACCCACGATCGTGCTGTACGTCCCGGCGAAGCGCCGCCGAGGCAGCGGCAGCGACCGCAGCACCGGGGCCGCGCCGCTGGAGCTGACCAGCAGGTCGAACGGGCGACCGCTGTCGAAGTGCACCCGCAGTGCCAGGCCCAGCACGTCCGGCCAGGAGCCGGGCGTGGGGGTGCCCTTGGAGAGTCGCACGATGCCCCCGTACCGGCCGGGGTCGTCCAACAGGCCGACCCCGGTGGGCGGTCCGGGCGTACCCCAGATCGTCACCTCGGCGACGAACGACGCACCGGCCGGATGCAGCAGCCGGCCGCGGCGCAGCCGGCCGAGCGCGGCGCTGGCGCGCTCGACGGCGGTGGCGGCCGGCCCGGCCGTCCGGCGTGCGGGAGGGGTTACGGTCATTCCCCTCCGATACCCCGACCAAAGGGCTCGATGCGGTCGGCTCGCCGACCGACCACACGTCACCTTTCCGCCCGCGAGATCGGATAGCGTCGTGTCATGCCCGACAGTGGTTACCCCTGGCCCATTGAGACGTCCCGACTGGACAACGGCCTGCGCGTGGTGGTGAGCGAGGACCGCACCGCACCCGCGGTGGCCGTCAACCTCTGGTACGACGTCGGCTCCCGGCACGAGCCGGCTGGGCAGACCGGTTTCGCCCACCTCTTCGAGCACCTGATGTTCGAGGGCTCGGTGAACGTGGCCAAGACCGAGCACATGAAGCTGATCCAGGGCTCCGGCGGCTCACTCAACGCCACCACCAACCCGGACCGCACCAACTACTTCGAGACGGTCCCCGCCGAGCACCTGGAGTTGGCGCTCTGGCTGGAGGCCGACCGGATGGGTGGCCTGGTGCCCGCCCTGACCCAGGAGACCCTGGACAACCAGCGTGACGTGGTGAAGAACGAGCGCCGGCAGCGCTACGAGAACGTCCCGTACGGGGACGCGTGGCTGCGCCTGCTGCCGCTGCTCTACCCGCCGGGGCACCCGTACCATCACGCGACCATCGGCTCGATGGCCGACCTGAACGCCGCCGACCTCGCCACGTTCCAGGCGTTCCACAAGACGTACTACGCGCCGAACAACGCGGTCCTCACCGTCGTCGGTGACGCCGACGCCGCCGAGGTGTTCGCGCTTGCCGACAAGTACTTCGGGGCGCTGCCCGCCCGTGAGGACATCCCACCCGCTCCGGACGGCCGCCACGTCCCGGCGACCGGCACACCCGCGGTGGAGACGGTGACCGCCGACGTGCCGGCCCCCCGCGTCTACATCGCCCACCGTGGTCACCCGTTCGGCAGCCCGGGGTACGACGTGCTCACGGTGCTCGCCACAGTGCTCGGCAGCGGTCGGGGCAGCCGGCTCTACCAGCGGCTGGCCGACGGGGAGCGGATCGCCCAGCCCGACCTGGTCGGCGCGTACGGGGTGGACCTGGCACACGCCCCGGCACCGCTGATCGCCACCGCCACCGCCCGCCCCGGCATCAGCGCCGAGCGGCTCACCGAAGGGCTGGCCGAGGTCGTCGACGAGTTGGCCACCGTGCCGGTGACCGCCGCCGAACTGGACCGGGCGAAGGCGTTGCTGAGCACCGCGTGGTGGCGGCAGATGTCGACTGTGGATGGTCGAGCGGACACGCTCGGCAGGTACACCACCCAGTTCGGCGACCCCGCCCGAGCCGCCGACCGGCTGCCCGCCTGGCTCGCGGTGACCGCCGAGCAGATCGCCGAGACCGCCGCCGAGGTGCTCGGCGCCGCCGACCGGGTGACCCTGACCTACCTGCCCGAGGAGACCGCATGACGCTGATCGCCGACCGTCCCGGCCCGGGTGCCGCTCGCCCGTACCGGTTCCCGCCGGTGGTCCGCCGCACGGTGGCCGGCGGCCAGGTGGTCGCCGCGCACCTGCCCGGGCAGAACCTCGCCGTCGCGCTGCTGCTGCTCGACGCCGGCGCCGCCCGGGAGCAGCCCGGCAAGGAGGGCCTGGGCGGGGTGCTGGCCAAGGCGCTGGAGGAGGGCACCGCGCAGCGGGACGCCACCGCGTACGCGCTGGCCATCGAGGCGCTCGGCACCGAACTGGTGACCGGGCTGGACTGGGACTCGTTCCAGGTGAGCGTCCAGGTGCCGGTGGACCGGCTGACCGCCGCCGTGCAGTTGCTCGCCGAGGCCGTCCGGACGCCGCGACTGGACCCGGCCGACGTCCGGCGGGTCCGCGACGACGAGGCCACCGCACTGCGGATGGACTGGGCCAACCCGGGGCCGCGCGCCGACGCGGCGCTGCGCGCGGATTTGTACGGGCTGGACAGCCGGTGGGGCCGACCGATGTACGGGGACCCGGACTCGGTGGCCGGCCTGGACGTGGAGGACGTGACGGTCTTCCACTCCGAGTGGTTCCTGCGGCCCGGCACCCTGATCGTCGCCGGTGACCTGGACCGGATCGACCTGGACGCGCTGGCCGCTGCGGCTTTCGCCGGTACCGGCGGTGGCCCGGCCGAGCGGGGCGGCCCGATCGAGGTGCCCTTGCACACCGGCCGGCGCATCATCCTCGTGGACCGGCCCGGCTCCGTGCAGTCGACGTTGCGGCTCGGTCACCCGTCGCCGCACCGGTCGCACCCCGACCACGTACCGATGACGCTTGCCGGCACTGTGCTCGGCGGGGCGTTCACCTCCCGCCTCAACCACCTCATCCGTGAGGTGCGCGGCTACACGTACGGCATCAGGGGCGAGTTCGCCTCGTCCCGGCGCTTCGGCCGATTCGCTGTCAGCTCCGGCGTGCAGACCGCTGTCACCGTCCCGGCGCTTGTCGAGTCAGTGGGGGAGATCACCCGTACCCAGGAGGGGGGAGTGACCGAGGACGAGCTGGCGGTGGCCCGCTCCTGGCGGGCCGGGCAGCTGTCCGTCGAGTTGCAGAGCCCACGGGCCATCGCGTCGGCGTTGACCACGCTTGTGGTGCACGACCTGCCGGACGACTACCACGCCCGGCTGCGGGAGGCGCTGCTCTCCGCCGACGTGGCGCAGGTCTCCGCCGCGGCCGCGACCCACCTGCACCCGGAAGCGCTGACCCTGGTCATCGAGGGCGACGCAGCCGTGATCCGCGACGAACTGGTAGCGGCGTCCCTGGGCGACCTGATCACCTGACCGCCCTCCCGCCCCCGCCCCGACCGGCCTCCTTGCGTTGATCATGAGGTTGTCGTCACACCGCCCGGCGTGTCGTGACGACAACCTCATGATCGACAAAGGGGTGGGGTCGGGCGGGTGTGATGTGGGACTGGTGGGAAAGGGCTCCCGGTCCCGGGGGTGGGCTGGGTAGCCTCGCGGGCATGAGGATCGGCATTGTGGGGGCCACCGGCCAGGTCGGTGGCGTGATGCGGCAGGTGCTGGCGGACCGTGAGTTCCCGGCGGAGCAGGTGCGATTGTTCGCCTCGGCGCGGTCCGCCGGTCGTACGTTGCCCTGGCGGGGCAGCGAGGTGACAGTCGAGGACGCCACGACCGCGGACTACGCGGGGCTGGACATCGTGCTCTTCTCGGCCGGTAAGGGCACGGCCAGGGAGTTGGCGCCCCGCGTGGCCGAAACCGGCGCCGTCGTGATCGACAACTCGTCGGCCTTCCGGATGGACCCGCAGGTGCCGCTCGTGGTCGCCGAGGTCAACCCACACGCCGCCGCCGACCGCCCCAAGGGCATCATCGCCAACCCCAACTGCACCACAATGGCAGCGATGCCGGTGCTGCGCCCGCTGCACGCCGAGGCCGGCCTGGTCGGGCTTGTCGTCTCGACGTACCAGGCGGTTTCCGGCGCCGGCCTGGCCGGCGTCGCCGAGCTGGACGAGCAGGTCCGCAAGGTCGCCGAGCACGCCGCCGGCCTCGCCTTCGACGGCTCGGCGGTGGAATTCCCCGCGCCGCGCTCGTTCGCCGAGCCGATCGCCTTCAACGTGCTCCCGCTGGCCGGCTCGATCGTCGACGACGGCTCGTTCGAGACCGACGAGGAGCAGAAGCTCCGCAACGAGAGCCGCAAGATCCTGGAGATCCCCGACCTGAAGGTGTCGGGCACCTGCGTCCGGGTGCCGGTCTTCACGGGCCACTCGCTCCAGATCAACGCCCGGTTCGCGCGGCCGATCACCCCGCAGCGCGCCCACGAACTGCTCGCCGACGCCCCCGGCGTCGCGTTGACCGCCGTGCCGACGCCGTTGCAGGCCGCCGGTCAGGACCCGACCTACGTGGGACGCATCCGCGCCGACGAGACCGTCGAGTACGGGTTGGCGCTGTTCTGCTCCAACGACAACCTGCGCAAGGGTGCTGCGCTCAACGCCGTGCAGCTCGCCGAACTGGTCGCCGCCGAACGCCGCTGACCTGCCGTGCTCACTCCGCGCCCCCGCCGGCCACCGGCGGGGGCGCGGTGCCGTTCCGGACGACGGGCGCGCTACGGGTCAGCCGGTCGTGCTTCGGCCGAGTGTCCTTCGGCCGGTCGTGCTTCGCCGGTCGTGCTTGGATGGGACGAAGCCGACGATCCATCTGGAGGAGCCCGTGCCGGACGACAGCACCCAGCAGGCGTTGACCGACCTGATCGCCAGCCGTCAGATGGGCGTGCTGGCGACGATCAAGCGTGACGGGCGACCGCAGCTGTCCACAGTGGTCTACGCCTTCGACTCCGAGGCCGGCCTGATCCGGGTGTCCGTCACCGACGGCCGGGCCAAGACCGCCAACCTGCGCCGCGACCCACGCGCGAGCTTCCACGTCAGCAGCGAGGACGGCTGGGCGTACGCGGTGATCGAGGGACGCGCCGAGCTGACCACGCCCGCCGCCGACCCCGGCGACGCGACGGTCGAGGAGTTGGTGGGGCTCTACCGCTCGGTGCGCGGCGAACACCCGGACTGGGACGACTACCGCCAGGCAATGGTGGCCGAGCGTCGGGTGGTGCTGCGCCTGCACGTGGAGCGGCTCTACGGGATGCCCCCGCGCGACTGATCGGCGCAGCGCAGCGCGCGTTACCTCGCCCCGGGCGGCGGGTAGACGGGCCGTGCCGACACCGAGAGGGGAGCACCATGACAACGGTCGGAGAGTTCATGACGACCCGGTTGGTGACGATGGACGGCAACGACACGTTGAGCGCCGCCGCGCAGGAGATGCGGGACAGCGCCATCGGTGACGTGGTGGTGACCGACGGAGACAGCGTGGTCGGTATCGTCACGGACCGGGACATCACGGTCCGCGGTGTCGCGGAGAACAGAGACCCCGGCATGACCCGGCTGAAGGAGATCATCAGCCGGGATGTGATCACCGTGAGCCAGTACGACGACGCGGTGTCCGCCGCGGACCTGATGCGCACCTACGCCGTACGCCGGCTGCCGGTGATCGAGGACGGCCGCCTGATCGGCCTCGTGTCGATGGGTGACCTCGCGGTGGAGCGTGAGCCGCAGTCGGTGCTTGCCGACATCAGCGCCGACGAGCCCAACAACTGATCGTCCGCCGCGGGCGCGCCGGCTCTCCCCTGTCGGGAGGGCCGGCGCTGCGTTCGTCGGCGACAGGCCGCATCGACCAGGGGCCGTCTTCGACCAGGGGCGGCGTCGCCCCGGGCCGCTCGCGGTACCCCGAACGTCCAGCCGACGTCAGGGCTTGTCGACCTCGACGCGTACGTCGGTGGCAGATCGGGCCTCGGCGACAGTGGCGGCCTCGGCGTCGAGTTCCCGTCGAACCCGGGTGGACAGCGTCGACCAGGGGCTGACGGTCAGCTCCAGCCGGCCCTTTCCGGCCTGCCGCGCCCGCCAGGTGCCGGCCACCTCACCGTCCACCAGGAGCGCGCCGGGGTTGCCGACCGGCCGCCACAACTGTTGCTGGTGCTCGCGTACGGGGACCAGCAGGTCACGATCGCGGCCGGCGAGAAAAGGGTCGCCCGGTGGGAGGAGTCGCACCAGTCGTGGCGGGGACGCGCCAGTCAGCGCGTCGAGCGCGTCGGTGGGCAGCCAGGTGGCCTTGCCGTCGACGCGTACCTCGGTCAGCCCGGCGGGCCAGGCCTGGCGCAGCTCCCTCGCCGACGAGCCGAGGAATCCGGCGGCATCGCCCACGGTGGCCGGGCCGAGGAGCCGCAGGTGCGTCGTGACCACCTCGGCGGTGTGCGCCGCCTCGGCGGGCGGGCCGGGCCAGTCGAGCAATGGCGCGAGCCGGGCGGCCCGGCCGGACACCGCGAGGCGTACCCCGCCGGCGAGCCCGGCCTGCTGGAAGAGCGCGCCGGAGATGTGCCGGGACCGGCACGGCTGGCAGTCGTAGGTCAGCTCGGCGGGCACCAGTTCGGAGACGGCGCGGCTTACCGCGCCGCGCTCCATCTCGGCTGTCACGACCGCCTGGAACGCCTCGGCGGTGGCCCGGAAGGCGGCAAGCCCGAGCCGGGCGCCCTCCCTGATCTGTCCCGGCATCCGGCGGGTGGCGTCGACGTCGGTGAGCGGCCAGAGCGCGGCGGTGAGCCTCGGCAGGTCGGCCCCTCGGTGCAGGTGTGGGGCGCCGCGCATGGACCAGACGAGCTCCAGTCGGTCGTCCGGCCCGGTCGCGCCCCGCGCGGCGAGCGCCTGGCGGGCCGCGCCGTACGGCGTGTCCTGCACACCGAGCGCAAGTACCGCCAGGTCGCCCGGCCGCCGGTCGGCAGTGCGATCGAGTTGCTGGGCCGCCACCCGGTAGGCGAGTACCTGGCGACGGTCGATCTCCGGTGTCCGCCCCGTCATCTGGCACTCCGTCCCGGACTGTCCCCTCGTGTCCTTCCGGCACGTTACCGCCACCGACCGGCGTCGGCGGCTCACCCGATCTGGGCGAGGTTGACCGCGGGGTTGGCGGGGACCCGGTTGTCCAGGTGCAACGCCGGCCGGGCGCGACGCGAGCGCGCCGGACGGGATCCCGGCCGGTGAACGGGGAGGAGTGGGGCCCGATGGTGGACGCGACCACGAGGTTCTTCGAGGACCTTCAGCGACGGGGGTACGAGCCCCTGCTGGCGAAGGCGTCCGGGACGATGCGGATCGACCTTCAGGAGGGTGCGCAGACCCGGCACTGGATGCTGGCGATCGACCACGGTCGACTGCAGGTGACAAAGGAGGACCGGGAGGCCGACACGGTGGTCGGGACGAGCCCGGCGCTGTTCGACGACATCGTCTCCGGCCGCGAGCACGGCCTGGCCGCCCTGTTCCGCGGTGACATGACGGTGTCCGGTGACGCCCGGCTGGTGGTTCAGGTGGAGCGGATCTTCCCCGGGCCGCCGGACTCCCGGGGGCCGCGTCGCCGCTTCGCGGGGGAGGCGAACTGATGGGCCAGAGCAACACGGTACGGATCCTCGACGGCAACACGTTCGTGGTCTGCGAGGACACCGGTGACATCGAGGCGACGCCGAGCGAGCCGACCGGGCTCTTTTCCCTGGACACCCGGTTCTTGTCCACCTGGGTGCTGACGGTGAACGGTGAGCGGCTCAACTCGCTCTCCTTCGACGACCTCCAGTACTTCGAGTCGCGGTTCTTTCTGGTGCCGGGGATGGCGACGCACTATGTGGACGCGAAGTTGTCGATCATCCGCGAGCGCGCGGTCGGCGGCAGCTTCCGCGAGCAGCTCACCATCCTCAACCACGACGAGAAGCCCGTCGACCTGGAGATCAGGATGGACGCGGCGTCGGACTTCGCCGACCTGTTCCAGGTCAAGGACGAGATCCTGAACAAGAAGGGCGAGATCTACACCGAGGTCGAGGCGGACAGGCTGCGGTTGGGCTACCGACGGGGCAACTTCCGGCGGGAGACGATCATCTCCTCCTCGGTGGCGGCCCGCTACGACAGCAAGGGGTTCGCGTACACGGTGCGCCTGGAGCCCAACGAGCAGTGGAACACCGCGATCGACGTGAAGACGCACGCGATCGGACCAGGTGGCCGGGATCTGCGGATGGGTCTTCGGATCCACGGCAACGAGCGGCTCGCCCTCCAGCACGACCTGGAGCAGTGGATCGCAGACGCACCCAAGGTCAACAGTGAGCACGGCCGGGTGTCGGCGACGTACCGGCGCAGTTTGATCGATCTCGCGGCGCTGCGCTTCTCGCCGCTGTCGCTGGGCGGTGCCACGCTTCCCGCGGCCGGCCTGCCCTGGTTCATGACCATGTTCGGCCGGGACAGCATCCTCACCTGCCTACAGACGTTGCCGTTCACCCCGCAACTGTCGAAGACGACCCTGCGCATCCTGGCGTCGTTGCAGGGCACCCGTTTCGACGACTTCCGGGACGAGGACCCGGGGCGGATCCTGCACGAGATGCGCTACGGGGAAACCGCGGCCTTCGAGGAGCAGCCGCACACGCCGTACTACGGCTCGGTGGACGCGACCCCGCTGTTCGTGGTGCTGCTCGACGAGTACGAGCGGTGGACCGGAGACGCCGACCTGGTCAAGGAGTTGGAGCGGGAGTCCCGGGCGGCGCTGGGCTGGATCGACAGTTACGCCGACCTAATCGGCAACGGCTACATCTGGTACGAGCGGCGCAACACCGAGACGGGTCTGGAGAACCAGTGCTGGAAGGACTCCTGGGACTCGATCTCCTACTCCGACGGGACACTGCCGCCCTTTCCCCGGGCCACCTGCGAGGTGCAGGGGTACGCGTACGACGCGAAGATCCGCGCTGCGCGGCTGGCCCGGGAGTTCTGGGGCGACCCGGAGTTCGCCGACCAGCTGGAGCGGGAGGCGGCGGAGCTGAAGGAGCGGTTCAACAGAGACTGGTGGGTCGCCGACCGCGGGTACTACGCGCTCGCGCTGGACCCGGACGGCCGCCAGTGTGACGTCCTCAGCTCCAACATCGGCCACCTGCTGTGGAGCGGGATCGTCGATCCCGAGCGGGCCGAGCAGGTCGCGCAACACCTGGTGGGACCTCGTCTCTTCTCCGGCTGGGGGGTGCGGACCCTGGCCGAGGGGGAGGCCCGGTACAACCCGATCGGCTACCACAACGGCACGATCTGGCCGTTCGACAACTCGTTCATCGCCTGGGGTCTGCGCCGGTACGGGTTCGCCGAGGAGGCGGCGACGATCGCCAACGGCATGCTGGACGCGGCGACGTACTTCGACGGGCGGCTGCCGGAGGCGTTCGGCGGCTATCCGCGGGAGCTGACGAAGTTCCCGGTGGAGTATCCGACGGCGTGTAGCCCGCAGGCGTGGTCGACCGGTACGCCGCTGCTGTTGCTGCGCACGATGCTCGGCCTGGAGCCGCACGAGGGGCACCTGGCGGTCGAGCCGCGGCTGCCGGTGGGGATGGGCCGGATCGAGGTACTGGACATTCCGGGCCGGTGGGGTCGGGTGGACGCGTTCGCCCGGGGCCGGCTCGACCTGGACAACCTGGCCGACTGACGCACCGAACAGCGGCGACGCGGGCAACCTGCGTCGCCGCTGGCCGCCGCCCAGGCGACCCACAGCCGGGCACGATAGATTCTGCGGATGCCGGAGCTCGTGTACCCGCCCGTTATCGCCGCCGCCAAGACGATGTTCCGGGTCCTCGACCTGAAGATCAACATTGAGGGCGCCCACCACGTACCCCGCACCGGTGGGGCCGTGCTGGCCAGCAACCACGTGAGCTACCTCGACTTCATCTTCGCCGGCCTCGGCGCGAACCCCTCGGGCCGGATGGTCCGGTTCATGGCCAAGCACTCGGTCTTCGAGCACCGGATCGGCGGGCCGTTGATGCGCGGGATGAAGCACATCCCGGTGGATCGCGAGGCCGGCGCGGCATCGTTCCGGGCGGCGGTGGACGCGCTCAAGCGCGGCGAGGTCGTCGGCGTCTTTCCGGAGGCCACGATCAGCCGCTCGTTCACCGTCAAGGAACTCAAGAGCGGCACCGTCCGGATGGCCCGCTCGGCGAAGGTGCCGGTGCTGCCGGTCGCGCTGTGGGGCACCCAGCGGCTCTGGACGAAGGGCCGCCCGCGCACCCTGACCCGCCGGCACACGCCCATCACGATCCTGGTCGGCGAGCCGATCGAGCCGGCGGACTTCCGGGACCCGAATCTGCTGGCCGCCGAGCTGACGACCCGGCTCACGGCGCTCGTCGATCGCGCCCAGAGGGAGTACCCGGACGAACCGGCCGGCCCGGACGACACCTGGTGGCTGCCGGCGCACCTGGGCGGCACCGCCCCGACACCGGAGGAGGCCGCCGCCATGGACGCCGCCGGGGAGCGGCGTACCCCCAGCGTCTGAACGGCCGGCGCGGTGACCGGATCGTTCCGCAAGCGGGCGTGATGGTGTCTGCCGTCGCGGTCACCGCCCGACCAGGATCGACGTCATGAGCAGAGCAGCACTTCTCGTGATCGACGTCCAGGAATCGTTCCGGCAGCGCCCCATCTGGGCGTACGGCTCCAACCCCGACATCGTCGGGCAGGTCGACCGGCTGGTCACCGCCGCCCGTCAACGCGGCGACCTGGTGGTCTGGGTCCTGCACGCCGAACCGGGCACGGGCGGCGTCTTCGATCCGGCGCGCGGCCACGTACGCCTGCTCGACGGACTGACACCGGCCGCGGGTGAGCCGACGCTCGTGAAGACCGCCCACAACGCGTTCACCACCACAAATCTCCAGCAGCTGCTCACCACCGCGGGCGTGGACGACCTCACCGTCTGCGGCATCCGCACCGAGCAGTGCGTCGAGACCACCGCCCGGGTGGGGTCGGACCTCGGCTACCGGATGACGTTCGTCACCGACGCCACGCAGACCTTCCCCATCCCGCACCGGGAGGTGCCGGAGACAGCGACCGTCGAGGAGATCCTCGCCGATCCGCGCACCATGACCACCGAGAAGATCATCACCCGCACCGAGTACGCGTTGGCAGGCCGCTTCGCGACCATCAGCACCGTCGACGAGGTCACCGGCGCGGCCCTCGTCAACGCCCGGAGATGAGCCGATGGCCAAGGTCGTCTTCCTGCTGGTCCCGCAGTTGCACCTGCTGGACCTCGCCGGACCGGCCCAGGTCTTCTCCAGCGCCGCGGACCTCGGCCACGACTACCGGCTGCACTACGTGGCCGAGCGGGAGCAGGTCCCCACCGTCCAGGGCGTACCGCTGGTGGCCGAGACGCTCTGGCCCGAGCTGACGCCGGAAGACCTGGTGATCGTGCCGGGCTGGCGGCCGGCGGCGCACGGCCCGCAAGGGCCGGTGTCGCCGGCCGACCTGCGGCGCCTGGCCGACCACCACGCGTCCGGCGGCACTGTGGCGAGCGTCTGCGCGGGCGCGTACGCACTGGGCCGCGCCGGGCTCCTCGACGGCCGACGCTGCACCACCCACCATGAGGTGCAGGACGACCTTGCCCGCCGTTACCCGGCAGCCCGGGTGGCCCGCGACGTGCTGTACGTGGTCGACGACCGGGTGGTCACCTCGGCGGGTATCGCCAGCGGCATCGACGTTGCCCTGCACCTGGTGGCGACCCGGCACGGCCCGGCCACCGCCGCCCGGATCGCCCGCACGCTCGTCGTCCACACCCGGCGCAACGGAAACGAGCCGCAGGCCAGCGCGATGATGCGTCATCGCCTGCACCTGTCCGACGCGGTGCACCGGGTGCAGGACGTGATCGACACTCGGTACGCCGAGCCGCTGCCGCTGGCCGAGCTGGCCGCCACCGGCGGTGTGGCGGAGCGGACACTGACCCGGCTGTTCCGCGCGGCCACCGGGCTGACGCCGCTGGGCTATCAGCAGTCGCTGCGCGTGGAACGCGCCGAGCACCTGATCGGGCACGGCGCGACCGTGGAGGCTGCGGCGCGCAACGTGGGCTTCACCGACGCCCGGATGCTGCGCCGCCTGCGAGCCCGTCCCAGGACGTCGGCTCCGGCCCCGAACGGTAGTAGTCGTCCCGGGAGCGGAATTCCACAGGCAGTGAACCAGGCAGGGTGATCCGGTTCTCGCCGGCGAGCAACGCGGGGCCGGCCCGCAACAGCAGCACGTCGCGTTCCTGGGCGGAGAGGTCCACGAGCTCCGGGTGGGTGAGCCGGAACACGGCCACTGCCCGGCGGATCTGCTGGGCCAGCGCGATTACCTCTCCGGCCGGCCCGCCGAGGGCAAGCGCCGGCTGCTGGATGGTGCGCAGCGCGTCGCAGACAATCAGCAGCTCGGCCGGATCGGCCTGTGGAAGTTCCAGCCGGGACGGCCACTGCCAGCGGACCTGGCCGGTCATCAGACCGCCAAGCCGGCCCGGGGGCCGGCGTCGGGACGTGCCGTCGGCGACGAGGGACAGCTGCGAACCGGTGCCCACCCAGCAGATTCGCTGATCGGTGACTGTCACCGAAACCGGCCCGGGAAGCTGCCAGCCGAGATGAGCCTCGGTCGGCCCGAGCAGGCAGCCCGCGACCGACAGCCGGTGTCGGCTGAGCACGTTCTCACCGGGCAGCGGACGCATGTTGTAGTGCCGGTCCAGGGTGGGACCCACCTCGTCGTCCGGTGCGTCGAACCGGTGTGGACCGATGAAGAAGGGGGACGCGTCGGTATGCATCGTCACGACCTTCCGGTCAGCTGGGCTGTGCGTACGAGCCTCGCGGATCCGGGGGGCGCTGTCATGACGGCCGTTAGGGGGTCGGCCGGTCGTACGTCGCCTGTGACCGGTAGATGCCGATCTCCTCCGGGCGGACTAGCCCGTCCTCGATCGCACGGGCGAGCAATGCGGCCTTTGTGGCGGCCGGCCGCCCCGCACGGGTGTACTTGATGCGCGCACGGTCCACGTATTGCTTCACCGTGTGTTCGCTGATCTGCATCCGGCGGGCCACCGACGCCTTGGACATCGACTGGAACCAGAGCAGCAGCGCCTCACGCTCCTTGTCGGACAGCATCGGCCGGTCCGGCCTCGGATCGCCGACCATCGCGCCGGCCAACGCCGGTGGCACGTACGGGCGGTCGCTCGCCGCCGCCAACACCGTCGCCACGCAGTGCTCCCGGCCCTCGTGCTTGGCCAGGAACGCCACCGCCCCGGCGTCCAGCGCGGCGAGCATCGTCTGCGGATCGGTGTGCTCCGAATAGACCACCACCCGTCGCCCGGTGGCACTCAACTCGGCCAGCTTGTCAAGCGCCATCCGGCCGTGCAGCCGCAGGTCGAGCAGGACGACGTCGGCGTCCGGCGCCGCCCGCAGCACCTCGTCCGGATCGTCGCCGGTGGCAAGCACTGTCAGCCGGGGCTCGGTGGCCATCCAGGCGCGAACCCCGTCGACGACCACCGGGTGGTCATCGACGATCGCCACCCCGACCGCCCGATCGCCGGTCACTTCCGCCACCGGGTCTGCGCCCATCTGATGTCCCCGTCCCGTTCGTAGAGGTGCTGTACCGGCCCGTGGTCGTACTCCCCAGGTGGTGGGCCGGTCGCCTCCGGCCCCTCCCGGTCGGGCGTGACAAGGCTGACCACCACCTCGTCGGGGCCGGAGACGACGGTCAGTCGTGCCCAACCCCGTGCGTCGGCGAGATGCGCGGCGAGCGGGTCTGCCAGCTGACGGCGGATCTCGACGGGCAACGGCGGTGGATTGCCGATGGTGACCAGGTCGATCGGCAGTCCGTTGCGTTCGGCCAGGTCGGCGGCGGCCCGCAACTCGTGCAGCAGCGGATCGGGTACGTCGTCGGACTCCGCGATCATGCGGCGTAACCGGGCTGCGGCAAGTACGCAGCGCCGCTGCACCTCCGGGTCGTCCGGGTCGGCCGCACCGTAGGCCAGCTCACCGAGCACCCGGCCGGCCGCGCTGCCGGCCAGGGCGAGCCGGTCGCGGCGCTCCCGCAGGCCCCGCTCGGCGGCAGCCCGCTCGGCGGCCATCGCGTGCAACGCGGCGGCCGTGGCCGCCCGGTCCCGGGCCAGCCCGACGATCGTCATGCCGCCCACGAAGACGGCCAGTTGCAGGGAGAAGGTGCCGTAGACGTACATCGTGAAGCGGGCCAGGGCGGCGGCGTCGGGGCCGTGGGTGAGTACGGCGACCAACGCGATCACCGTGTGCGTGGTCAGCAGCACGACAAGCCCGACGACCCGGCGGCCCCACAGCATGAGCACGAAGAACCAGCCGAGCGTGCTCCACACCCAGTTGGCCGCGCCGAACAGGTGCCGATCACCGACCGCCGCGAAGACCGCCGCGTCGGCGGCGAGCAGCAGCACTGCCAGCGGCCACGGCGGCAGCGGTGTGCCGCGCAGCAGGAAAACGCCGGCGACCACGCCCGCCACGGCGACCAGCGCCCAACAGCCGAGCACGACAGCCGGCTCGGCGAACTCCGTGCGTACGCCGAGAACCGCGGGGAGGCCGATCGTCACGTGCCACACCCACGCGATGCCGACGACGACGATCCGGGCTCCGCGATCGGAGGCCCGCGCCACCGCAGCCGGTGCGGCGTGCACCCCCTCGCCGGGCTCCGGCGTCGCGTCCGACTGTTGCTGCGGAGTCGCTGCCCCGCGGGTGACGGTGTGGCCCGCTGGCACGTCGAGGTCAGCCGACACGTGGCCACTCCAGTCGGATCCGGGTGCCCGCGCCGGGCGCTGACCGCACGTCGGCCCGCCCGCCGACCGCTGCCATCCGGCCGTGGATCGACTCGCGCAGCCCGTACCTGTGCGGTGGGACGGTGGCCGGGTCGAAGCCCGGGCCGTCGTCGACGATCTCGGCCACGACGGCCATCGCGTCGCGGGTCAGCCGCAGCACGGCCCGCGCGCCGGGAGCATGCCGGTCCACGTTGGACAATGCCGCGTAGGCGCTCTCGGTGATCGCGTCGGCCACCCCGGCGGGCACCGCGCACGCCGCCAGGTCCATGTGCACCCGCAGCTGGGGCAGCCGGTCGGACACCGTCCGCAGCCGACCGTCCAGGGACACCGGGCCGTCGCCGGGCGTCGGGCCGCTGTCGGTCAACGCCACGAGGGTACGCAGGTCGGTGGCGCACCGATCGCGGAACGCAACGGACGGGCCAGCCACCGCGCCGAGCCCCACCATCGTCAGCGTGCCCAGCACGGTGTCGTGCAGATCGCGGTTCTGCTGGCGTTCCGCCTCCCGTGCGGCCCGCGCGACCATAGACTCCCGGGTCAGCCGCTGGTGCTCGGCGAACGCCAGGTCCGCCCGACCGATCCGGCGGCGCATCACCCCGGTCACCAACGCCGTGACGCCCGTCTGCACAAGCAGCGTCGCGGCGTGCGCCCGCGCCTCGGTGACGTTGCCGGCGGCCTGTGCGCCCACGACGTACGCGGCGGTGACCAGCAGCCCTCCCGGCACCGACCAGCGGGCGGGAGCCGTGGCCTGCGCGTTGATAACCGTGGTGCTGGCCAGCACGGCGATCCAGCTGCCCTCGCCGGGCAGCACCTCAGGCGCCACCATCTGGGGGATGAGCAGGCACGCCGCAACGGTGACCACGATGTCGCCGACGGCCAACACCCGGGTGATGCCGTGGCGCAGCGCGCGAATGCCGTAGAAGAGTGACCAGCCGGTCAACACGGCCACGCCGGGCCACAGCACCGCCGGCTCGACCGGTGGGGTACGCACCGACAGCGCCACGGCCGCACCGACGAGCCCGCACGTCAGCCGCAGCAGCGCGGGCAACGTGGTGAAGATGAGGCCGAACGCGCCACCTGCCGGGTTGTCCAGCGAGGGGGGCGGCACAGTGGGGGCGGTTAACGCCGGCATCGGGGGGTGTCCCTTCCGACAACGACCCGGTGCGGGTCCGCACGGCGGAGATCGACATCGGAGAATAGCATGCGGACGGTGAGTGTTCACCCACCGTCCGCATGGTGTCATTACAGCGTTGCTCTGCGCTATCGGCCGTTGATCCCAGCGGTCGCCGTGCGGATGGCGAAGACCGCAGGCCGAGGCGGGTCTGTCGCTCCGACGCACTACCTGTTCCAGTGGGAACCCGGCGCCGTCACCGCCCGTCAGAGTTGGTGACAGAGGGGTGGTGGGCGGGATGCGCTCGCGGGCAACGATAGTGGCGGCGGCGCTGCTCGGCGCGGTGCTGAGCGGTTGTGCAGGCACCGACACCGGGCCGGACGGAGTGGATACTCCCGGCCCCGCCCAGATCGTCGACAAGTGGACGTCCTGTGCCGAGGACGCACCGCACGCCGGCGCCGTGCTGCCCGCCCCGCCCCCGCCGGGCGGATCGGCGTCCCCGGTGCCGGACGAGCCGGCGGCCGGGCGCATCGACCCCGCGTTCACGCCGGTCACCGCTGTGCTCTGCGGACAGCAGATCCGGCCCGGCCCCGCCGGCGGCACGGAGCAGGTGGCCACCGAACGACGCGCCGACGACATCGACTCCCTGCTCGCCGCGCTGCGCCTACCTGACCAGCGCGGCGACGAGGAGGTCGCCTGCACCCTCGACCTGGTCATCCCGCCCTGGGTGGCGCTGCTCGACCAGCAGGGGCGTTGGCTACGGCCACACCTGCCTGTGGACGGATGCACCAAACCGCGTCCGGAGGTGCGCGCGGCGTTGGACGGGTTGCGCCTGACCACTGTCGCCACACGAACCGTCGGGCAGGTCGTATCTCCGGCGGCCGAGGCCGCAGGCTGCGAGCAACAGTGGTCGGACATGGTCTGGGCGGAGGGGGCCGACGGTCGCCCCGAGCCGCCCGCGCCGGGCGCCGCCCCGGAGGCCGGGCCGCTGCGGCTCTGCGTCTACCTGGTGCCCGTCCATGAGCGGGGCGGCAGCAAGCCAGCCGGTGACTTCGCGTACGGCGGGGCGCTGCCGCCCGATCGGCAGGCGAACATCCTGCGGGCGCTTGCCACGACCCGGCCGGCGAAGCCCTGCGGCACTCCGGCGTCCCGTTTCGCTGTGCTCCGACAGTTGGACGGCAGCGGAGCGGAGTCGTACGTCGAACTCGACGGCTGCCGGCGGGTCCTCGTCACGCCGCTCGGCGGTGGGTCACGGCTCGGGCAGGGCGACGCCGCGTTGACCGCGCTGCTCGGGCCGATCTGAGCCGTCCCCTCCCGGTCGCCTGTCGGCGCGGCCACGACTTCAGCGGATCGGCAATGCCGCCGGGCCGCCGTTGGCGATCGACCGCTTGACCGTTTCGCCGCCGGACCAGAAGTAGCAGCGCACACCCCGGTCGCCGCGCGCCCACAGATTGGGGGAGGGGAGGCGGTACGCCGTTCCGGTGCGGTAGCGCAGGTTGGCGTCGTTGGGAACCTTGGCGTAACGGGCGACCATGGTGCGGCAGGCGGGATGGATGGCTGCCTCGTCGCGGACGGCGTCCTGGTAGGAGCGGTCCGGGGCGGTCCAGATGCCGACGTACTCGTACTGGTGCGCGGTGGTGCAGCCAGCCGGTCGCAGCCGGCCCCACTCGTCCTCGTTCATGCAGCCGTACGTCAGCGGGGAGCGGCTGCCCACAGCGTTGCGCAGCGTGCCGGCCCGGTGGATGGCCCGGTCGGTGTCGCCGTTCGCGCCGTCCACCTCGTCAAGTTCGAAGATGTCGCACCGGTACCACCGGCTGCCGCCCGCCCAGCCGGCCGGTGACGTCGGAGCGACCTGCACGGAGAGCCGGGCGCTGCGCCACTCACCGCCGACGAATTCCTTGGCGCGGGTGTCGCAGTCGGTGAAGATCGGGCGCATGGCCGCCGACTCCACCGTCGGCGGGGCGCTCCGCTCGGCCAGGTCGCCCGTGAAGGTGCCGACGTGGAACGTCTCCACCAGGTGCGTCTTCGCGCAGTCCACAGGGGCGTAGCTGCTCAGATATGCGCTCGGCTCGGGGATGACATGGCACTCGCCGGCCTGCGGCGAGAACTGCTTGGCCTGGGCCATCGGTCGCCAGTCGTCGGCCAGGTCGCCGTCCGTGCCGGCCGGCGTGCCGCAGCCCGCCAACCCCACAGTGATTAACGCAGCCGCGAGCGCTGCCGTGAAATGCCGTCGCATGTGAAATCTCCCCGTGGCCCCCGTGCCGACGCGCGCAGCATATGGCACCGGAGCGACGAGCAGGCACCGGTTTCCGGCCAGGTTCGCGCTACCCCGACCAGTCACGTGGACGTGAGATGCCGGACCGCCGCTCGCCTCGATGGACGAGGGTCAGCGGCGGTCGCGGCGCGTCCTCGGCGGCGGGTCAGCCGGCGAACTCCCGGCGCGTGCCGCTGCGGGCTCCGTGTCGAGGATGATTGACGTGATGTAAGAGATGTTTTACATTGGGCCATGTAAACAATTCTTGACACGGGGGGAGTGGGTGATGATCCGCGACGCCAACCGAGAAGACCGAGTCGCCATGACGTTCGGGCAGCGGAACGCATGGGTTTCGGCCATCGTCATGCCTGGGGCATCCATCGCGTACCTTGGCGTGGTCCTGCCCCGGCTGGGCGACCGGCCCGCCGCGGAGGTCTCCTGGGTGGGGCCGATGCTGTGGACGATCGGCGCGACGATCGTCGGCACCATCGTGGGGACCATCCTCGTCTCGATCGCGGCAGCCGTCGCCAACCGGGACGTGGAGTCCAAAGGGGACGTACGAGACAAGCAGATCGACCGCTACGGCGACCGCCTGGCGCAGGCCATCACCGCCTTCGGCGGCGCTGTCGTCCTGGCGCTGGTGATGTTCGAGGTGGATCACTTCTGGATCGGCAACGCCCTGTTCGTGATCGGCGCCATCGGAGCGACGTGGGGGGCCATCGCGAGGATCCGCGCGTACCACGGTGTCTTCAATGGTTAAACCGACCCGCGTCACCAACCGGATCCGCGCTCTTCGGTTCGCCAACGACGAGATGACGCAGGCCGACCTGGCCGAGCGCGTCGGTGTCACCCGGCAGACGGTCATCGCCATCGAGCAGGGGCGGTACTCGCCGTCGCTGGAGATGGCGTTCCAGATCGCCCGGGCGTTCGGCGTGCCACTGGACGAGGTCTTTCAATACCCCGACGAGTAGGCGAATCGGGGCCGACATGGCAACGAGAGGACGATCATGAGCAGTCGTGGCAGGTCGAAGGTCTGCATCGTCGGAGCGTCAGGAAAACTTGGCAGGTACATGGTCCGGCACGCGCTGGACAAGGGCTACGAGGTCGTCGGCGTGTGCCGTGCGGGCAGCGTGGACAAGCTGGACGAGTTCAAGGGCCGAGTCACAGTCGTCGCGGGGCCGACGAACGATCGTGCCGTCATCGAGCGGGCGGTCGCCGGCTGCGACGGTGTGCTCACCGTCCTGGTCCCCTGGGGTGTGCACGGCTACTCGACGGGCACGGCGCGGGCGGTCCTGGACCACGCCGACCCGGGAGCACGCCTGATCTTCTCGTGCGGCTGGCACATCACGCGCGACGGCCAGGACGTCTACCCGTGGACGCTCAGGGCGTTCGTCGCAGTTTTCGGGGTGCTCGCGCGGCTGGCCCGCTTCGCCGATATCCGCGACCAGGTGAAGGCGTGCCGGCAGATCTTCGCCAGCGACACCCGGTGGACGGTCGTGCGCGGCAGCGACCTCGAGGAGGGCGACAGCCAGGGCCTGCCCGTCTGGAGCCGGCACGTCGGGGATCCCGTGCTCAAGAGCAACATCACGCGCCGGGTGGATTTCGCCCTGTTCATGGTGGAGGCGCTGACGAACGACGAACTGGTCCACGAGGCACCGGCGATCGTCGGCCGCCGGACACCCTCGGCACTGGCTGCGACTGCGTGATCCGGTCGCGTAGCCAGGAGTTGACATCGTTGAGCGCCGTACCGGCGATTGCCGTGGGGTGGCCTGTGAAGCCGTGCGGTGACTCGGGGTAGATCCGGACCTCGACGTCGTTGCCGGCCGCCGACAACCGGCCAGCCATCGTCAGGTTGTCCTCCAGTAACACGTCTGCGCTCCCGATGACCAGCAACGTCGGGGGCAGTTCGCGAAGGTCGGCGTAGACGGGGGAGATGTCGGGATCGGTGCGGTCCTCGACGTGGCCGACGTACGCCTGGATGAAGTACTCGTCGGCGATACGGCGACCGGCCGGGGTCCGCGCGCTCAGGTCGTAGGTGCCGAACTGGAGCGCGGCGCCGGTGAAGCAGTCGACGACGCCCCTGTCTCTCAGCCGGAGCACTGTCGCCAGGGCGAGCGTCGCTCCGGCGGAGCTGCCGCCGATCGCGAGTCGGGAGGTGCCGAAGCGGGCCTCGGCCTCCTCGACGAGCCAGAGCGCCGCCGCCTCGCAGTCGTCGGGTGCGGCCGGCCAGGGATGCTCGGGCGCCAGCCGGTAGTCGACGCTGACAACGGCCAGGCGCAGGGCATCGGCAAGCGCCCGGTTGCGTTCGTCCCGGTGCGCGGCGGAGTCCAGGTAGAAGCCGCCGCCGTGGATGTCCAGGTAGACGCCCTGCGGCGGGCCGTCGACAGGGGTCAGGATCCTGACGGGTACGCGCGCACCGGCGGCGTCGATCGTCTCTGCGACGGCGGGTGGATCGGCGGCACGAGGAGCGGACCTCCGCGCCCGGACCTCCTTCAGCTCCTCAGGCGAGCGGGGGCCGTGGCCCGCCCGCCTCGACCGGTAGAAGGCACGGGCCTCGTCGACCTGCTCCGCCGGCACGTCGACGAGCAGTGCGTCCAGCGCGAACCGCACCCGACCTCCTCTCTGGGCTGCGGCTCCACGCTATCGCCGACACGCCGCGCCGGATGCGCCGCACACAAGCAGCCGCTGGTGCCGGGCGGGCCGCCCATCCCGCTCACCCGTTGGATAGTCGAGTTCGGCGAGGCAGGAGCCGTAGAACCGCCTGAGGGCTGCCCGACGTTCGTGGGCGCTGTGCTGCCGTATCGCCCGGTCGTGGGCGTACCGGTGCAGCAGGTCGTGGAAGGCGAACCGGTCCGGGGCGTGCTCCTCGATGAGATGCGCGGCGGCGAGCCGTCCGAGCAACTGCTCCGCCTCGGTGAGCGTGATCCCGCTCAACGCGGCGGCGGTCGCCGTCGAGAAGTCTTCCCCGGGCGCGAGGCCCAACAGCCGGAACAGCCGCTGGGCGGCCGGCGGCACCGTCTCGTACGACAGGTCGAACGCCACCTGGATGGCCGCTTCGTCGTCGTCATCGGCGGCGAGCGCGGCGAGCCGGTCCTCGGTGCGCAACTCGGCCACGAGATCGGCGACGCGTCGGTACGGCCGGTGCGCGAGGCTGGCGACCGCGATGCGCAATGCCAGGGGCAGGTACGCGCAGAGGCTCGCCAGCTCGCCGACCGTTTCCGGCTCCGCGCGGGCGCGCTCCTCGCCGAGCAGCCTGGCCAGCAGTGTGCCGGCGTCATCGGGGGTGAGCACGCCCAGCGTGAGGCGGCGGACACCCTCGCGGGCGGCGAGCCCGGCGAGTCGGTCCCGGCTGGTGATGAGCACCAGGCAGCCCGGACCCCCGGGCAGCAGGGGCCGTACGTCCTCCGCCGAGCGCGCGTTGTCGAGCACCACCAGCATGCGTTTGCCAGCCGTCAGCGACCGGTACATCGCCGAAGCGCCGGCGACGTCGATCGGCACCTCTTCCGGACGGACCCCGAGCGAGCGCAGCAGCACCCCCAGCGCCTCGACCGGGCGCAGCGGCGGCTCCGGGGCATAGCCGTGCAGGTTGATGAACAGTTGCCCGTCGGGGAACCGGTGCGACACCTGGTGCGCCCAGTGCACCGCCAGCGCCGTCTTGCCGACCCCGGCCGAGCCCGCGATCGCCGCGGCCGACGCCGGCGCGCCGACCTCCGGGAGCAGCAGGTCCAACTCGGCAAGCGCCTGCCGTTGGCCGGTGAACATGGCGACGTCCGCCGGAAGCTCGTGGGGCACGGCGACCGACCGCGCCACGGTCTCATCCACTGGTGGTCGCCAGGCCAGCGACTCGTCGCCGCGCAGCATCGCCCCGTGCAGCGTACGAAGCAGCTCACCGGGCTCGACGCCGACCTGTTCGGCCAGCAGCCGGCGGACGCGCTGGTGGGCGCTCAGCGCCTCGGCCCGCCGCCCGGACCGGTAGAGGGCCAACGTGAGCAGCGCGTGCAGGCCCTCCCGGTACGGATGTTCGCCGGTGAGGTTTGTCAGCTCGGGCACCAGTTCCCCGTGCCGGCCCAGCGCGAGGTCGAGCTGGATGCGGCGTTCCAACGCGCTCAGCCGACGCTCCTCCATCTGCGCGGCGGCGGTTTGCAGCAGCGGAGTGGACAGCCCGTCGAGGGCGGGGCCACGCCACAGCCGCAACGCCGCGCCGAGAGCCGCGCGGGCGCCGGCCAGGTCGCCACCGTCCGCCAGGGCGTCCGCGCGATCGACAGCCTCGTCGAACTGGCGCAGATCGAGCTGCCAGCCGTCGAGGTTGAGCTGGTATCCCGAACCCCGGGTGGCGATCAGCTCGCTATCTGCGTGTTCGCATCGTAGGAGACGACGCAGGACGCCCACCCGGTTCTGCACCTGGGCACGCGCGCTGCTTGGCGGGTCGTCTCCCCAGGCGGCGTCGATCAACCGGCGGATCGACACAACTCGACCAGTGTCCAGGAGCAGAGCTGCCAGGATCGACTGGTTACGGGCACCGCCGAGCGCCACGCCGTTGTCTCCGGCATGGGCCTCGACCGGCCCGAGCATGGTGAACACCTTGATTCTCATCCGTTACCCCCGTACCGGATCATCAGTAAGACGTGCAGCCCTCCTTCGCAGGCGCCTCAGTGTCCACTGTGCGACCGACTTTCGCTTGCCCGGACCAGATACGTCGCGCGTTGTCCTCCCGGCACAGAGAGGCCGGCGTCGGCCGCCTGGGGGGAGGCGACCGACGCCGGTGTGAGTGGGTGGATGTCGACCTCAGCCAGCGGTCGTCGCCGGCCGAAGTGCCCTTATGCCGCGGCCGTGACCTGGGTGACGATGTTGCTGGTGGCGGTCAGGGTGCCACCGGTCTGGGCGCTCCACCACTTGAGGCGGCCCTGGTAGGCGGTATTCGGCGCCAACCCGGCCCGGTCGCAGGTGACGGTCTCCGGGTTTCCGGACACCGACCGGCGCGGCCCCTCCAGGAAATCCCCGCCGGCGGCCAGCCAGGACGCACAGGAGACCCAGCCGGTGGCCTGTCCCGGATCGACCCGGGTCGACCACTGGATCGACGTCGACGTGGGAGCCGCGGGACCCGCGGAGGTGGTCATGGCCGGCGGGCCGGCGAACAGTGAACCGCTCACCGCATCCCGCCACGCCTGGATGCTGCCGGAGTCGCCGATCAGGTCGTACTGCGGCCAGCCGGTCGCGTCGAAGTAGGTGACGAACCGGGCGTCAGCAGTGTTGCGCATCCACCTGGCGATCTCGCGCAGCATCGCCGGCCGGTTCGCGTGGTCGTCCACGCCCAGCTCCGCCACCGCGTACGGCTTGCCCTCCGACCGGGCCGCCTCAAGACCCGGGCGCAGCGCGTTGTGCGCCGCCATGGTCTCGGACTTCGTCACGTCGAAGCCGTAGACATCCCAGGCCATGACGTCGACGTACGCCGCACCCGGGTAGTAGTCGCGCCAGTTCCGCCCGCTCTTCGGGTCGAGCGTCCAGTCCATCAGGATGGTGGTGGCGTACAGGCGCGAGTTGTTCGCCTGGTCGGCAAGGCCGGCGATGCGCTGCCACGCCGCCCGGTACGCGGCGGCCGTGAACGCGCCGTCGCGGATGTCGTCCTCCGGCTCGTGGAAGTAGGTCCAGTAGATGTCCCGGTCCTGCGGCGCGTTGGCGAACCAGGTGCGCAGGTAGTCGTCCGCCGAGCCGGTCAGGATGACGTCGGCGTCGTACTTGAAGGACACCACCGTCGAGCGTCCCGGAGTGTTGAGCTTGGCGTCGGTCCACGCGCCGGGGGCACCCGGGTAGAAGACCCGCAGGATCGGCAGCGTGCCGTAGCGGGCGTCCGCCGCCGCAAGCGCCTGGTTGAACGTCTGCCCGGACGGCTGGTGCACCGACGATCCGAAGAGCGTCGGGGTGCTGGCGCTCGCGGGCGCCTGCAGGCCGCCCAAGACCACGGCAGCGGCCGCCGCTGCGGCGACTAGTCGTCTCAAGATTCCTCCTAGGGGTGGTTGGCGAGGTCGGGCGGCGTCCCCGGTCAGTGGACGACGGGCTGGCCGGCGTCGATATCCCGCCCGTGCCATTTCGCCGGTGAGGGGGCCGGCCCGACAGTAGAAAGAGATGCTGGGTCGAATCGTGGAGAAGCCGGGCTCCCCGCCGAGGCGCGGGACCATCGACTGACGCCAGTCTCCGAGGGCAGGCCACACATTCGTCATGGAACGGCCATAGCCCGCCCTGGGGCGTGCGGTGCGACGCGCCTACCGGCGGAGCTGGCCCGGTGCGAGGGCTCGCGGCCGGGGCGATGGCGAGGAGGAACCTAGTATTCGGGTCATGACCGCAGCGCGTCCCGGGGACCAACGGTGAGTCGCGCTCCCCGCAGCGACGGCCTCGCCAACAGGGAGAAGATCCTGGCGGCGGCGTTGCGGACGTTGCAGCGTGACAGCACCGCTCCGATGGCGGCCGTCGCGCAGGAGGCCGGCGTGGGCGTCGGGACGCTCTACCGTCATTTTCGCGACCGCGACGCCCTGCTGGTAGCCCTGGAGGTCCGTTCCATCGGCATGGTGCTGACAATGCTCGACGAGGTGCTCACGCGCGGGCTTCCGGGCATCGAGGCCGTGCGGGAGTTCCTGATCGGCACGGTACGGCACGGTTCCGAGCTCTTCCTGCCGCATCACGGCGCCCCGATCACGACCGATCCCGAGTATCGACGCCTCGACCGGCTCGTGTGGGAGGGCGTCGGTCGGATTGTCGAACTCGGCGCGGCGGACG
This sequence comes from Micromonospora sp. DT41, assembly GCF_049841715.1. NCBI lineage: Bacteria > Bacillati > Actinomycetota > Actinomycetes > Micromonosporales > Micromonosporaceae > Micromonospora > Micromonospora sp. DT41. The sequence continues at coordinate 212 of NZ_JBNCKU010000020.1, read as the reverse complement.
GAACGCTACGGCCCGATCTGACGGCCCGCGATGTCATCATCTTCGGCTCGCTGATCGCAGTGCCGATGCCTTTCGCGGGCGACTGGCCCGAGGTCGCGGGCCGCCAGATCGACCTGTTCCTCAGGGCTGTCCGCGCTTAGCCTCGGCCCTTCAGTAAGGGCTGGTGGTGGTGACGCCCGGGAACGCGAAAGTGCCTTCTGATCTGGGATGAT
>NZ_JBNCKU010000019.1:0-111049 GCF_049841715.1 Micromonospora sp. DT41 | reverse complement strand
CGGAAGCTAAGCCCTCCAGCGCCGATGGTACTGCACTCGTGAGGGTGTGGGAGAGTAGGACACCGCCGGACAATCTTCCAAATAGGGCCACCCCTTCAAGGGGTGGCCCTATTTGCGTTCACCGCCCTGCTATTGATCCACCCGCTTTCACGGAAACCGGGGCATCCGTAGCCGGCTGATGCCCTGCTTTCCAGGAAGACGAGTCGACCCGGGCGGACGTACCTCATGGGCGCAGAGGGCGACCGCCGACGGCGCGGGGGCGGATCAGTCGCGGGTCTGCATGTCGGCGCGGAGATCGCGCAGCAGAGCGCCGGCGTCGTCGACGGACCGTCCGGGGAACATGGCCATCACGACGCTGCCGTGGTCGGCCCAACCACACACCGCGAAGTCGCCACCCTCGCCCGTGGTGCTGCCGCACTTCATCACGCCGCCCAGCCCGCCCGCGGGGACCTCGCGCAGGCCGGTCACCGCACCCGTCTCGTCGGACATCAGGCCGAACAGGCTTGTGAGGTCGCGCTCCGGCTGCCACAGCAGTGTGGTGCCGCCGAAGATGAGCACCGAACGCTTGTCGTCCGCCGGGTCGCGGTAGACGGTGCCGAAGCTGCGGTCCAGCTCGATGTCCGCGGCCAGGCCGCTGCGCAGGTAGTCCGCTGTGCTCTTCGCCCGCTCGCTGTCGTCCCGCGTCAACCCCGCCACCTGATCGGGGGAACTCAACCGGGTGTCCTTCTGCTGCACCACCCGCCACCCAGCGAGGGTCAGCGCGCCCGCGCCCGCGAGGCCCACCGCCAGCGCGGCAGCCCAGGCGATCCGGCGACGCCGGGACCAGCCACCGGAACGCTCCTCGGGGGCGCCTCCGGTGTCCCGGGTGCTCAGTTGGATCGGCTCCTCGGTCAGCTCGACAGGGTCGCGACCGCCGTCGAGCGGACGCTCAGTGAGATGTGCGTCGGACATAGCCGACACCGTACGCGAATGGCAGGTGGCGCACGTCGGGTCTGTGAAAGCCCTCCGTAGACTTGTCAGGTGACCGAGAGACTGGATGCCCGACGCCCCGACGCCCCGACCCTTGCCGGCCAGTACCTGCCAGCCGAGGTAGAGCAGCGACGGTACGAGCAGTGGGTAGCCGGCGGCCACTTCCGGGCCTCAGCGACCAGCGACAAGCCGCCCTTCACGATCGTGATCCCGCCGCCGAATGTCACCGGCTCTCTGCACATGGGTCACGCCCTGGACCACACGGTCCAGGACGCTCTGGTGCGGCGTAAGCGGATGCAGGGCTTCGAGACGCTCTGGCTGCCGGGTATGGACCATGCGGGCATCGCTACCCAGAACGTCGTCGAGCGGCAGCTCGCCGCCGAGGGTCTGTCCCGCCATGACCTGGGTCGGGAGAAGTTCGTCGAGCGGGTCTGGCAGTGGAAGGCCGAGTCCGGTGGTGCGATCCTCGGCCAGATGCGCCGACTCGGTGACTCCGTCGACTGGGACCGCGAGCGCTTCACAATGGACGAGGGCCTGTCGCGGGCCGTCCAGACGATCTTCAAGAAGCTCTTCGACGACGGTCTCATCTACCGGGCGAACCGGATCATCAACTGGTGTCCGCGCTGCCTGACCGCGCTCTCCGACATCGAGGTCGAGCACACCGACGACGACGGCGAGCTGATCTCCATCCGGTACAGCGACGAGGTAGTGGTCGCCACCACCCGGGCCGAGACGATGCTCGGCGACACCGCCGTGGCCGTGCACCCCGACGACGAGCGGTACAAGCACCTGATCGGCACCGAGGTCGAGCTGCCACTGACCGGCCGTCGCATCCCGATCGTCGCGGACGCGCACGTCGACCCGTCCTTCGGCACCGGCATGGTCAAGGTGACGCCCGCCCACGACCCCAACGACTTCGAGATCGGTCAGCGCCACGACCTGCCCGCGCCCACCGTGATGGACGAGCGCGGCGTGATCACCGTGCCCGGCCCGTTCGAAGGGCTGGACCGGTTCGAGGCGCGGCCCGCGATCGTGGCTGCGCTGCGCGAGCAGGGCCGGATCGTGGCTGAGAAGCGCCCGTACGTGCACGCGGTCGGGCACTGCTCGCGGTGCAAGACGACAGTCGAGCCGCGGCTGTCGCTGCAGTGGTTCGTCAACACCGCTCCGCTGGCCCAGGCGGCCGGCGATGCGGTCCGCGACGGCCGGGTGCGTATCGAGCCGGCCGACCTGGCCAAGCGCTACTTCGCCTGGGTCGACAACATGCACGACTGGTGCATCTCCCGCCAGCTGTGGTGGGGGCACCGCATCCCTGTCTGGTACGGCCCGCAGGGCGAGATCGTGTGCGTCGGCCCCGACGAGCAGCCGCCGACCGGCGAGGGCTGGCACCAGGACGAGGACGTTCTCGACACCTGGTTCTCCAGCGGTCTGTGGCCGTTCTCCACGCTCGGCTGGCCCGAGCAGACCCCGGAGCTTGCGAAGTTCTACCCGACGAGCGTTCTGGTCACCGGCTACGACATCCTGTTCTTCTGGGTCGCCCGGATGATGATGTTCGGCCTGTACGCGATGGACGGCCGGCCGCCGTTCGACGTTGTCGCCCTGCACGGCATGGTGCGCGACCAGTTCGGCAAGAAGATGTCGAAGTCGTTCGGCAACGTGGTCGACCCGCTGGACTGGATCGACCGGTACGGCGCTGACGCCACCCGCTTCACGCTGGCCCGGGGCGGCAACCCCGGTCAGGACGTTCCGGTCAGCGAGGAGTGGTGCCAGGGCTCGCGCAACTTCTGCAACAAGCTCTGGAACGCCACCCGCTTCGCCCTGATGAACGGGGCGCACACCAACGGTGACCTGCCACCCGTCGAGCAGCTCTCCACCGTCGACAGGTGGATTCTGTCCCGACTGGCGCACGTCACCGCCGAGGTCGACGAGCAGTTCGAGGCGTACGAGTTCGCGAAGGTGTGCGATTTGCTCTACCACTTCGCCTGGGACGACGTCTGCGACTGGTACGTCGAGTTGAGCAAGCCGGTGCTCGCCGAGGGCGGCGAGCGGGCGGAGGCCAGCCGCCGGGTGCTCGGGCATGTCCTGGACCAGCTGCTGCGGCTGCTGCACCCGGTCATCCCGTTCGTCACCGAGGAGCTGTGGCTCGCGCTGACCGGCGGCGACACGGTGCAGTACGCGGCCTGGCCGGTGGCCGACCGGGCGCTCATCGACGACGCCGCCGAGGCCGAGCTGGCAAGTGTGCAGCGGGTCGTCACCGAGATCCGTCGGTTCCGCTCCGACCAGGGGCTGCGCCCGACGCAGCGGGTGGCCGCCCGGCTCGACGGGCTGACCGGGGCTGGCATCGCCGCGCACGAGCCGCTGATCCGGTCGCTGGTGCGGCTGGACCCGGCCGGCGACGACTTCCAGGCCAGCGCCACGCTGGCCATGCCCGGCGCGGTCGGTGTCGCGTTGGACACCCGGGGGACGATCGACGTGGCCGCCGAGCGTGCCCGGCTGACCAAGGACCGCGCTGCGGCCCAGAAGGAGGTCACGCAGGCGAAGGCGAAGCTCGACAACCCAGCCTTCATCGGCAAGGCCCCCGAGCCGGTCGTCGCGAAGATCCGCGACCGACTGGCCACCGCCGAGGCCGACCTGGTCCGGATCGATGCTGCCCTGGAGGCGCTTCCCTCGTGACCGACCGTACCGAATTCGCCGCCGCCGAGGCCGAGCTCGCCGCCCGCGGTTTCACCCGCATGGTCTTCGAGCTCGACCGGATCGAGTCACTGCTCGACCTGCTCGGCAGCCCGCAACGGGCGTACCCGGCGATCCACCTGACCGGCACCAACGGCAAGACCTCCACCGCGCGGATGATCGACTCGTTGCTCCGGGCGTTCGGGCTGCACACCGGCAGGTACACCAGTCCGCACCTGGAGACCGTCCGGGAGCGCATCAGCCTGGACGGCGAGCCGGTGAGCGAGGAACGGTTCGCGGCGGTTTACCAGGAGGTCAAGCCGCTGGCCGAGCTGGTCGACGCCCGCTCGGACGAACCGCTGACGTACTTCGACATGACCACCGCGTTGGCGTTCGCGACGTTCGCCGACGCGCCCGTCGACATCGCTGTGGTCGAGGTCGGGCTCGGCGGTGCCGAGGACGCCACAAACGTCATCCAGGCCGGGGTCTGCGTCATCACCCCGATCGGCCTTGACCACACCGAGTGGCTCGGCGACACGCTCCAGGACATCGCGCTGGCCAAGGCCGGCATCATCCACCCAGGCGCCACAGTTATCGCGGCGGCGCAGGAGGAGGAGGCCGCGCGTCCCCTCCTCGAACGCTGCTCCGAGGTGGGCGCCACCATCGCGCGGGAGGGCGCCGAGTTCGGCGTGCTGAGCCGCGCGGTAGCGGTCGGCGGGCAGGTGCTCACCCTCCAGGGTCTGGGCGGTGTCTACGACGACGTGTTCATCCCGCTGCACGGGGCACATCAGGCGCAGAACGCGGCGGTGGCGCTCGCCGCCGTGGAAGCGTTCCTGGGCGCCGGGGCGCGGCGTCAGCTGGACGTCGAAGCCGTACGGGAGGGCTTTGCCACGGCCAGCTCACCGGGTCGGCTGGAGCGGGTCCGCAGCGCGCCCACAGTCCTGCTGGACGGGGCGCACAACCCGCACGGCATGGCCGCGACAGTCACCGCACTGCAGGAGGAGTTCGCGTTCAGCAAGCTGGTGGCGGTGGTCGGTGTGCTCGCCGACAAGGACGCCGGCAGTCTGCTGGAGCTGCTGGAGCCGGTGGCTGACGTGGTGGTCGTGACCCGGAACAGCTCGCCCCGGGCGATGCCGACGAAGGAACTCGCCGCTCTGGCGGCCGAGGTGTTCGGCGAGGACCGGGTCGAGGTGGCCGAGGAGATGCCGGACGCGATCGAGCTGGCGGTGGCGCTCACCGAGGAGGACGTCCCCGGTGAGCTGAGCGGGGTCGGTGTGCTGATCACGGGTTCCGTGGTCACGGTGGCGGACGCCCGTCGGCTGTTGAAGCGATGACCGGCCCGGAGCGGGACCCCCGGACCGCAGAGCAGCCGCCAGCGGAGCGACCGCCGGCGGACCAGCCACTGGCGGACCAGCCAACAGCGGACCAGCCGCCCGCTGGGCAGCCGCGCCGTTCCGGGTTGCGTAACCCGGAACGGGCGGTACGCGGTCTGGGCGCCGGGACTCTCAGCCTGGAGGCGCTGGTTCTGCTGCTGGCGATCCAGCCGATCCGGGTCGTCGGCGGTGATCTCAGCGGCACCGCGATCGGCGTGGTGGTGGCCCTGGCTGTGGTCGCCGTGCTGCTCGCCGGCATGATGCGCCGCCAATGGGCCTGGCACGCCGGCACCGTGTTCCAGGGCCTGCTGATGCTCGCCGGCCTGCTGCACTGGTCGCTGCTCGCGTTGGGCATCATCTTCGCCCTGGTCTGGGCGTACGCGCTGCACGTCCGCCGGGTCATCCTCGGCTGAACGCGCTGCCCCACCGGCTCACGGCGGAGGGCCAGCGGCGTCGGGTGACACCGTATGGACCACGCAGGGCATATGGAGGGGCCGGGGTCAGGCGTCGGCGCGTTCGCGCCACTGGGTGAGGGCGATGCCGTGGCCGTCCGGGTCCCGGAATGCCGCCGCCCACACCTCCAGCTTGCTGCCCCGGCTGACCACCCGGGGGGCGTAGGTGAAACGGACGCCGGAGTCGCGCATCCGCTCGTACGCGCCCTCGATGTCGTCCACTTCGAGGTTGACGTGTACCAGTCGGCGGCTGATCGGCGCGGCCTCGGTCAGCTCACGCAGCACCAGCCGGGTCGTGCCGGAGGCGAGCACCGCGTTGCCGGTGCCCCTGTCGAACTCGGTGAAGCCGAGCCGGTCGCGGTAGAAGGTGAGCGATCGGGAAAGGTCGGTGACCAGCAGCGTGAGGCCGACGCCGCTGATCGGGCCGGCCGGGTCAGCCACGGCCGCGTCGTCGTACCCGAAGATCGCTTCGTCCAGTTCCTCGGCGGTGACGGTCTCGGGGGCCGCTGCGCCCGTGGCCGGGTCGTCCAGCGGCAGGTCCAGGGGGTCCAGCGGGTCCGCGCCGCCGGGGCCGGTGCGCTGACCGGGCGGCGGATCAAAGCGCTGCGCTGCGGGTGGATCAAGGAGCTGCGTGGCGGGCGGGTCGAGGCGTTCCTCCGCCGCTGCGGGCCGGTCGTCCTCCGGCGGGCGCGGCGCGGGCGTGGTGGCCCGTCGGGGCAGGCCGCCGGCCTGCTGCTCGACCAAGACGCCCTCCAGTACCACCCGGCCGCTCGGGCTGTGGCTCATGACCACCGGTTCGTGCTCGTCCGCCGGGACGATGTCGTCGTCGAGCAGCGGATCAGGGTCACGCGGGGCGCGGAACGGGTCGGAGTCGTGCGGATCCCGGAACGGATCGCCGCTGCGCGGGTCGCGGAACGGGTCGTCACCGCGCGGATCCCGGAACGGGTCGTCGCCGCGCGGGTCGCGGAAGTCGTCCCGGAAGTCGTCGTCCGCCGCGCGGCCCGCCCACGGCGGGGCGTCCTGCTGGATCAGCATCTCGTCCACGGCGTCGACGTCGGCGAACTCCGGCGGGAGGTCGGCGACGGCCGCCGCCATCTCGGCGTGGGTCGGCACCTCGTCCCACAGGACCTTGACGTGCCGCTGGTCGTCCAGCGCGACCCGGATCGGCAGGGCCTGACCCAGCGACGGCCACTTGGAGACCGGCACCCGCGGCTCGATGATCTTCTTGGACCGGGGCGGCAGGCCCGGCGCGTCGAGGACCAGTTGCAGCTCGCAGCGGCCGAACGCGTACTGGGTGGGTGGTTCGGAGGCGCTGTGCACGTGGCCGACACCGACCACCCAGGTGCGCCCACCGCCGCGTACGGTGGCCAGCGCGATCGCCAGCACCAGCAGGGCGACCCCGAGCGCCACGATGGCCCAGCTGGTCATGCCCAGCCCGAAGAGGACGACGAACGTGGCCACGGTGCCGAGCACCGCGCCGATCAACTTGCGTACCGGCGCGATGGGCCGGTTCCCGCCATTCGCCACAGTGGACCTCCCGGGGGTCAGGGCCAGGCTAGGCCGGATCGGCCACCGGGGGAAAGACCGGCCGCCGCGCCGGCGCCGGGACCGGGTCGCTAGGCTGACCGTACCGAGCCCGAGCGTTCTGCGCGTACAGGAGGAACCCAGCGTGTCCAGCAACAGCCCGGATGAGCGCAGCCTCGTTCTGATCAAGCCCGACGCGGTCCGCCGGGGTCTGGTCGGCGAGGTCCTCTCCCGCTTCGAGCGCAAGGGGCTGCGGATCGACGCGATGACGCACCGGACGATGGACGCGGCGCTCGCCGACGAGCACTACGCCGAGCACGTCGACAAGCCGTTCTACCCGCCGCTGAAGGACTTCATGACCAGCGGCCCGCTTGTGGCCCTGGTGCTCTCCGGCGACCAGGTCATCGACGTGGTACGAGGGCTGGTCGGCGCGACCGACGGCCGCAAGGCCGCCGCCGGCACGATCCGGGGCGACCTGTCGCTGTCCAACCGGGAGAACCTGGTGCACGCCTCCGACTCGCCGGACAGCGCCAAGCGCGAGATCGCGCTCTGGTTCCCCGAGCTGGGCTGAGCACAGCCTCTGCCGCACCTGGGCCCGTCGGCCGCGAACGGGGCTGACCCGAGCGGTCGACGCGGGCTCGCGGCGCGGATCAGTCGACCGGCGGTAGCTTCGCCGGGTTGCCCACCACGTAGATCCCGGTGATCCGGCCATCGGCAGCGGCGACCGTCAGCGTGTAGCGGTCGCCGTTCGCGCGGGTCAGCAGGGCTGCGGGTTCGCCGTTCAACTCCAGCCGCCGCACCGCCCAGATCCGGCCCGTCCCGTAGATCCCTGCGAAGAACCGGGCTATCCGGTCGGCGCCCGCGATGGGGTTGCGGGCGGCCTGCGCCCGACCGCCGCCGTCGTTCCACGCCGTGGCGTCCGCGGCGACCAGACCGGTGAGCGTCGCCAGGTCCCCGTTCCGGGCGGCGGCCAGGAACGCCTCCAACAGCCGCTCGCGCTCCGACCGGCTGGCGGTGAACCGACGCCGTTCCTGGCGTACGCGGGCGGTAGCGCGGTGGTGCAGCTGCCGGCAGTCCTCGGGAGTACGGTCCAGGATCTCGGCGATCTCCGCGTACGGCAGCTCGAAGGCGGTGTGCAGGACGTACACCGCGCGCTCCGGTGGGGTGAGCCGCTCCAGCACGTGCAGCAGGGCGGCGGACAGCGAGTCGCGCAGCTCAGCGGTGTCCAACGGCCCGAACGGGGAGGGCTCGGTCGGCACCGGCTCGGGCAGCCACGGCCCGACGTACGTCTCGCGGGTCGCCTGCCGCGCACGCAGCCGGTCCAGGGCCAGCCGCGTCACGACCCGGGACAGGTAGCGGCGGGGCTCGGCCACCGTCGAGCGGTCCACACCCAGCCAGCGCAGGTACGCCTCCTGGAGTACGTCCTCGGCGTCGTGCCGGCTGCCGAGCAGGCGGTAGGCCAGGCCGAGCAGCATCGGCCGGTGCGCCTGGAGCGCACCGGCCGCCTGCGTCGCCTCGGTCGTCACACCTGGGCCGGAAGCTCCGTGCGCATGGTGACCGCCAGTCGATTCCACACGTTGATTGTGGCAATCGCGAGGACCAGGTCGGCCAGTTCCTTCTCCGACCAGACCTTCGCGGCGGCGTCCCAGACGTCGTCCGGCACCCCGTGGTCGCCGAGGCGGGTCACCGCGTCGGTGAGGGCCAGCGCGGTGCGTTCCCGTTCGTCGAAGAACGGCGCCTCGCGCCAGGTGGCCACCGCGAACAGCCGCCGGCTCGACTCGCCGGCGCCGAGCGCGTCCCGGCTGTGCATGTCCACGCAGAAGGCGCAGCCGTTCAACATCGACGCCCGCAGCTTGACCAGCTCCAGGACCGTGTGGTCGACGTTCGACCGGACGTACTGCTCCAGGCCCAGCACGGCCCGGTATCCCTGCGGCACGACCTCGTGTGCGTTCATCCGCTGCATGACTACCTCCCTGATCGGTTGCGACACCGACATGACGGACCGAGCGGGGTGCGCCGTGACAGCTCCGGCTGTGATCCCGGTCATGCGGTCCGCAGGGGTTCAGCCGCGGTTCGCCGGGACGGTGTCGGCGCGGGGGCGGGGAATCCGAGGATCGCCGGCGCGGGCGGTGCTGGGCGGGCCGGCGGGGCGTCGCCGCGCGGGTCGGGCCGCGACACCCGGCCGGCAAGCCGACGGCCCAACTCGATCACGGGTAGATGGACTGGATCAGATACATCGAGTACGACCGTTCACCCACCAACACCATCGCCCGCGTGCCCAGACCCCGGGCGAGGACGCCGCGCGAGAGCAGGGCCGGCAGCAGCAGGGCGGCCGCGATCATGAGGTTGGCGGGCGATCTGGTGATCCACTCGCCCGTCAACCTCATGATCGACAGCGTGAGGCAGCGTGAGGCGGGTGGGCGGGGATTACTCGGGGGCGGGGTGGGGGGTGGATCGAGTATCGTTGTGCACCGTAAGGCGATGACCCGGCCATCACCGGTGAGCCTCCGGAAGAACAGCCGGGCAACCGGCCCAGTAGAACCGGACGGGTTCGGCCCGTCACAGCCGACAATGAGCGGGCGGTCGATCCTGACCGCCAAGCGGGGTGGTACCGCGGACCACCCGGGAGCGCCGTCTCAGGCGTACCCCGGAAGGTTCGTCCTCGCAGACCCACGTTGAGTGAGCTGCGCGAGGAGAGCGACCCCCGATGGCCTATCCGATGCACGACCCGACCGCCGCCGGTGTCCCGGCGAGCCCGGACCTGCCCGCGGTCGAGCGCCGGGTGCTGGAGCACTGGACGGCCGACAAGACCTTCGAGGCGTCCGTCGAGGCCCGCCCGGCCGGTGACGACGGCAAGAACGAGTACGTCTTCTACGACGGCCCGCCGTTCGCAAACGGCCTGCCGCACTACGGCCACCTGTTCACCGGGTACGTCAAGGACGTGGTGCCGCGCTACCAGACAATGCGCGGGCGGCACGTCGAGCGGCGCTTCGGCTGGGACTGTCACGGCCTGCCCGCCGAGGTGGTGGCCGAGAAGCAGCTCGGCATCACAAGCAAGGCGGAGATCCTCGACCTGGGCGTGGCCCGGTTCAACGAGGCGTGCCGCACGTCGGTGCTGGAGTTCACCCAGGACTGGGAGCGGTACATCAACCGGCAGGCCCGGTGGGTCGACTTCGCCAACGACTACAAGACCCTCGACCTGGACTACATGGAAAGCGTCATGTGGGCCTTCAGGACCCTGCACGACAAGGGCCTGATCTACGAGGGTTTCCGGGTGCTGGCGTACTGCTGGCGCTGCGAGACGCCGCTGTCGAACACCGAGACCCGGATGGACGACGTCTACCGGGACCGGCACGACCCGACGCTTACCGTGTGGTTCGAGCTGACCCCGGACGAGCGTGCCCCGGAGCTGGTCCGCGGGCCGGTCAGGCTCGGCGTCTGGACCACCACGCCGTGGACCCTGCCGTCCAACCTCGCGCTCGCCGTCGGCCCGGACATCCGGTACGCGGTGCTGGAGCGCGACGGCCAGCGGTACGTGGTCGGGGAGTCCCGGCTCGGGGCTTATGCCAAGGAGTTGGAGGGATACGAGCAGGTCGGCTGGGTGACCGGCAAGGCTCTGGTCGGCCGCCGCTACACGCCTCTGTTCGACTTCCTCGTCGAGCAGGCCGGCGACAACGCCTACCAGGTGCTCGGCGCGGAGTTCGTCACCACCGAGGACGGCACCGGGATCGTGCACCTCGCACCGGCGTTCGGTGAGGACGACCAGAACGTCTGCAACGCCGCAGGCATCCCCACAATCGTCACTGTCGACGACCACACCCGGTTCACATCGCTGGTCCCGCCGTACCAGGGTGAGCAGGTCTTCGACGTCAACAAGCCGGTGATCCGGGAGCTGAAGGAGCGGGGGGTGGTGCTCAAGCAGGACACCTACACCCACTCGTACCCGCACTGCTGGCGCTGCGACACCCCGCTCGTCTACAAGGCGGTGTCGTCGTGGTTCGTGGCCGTGACAAAGTTCAAGGACCGGATGGTCGAGCTCAACCAGGAGATCAACTGGACGCCCGGCCACATCAAGGACGGCTCGTTCGGCAAATGGCTGGCCAATGCCCGCGACTGGTCGATCAGCCGCAACCGGTTCTGGGGCTCGCCCATCCCGGTGTGGAAGTCCGACGACCCGAACTACCCGCGCCTGGACGTCTACGGCTCGCTCGCCGACATCGAGCGGGACTTCGGCGTACGCCTGACCGACCTGCACCGACCGGCGGTGGACGACCTGGTCCGCCCCAACCCGGACGACCCGACCGGCAAGTCGATGATGCGCCGGGTGCCGGAGGTGCTGGACTGCTGGTTCGAGTCCGGGTCGATGCCGTTCGCCCAGGTGCACTACCCGTTCGAGAACGCGGACTGGTTCGAGCACCACTACCCGGGTGACTTCATCGTCGAGTACATCGGGCAGACCCGCGGCTGGTTCTACACGATGCACGTGCTGGCCACCGCGCTGTTCGACAGGCCGGCGTTCCGTAACTGCCTGAGCCACGGCATCCTGCTCGGCTCGGACGGGCGCAAGATGTCCAAGAGCCTGCGCAACTACCCGGACGTCTACCACATCTTCGACGCGTACGGGTCGGACGCGATGCGCTGGATGCTGATGTCGTCACCGGTGCTGCGCGGCGGAGACATGGCGGTCACTGAGGCGGGCATCCGCGACGCCGTCCGGCAGGTGCTGCTGCCGCTGTGGAACGTGTGGTACTTCTTCTCGCTCTACGCCAACGCCGACGGGCACACCGCCCGCCGCCGCACCGACTCGACGCACCTGCTCGACAGGTACGTGCTGGCCAAGACCAACGAGCTGGTGTCGACTGTCGGCGCGCAGATGGACGCGTACGACATCTCGGGTGCGTGCGCCACCGTCCGGTCCTACCTGGACGCACTTACCAACTGGTACGTGCGCCGCTCCCGGGACCGCTTCTGGGCCGGCGACGCGGAGGCGTTCGACACGTTGTGGACGGTGCTGGAGACGCTCTGCCGGGTGGTGGCGCCGCTGGCGCCGCTGACCGCGGAGGAGATCTGGCGTGGCCTGACCGGTGAACGGTCGGTGCACCTGACCGACTGGCCCTCGGCGGAGGACTTCCCGGCCGACCACGAGCTGGTTGCCGCGATGGACGCCACCCGGGCGGTCGCCTCGGCGGCGCTGTCGCTGCGCAAGGCCAAGGGTCTGCGGGTGCGTCTGCCGCTGTCGAAGCTGACAGTGGCAACGCCCGCGGCGGAGCAGCTGCGCCCGTTCGCCGACCTGGTCACCGACGAGGTCAACGTGAAGGTCGTGGAGTTCAGCGCGGACCTGGCCGAGTACTGCCAGCAGGTGCTGACAGTGGTGCCCCGGGCTCTCGGCCCGCGCGTCGGCAAGCAGGTCCAGCAGGTGATCAAGGCGGTCAAGGCCGGCGACTGGGAGCTTGTCGACGGCGCCCCGGTGGCCGCCGGCATCACCCTGGCCGAGGGCGAGTACGAGCTGCGGCTCGTCGCGGCCGACGCCGAGCACTCCGCGCCGCTGCCCGCCGGTGAGGGCGTGGTGGTGCTCGACACCGAGGTCACCCCGGAGCTGGCCGCCGAGGGGCTGGCCCGCGACGTGGTGCGGGTGGTGCAGCAGGCCCGCCGCGACGCCGACCTGAACGTCTCGGACCGGATCGCGGTGTCGGTGTCGGCGTCGGAGGAGGTGCGCGCGGCGGTGGCCGCGTACGGCGACTTCGTGGCCCGCGAGGTGCTGGCCGACTCGGTCGACTTCGCCGAAGGGCTCGACGGCTTCACCGGTGAGGTCGGCGAGGGCGACCGGGTAACGGTGGTCGTCCGCCGGGTGTAAGGAAGGGCCCCTTCCTAACGCCTGATGTATAGGAAGGGCCCCTTCCTAACGGAATATCGTCAGGGTGCGGGCGCCTCACCACCTCCGTCGGCGGAGGTGTGGAGGCGTCCGCTACCGTGACACCGCCTGTCCGCACCTCATCTGCCGGAGGACCAGTGCCCCTGCTCTACACCATCGGCAAGCTCACCGTGGCGCCCACGCTGCGGTTGGCGTTCCGCCCGACCGTGGAGGGGCTGGAGCACGTGCCGGAGACCGGCGGCGCGGTCTTCGCCGGCAACCATCTCTCGGTGGCCGACGAGCTGTTCCTCGGCACGGTGGTGCCCCGCCACCTGGCGTTCTGGGCGAAGTCGGAGTATTTCAAGGGCACCGGTGTGAAGGGCGCGATCTCCAAGTTCGTCCTCACCGGCCTCGGTGCCATCCCGGTCGAGCGGGCCGGCGGGCGGGCGGCACTGTCCGCGTTCGACGCCGCCATCCCGGCGCTCAGGGGCGGTGACCTGGTGGTGGTCTACCCGGAGGGCACCCGCTCGCCGGACGGCAGGCTCTACCGGGGGCGGACCGGCGCGGCCCGCCTGGCCCTCTCCGCCGGAGTGCCGATCATCCCGGTCGGCATGATCGGTACGGACAAGGCGCAACCGATCGGCGCCCGGGTGCCCCGCCCCGGCACCGCCAAGATCACTGTCCGGTTCGGCAAGCCACTGGACTTCACCGGCCGCCCGGACGACCGCGCCTCGCTGCGGCAGATGACCGACGAGCTGATGAGCGAGATCCAGAAGCTCACCGGCCAGGAGTACGTGCCGCGCTACGCCCCGCCGCGCGCCCACCCGGACCCGACCCGCGACGCCTGACGATCCGCGCCCGTGGGCCTGCCACCTCTGGCGGCCCACGACGCCCAGCGGCCTGCCACCCCCTGACAGTTCCGCGACGCCCGGCGGCCTGCCACCCCTGACAGGCCCGCGACGCCTGCCGGCCTGCCACGCCCACCGGCCCGCACCGAGCAGGGCTGCGGCTCAGCCCTGCTCGGGTCGGACGATCTCACGGCGCAGTGTGTGCAGCAGGTCGGCGCTGTCGGAGACGGACAGCCGGGTGAACACCCCGGTGGCGATGCTGCCGTGGTCCACCGACGTACAGACCACTACGTCGGTGTCGGAGGACCGGCCGACCGCGCAGCGCTCGTGCCGTCCCCGTACGCCGCTCTTCACCGTCTCGGGAGCGTCAAGCGCGTACCGCTCGCTGAGCCGGGTGATCTCCGCGTCCGCGTCCGCCTCCGGGGTCAGCCGGAAGCCGGTGCCGCCGAAGACCGTGACCCGCTTGCCGTCTGACGTGGTGTAGACGCCAGCGAAGGTGTCCTCGGCCAGCCAGTGTTCCTGGCGTACCTCGTTTTCCAACTGCCGGGCGGTCTGGGTGCTGCCGTTGTCCTGACGCAGGCTGAGGTCGGCCACCCGGTCGGGCAACGCCGCGCGGGCCGGGTACTGGGCCGAGATCGGAAACCCGTAGTAGGCCGGGCAGCCGCAGCAGCAGGCAAGCGTGAGCAGCAGCAACCAGGGCCAACGTCGGCGGCGACGCCGACGCGCGTACCCCTTGGGTGGCTCCCAGCCCGGTGGTGGCGTCGGCGGCGCCGACCGGCGGCCCTTGCGCTGCTTGGGTACCGGCGGGGCCGGCTGGACCGGCGGCTGCGGGGGTTGGACCGGCGGCGCGGGCCGGACCGGGGTGGTGGGCCTGGCGGCAGGAGGCCGTGGCGGGCCGGTGGGGTGCGCGGGAGGTGGCAGGGGAGCAGCCGGCGGCGGCGACACCGGGTGCGAGCCGACCTGGGGCGCGGGCGGCTCGGGCCACTGCCGGGTCGCCGGCGGCAGTGGGTAGTCCAACGTCGGAGGCAGCGGCGGCAGTTCGGCGGACGGCAGGTGCCAGCCGCCGGTGTCCACGCCAGCCCACGGGTCGACGGGCGTCCGGTGCTCGGGCGCCTCGTCGGGTGGAGGTGGCGGCGGGGTCGGCTCGACCGACGCGCCCCAGGCGGGCCGACGCGGCAGCGGGGGAGGCACCGGCGCGGACCCGCTCCACCGGGGCGCGGGAACGTCCTCGGTCTCGGCGGCGGATCCCGGAGTCCCCGGCTGGTCGGTGGGTCCCGGCTGGTCCGGGGCCTGGGGCTGGTCGGTGGGTCGGGCCTGGTCGGTGGCCTGCGGTTCGTCGGTGGTTGCGGGCTGGTCCGAGGGCTCCGGCTGCTTCGGGGGTACGGGTGGGGAGGTCGGCTCGTCGGCGACCGCCGGGTCATGGTCCGGCTCCGCGCCCGGGGTGCTCCCGTCGGCCGGCCGTGCTCCCGGCTGGGGCTCCGGCATCGCGGCAATCTCCTCTCGCGCCGGTCCGAGGTTAGTACCGTGTCGCCACCGCCGCTCAGCGGGCATCGAGGCGGGGCGACGGCGGGGGGTCGGTACGGCAGGTAGAAGGTGAAGGTGCGTCGTGGCGGCGTCCGCGCGGTCGGCGCCGGGCGGGCGCGTACCCTTGGGCATCATGAGTGCCCCGTCCACGACGCCGCGTGCGGCCGCGACCAATTCCGTCTGGCCCCGGCTGGAGCCGCTGCTCCCTCAGGTTTCCAAGCCCATCCAGTACGTCGGCGGTGAGCTGGGCGCGGTGGTCAAGGACTGGGACGCGGCGACTGTGCGCTGGGCGCTCATGTATCCCGACGCGTACGAGGTGGGCCTGCCCAACCAGGGCGTGCAGATCCTCTACGAGGTGCTCAACGAGCTGCCCGACACCCTCGCCGAGCGGACGTACGCGGTCTGGCCGGACCTGGAGAACCTGATGCGCGCCCACGGCGTGCCGCAGTTCACCGTCGACGCGCACCGGCCGGTGCGCGACTTCGACGTGTTCGGCATCTCGTTCTCCACCGAGCTGGGCTACACGAACCTGCTCACGGCGATCGACCTGGCCGGCATCCCGATGCTTGCCGCGGACCGCACCGACGCCGACCCGGTGATCGTGGCCGGCGGGCACGCGGCGTTCAACCCGGAGCCGATCGCCGACTTCATCGACGCCGCAGTGCTCGGTGACGGCGAGGAGGCCGTCCTGGAGATCACCGCGATCGTCCGGGAGTGGAAGGCCGAGGGCTCCCCGGGTGGCCGCGACGAGCTGCTGCTGCGGCTGGCCCGTACCGAGAGCGTGTACGTGCCGCGCTTCTACGACGTGGACTACCTCCCGGACGGGCGGATCCAGCGGGTCGTGCCGAACCGGGCAGATGTGCCGTTCCGGGTGCACAAGCGCACGACGATGGACCTTGACGCGTGGCCGTACCCGAAAAAGCCCCTCGTGCCGCTGGCCGAGACGGTCCACGAGCGGTACGCGGTGGAGATCTTCCGGGGTTGCACACGGGGTTGCCGGTTCTGCCAGGCCGGCATGATCACCCGTCCGGTGAGGGAGCGCTCGATCACCACAGTGGGGCAGATGGTGCAGCAGGGGCTGGAGTTCTCCGGCTTCTCAGAGGTGGGCCTGCTGTCGCTGTCGTCGGCCGACCACTCCGAGATCGGCGACATGTGCTCCGGCCTGGCCGAGCAGTACGCCGGCACCAACGTCTCGCTGTCGCTGCCGTCGACCCGGGTGGACGCCTTCAACATCGACCTCGCCCAGGAGTTGTCCCGCAACGGTCGGCGGACGGGCCTGACGTTCGCCCCGGAGGGCGGGTCGGAGCGCATCCGCAAGGTCATCAACAAGATGGTGTCGAAGGAAGACCTGATCCGCACCGTCGTCACCGCGTACAGCAACGGCTGGCGGCAGGTGAAGCTCTACTTCATGTGCGGCCTGCCCACAGAGACCGACGAGGACGTCCTCGAGATCGCGGACATGGCCCACGAGGTGATCAGGGCGGGTCGGGCCGCCACCGGTTCCAAGGACATTCGCTGCACTGTCTCCATCGGCGGTTTCGTGCCGAAGCCGCACACCCCGTTCCAGTGGGCGTCAATGGTGCGCCCGGAGGTCATCGACCACCGGCTCAAGATCCTCAAGCAGGCGATCAACTCGGACCGTTCGCTGGGCCGGGCCATCGGCTACCGCTACCACGATGGCGAGCCGTCGCTGATCGAGGGCCTGCTGTCCCGAGGTGACCGCCGGGTCGGCTCGGTGATCCGCAAGGTGTGGGAGAACGGCGGCCGGTTCGACGGTTGGAGCGAGCACTTCTCGTACCAGCGCTGGGTGGACGCCGCTGCCGAGACGCTGCCGGCTTTCGGGGTGGATCTCGACTGGTACACCACCCGTGAGCGCGAGGAGTTGGAGGTCCTTCCGTGGGACCACCTCGACTCGGGGCTGGACAAGGACTGGCTCTGGCAGGACTGGCAGGACTCGGTTAGCGGCTTCGAGCAGGACGACTGCCGGTGGACGCCGTGCTTCGACTGCGGGGTCTGCCCGTCGATGGACACCGAGATCCAGATCGGCCCCACCGGCAAGAAGCTCCTGCCCCTGACCCCTCTGAAGGCATTGAAGGCCCCCTCCGCCTAACCTCCGACCGGCCCCGCCCCAGCCAGCGTTGATCATGAAGTTGTTGCCTGTGGCACCGCGTGTCGCCGACAATGACTTCATGATCAATGGTTACTGAGTTCCGAGGAGCGAGACGATCAGTAAGAAACCACAGCCGGAAGGCGGGCAGGCGCCGATCGTTCAGCGTGTCCGCATCCGGTACGCCAAGCGCGGGCCGCTCCGGTTCACCTCGCATCGGGACTTCGCCCGGGCCTTCGAACGCGCCCTGCGTCGAGCCGCCGTACCGATCGCCTTCTCCCAGGGCTTCACACCGCACCCGAAGATCTCCTACGCCAGCGCGGCGCCCACCGGGGTGGCCAGCGAGGCGGAGTACCTGGAGATCGGCCTCCAGGCGCCTGTCGACCCGGAGGCACTGCGCGTCGCGCTGGACGCCGCGCTCTCGCCAGGGCTGGACGTACTCGAAGCGGTGATCGCCGACGGCGGCAGCCTGCCGGACCGGATCGAGGCGTCGCACTGGCACATCGAGCTGCCCGAGGTCGAGCCCGCCGTGCTGCGAGCCGCCGTGGACGCGTTCAGTGCCGCCGACGAGGTGCTGGTCGAGCGGATGACCAAGCAGGGGCGACGGACGTTCGACGCCCGCGCGGCCGTGATATCGATCGATGTCCCGATGCCGACGCAGACGCCTTCCGGGGTGCCGGCCGTACCGTGTGCGATACTCGAACTGGTCGTGCGGCAGGTCACCCCGTCCGTACGGCCCGATGACGTCCTTTCCGGCCTCCGCGTGGTGGCCGACCTGGAGCCGCCGGTTTCGCCGAGGGTGACCCGGCTGGCTCAGGGCACGTTGACCGCGCAGGGTGCGATCGTGGATCCGTTGGATGCGGACCGCGGCGGGGCAGCCATCGTTGGGCGCTGACCGACGGTCAGTGCTCTGGCAGGCAGACTTCGGCGGTCGCGCACCACGCGCGCCCGGCGGAAACACTTTTGCGGCAACCCTGCGTGGCAGCGCTCACCCGCGCCCGGGGCAGCCAGAACTGGAGAACGTCCATGCTCGAGAACGAGCCCGAGGGCGGCGAACGGACCGGCTCACAGCCGGCCGGTGACACCGCTGACCAGAGCACCACCGACGGCGCTTCCGCCACGCCCGCCGGTTCGGCTCCACTGGAGCGGTCCGGTGCGGCCCCGCTGGAGCCAGTTGGTGCGCAGAGCGCGGAGTCGACCAGTGCGCAGAGCGCCGAGCCGAGCGCCGAGCCGGCTGGTGCGCAGAGCGCGGAGCCGACCAGCGCGCAGAGCGCCGAGCCTGCGGCTCCGGTGCGACGTACCCGGACGACCCGCCGTCGGGCCGCACCACTCACCCAGCCGGAGCAGACCGACGCGCCGGTCGAGGCGTCCACCGGCGGAGCGGGCAGCGCCGAGTCGCCGCAGGCGGAGGTCTTCGCCCCGATCTCCGGTGACCAGGACGTCGCCCCGAAGACCACCCGTCGCCGCCGCAAGGCAACCCCTGTCGAGGCGCCCGCCGAGGAACCGCTTGTCGCGGCCACCGCCGAGGAGGCGTCCGCCGAGGTGGTGCCGCCGGTCAAGGTGACGCGTACGCGCCGCAAGAAGGCCACGCCGCCCGCCGTCGTGGAGCCCGCAGCCGTCGAGGAGCCTCCGGCTGTGGAGGAACCCGTCGTCGAGGCGGAGCCCGTCGAGCCACCGGCGGAGTCGGACCTGCGCGAGGCGGAAGCCGAACTGAACGAGTCGGAGATCGAACCGGCCCGGTCCAGCGGCGCCGAAGAGAGCGCAGGTGACGTGCCGCCCGGTGTGGCCGTTGCCAACGTGGCGGACGAGCCGATCGAGCCGGCCGACGTCATCGAGCCGGAGCCGCCGCGTACCCGTCGTCGGCGGGCGGCGCTCTCCGCGCCCACCGTGCTGTTCATGGCGCCGCAGCCGGACGCCGTGCCGGTGACCCGCCCGGTGGAACCCGCCCCGGTCGCCGAGGAGCCGGCCGTGGAGGCCGAGCCGTCCCGTCGGCGGCGGCGCGGTCGTCGCGACGTCGAGCCGGTGGAGCCCGTCGAGGCGATCGAGGCAGAGGAAGAGCCGACCGAAGAGGCCGACGGGGCCGCCGAGGCGGACGAGGACGACGAGGACAGCGCCGCCGCGCGTCGCCGCCGTCGTCGTGGTCGCCGTGGCCGTGGCCGGGGCAAGGGCGGGGCTGACGACGCCGAGGACGAGGACTCCGAGGAAGCCGCGCAGGCCGACGAGGAAGAGACCGCCGAGGCCGAGGGCGACGAGGACGAGGAGTCCGAGGAGTCCGAGGGTGGGGACGGGCTGACCCGTCGCCGCCGCCGTCGCCGTCGCAGGGGCGCCGGTGACACCGAAGGTGCCGCCGACGACGGCGTACCCACCGTTGTCAAGATCCGTGAGCCGCGCCGTACCGTCGACGAGGTCCAGGGCGTGTCCGGCTCGACCCGGCTGGAGGCCAAGCGCCAGCGCCGCCGTGACGGCCGTGAGCAGCGGCGTACCCGGCCGCCGATCCTCAGCGAGTCGGAGTTCCTGGCCCGCCGGGAGGCTGTCGACCGGGTGATGGCGGTCCGGCAGCGCGGTGACCGCACCCAGATCGCCGTCCTGGAGGACGGGGTGCTTGTCGAGCACTACGTCACCCGTAACTCCTCGGGCACCATGGCCGGCAACGTCTACCTGGGCAAGGTGCAGAACGTGCTGCCCAGCATGGAGGCGGCGTTCGTCGACGTGGGTCGGGGCCGCAACGCGGTGCTGTACGCCGGCGAGGTCAACTGGGACACCTCCGGGCTGGAGGGTCGCGCCCGCTCGATCGAGCAGGCGCTGCGCTCCGGTGACTCGGTGCTGGTGCAGGTCACCAAGGACCCGATCGGGCACAAGGGCGCCCGGCTGACAAGCCACATCGCGCTCTCCGGCCGGCACCTGGTGTACGTGCCCAACGGCAACGCCTCCGGGATCAGCCGCAAGCTGCCGGACACCGAGCGCAAGCGGCTGCGCGACGTCCTCAAGAAGCTCGTGCCGGACGGCGCCGGCGTGATCGTCCGTACGGCCGCCGAGGGCGCCAGCGAGGACGAGCTTGCCCGCGACGTCAAGCGGCTCCAGGCGCAGTGGGAGGACATCCAGGCCAAGGCCGCCGAGGGCGGTGCGCCGGTGCTGCTCTACGAGGAGCCCGACCTGGTCATCCGCGTGGTCCGGGACCTGTTCAACGAGGACTTCCGTGAGCTGGTGATCGAGGGCGAGCAGTCGTACGGCATGGTCGAGTCGTACCTGTCGCACGTCTCCCCGGACCTGGTCGACCGGGTGCGCCGGCACGTCGGCACTACCGACATCTTCGCCGAGTACCGGATCGACGAGCAGATCATCAAGGGCCTGGACCGCAAGGTGTTCCTGCCTTCCGGCGGCTCGCTGGTGATCGACAAGACCGAGGCCATGACTGTGGTCGACGTCAACACCGGCAAGTACACCGGCTCCGGGGGCAACCTGGAGGAGACGGTCACCCGCAACAACCTGGAAGCGGCCGAGGAGATCGTCCGTCAGCTCCGGCTGCGGGACATCGGCGGCATCGTGGTGATCGACTTCATCGACATGGTGTTGGAGTCGAACCGTGAGCTGGTGCTGCGACGGCTCACCGAGTGCCTGGGCCGGGACCGCACCAAGCACCAGGTCACCGAGATCACCTCGCTCGGTCTGGTGCAGATGACCCGTAAGCGGATCGGTGCGGGCCTGCTGGAGGCGTTCAGCGAGACCTGCGAGTGCTGCAAGGGCCGGGGCGTCATCATCCACACCGAGCCGGTGCCGGAGAAGCCCCGTACCGGTGGGGCGGGGGAGAAGGTCAAGGCGGTCGCCTCGTCGGCCCCGGCGGCCCCGCCGGTCCCGGCCGCTCCGGCCGCCGAGCAGGGCACGGCGTCCTCCCGCCGCCGGGGGCGCAAGAGCGCCTCGGCCGAGCGGGCGGTGGTCGAGGTCGTCGACACCGACACCAGCGCCGAGTCGGACGTCGACTACCAGGACACCATGGGCTACGACCTGTCCCGCTACGAGTCGGACGCCGCTGCCGGGCCTGCGGTCGCCGACGCCCAGCAGGGCGAGTCGGCCCGGTTGGCCGCGGCGGACGACCCGGACGCGCTCACCGACGGCGACACCGACGAGGAGAGCACCGAGGGCGGTGCGGGGCGTCGTCGCTCCCGCCGGGGTGGCGCGCGTCGACGGACCCGCCCCTGACGCCTGACCAGCGACGTGTTTGACGAGGTCCCTTTCCCGGCAATCTGACGGGGGAGGGACCTCGTCGTCGTGCGGTCACCCAGGCCGCTTCCGGTCAGGAGGAGAAGATGCGCCGCCTGCTCGCCGTAGCCGTGCTGGTGACCGCGCTCGCCGCCGTATCGGGTTGTTCCGCCGACCGGCCGGCCGGCGATGACACGGCAGTTCCGACGGCGGCCGGGCCCGGGGCCACGTCCGCCGGGTCGACAGGTACGCCCTCAGCCGGCGACGCGCAGGTGTGTGCCGAGTCGCAGCAGGCCGGTACGACAGCCGTACGGGTGTACGTGGAGGAGCTGGGTGCGATGGTGGCGGCGGTGGGTGCCGGCGACAGGGCCACGGCAGAGGCTGCCCGCGTACGGGCCGAGGCGGCGCTGGCGCAGTGGCGTACCGCGCTGCGGGAACAGGCCGCCCGGGCAGCCGATCCGCAGCTCAGGACGCTGCTCAACGACATGGGCGCCGAGGTCGCCACGCTCGGCGTCGACGGTGGGTCGATCGACGAGACCGAACTCGACAGGCTCCAGCAGCGCCTCGACCAGCTCTGCGTACGCTGACCAGGGCGGGCCGGTTTGGGGTCCGGGGCTGCCATGGCGTACTCTTGCCTGCGGCGCACCTTTGGTGTGCTGAGTTCCCGTGTGCCCGCGCCGCCGTGCACTGCTACCCGGCGAGCCGCCGCGGGGACGACCGCCAGCAGCCTCAACGACAGGGAGTCCGCCTCCGATGTACGCGATCGTCAAGACCGGCGGCAAGCAGTACAAGGTCGCCGAGGGCGACGTGATCGAGGTCGAGAAGCTCACCGGTGCTCCCGGTGACGCGGTGAAGCTCACCGCGGTGCTCCTCGTCGACGGTGACGACCTGGTGACCGACGCGGCGAAGCTTGCCGAGGTCGCGGTGTCCGGCGAGATCGCCGCGCACACCAAGGGCCCGAAGATCCGGATCCACAAGTTCAAGAACAAGACCGGCTACCACAAGCGCCAGGGTCACCGCCAGCCGTTGACCCAGGTCAAGGTGACCGGCATCTCCAGCGGGAAGTAGGTCGTCCTCCAATGGCTCACAAAAAGGGTGCGTCCAGCTCGCGTAACGGTCGCGATTCCGCGGCCCAGCGACTCGGCGTGAAGCGCTTCGGTGGTCAGGTTGTCAGCGCCGGTGAGATCCTCATCCGGCAGCGTGGCACCAAGTTCCACCCCGGTGACCTGGTCGGCCGTGGCGGCGACGACACGCTGTTCGCGCTCGCCGCCGGTTCGGTCCTGTTCGGCACCAAGCGCGGTCGTAAGACCGTCAGCATCGTTCCTCAGCAGTAGCTTTCAGGCTTTGCGGGCCGCGGACCTCAGGGTCCCGGCCCGCTTCGCTTTTCCGAAGTGCGGGGTCGACCTCGCTGGAAGGATTGACGCCGTGGCGACGTTCGTTGACCGGGTCGTTCTGCATCTGCAGGCCGGTGACGGGGGGCACGGTTGTGTCTCGATCCACCGTGAGAAGTTCAAGCCGTTCGGAGGCCCGGACGGCGGCAACGGTGGGCACGGCGGCAGCGTGTCGCTGGTGGTCGACCCGCAGGTGACAACGCTTCTCGACTTCCACTTCCACCCGCACGTCAAGGCCGACAACGGCAAGGGCGGCGCGGGGTCGAACCGGGACGGGGCCAACGGTCGCAACCTGGTGCTCAAGGTGCCGAACGGCACAGTCGTGCAGACCACCGACGGCACCGTGCTTGCCGACATGGTCGGTGCGGGCACGACCTTCGAGGTGGCCCGTGGCGGGCGTGGCGGGCGGGGCAACGCCTCGCTTGCCAACGCCAAGCGCAAGGCGCCGGGCTTCGCCGAGCTGGGTGAGCCCGGCGACCAGTTGGACATCGTGCTGGAGCTCAAGAGCGTCGCCGACGTGGGCCTTGTGGGCTTCCCGTCGGCCGGCAAGTCGTCGCTGATCTCGGTGATCTCCGCCGCGAAGCCGAAGATCGCCGACTACCCGTTCACCACGCTGGTGCCGAACCTCGGCGTGGTCCGGGTGGACAACCACACCTTCACCGTCGCCGACGTGCCGGGCCTGATTCCGGGCGCGGCCACCGGCAAGGGGCTGGGCCTGGAGTTCCTGCGGCACATCGAGCGTTGCGCGGTGCTTGTGCACGTCATCGACTCGGCGACCCTGGAACCGGGCCGTGACCCGGTCGCCGACATCGACGCCATCGAGGCCGAGCTGAGCCAGTACGGCGGGCTGGCCGACCGGCCGAGGCTGGTGGCCGTCAACAAGGTCGACGTGCCCGACGGCCGGGACCTCGCCGAGATCGTGCGACCCGACCTGGAGGAGCGCGGCTACCGGGTGTTCGAGGTCTCCGCTGCCACCCGTGAAGGGCTCAAGGAACTGACGTACGCGATGGCCGACCTGGTCGACGCGGAGCGTAAGGCAGCTCCGCCGGCCGAGCCGACGCGGATCGTGATCCGGCCGATGGCCGTGGACGACGACGGCTTCACCATCACTGCCGAGACCGACGGTTCGTACACGGTTCGTGGCGTCCGGCCGGAGCGGTGGGTCAAGCAGACGAACTTCGACAACGACGAGGCCGTCGGATACCTGGCGGACCGGCTGGCCCGGCTCGGCGTCGAGGACAAGCTGGCCAAGGCGGGCGCCCAGCCCGGTGACCTGGTGCGGATCGGTGAGCGCGAGTTCGACTGGCAGCCGACGCTCTACGCCGGCGTGGACTTCGTGCCCGGCAACCGGGGCACCGACGTCCGGCTGGAGGAGAAGTCGAACCGGGCCTCGGCGGCGGAACGGCTCGCCGCGCGCAAGGCCCGCCGGGTGCGTTCGGCCGACGAGGTGGGCGCGGACGCGTCCGACGACGAGGACTTCGAGGACGACACCGAGTAGTCCGTTGCCCTCCGTGACCGGGTTGACTTCCGGAAACCTCCGCGAAATCCGGCCCGCCTAACGTCGGGTGATGCTGATCGAGTCCCGGCCCGCCACCGATCCCGAGATCGCCACACTGGTCGTCGCCCAGCAGCGTGAGCTGCGTACGGCCGACGGCGGGCTGGACGGGCAGGTCACCGTCACCCACGACGACATCCGTTACCTTGCGGTGGTGGCGAACGGCCAGGCCGTCGCCTGCGGCGGCCTCCAGTCGCTCGACGCCAGCACGGGTGAGATCAAGAGGATGTACGTCAGGCCGGCGCACCGGGGACGGGGGATCGCCCGCCAGTTGCTCGCCGCGCTTGAGGAGTTGGCGTTCCGGCAGGGGCACTCGGTGGTCCGCCTGGAGACCGGCACCTACCTGCCGGCAGCGCTCGGGTTGTACGCCTCGTGCGGATACGACCGCATCCCCGTGTACGGGGACGTGGGTAACCCGTACAGCGTCTGTTTCGCCAAGCGGCTGCCGGTCGCGGCCTGACGAGGACGGGGTTCACGCCCCGGTCTCGGCGTGCGCCACGGTGACCGGCTTCGACTCGGCCGAGCCGCGCCGCACGAGGTACGCGGTGAGCAGCACGTAGCCGCCCATCATCGACGTGCTGATACCCGCGACGGTGTGCCCGCGAAACCCCGAAGGGGCAGGTCAGGGTCGGTCGAAGGGGGTGTCCAGCCGCCCGCCCGTGCCGACCTGGTTGGACAGCAACAGCCCGAGCGCGATCATGCCGAAGCCGAGCGCGAGGTGCAGCCAGTTGTCGGCGTTGTTGACAGGCAGGAAGTTCGCGCCGCCCGCCTCGTCGAGCCCTTCGACCACAAGCCCGTACAGCCAGAGGGCGAGGTAGATGGCGCCGCCACCGGCCAGGAAGAGCCGGGCGCCGGCGATGCTGCGGGCCATCACGAGGCCCACCAGCCCGAACAGCAGGTGCACAGCGTTGTGCAGGATCGAGACCTGGAACAGCCCGAGCAGCCGGGCGTCCGAGTGGTGCCCGGCGAAGCGCAGCTGCCCGTAGTCGGTGGTGATGCCGGGGATGAAGCCGAGGACGCCGATCAGCAGGAAGAGCGCGGCCGCGACAAGCGCGGCCTGCTGTACCCGGGGCCGTGGCGCGGCAGGTCGACCACCTCGCGCGTCTCGTGCCATCCCTGCCCCCTCCGTGGATCCGCCGGCCCGCCAATGTCGCTGTCCGTGTCGGCGACGTTACGCAGCCCGACGATCCTCCATTTTGAAGTCGACAGGGGCCTCTCCGCAGAGAAATGCGCGAAGAGGTATGGAAGCGGATTCGCAGGGTAGGTCAATTGTCGGCGGCCACGGCGCCACGGCCGCATCCCCCAGCACACCGCGACGACTTTCCGAGCGGAAGGGAAATCATGACTTACGATCTTTCACCCACCACTTCGACGTACCCGCAGGAGTCCAGCAACGGCGGAGGCGTGCGCGAGCAGGCCCGCCAGGTCGGGTCCGAGGCGGCGCACGCCGGTGGCGCGGTCGCCCAGACCGCCAAGGAGCAGGGCACCGAGGTCGGCCGCGAGGCGGCCCGGCAGGCCCGCAACCTCTACGGCGAGGCGCGTACCCAGCTCGCCAGCCAGACCGGTGAGCAGCAGCGGCGCGCCGCTGGCGGGCTGCGCTCGATCGCCGACGAGATGCGCTCCATGGCCGAGCAGGGTGGCCAGACCGGACCGGTGAGCGAGCTTGCCCGACAGGCCGCCGACCGGGTGCACGGCGTGGCCGGCTGGCTCGAGGAGCGCGAGCCCGGCGACCTGATCAACGAGGTACGCGACTACGCGCGGCGCAGCCCGGGCACCTTCCTGGTCGGCGCTGCCGTCCTCGGTGTGCTGGCCGGCCGCCTGACCCGTGGCATCTCGGCGGGTAACGACGACAACGGCAACGGATCGGCCTCCTACCGGGGCGCCGGGGCGTACGACCCGGAGCAGACCGCTGTGATTCCGACGCCGTCGCCGGTACCTCGCCCCGCCCCGAACGCCGCCCCGCCGGGTGGCTACCTCGACCCGACCCCGGGCACGTACAGCGAGCCGACCTCCGGTGGTTACACCGACCCCGCGCCTGGCGGCTACACCGACCCGACGCCGGGCGGCTACACCGACCCCGCCCCGGGTCGGGCCGGCAGCTACTCGGAGCCGTCCAGCACCGGGCAGCCGCTGCCGCCGGTGACCGAGACCGACCCGCTGCCGGGCGTGCCGTCCAGCGGTAGCCCTCGCCCGTGACCCACCGAGATCTCCGAAGGGAGGCGACGGCATGACCATGCCGACGCAGGGGTCCGGACTGGACTCCGGTTACCACCCCGACGCGGGTGCCCCGCACACCGCGGCCGAGGTGAAGGGCAGCTCGCTCGGTGACCTGATGCGTCAGGTCACCACCGACCTGTCGACTCTCATGCGCCAGGAGGTCGAGCTGGCCAAGGCCGAGATCCGCCAGGAGGGCAAGAAGGCCGGCAAGGCCGCCGGGCTCTTCGGCGGCGCGGGCTTCGGCGGCTACATGGTGGCGCTCTTCGTGTCCATCGCCGTGTGGCAGTTCCTGGACAACGTCATGGACTCCGGACTGGCCGCGCTGATCGTGGCCGTGATCTGGGCCGTGGTCGCCGCGGTCCTGTACTCCAAGGCCAAGCAGAACGCCCAGCACGTACGCGGGCTCAAGCAGACCAACGACAGCGTGCAGCGGATCCCCGACGCGCTCAAACCCCACCCGGAGGGAGTCACCCGATGAGCACCGATCCTGATCAGATCCGCCGGGAGATCGAAGCCACCCGCAACAGCCTCAGCTCCGATGTGGACGCGCTGGCGTACAAGGTCAGCCCCGGCCGCATCGTCGACGACCGTAAGCAGCGGGCCCGCTCCGCGCTGCAGAATGTGAGGGACAAGGTCATGGGAACCGCATCCGACCTCGGCCACGGCACCGGCCACGCCGCGCACTCGGTGGGCGACCGCGCCTCGTCGGCGGCTTCCAGCGTCAGCGACGCCGCGCACTCGGCGGCCTCGACCGTCAGTGACGCCGCGCACAGCGCGCCCCGGGTGATCCGGCAGAAGTCCCAGGGCAACCCGCTGGCCGCCGGCCTCATCGCGTTCGGCGTCGGCTGGCTGGCCTCCTCGCTGATCCCGGCCTCCCGTCGGGAGCAGCAGGCCGCGACGCAGGTCAAGGAGAAGGTCAGCGAGCACAGCGGAGCGGTTAAGGAGAAGCTGGGCGAGGTGGCCAGCGACCTCAAGAACGAACTGCGCGAGCCCGCCCAGCACGCCGCGGACTCGGTGCGGTCCACCGCCCAGGACGCCGTGCACACGGTCAAGGACGACGGCAGGACCGCCGCGCACGACGTCAGGGACCACGCCCAGCAGGCCCGCCAGCAGGTCAGCCCCTGACCCCACCCACACCATCGCAATCCCGAAAAGCTCGCGGCACCTCCGGTGACCGCGAGCTTTTCGCGCCCCCCACGCGTGCCGCGCGCTCCCCGCGTACCCCCGCGATCTTGCAGTTTCGGTCTGGCTTTTGCGCGCTTGAGGTTTGTTTGTCCGGGCAGGAAGTGCAAGATCGCGGGGTGGGAGGGTGGGAGCGCGGGAGGGTGGGAGGGTGGGGAGGCGCTGGTTAGCGGGGGTGTTTTTGCAGGGCTCGGACGGGGTGTGCGGCGTGCCGGATGCGGGTGCCGGCGTACGAAACGCCGCCGAGCAGGAGTCGTTGGCCTACCGCCAGCCAGCCGCACACCCCGCGCTCCAGCAGCCAGATCGGCGCCGCCAGCGCCGTGCCCGCCGGGAAGACCGCGCCGCCACCGGCACGCCGACGACCCACCTCGGCCAGGGCGACGACGCCGGCTGCCGCGCCGAGCAGCAGCCCCGGCCTACGAGCCGCGACCGCCGCGGCCAGCGCCGGCACGACCGCGAGCGCGGTAAGCAGGCGGGCCGGCTGGGCCAGGTCGTCGTACGCCTGGCGGACCCGCTGGCCGCGGAAGTGCGCGGCGTCCGGCGGCAGCCTGCGTACGTACAGCCAGGCCGGCGCGGCCTCCGTTCCGCCGTACGCGCGCACCGTGCGGATCAGCTCCAGGTTCTCGAAGAGCACGTCGGGGTCGTACCCGCCCATGCCGAGGAAGGTGCTGCGGCGCACCGCCAGGGTGCCCGGGTAGTCCGCGCCGAGCGCCCGGTTGAGCAGCGTCCGGCCGGTGTCCCACCAGGCGTGCCAGGGCAGCGGGTCGAAGTAGTTCTGCGGCCGTACCAGGTCGACCCGGTCGAGCATTCGGTGTACCGCGAGCAGCCCGGCCTCGTCGTACCGGATGTCGTCGTCGGCGATCACCACGTGCTCTTGGCGAGCCGCGGCGACGCCGGTGAGGACCCCGAGCACCTTGCCGTTCGCCCCGCGTAGGGCGGGATCGGGTGGGAGGTGCCGGACCAGTCCGCGCCACGCCGCGGCGTGGCGGGCGAAGAGGGCAGGTGCCGAGCCGTCGACCACGAGCACCTCGACCCGCTCGGCCAGCCAGCGCAGGTAGCCCGTCAGCTCGGCCAGGCCGGTGTCGGAGTGCCAGCGCAGCGGCAGAACGTACGCCATCGGTAGCCGGACCGCCGACGTGCCGACGCCCCGACGGCGCTCGCTGGCGTCGATGGACAACGGGTGCCTCCTGGTCGGGGTCGTGGTTCGTGCCTGCCGCAGCACTCCCCGCTCAGCGGGCGATCAAACCGGCGTGTCGTTTCGACCGGTCGGCTCGGGGTAGCGCTGCCCGGGAAGGCTGTCCATCCCCGGACGTCCGGGTGGAGGAGACGACATGACCAACAACGGAACGAGGTGGGCGCTGCTCGGTGTCACAGCGGTGACCGCCGCCGGTGTCGGTAGGGCGGTCGCCCGCCGCCGGCGTCGGCACCAGCCCGACCGGCAGGACGGCTGGTACGTCGTGCGCCGCGCGGTGACGGTGGACCGGCCCCGGGACGCGGTGATCGGGTTCTGGACCGACAGGGAACGGCTGGACCGCGCGCTGGCCGAGTGGGCCACCCTGGAGCAGCTCGACGAGCGGCGCTGGCGGTGCGTGGCCCGCGACCGGAACGGCGGCGACACCGAGTGGCGGGCGGAGATCACCGTCGACGGGCCGGGCGCGCTGCGCTGGCAGGTCGAGGACGGGCCGGTGCCGCAGCACGGACGGGTCGAGCTGGCCGAGGCACCGCAGGGCCGGGGCACTGAGATCCGGGCCGAGCTGCGTTACCGCTCCGGGCCGCTGCGGCGGATGTTCGGCCTGGCCAGCGGCCACGAGCCGGACCTGGCGTTGCGCGACACCCTGCGCCGGGTGAAGGCGCTCGTCGAGTGCGGCCAGGTGATCGACACCCGGCGCGACCCGTCCGGCCGGACTGCCGTCCAGGAGAAGGCGACCGACCGGATGCGGGAGAAGCTGATGACGGGAGGACGGGCATGAGGGCGCTCTGCTGGGAAGGCGTCGGCAAGCTTGCCGTCCGGGACGTGCCGGAGCCGAAGATCCGCGCCGATGGGGACATCATCGTCCGGGTCCGGGCCAGCAGCGTCTGCGGCTCCGACCTGCACCTGATCAACGGATACCTGCCGGCGATGCGGGAGGGTGACATCCTCGGCCACGAGTTCATGGGCGAGGTGGTGGAGGTCGGGCCGGGCGTACGGCAGCACAAGGTCGGCGACCGGGTGGTGGTCGGGTCGGTGGTGGCCTGCGGTGGCTGCTGGTACTGCCGGACCGAGCAGTACTCGCTGTGCGACAACTCCAATCCGCAGCCGGTGTTCACGGAGAAGCTGTGGGGGCACTCGCCGGCAGGCATCCTGGGCTACTCGCACGCGGCTGGTGGTTACGCCGGCTCGCACGCCGAGTACATCCGGGTGCCGTTCGGTGACGTCGGCGCGTTCGCGGTGCCCGACGGAGTGCCGGACGACTCGGTGGTGTTCGCCTCCGACGCGATGCCCACCGGGTGGATGGCAGCGGACTTCTGCGGGCTCACCGGCGGTGAGGTGGTAGCCGTCTGGGGTGCCGGTGGCGTCGGTCAGATGGCGGCCCGGTCGGCGCAACTCCTCGGTGCCGAGCGGGTCATCATGATCGACCGCTTTCCGGACCGGCTTGCCACGGCCGCCGACCGGGTCGGTGTGGAGACGATCAACTACGCCGAGACCGACGTGCTGGAGGCGCTGCGCGAGCTGACCGGTGGACGTGGGCCGGACGCCTGCATCGAGGCCGTCGGCATGGAGTCGCACGATGTCGGGCCGACCTACGCGTACGACCGGGTGAAGCAGTCGGCCCGGTTGCAGACCGACCGGCCGACCTCCGTACGCCAGGCGATCATGGCCTGCCGCAAGGGCGGCACGGTGAGCATCGTCGGCGTCTACGCCGGGCTGATCGACAAGTTCCCGCTCGGCGCGGCGATGAACAAGGCGCTGGTGTTGCGGATGGGGCAGATGCACGCGCAGCGCTACATCCCCATGTTGCTCGACCGGTTGGCCGCCGGCGAGATCGACCCCGGCTACCTGGCCACCCACCCGATCCCCCTTGAGGAGGGTGCCCGGGGTTACGAGATGTTCGAGAAGAAAGAGGACGGGTGCCTCCGGAGCGTCCTGCACCCCTGACCCCTGCCGTACCATCGCCCCGCCGGTCTGGTTCCTGGCCGGCGGGGCAGGTCAGGTGGCCCGACGGATGGCGGTGAGGGTCATGCCGCTCGGTGGCAGGGCCGGCATCTGGCTCAGATCCAGCCGCAGATCCTGCGGCGGCACGTCGTAGGTCATGGCGCTCGTCAGGTTGGTGACCGCCCGCTTCATCAGGTCGATGGTGATCCACTCGCCAGCGCAGCGGTGCCCGGCGAAGAAGTCCCCGCCGCCCTGTGGGATCAGCTCGAACGGGTCCACCCGGCGGCCGGCGAACCGTTCCGGGCGGAACAGCTCCGGCTCCGGCCAGAGCGTCGGGTGGTGATTGGTGCCGTAGAGGTCGAGGAGCACCCGCCGCCCCCGGGGAAAGTGGTGGCCCTCCCAGTCGAAGGAGCGCCGGACCCGGGCGGCGGACGAGGGAAAGAACGGGTAGTAGCGGCGTATCTCCTGGACGAACTGCTCGGTGGCCTCGTCGCTGTCGCGGACCCGCTGCCGCCAGGCAGGGTGGTCGTGCAGGGCGAGGGCCGCGAAGGCGACGTACCGGTCCACGGCGACCACTGGGCGCAGCACGTTGAGCAGCTCGACAGCGGCGATCCGGCGGGGAAGCAGCGACCCCTGCGCGTCGCGGTGCTCGGCGATCACCTGTAGCGCGCTGCCGGGCGGCGCCGGATGGGTGCCCACCCGGGCCCGCTCGATGAGGTCGCCGATCCAGCGTTCGGCCCGGCGGCGGGCGAGCAGGCCCCGCCAGTGCCGAGGGCCGACCATCGCCGGGCCTTCGATCATGGCGTGCAGCTCGACGGTCCGGCGGTCGACCTGCGAGGTGACAAGCGGCACCCCGGCCCAGGCGCAGACCACCTGGGTCAGCAGGCGACCCGTCTCGTCGTAGAGCCGCACCGGCCCGGCGGCCTCCCAGGCGGCGATCCGGGTCCGCCACTCGTCGTCGAAGAGCTGCCCGAGCCTCCGGATGTTGTCCGGCGTCATGATCGACATGAACATCGCCTTGCGGTCGGCGTGCTCCGGGCCGTCCAGCCCCTGCACCCCGCCTCGGCCGGTGAGCGTGCGCTGCACCCGCAGCGGCATCGCGTTGCGCCGCTGGAAGCGCTCGGGGTCGTAGAACAGCGCCGCCGCCGACCTGCCGCGCAGGCAGATGGTCGGCGTCAGCAGAATCCGGGTCTGGAAGGCATCGCTGCCGTACCTGTCGCAGCGCTCACCGATGAACCGGTACCCGGCGCGGAGGAACGCGAGGGTGCTGTCCGGGCTGCGGTCGACCGGCAGGGTCGCCATCGGTGTCTCCTCACGCGCAGGTGGCGGCCGTCGACCACCGGCCGCCTTCGCGTTGTGACTACCCCGGTCGCCGCCGCTGAATCACGCCGACCGGGCCCCGCTGGCCCCTCCCAGGAACGGCGGAACCTGGTTGGCTTGCTGGTGAGGCCGCCGCCTGCCGGCGGGCCTCGAAGGCCACGGCCACGGGGAGGGCGCGATGCGGGAGAACAGATCGCCACACTGGCGGCAGCGACGGGCGGCCGGGAAATCGGGCGGGGGCCGCGACGACCGGCCGCTGATCGGGCCGCCCAGGCGGCCCACCCGACCGCACCGGTTCTTCACGGTGCACCTGGGCTTCACCGCGCCGGGCACGGCCGACGCCCGCGAGGTGGCAGTGTCGTACGCCGAGGCGCTGAGCCTGCTCCGCCCGGAGTTGGCACTCGGCGCGGCGGCCCTGTCACCGGCCGACGCCTGGCACCGGGCCGAACGACTGTTCTGCGGGGCGGTCGGCCCGGACGGGGAGCGCTGCGTCGACGTGGCCGACCATCCCGGCTTCCACCACGCGCCGGGTCCCGGCGGCCTCGGTTGGGGCGACGGAGACGGAGACGGCGACGGAGACCACGATGGCTGACGACGGGCGGCGACACCGCCCTTCGGCGCCCGGTCGCAGTCAGTCCAGGTCGAACTCGCCGTCCTGCGCGCCGGCCACGAACGCGTCCCACTCGGCCTGCGTGAAGACGAGCACCGGTCCCTCCGGCTCGGCGGAATTGCGCATCCCGATCAGGTCGTCGACGAAGGCGACCTCGACCGCGCTGTCGGAGGTGTCCCCCTCGGCCCGCTGCCAGACCGCCCGGGAGAGGTCGAAATCGCCCTTGGGGTGCTCCGCCATGGTTCTTTCCTCCAGTGCCGAGGGCCGTGTGGGGACCGATTGCCGATCCCCATCGGGCAGGATAAGCGGATGCCGAGCCTGACCCGTGTAGAGGCGACCGCGCGTGGCGCGACGATTACCGTCGAGTCCTATCAGGTGGACATCGACCTGACCGGTGGCGGTGACCTGTTCCGCTCCCGCGTCGAGATCCGGTTCCGGGCGACCCCCGGCGCCGCGACCTTCGCCGAGATCAAACCCCACACCCTGCTGGGTGTACGCCTCAACGACCGCGACCTGGACCCGGGCGTGCTTGCCGACAACCGGCTGCCGCTCAGCGACCTGGAGGCGGACAACACGCTTGTCGTCGAGGCGGAGATGGCCTACTCCAACACCGGGGAGGGGATGCACCGCTTCGTCGACCCGGCCGACGGCGAGACCTACCTCTACGCCGTGACGTTCCTCGACAACGTGCAACGCATCTTCGCCGCGTTCGACCAGCCTGACCTGAAGGCGTCGTTCGTGCTCGCTGTGACCGCCCCGCCGGAATGGACAGTCGTCGGCAACGCCGAGCTGACCGCCAACCCGGCCCCCGGGCGCTGGGAGTTCGCCCCGACGGCACCGCTGGCCACGTACTTCTTCTCGCTGATCGCCGGGCCGTACCACGTGCGGCAGGCCGAGCACGACGGCGTACCGCTGGGCATCTACTGTCGCCGGTCGCTGGCCGAGCACCTGGACGCCGACGCCGAGGAGATCTTCACAGTCACCCGGCAGTGCCTGGACCGGTTCCACGAGCTGTTCACCGAGCGCTACCCGTTCGGCAAGTACGACCAGGCGTTCGTGCCCGAGTTCAACGCCGGCGCGATGGAGAACCCGGGCATCGTCACCTTCCGCGACGACTACGTGTTCCGCTCGGCGGTCACCGACACACAGCGCGAGCTGCGGGCCACCACCATCGCCCACGAGATGGCGCACATGTGGTTCGGTGACCTGGTCACCATGCGCTGGTGGGACGACCTGTGGCTCAACGAGTCCTTCGCCGAATACCTGGGCACCCGGGTCACCGCCGAGGCGACGCGCTTCGACCAGGCGTGGACGACGTTCGCCATGCGCCGCAAGGCCTGGGGGTACGCCGCCGACCAGCGCCCCTCCACCCACCCGGTCGCCCCGGAGGAGGTGGCCGACGCCGAGGAGGGCCTACTCAACTTCGACGGCATCTCGTACGCCAAGGGTGCCAGCGTGCTGCGGCAGTTGGTCGCGTGGCTCGGTGACGAGGCGTTCCTCGCTGGCCTGAACGCGCACTTCGCCGCACACCGCTTCGGCAACGCCACCCTCGCCGACCTGCTGGCCAGCCTCTCCACCGCGAGCGCGAGGAGTGAGCTTGCGAGCCCCGCAGTCGCGAGTAACGACGGCGCCGCGAGCGCGAGGAGTGAGCTTGCGAGCCCCGCAGTCGCGAGCAACGACGGCGCCGCGAGCGCGAGGAGTGAGCTTGCGAGCCCCGCAGTCGCGAGTAACGACGGCACCGCCGCCAGCGGCCGGGACCTGTTCGACTGGGCGCAGCGGTGGCTGCGCAGCCCGCAGGTAAACACGCTGCGCGCCGAGGTGGCCGTCGATGCCGACGGCCGCTACAGCGAGGTGGCCGTCGTGCAGACCGCGCCCGAGTCGGCAGCGGTGCTGCGCCCGCACCGGATCGGGGTGGGCCGTTACTCGATGGACGGCACTGTGGAGCGTGACGAGGTCGATCTCGACCCCGCTGTCGACGGTGGCCGTACCGTGCTCGGCGCGCTGACCGGGGCACCGGCGGCCCGGCTGCTGCTGCTCAACGACGGCGACCTCACCTTCGCCAAGGTGCGCCTCGATCCGGCCTCGGCCGACGCCGTTCCGCTGGTGCTGCCCGGTCTCGCCGACCCTCTCACCCGGGCGGTGCTCTGGGGCGAGGCGTTGGACGCGGCGACCGACGGGGAACGGCCGGTCACCGGCCTTGTCGACCTGATGGTCGCCGCGCTGCCCGCCGAGATCGAGGTGATCATCGCGGAGGACGTGCTGACGCTCAGCAGGTCGCTTGTCGACCGCTACCTCGACCCGCTGGCCCGGTCGGCGGCGCTGGCCCGGATCGCCGGGGCGTGCCGGCAACTGCTCGACGGCGCACCGGCGGGGGAGTCCCTCCAACTCGCTGCCGCGCGAGCATGGGTCGCCGCCACCACCGACGTCGATCTGCTCACCGGCTGGCTCGCCGGTCGCGACGTGCCGGCCGGGCTGAAAGTCGACGCCGAGCTGCGCTGGTCGGTGCTGTGCCGCCTCGTCGTGCTGGGCGCGGCCGGTGCAGCGGAGATCGCCGCAGAGGTGGCCGCCGATCCCAGCTCCGCGGGTGCCGAGCGGGCCGCCCTCTGCCGGGCCGCCCTGCCGGAGCCGGCCGCGAAGCAGGCCGCCTGGGAGGTCATCGTGCGGGGCACCGAGCTGTCCAACCGGCTGCTGGAGGCGACCGCCGAGGGGTTCTGGCAGCCCGAGCAGGCCGAGCTGACCGCCGCGTACGTCGAGCGGTACTTCGCCGAGATGCCGGCCGCCGCCCGTGGACGTACCCCGTGGACGGCCGATCGGGTGGCGAAGCTGGCGTTCCCGCGCTACGCCGTGGCGCAGCCGACCCGGGAGGCCGCCGCGGCGCTGCTGGCCCGCGACGACCTGACCCCGGGTCTGCGTCGGGTGGTCACCGACGCAGACGACGACCTGCGCCGCGCGCTTGTCGCCCGCACGGCGGTGGCCGCGGCGGCGGCCTGAGCCGAGCCGGCGCGGGCGGCGAATCGGGACTGCCCGTGTCGCTCCGGGCGCGGGGTGGCCGGTGGGTCACCCCGCGCACCGGAACGTCAGCGCAACGCCGGGTCGGCAGTGACCGGGGCGTCCCAGTCGATGACGTAGCGCTGCTCGTGGGCGACTGTCTTCTCCGGGTCCATCGCGGTGCGCACGAGCAGCGGCATCAGCAGCGGCATGAGCGTGCGGGCGACCGGCCCTGGCGCTTTGGCGTGGTTGATGCGGGCCGCGCGGGCGGCGACCTTCTCGACCCGGGCGCGGCGCAGTCGCACGAACGCGGCAAGGGCCGACTCCACGTCCGGCAGGTCGCGCAGGCAGCGGGCGAGTTGCACGCCGCTCTCGATGGCAAGCGACGCTCCCTGCCCGGAGCTGTTCGACGGCGCGTGCGCCGCGTCGCCGACCAGCACCATCCGCCCCCGATACCAGTGCGGCACCTGCGGCATTATCTGCAACGCCCCGACCACCTGGAGTTCGTCGGCGTCGCTGGTCGCCGTCAGCTGCCGGCCGGGGTCGTCGTCGCCGTAGCTTTCGCGCAGGGTGTCCAGCCACTGCGCCGCCGGTACCGCGCGGGCCTCGACGAGGCTCAGTGGCCGCTGGTACGGCAGGTTGGCACCCCACCGGGTGCCGCCGCCGGGCTCCGGCCAGTACAGGTAGTAGCCGCGCCTGCCGAACGCGAACGTCATGGTGCCGGGCTCGGCGTCCACCTCGTGCCGCGCGACCGCCTCGAAGCCGAGCAGGCCGGTGAAGCGGGGGCCGGGAGCGGCCGGGTCGATGAGGCTCCGGACCGTGGACCGGATGCCGTCGGCGCCGACGAGGATGTCGGCGGTGGCGGTGCTGCCGTCCTCGAAGCGGGCTGTCACACCGCTGTCGGTCTGGTCGGCGTGGACCAGCCGCCTGCCGTACGCGAACGGAACGCCCTCGGAGACCGCCCGGTCGTGCAGGACGCGGTACAGCGCGGCCCGGTGGACCACGCGCAGTGGCGGCGCCCCGGCCAGTGTGGGCAGGTCGACGCGTCGACGGCCGACGGCCATCACGGTGCGCTCGATCGGGGTGGCGATCGCCGTCACCGCCTCGCCCGCGCCGACCGCACGCAGCGCCGCCACGCCGTTTGGCGCGAGCGCGAGGGTGCCGCCGATTCCGCCGGCCCCGCTGGCAGTCTCCGGGTACGCCTCGTACACGGTGGCGGTGATGCCGGCGCGGCGTAACGCGAGTGCCGTCACCGGCCCGGCGATGCCGCCGCCGATGACGATCGCGGTTCGTACCGTGGTCATGTTCTCTCCCTGTGGTTCGTCGGTGCGTGCGCGTGCGAACCGACCTGGGAGGGACCCGGTTATCCTCGTGGTTGCCGCATTCGGGCCGGGTGTCCTGCACAGGTGTCGGTTCGAGGTAGGGCTCCGGCGGGGTGTTGGCGCACCCCGCCGGAGCCGTTTTTTCAGTCGGTGGTGTCGGGGTCCTGGCTGGTCCTCTCTGCCAGCTCGGTCAGCTCGGCCGGCATCTCGCCGGTCTCGTGGAAGGTCCGCCAGACGTCCAGGCCCGGGTAGGTGCCCGAGGTCAGCTCGCCCAGTAGCCCGCGCAGCCAGGCCGCCTCCGCGGCCCGCATGGAGATGTCGTATTCCGACTCGATCAAGAACAGTCGCGGGATCTCCCGCAGGTGGGTGTCGAGCGTGTCGCGGTCCCGGCGGATCGCGCCCTCCAGCAGGTCGAGTCGCCGGCGCAGCAGGTCCGTGGCCTCGTCGGGGTGCAGGGCGGCGAGCACGGAGAGGCCGGCGCGGAAGCGGGGGTGCTCCGGCTCCGGCGTGGAGACCAGTTCGCGGGCCCAGTCGACAAGCTCAGCGCGCCCCGCCTCGGTGATCCGATAGACGGTGCGTTCCGGACGTCGGCTGTCGCGGACGCTCTCCACGGCCGCGATCAGCTGGTGTTTGTCCAGGTTGCGGACCACTGTGTAGAACGATCCCCACTTGAACTGCATGTCCTGGTCCTTGCCCCAGGCGCGCAGTGTGGTGGCGATCTCGTACGGGTGCATGGGCCGCTGGGCAAGTGCGGACAGCACGGCAAGCGCGAGCAGGTTGCCGACCTTGCGCCGCTTCGGCATGACGGGCCTCCCGCTCTCGCCCTCGATTACTTGTCTACGAGTATATGCACGCGAGTAGCGGCGCCGCGACCCTCGACGTCGCTGCCGACCGCACCTCCGGGCCAGGGTGGCCAGCCATCAGACTCCGCCTACGATCATCGGGTGGAGGAAGACATCCGGCGGATCGGGATCATGGGTGGCACCTTCGACCCGATCCACCACGGGCACCTCGTGGCGGCCAGCGAGGTCGCGGACCGGTTCGGCCTGGACGAGGTGGTATTCGTCCCCACCGGGCAGCCGTGGCAGAAGGCCGACGAGATGGTCAGCCCGGCCGAGGACCGCTACCTCATGACCGTCATCGCCACGGCCTCGAACCCTCGCTTCCAGGTCAGTCGGGTCGACATCGACCGCAACGGGCCGACCTACACCGTCGACACCCTGCGCGACCTCCAGGCCGAGTACGGCCCCAAGGTGCAGTTGTTCTTCATCACCGGTGCGGACGCCCTGCAACGCATCCTGTCCTGGAAGGACCTGGACGAGATATTCGAGCTGGCCCATTTCGTGGGGGTGACCCGGCCCGGCTTCCCGCTGACCGACAAGCACCTACCTGCGGACACTGTCAGCCTGATCCAGGTGCCCGCGATGTCCATCTCGTCGACCGACTGCCGCGCCCGGGTCGCCCGGGGTGAGCCGGTCTGGTACCTCGTGCCCGACGGTGTGGTGCAGTACATCGCCAAGCGCCGCCTCTACCAGCGCTGATTCTGCCCAGTATGGGTGCCTTCATGCCCTTAACCGACCAGAACTGACGGGTCGGGGCGTCCCCGGGTGTGAGACGCTTGGAGGATCGCACGGTTGATCGAAGGAGAACGGTGACAGTTTCCGAACGCGCTCACGAGCTGGCTATCGCCGCCGCCCAGGCCGCCGCCGACAAGAAGGCGCAGGACATCGCGATCATCGACGTCGGCGACCAGCTCGCCATCACCGACGCGTTCCTGCTCGCCGCCGCCCCCAACGAGCGTCAGGTGCTTGCCATCGTCGACGCCATCGAGGAGCGCCTGCTGGAGCTGCCGGAGAAGGCCAAGCCGGTGCGGCGCGAGGGTGAGCGTGGCGGCCGGTGGGTGCTGCTCGACTACGTCGACATCGTGGTGCACGTCCAGCACACCGAGGAGCGCGAGTTCTACGGGCTCGACCGCCTCTGGAAGGACTGCCCCACCATCCCGTTCGTCGACCGCGACCTGGTCGAGGCCGACGCCAGCGGGTCCGCCGCAGCCGAATGACCCGACTGATCGTCTGGCGGCACGGCAACACCGACTGGAACGCCGCCAACCGCGTCCAGGGGCAGACCGACGTACCCCTCAATGATCGGGGTCGCGACCAGGCCCGGACCGCCGCGCCGCTGCTCGCGGCGCTGCGGCCCGACGCCATCGTGTCCAGCGACCTGAGCCGCGCCGCGGACACCGCCGCGGCGCTGGCCGCGCTGACGGGGCTGCCGGTCCGCACCGACGCCCGGCTGCGCGAGCGCCACTTCGGCAAGTGGCAGGGCCTGCACCTCACCGAGGTCGCCGAGCAGTTCCCCGAGGAGTACGCGCGCTGGCGGGCCGGTGACCCCGCCCCGGGCGCGGATCTGGAGCCCCTTCACGACCTCGGCGAGCGGGTCAGCGCCGCACTGCGGGAGGCGGCCGACGCCGCGACCGGCGGCACCGTGGTGGTCGCCACCCACGGTGGCGCCTCCCGGCAGGGCATCGGTCACCTGCTCGGTTGGGACAGGGGGGTGCTGCGCACGATCGGCTCCCTGGCCAACTGCCACTGGAGCGAGCTGCGGCACGACGACCGCGCGCCGGCTGTCGGGCGCGCCCATGACGTCAGTGGCTGGCAGTTGCGGGCGCACAACGTCGGCCTGGTCACCGCCCCGGTGGTCGTCGACGCGATCTAGGCGCTTCCGCCTCGTCGTTCGCCGTCCCGATCGGCTACGGTGCCGGGCATGCCCGTCGCGGTCGTCACCGACTCCACCGCCTACCTCTCGCCCGAGCTGGTGCAGCGCCACCACCTGACCGTCGTCCCGTTGACCGTCGTGCTCAACGGTGCGGAGGGGCTGGAGGGGGTGGACACCCAGCCGGCCGACGCCACCCGGGCGCTCAGTGGCCGGCGGGTCTCGGCGACCACCTCCCGGCCAGCGCCCGAGCAGTTCGCCCGGACGTACCGCCAACTGCTCGACGCCGGGGCCGACGGGGTCGTCTCCGTGCACATCTCCGCAGGCCTTTCCGGCACCGTCGAGGCCGCCCAACTGGCCGCCGCCGACTTCGGCGGCCGGGTCGAGGTCGTCGACAGTCGCTCCACCGGCATGGGGCTCGGCTTCCCGGCCATCGCGGCAGCCACCGCCGCCGAGGCCGGTGCCGACCTCAACGGTGTACGCGACGCCGCGCTCGCCGCCGTCGCCCGTACGACCGTCTGGTTCTACGTCGACACGTTGGAGTTCCTCCGCCGGGGCGGCCGGATCAACGCGGCCGAAGCGCTGTTCGGCACCGCTCTGTCGGTCAAACCGATCATGCACATGCCGGACGGGGCGATAGTCCTGCGCGAGAAGGTCCGCACCGCCAGTCGAGGAGTGGCCCGGCTCGTGGACCTGGCCGTCGAGGCGGCCGGGGACGACGACGTGGACCTCGGTGTGCACCACCTGGCCGCGCCGCAGCGAGCCGAGGCGTTGCTCGCCGCGCTCACCGAGCGGCTCGGCGACCGGCTGCACGACACGTACGTCTCCGAGGCGGGTGCTGTCGTCGCCGCGCACGCCGGCCCGGGGCTGGCCTGCGTCGTCGTACACCGCCGCAGCTGAGGTGCTCTCTTCGCCGCTCCGCCGCTTCGCCG
This sequence comes from Micromonospora sp. DT41, assembly GCF_049841715.1. NCBI lineage: Bacteria > Bacillati > Actinomycetota > Actinomycetes > Micromonosporales > Micromonosporaceae > Micromonospora > Micromonospora sp. DT41. The sequence continues at coordinate 70,175 of NZ_JBNCKU010000019.1, read as the reverse complement.
CTCCTCGGGCGACCGTCCGGCCCATAGCAGATCGAGGCATGATCAGGGCGTTGTCCACAGTGGCGTTCGTTGTCCACAGGGTGGATGCGGCGTGACCTGTAGCACCGCCCGCCGCCCTAGCGTCACCTCGTGTCGCACGACGAGGAGACAGAGGTACGCGAGCGCCTGCGCCGGCTGACCGACCCGCTGACGGGCGGGTTGCCTCCGGCGAGCGGGCTGCCGCTAGTGGGCGGGCTGTCTCCGGCGGGCGCTCTCCCGCTGGCGGGTGCGCTGCCTTTGGCGGGTCCGGCGGGCGCGTTGCCGTCGGTCGGTGCGCCGCCGCCATGGGGCGAGGTGCCGCCCGCGGGTGCCTCGCCTGGTGCGCTGTTGGCGCAGGGCGAGTCACCCCCGAGTGGCGTACCCCCGATCGGGGTGTCGTGGAGCGACCCACCGGTTGGTGTGGTGCCGCCCCGGGCCGGGGTGCCGCACGTGGAGCCGGCGACGGACGGCCCTGCGGCCCAGCCCGCGTCGTCGCTGCCCGGTCCGGGAGCGTTCGATCCGGGACGGCGCGGTGTGCGGGCGCTTGCGGTCGTCGCCGCGCTCGTGGTGCTCGCCGCCGCAGGCTGGGCCTGGCGTTCCCGGCCGCACGCGGAGGCGGTCACCCCGCCGGGCGGCGAGGTCGCCACGGTCAGCCCGGCGGGTGACGCAAGCGCGTCCGGTGCCGGCGAGCTGGTGGTGGCGGTCGCGGGCAAGGTCCGCAAGCCCGGCCTGGTGCGGCTGCCGGCCGGTTCGCGGGTGGCCGACGCGGTGCAGGCGGCCGGTGGCCCGCTGCCCGGTGTCGACGTGGCGCTGCTCAACCCCGCCCGCAAGGTCACCGACGGCGAGCTGATCGTGGTCGGGGTGACGCCACCGCCGGTGCCGGCCGGCGCGGTCGGCCCGGAAGCCGGTGGGGTGCCGCCCGCCGGCGGTCCGCTGAACCTCAACACCGCCACGCTGGCCCAGCTCGACTCGCTGCCCGGTGTGGGGCCGGTGCTCGCCCAGCGGATCCTCGCCTACCGGGACCAGCATGGCGGCTTCAAGGGCGTCGGCGATCTGCGCCAGGTCGACGGGATCGGCGACGCGCGATACGAGCAGCTCAAGGACCTGGTGACGGTGTGAGCGGCCAGCCCGTCGTCGGCGACCCGACCCCGCCGGACCTCCGGCTGGCCGGCCTGGCTGTCGCCGCCTGGCTCACCGCGCTCGCCGGTCTGCACGTCGGTGCCCGCCCGCTGCTGCTGGTGGCCGGCGTGGTGGCGGTGTTGACGGCGTTGAGCACCCTGCACCTGCTCGGCCGCTTCGGGCGGCCCCGGGCAGTGACCCGCCGGTACGGCTGGATCGCCGTCGCGGTCGGCCTCGGCGTGCTCTGCGGTGCGGCGGCGACCAGCGCCCAACTGGCCGTCCGGGACTCGCCGCCGATCCGGGCCCTGTCCGAGGCGCGCGCGCCGGTCACCGCCGACCTCGTCGTCCGGGACGACCCGCGCTCGATCCGGTCCGCCGGGCGTCCCGGCATGCTGCTGGTGCCGGCCCGGCTGGTCCGGCTCACCGGTCCGGACGGCGAAAGGATCCACGCATCGGTGCGACTGCTGGTCCTTGCCACCGACCCGGCGTGGCGAGGGCTGCTGCCCGGCCAGCGCGTGACAGCCGAAGGGCGACTCGGCGTACCGCGCGGTGGCGACCTCACCGCAGCGGTGCTGAGCACCACCGGGCCGCCCGAGCGGCAGGGCACGCCATCCTGGGCGCAGCGTGCCGCCGGTACGCTGCGGGCCGGCCTGCAACGCGCCTGCGCGCCCCTGCCCGACGACCCCGGTGGGCTGTTGCCGGGCCTGGTGGTGGGCGACACCAGCCGCCTGCCACCCGCCGTCGAGGAGGACTTCCAAGCCACCGGCATGACGCACCTCAATGCCGTCTCCGGGAGCAACGTGGCAATCGTCGTGGGAGCGGTGCTGCTGCTGGCCCGCTGGGCACGCGCCGGCCCGTGGCTCGCCGCAGGGCTCTGCGGGGTGGCGCTCGTGGGCTTCGTCATCCTGGTGCGCCCGTCGCCGAGTGTCGTACGGGCCGCCACGATGGGAGCGATCGGGCTCGCCGCGCTGGCCGCCGGTCGCCCCCGGGCCGCGCTGCCCGCGTTGGCCGCCGCGATCACGGTGCTGGTGCTTGTCGACCCCGAGTTGGCAGGCGACGCCGGGTTCGCGCTGTCCGTTCTGGCCACCGGTGGCCTGCTGCTCCTCGCCCCGCGCTGGCGGGACGGGCTGCGCCGCAGGGGCGTCCCGGGTGGGCTGGCCGAGGCGTTGGCGGTGCCGGCGGCGGCCCAGGTCGCCTGCGGGCCGGTCGTCGCCGCGATCTCCAGCACTGTCAGCCTGGTGGCGGTGCCGGCCAACCTGCTGGCGGTGCCGGCCATCGCACCGGCGACGGTGCTGGGCGTGGCGGCGGCCGTGCTGTCACCGGTCTGGCCGTCCGGTGCCGAGTTCCTCGCGTGGCTGGCGAGCTGGCCGGCCTGGTGGCTTGTCGTCATCGCCCGCCACGGTGCCCGCCTGCCGGCCGGCACGCTGCCCTGGCCGGGTGGGGCGGCCGGTGCCCTGCTACTGGCCGCCCTGACCGTTGCGCTGCTGATCGCCGTACGCCGGCCGCTGGTACGCCGGCTGGTGGCGGTCGTCGCCGTCGCCGCGCTTGTCGGCGCGCTCCCGGTCCGGCTGTTGGCCACGGGCTGGCCGCCGCCCGGGTGGGTGGTGGTGGCCTGCGCGGTGGGTCAGGGCGACGCCCTGGTGCTGCCTGTCGCCTCCGGCCGGGCGGTGGTGGTCGACGCCGGGCCGGAGCCCGGGCCGGTGGACGCCTGTCTGCGGCGGCTCGGCGTCCGGGAGGTGTCGTTGCTGGTGGTGAGCCACTTTCACGCCGATCACGTGGGCGGGGTGGCAGGGGTGTTCCGGGGCCGGCGGGTGGCCGCCGTCCTGACTCCATCGTCGGCGGATCCACCGGGCGGCCGGGACGCGGTGCACGCTGCGGCGACCGGCGGGCGGGCGGCGCTGCTGAGTACCACCGCCGGGGCGCGGCATCCGATCGGCGGGGTCGACCTGCTGGTGCTCGGCCCGCCCTATCCAATGGCCGGCACGAGATCCGACCCGAACAACAACTCGTTGATATTGCGCGCCACAGTCGCCGGAGTACGCATCCTGCTGCCCGGCGACGCCGAGACCGAGGAACAGCACGCGGTACTGACGCGGGTGACGCCGGAGCATCTGCGGGCAGATGTGTTGAAGGTTGCCCACCACGGCTCGGCGTATCAGGACGAGGGCTTCCTGGACGCGGTCCGCCCGGCCGTCGCGTTGGTGCCGGTCGGGGTCGGCAACACGTACGGGCACCCGAACCCCGGTCTGTTGGCCCGGTTGAGCAGAGGCGGCGCACGGGTGCTGCGGACCGACACCGACGGCGACCTGGCGGTGGTGCGTACCGGCGGGGGTGTGGCGGTGGTCCGCCGAGGAGTGCCGCCGGGGCGGCCACCGTAGGCCGCCGGGTGAGGGCGTCGCCGGGCGGTCGTCGCCGGGCGGGGCGTCGCCGGGCGGGGCGTCGCCGGGCGGGCGTCGCCGGGCGGGCATCGGCGGGTGATCGCCGTCGGGACCGACGAGCGGGGCGCGAGAGCGCAACAGCCAATGTCCCGGGCTCCGCCGAGGCGCGGCGCGTGGAAATTGCAGCACCGACAAGGAAACGGCGGGTGAATTGCGGATTAGGCGGTAAATAGAGATGAATGTCTGGATTTGCGCTAAGTGCGGGCTGCACCGACCGGGCGGCGAATGAGCAGGCACGATCCCGCCGTGGGGCGTGCGAATATGGGCGACGTGACCCCGGCCAGCCTCGCCCCCATTCTGCTCGTCCTCGGCGACGAGGAGCTGCTCGCCACGCGCGCGGTGACCGAAGCCGTCGAACGGGCCCGCGGTGTCGACGCCCAGGTGGACGTCCGCGAGTACCAGGCAGCCGTGCTCACCGTCGGCGAGATCGCCGAGATGCTCAGCCCGTCGCTGTTCGGCGGGCGGCGGCTGCTCATCCTGCGCTCCGGCCAGGACGCCCGGAAGGATCTGGTCGCAGCGCTGCTGGCGTACGCGAAGAATCCCGACCCGGAGGTCCAGCTGCTGGTGCTGCACCTGGGTGGCGCCAAGGGCAAGGCGTTCGCCGATGGGCTGCGGTCGGCCGGTGCCACCGTGGTCCCCGCTGCCAAGCTCAAGGGGCACCGTGAGCGGGTGGCCTTCGTCCGTGACGAGATCCGCCGGGCCGGCGGCAAGTGCACCGACGACGCCGCCGAGGCGCTGATCGCGGCGGTCGGCAACGACCTGCGTGAGCTGGCCGCCGCCTGCTCCCAGCTCATCGCCGACACCGACGGGCGGATCAGCGCCGACACGGTCTCCCGCTACTACCGGGGTCGGGTCGAGGTGACAGGCTTCACGGTGGCGGACGCCACGATGGTCGGCGACGTGCCCGGGGCGCTGGAGGCGCTGCGGTGGGCCCTGCATGTCGGCGTCGACCCGGTGCCCATCGCGGACGCGCTGGCCGACGGGGTGCGTACTGTGGCCCGCGTCGCGTCAGCCGGGCGGGGTAGCCCGTACCAGCTGGCAAGCAGCCTGGGCATGCCAGCCTGGAAGATCGAGCGGGCGCAGCGGCAGGGGCGGGGCTGGACCCCGGAGGGGTTGGTCCGGGCCATGCAGGTCGCCGCCGAGTGCAACGCGGCCGTCAAGGGTGGCTCGGACGACAGGGCGTACGCCCTGGAGCGCGCGGTCTTCTCGGTCGCGGCGGCCCGGCAGGGCAGCAGCCGGTGACGGGGCCGAACCGTACGGCGTGGGCCACCATCCCGGCCGACGAGGAGCGTTACCGGCCGCTCTATGCCCGGCTCCTCGGTCTGCGGTTCGTCAACCCCGGCGGGGTGCTCTGCTTCCTCTTCTTCGAGGGCACCATCGCCCTTGCGGTGCTGCTGGCTCTCGCGGAGCTGGTCACCTGGTGGGCGGTGCTGGTGCTGCCGCTTGTGGTGGCGGCGATGGTCAAGCTCAACGACATGGTGGCCGCGACAGTCGTCCGTTCCGCAGCGCTCGTGCCCGAGCAGGAGCGGGACCGTTTCCGCAGGCAGATGGAGCCTGTCGTCGGCAGGGCCCGGGTCGAGTGGATCTCGCACAGCGTGCCTGGAGCAGTCGTGGTGGATGCCGCGCCCGCGCCCCCGCCGTCCCAACCTCAGTAGATCTTGGAGAGAAACGGCCCCTCCAGGGGCGCTTCCTCACCAAGATCTCGAAGTCCGGTGGAACGCTGGATATGCGGAAGCCCCGGACCGGAGTCCGGGGCTTTCCGAATTCAGTCTGACAGGAGCGTCAGGCGGAGAGCGCACCCACGCGCTTGGCGATCGCGGACTTGCGGTTCGCGGCCTGGTTGGAGTGGATCACGCCCTTGCTGACGGCCTTGTCCAGCTTGCGCGAGGCCTCCTGCATGAGAGCGGTGGCCTTCTCGACGTCACCGGCCTCAGCAGCCTCGTTGAACTTCCGGACGGCGGTCTTCAGCGACGACTTGACCGACTTGTTGCGCAGCCGGGCCTTCTCGTTCTGCCGGTTGCGCTTGATCTGGGACTTGATGTTCGCCACGCGACAGCCTCGTCTTGATAGCTCGGGTTGGTCAGCTTAAGTGCGCGGGATGACGAACATGCGTCAACGCTGCGCGAAGAGCCAGGTTACCAGGTCGCCCGGGACGAGCCAAAACGGCTCGACCACCGAGCGGCCGACCCCGGCTCGCCGGGGACCACAATACGCCCTGGCCGCGTCACGCCCAGCCCTGACGTCGGGCAAGCCAGTCGAGCGCCTGCCCGCCGCTGCGTCGCCGGTGTGCGGTGAGGTGCGGGGGCACCGTCGCCGGGGCCGCGTCCGCCCCGGTGAGGTAGTAGCCGGCAAGCGCAGCCAGGGTGGCGTCGAGCGCGTCCGGGGGCGCATCGGCGGTGGTCGGGTGCGCGGCGAAGAGCCGGTCGGCGTCCAGCCCGTCGGCGTACGCGCTGAGCAGCAGCCCGGCCACGTCGAACCAGGCCGGCCCGGAACACGCCCAGGTCCAGTCGCAGAACCAGGCCCGGCCTTCCCCGTCGACGAGGACGTTGTCTCCCCGCAGGTCGCCGTGGATCAGCCCGGTCGCCCCGGCGGCGTACCGGGGAAGGTGGGACTCCAGCTCCACGAGGTCGGGCAGCCGGCCCCGTGCGGCAACGGGCAGCGCCGGTGCGGGCTCCCGGCCGGCGGCGACCTCCTCCCACCACAGGATGTCCGAGCGGGCCAGGTCGGCGAGGTGCGGCAGGCCGAGCGCCGTCAGCGCGGCCGGCGGATCGGCCAGCGCAACGGCGACCTCGGCGTACCCGGCGAGCGTGGCCTCCATCTCGGCAGGCGTCCAGGGTCGGCGAGGGTTGTGCCCGTCGACCGCGTCGGTGCAGAGCACGAACCAGCCGGCGTCGTACAGCGTCCACCGGAGGCGGGGCGCCGGCAGGCCGACCGGCAGCCGGTCGAGGATCGCGGCCTCCCGGGCGTACGAGTCGACAAGGTGCGCTTGCCCCACGCTTGCCGCCGCCTTGACGAAGACCCTGCCCCCGTCGGCGGTGTCGAGCACGGCGGCGAAGCCCCCGCTGAAACCGGCGGAGGCGACCCGGGCGGCGAGCACCGCCGCGCCGAGACGGCCCGCGATCGCGTACCGCAGCGCCGCAGGCAGCGCCGACCACGACGGGCGCGGCACGCCCGCGTGGGGCGGAGGCGGCGGGGAGGACACCCCACCATGCTGCCCCGGGGTACGTGCGCGACGCGCGGCGACACTGCCAGACTGCCAAACCATGAGGACCGAGGACTTCTGGCAGCTGATCGACGAGGCCCGCGCCGGTGGCGGGGGAGAGCCCGGCCCGGTCGCCGCGCGAGCCGTCGCCCTGCTCGCCAAGCGCGACCCGGAGGACATCATCGGGTACGCGCGCCACCAGACGAGGGTGCTTGCCGCCTCGCACAAGGCGGACCTGTGGGGTGCGGCGTACCTGATCAACGGTGGTGCCTCGGCGGAGGGCTTCGAGCACTTCCGGGGCTGGCTGATGACCCAGGGGCGGGCGGTCTTCGCCCGCGCGGTCACCGACCCGGACTCGCTGGCGGAGCTGCCGCAGGTGCGGGCCGCCTCGCTCAGCGGCGAGGAATTCTCCGCCGAGCAGATGCTGTCGGTGCCCTGGGACGCGTACCGCAAGGCCACGGCGACCGAACTTCCCGCGGACCGCGACCCGGTGCGTACCCCGGATCTCAACGACTTCTGGGACTTCGACGACGAGGAGGAGGCCCGCCGCAGGCTGCCCCGGCTGGCCGCGCTCTTCGTCGAGCCGCCTCTGGAGTGAGGGGTTCTCGGAGCGATCCATCGCCCGCACAGCGGGCGTACCCCGGCGGCGTGGGAACATAGAGGGGGTCGGCGGCGCGCCGGCCTGTTCACGTCAGCCGACCAGAACGGACCGCTGTGCCACCGAAGCTCGATCCCGGCGCGAACGCTCCTGGTGCCACCGACCCTGGTCGCATCCGGAACTTCGGCATCATCGCCCACATCGACCACGGGAAGTCGACACTGGCCGACCGGATGTTGCAGCTCACCGGTGTGGTCGACCCCCGGCAGATGCGCGCCCAGTACCTGGACCGGATGGACATCGAGCGCGAGCGCGGCATCACCATCAAGAGCCAGGCCGTCCGGATGCCGTGGACCATCCGTGAGGGCGAGCGCGCCGGCGAGCAGGCCGTGCTCAACATGATCGACACCCCGGGGCACGTCGACTTCACCTACGAGGTGTCCCGGTCGCTGGCCGCCTGCGAGGGGGCCGTGCTGCTTGTCGACGCCGCGCAGGGCATCGAGGCGCAGACCCTTGCCAACCTCTACCTGGCGCTCGAGAACGACCTGCGCATCATCCCGGTGCTCAACAAGATCGACCTGCCGGCCGCCCAGCCGGAGAAGTACGCCGAGGAGCTTGCCCACCTGATCGGCGGCGACCCCGCCGACTGCATCCGGGTCTCCGGCAAGACCGGCGAGGGCGTGCCGTACCTGCTCGACGAGATCGTCCGGCAGTTCATCCCGCCGGTCGGCGAGGCCGAGGCGCCCGCCCGGGCCATGATCTTCGACTCGGTGTACGACGTCTACCGTGGCGTGGTCACCTACGTTCGGGTCATCGACGGCCGGATCAGCGCCCGGGACCGGATCAAGATGATGTCCACCGGCGCGGTGCACGAGTTGCTGGAGATCGGCGTCATCTCACCCGAGATGGTCAAGGCCGAGGCGCTCGGCGTCGGCGAGGTCGGCTACCTGATCACCGGTGTGAAGGACGTCCGGCAGTCCCGGGTCGGTGACACTGTCACCATCAACAGCCGGCCGGCCGCCGAGCCGTTGGGTGGCTACAAGGACCCGAAGCCGATGGTCTACTCCGGTCTCTATCCGATCGACGGCTCCGACTACCCCAACCTGCGTGAAGCACTGGACAAGCTCAAGCTCAACGACGCCGCGCTGGACTACGAGCCGGAGACCTCCGGCGCGCTCGGCTTCGGTTTCCGCTGCGGCTTCCTCGGCCTGCTCCACCTGGAGATCATCCGGGAGCGGCTGGAGCGTGAGTACAACCTCGACCTGATCTCCACCGCGCCCAACGTGGTCTACCGGGCCATCCAGGACGACGGCGAGGAGATCGTCGTCACCAACCCCAGCGAGTACCCCACGGGCAAGATCGCCGAGGTGTACGAGCCGGTGGTCCGGGCCACAGTGCTGACCCCTAACGACTACGTGGGCGCGGTGATGGAACTCTGCCAGGGCCGGCGCGGCAGCCTGCTCGGCATGGACTACCTCTCCGCCGACCGGGTGGAACTGCGCTACACGCTGCCCCTCGCCGAGATCATCTACGACTTCTTCGACCAGTTGAAGAGCCGGACCAAGGGCTACGCCTCGCTCGACTACGAGCCCTCCGGCGAGCAGGCGTCCGACCTGGTCAAGGTCGACATCCTCCTGCACGGTGAGCCGGTGGACGCGTTCAGCGCCATCGTGCACAAGGACAAGGCGTACAACTACGGCGTCACCATCGCCGCCAAGCTGCGTACCCTGATCCCGCGCCAGCAGTTCGAGGTGCCCATCCAGGCGGCCATCGGCAGTCGGGTCATCGCCCGGGAGACCATCCGCGCGATCCGCAAGGACGTGCTCGCCAAGTGCTACGGCGGTGACATCAGCCGCAAGCGCAAGCTGCTGGAGAAGCAGAAGGAAGGCAAGAAGCGGATGAAGATGGTCGGCCGGGTCGAGGTGCCGCAGGAGGCCTTCATCGCCGCGCTGTCCTCCGACTCCGGCGACGGCAAGGCCGCCGGCAAGAAGTAACCCCGGCCTCCGCCCGAGCGGGGGCTGAACGGCGGGTTCCGGGCGCAGGGCTCTTGTTCAACAGGCGCCGTGCGTCCGGCGTGGCTCTCGGGTGCCCGGCGCCGGCTCGGCGGCCACCAGATCCCGCGCGGTGGGCTGCGTCCGGGCCGGCAGCGTGGCTCGGATGTCGACCCGGGTGCCGGGTGGGCCCGGGCTGGCGGAGAATTTTTTCGGGCCGCCGGTAGGCGGTCGGTGACCGGTCGCAGGGCTGGTGAGCTGCGTGGACGCGCTCCCAGCCCAACCGACGCACGCCTGCTGCATTGACGTCTGCCACTTGTTTCCCGGTGAGTCGGTTTGGCTTTTCCACGGGTCGGGAACTTAGCGGTCACGACAGGAAGCACACATTGTGTGTCAGACGTTCCTTTGAAGGAGGGCGACCGTGGAGCTCACCGTGTGGGGCATCATCACCGCCATCGTTGTTGGTCTCATCGTCGGCGCGCTGGGCCGCCTGGTCGTTCCGGGCCGGCAGAACATGCCGATCTGGCTGCACCTGCTGATCGGTATCGGCGCGGCCCTGCTGGGTACGGTGCTGGCGCGGGCGATCGGCATCGCGACCGAGACCGCTGGTGTGGACTGGGGCGAGCTGCTGGTGCAGGTCGTCGTTGCGGCCATCGCCGTCGCGCTGGTCGCCGGTGTGGGTGGTCGCCGCCGCGTGACCCGGTAACACCAGCACCACCCCGTACCGCCGCAACCTTCGATGGGCGCCCGACCAACAGGTCGGGCGCCCATCGGCGTTCGTCGCAACAAAAGTGAGCGCCCGCCGCGGGCGGGCGCTCACCGCGGGCCCGCGCCCGCTCTGGGCGGGCGCCCCTCGCGGGCCGGCGCCCGCTGTGGCCCCGCCGCGGGCCCAGCGCCCCGCCGCCCACCGCCGTTTTCGGGTTGATCGACTCGGGTTCCTTGATATCGGGGTGTCCGGGTCGCGGTGATACCCCGGTTTCAGTGAAGCCGAGTCGATCACGTCCAGTTGTGTCGGTTGCCGGGGTCGTAGCGGCCGTTATGTCCGTCCCGACGGCGGCGTCCTCGGACCGGTCGTTGATCCAGCGTCCCAGCGTCCCAGCGTCCCAGCGTGCCGTCGAGGTCGGCGAGGTTGACGAGGTCGACGGGTCACGGTCATGACCTCGGCCAATGCGTCGCGGCGGCCGATCATGTCGGCGAACGCCGCCCATGTCTACCAATTCGTGATCGTCTCGGTATCGAAGTCGGTTTGGGATTTCGGGCGGTCGGGAACTTAGCGGTCACGACAGGAAGCACACACACATTGTGTGTCGGACATTCTTAGAAGGAGGGCGACCGTGGAGCTCACCGTGTGGGGCATCATCACCGCCATCGTTGTTGGTCTCATCGTCGGAGCGCTCGGCCGTCTGGTCGTCCCGGGCCGGCAGAACATGCCGATCTGGCTGCACCTGCTGATCGGCATCGGCGCGGCCCTGCTGGGTACGGTGCTGGCGCGGGCGATGGGTATCGCGACCGAGACCGCCGGTGTGGACTGGACCGAACTGCTGGTGCAGGTCGTCGTGGCTGCCATCGCCGTCGCGCTTGTCGCCGGCGTGGGTCGCCGCCGCAGCGTCACCCGGTAACAACCTCGCATCAGCCGTACTACGAAAGAACGCCCGGCCCGCGGCCGGGCGTTCTTTCGTGGTGGAGTGCCCGAGTTCGACCCGGTGCCACGGCCCTGCCCGTCGATGTGCTGCGGTACCGTCGCCACGCTTCGCCGGTCTGCCCACTGTCGTAAAGGAATTCTTCGTACTAAGGTGCGGCGGAGAAGGTTAGTTCCAGGCGGCGCGAGGGAGAAGTGGCGTGAACAGGTGGAAACGGCTGGCCCCGGTCACCGCCGTGGTGGCCTCGGTCGCGATGGTGCTGACCGGCTGCGGAGGCTCCGGCGAAGAGGCGGCCGACGACAGCAAGCTCACGGTATGGATGATGGGCGAGGGCGGCGACGCGCAGAACGCCTTCCTCGACTCGGTCGAGGCGGAGTTCCGGCAGAAGCACCCCGACACCGACGTGGTGGTGCAGTACATCCCCTGGCTCGAAGCGCCCAAGAAGTTCCAGGCGGCGCTCGCCGGCGGTGAAGGACCGGACATCACCGAGTTGGGCAACACCGAGACCCAGGGCTGGGCTGCCCAGGAGGCGCTCGCCGACGTCAGCGGCCGGATGGGCGGCTGGGCAGAGGGCAAGGACCTGCTGCCCGACCTCGTGAAGAACGCGCAGCTCGACGGCAAGCAGTACGGCGTGCCCTGGTACGCGGGCGTCCGGGCGGTCTACTACCGCACCGACTGGTTCGCCGAGGCGGGCGTGCAGCCGCCGAAGACCTGGGACGACCTGGTCAGCGTGGCCAAGGCCGTGCAGGCGAAGAAGAAGGGCACGTACGGCATCGCCCTGCCGGGCAACTCCGAGCTGCCCTTCTACTCCTTCCTCTGGGGTGCCGGTGGCGAGATCGCCAGCAACCAGGGCGGCGCCTGGAAGTCCGGTTACACCACTCCCGAGGCGCAGCGGGCTGTCAAGTTCTGGACCGACCTGGTGACTGTGCACAAGGTTGCCCCACCGGCCGCGGCCGGCTGGAACGAGATCGACGCGCGTACCCAGTTCGCCACCGGCAAGGCCGCGATGGCCTTCGCCGGCAGCTGGCAGCAGGCCGCCATCAAGAAGGACAACCCCGAGATCGAGAAGGTCTGGGGTACGTTCCCGATCCCCGGCCCGGACGGCAAGGCCGCGCCCGCGTTCGCCGGTGGCTCGGACGTGGCGATCTGGAAGGACAGCGAGCGTCAGGACCTGGCCTGGGACTACCTGACCGTGCTGCTCAACAAGAAGAACGCGCAGAGCTTCGCGAGCAGCCTCGGCTTCTTCCCCGTCTACCAGGATCTGGTCGCCGGTGACACGTACGCCAACGACAAGGTGATGGCCGCGTTCGCCACCACCATGCAGAACACCAAGCTCACGCCGCTCACCCCGAAATGGGTGGAGGTCAGCCGGACCAAGACGGTGACCCAGGCGATGAACAGCTCGGTCATGAAGGGCCAGAAGACGGTCGAGAAGGCCACCGCCGACGCGGCCGCCGAGATGGAAGGCATCCTCAACAGCAAGTGAGCGTCCTGACGAAGACCTCGCAGACGTCCGCCGCGCGGGAGACCCCCGCGCGGCGGCGTCGTCCTGTGGACCGCCTGCCCTACCTGCTGCTCCTGCCCGCCCTGGTGATCATCGGGGTGTTGCTGCTCTGGCCGCTCGGCCAGGTGGTGACGATGTCCTTCTACCGGCTCAACAGCGTGCGGCAGTTGCGCGGCGACCGGGAGTGGCCCTGGGTGGGTCTCGGCAACTACACCGAGATCCTCACCGATCCGTTCTTCCTGACGGTGCTGCGCAACACCGTCCTGTTCGCGGCGGCCAACGTGTTCCTCACGATGGTCCTCGGCACCCTTGTCGGCCTCCTGCTCAACCGGCTGGGCCGCAAGATGGCCACCTTCGTCGCCAGTTGCGTGATGCTCGCCTGGGCCACCCCGGCGCTGACCGGCACGATCGTCTGGAAGTGGATTTTCGACGACACGAGTGGCCTGGTCACCTGGCTGTTCAACGCACTGCCGGACGGGCTCTCCAACGCCCTGTTCGGCCGCAGCGACTGGACCGGCTACGGCTGGTTCAACTCGCCGCTGCTGTTCTTCGCCATCCTCACCCTCGTGGTGGTCTGGCACTCGTTCCCGTTCATCGCGGTGAGCGTGCTCGCCGGCCTGAAGAGCGTGCCGAGTGAGCTGCACGAGGCGGCCCGGGTGGACGGCGCGAGCCCGTGGCGGGTCTTCTGGAAGATCACGTTCCCGTTGCTGCGCCCGGTCTTCGGGATCCTGATCGTGCTCTCCACCATCTGGGACTTCAAGGTCTTCACCCAGCAGTTCGTGTTGGCCGGCGGCACCCAGGACCGGCCGACGTTCATGCTCTCCATCTACTCGTACGCCGAGGCGTTCTCGCCGCCGCCGAAGTACGGCCTCGGCGCGGCCATCGCGGTGATCCTCACGCTGATCCTGCTCGTCGTCACCGGCTTCTACGTACGGATGGTGCTCAGGCAGGAGGACGAGTCGTGAAGAAGATCGCCCTGAACGGCGCCGGGTTGCTTGTCGCGCTCTTCGCGGCCTTCCCGGTCTACTGGATGATCTCCACATCGCTCAAGCCGAGCAGCGAGATCTTCTCGTCCACCCCGCAGCCGGTGCCGGCTCATCCGACGCTTGCGCACTACCGGGAGATCCTCACCGGCAACCTCATCCCCGGCGTGAGCTTCCTCGACTTCTTCCTCAACAGCGCGCTTGTGGCCGTCGCGACCGTGGTGCTCAGCGGTCTGGTCGCCCTGCTCGCCGCGATGGCGGTGGCCCGCTTCCGGTTCAAGCTGCGGACCAGCTTCCTGATCATGCTGCTGGTGGTGCAGATGATCCCGCTGGAGGCGCTCGTCATCCCGCTCTTCCTGATGATTCAGCGGCTCGGGCTCTACAACACGCTGCCCAGCCTGATCCTCACGTACCTGGGCTTCTCACTGCCGTTCGCGGTCTGGATGCTGCGCGGGTTCGTGGCGGCGGTGCCCAAGGAGTTGGAGGAGGCGGCGGCCATCGACGGGGCCAGCCGGGCACAGACGTTCCGCCTTGTGCTGTTTCCGCTCGTCGCGCCCGGCCTGGTGGCCACCAGCATCTTCTCGTTCATCACCGCGTGGAACGAGCTGATCTTCGCGTTGACGTTCATCAACGACCAGAGCCGCTACACACTGCCGGTGGCGATGACGTTCTTCTTCGGTCGGGACGACACGAACTGGGGTCCGGTCATGGCCGCCTCCACCCTGTTCACCCTGCCGGTCATCATCTTCTTCCTGCTGGTGCAGCGGCGGATGGTCTCCGGCCTGGTGGCCGGGGCCGTCAAGGGCTGACCCCGCGCGGAAGTCGGCCGCGGGTGGCCGCCACTAGGCTGGCGGCCATGACGGGCAGGGTGGCAGCGGTGAACCTCGGCATCGTGACCGAGGCGAAGTGGGCCGGCGACGCGAGCGGTCGCAGCGGCATCGACAAGCGGCCGGTCGACGGGCCGGTGTTGATAAGCGTCGACGGGGTGGCCGGCGACTTCATCGCCGAGCGGGCCCATCACGGTGGCCCCGACCAGGCGGTCTACGCCTACGCCGAGGAGGACGCCGCGTGGTGGGCGGCGGAGCTGGGCCGTGCCATCGGGCCGGGTGGCTTCGGTGAGAACCTGTCCACGTACGCGGTCGACGTGACAGGTGCCGTGATCGGCGAGAAGTGGCAGATCGGCTCCGCCCTGCTTCAGGTCACCAAGCCTCGGACGCCCTGCACCACCTTCGCCGGATTCTGGGGCGTACCGGATCTGATCCGGCGCTTCACCGTCCGGGCCAGCCCGGGGGCGTACCTGCGGGTGCTGCGCGACGGTGAGGTGGGCGCCGGCGACCCGGTCGAGGTGGTGGAGCGGCCCGCGCACGGCGTGACGATCGGCGAGGTGTTCCGGGCGACAAGCCTGGAGCCGGAGCTGCTGCCCCGCCTGCTCGACGCGGACGACCTGCCGGAGTCGATCCTGGACAAGGTCCGCCGCCGTCTCGCCACCCGCAGCTGACGTCGCCGGAGTCGGCCGCTGTTCGGAGGCCATTTGGACGATGACGCTCCTTCATTATCATTATCAGTAGTGATAACGTGTGCCCGTGGAGATGGCGAGAGAACGCTGGGCGGACCTGGCACTGCACCCCGTGCGAATCCGGATCCTGCGTGCGGTCGCGGGCACACGTCTGACCACACAGGGCCTGCTTGAGCTGCTGCCCGATGTCCCGCAGGCCACGATGTACCGGCACCTGGCGATCCTGGTCAAGGCCGGGCTGGTCGAGGTGATCGATGAACGCAGGGTGCGCGGTGCCGTCGAGCGGGTGTACGCATTGCCCGCGCGCGGCGCGACGCTCGACCCCGCGGCCCTCGCCACGGCTACGCGGGAGGACCACGCGCGTTACTTCACGGCGTTCATGTCGAGTCTGCTGTCGGAGTTCTCCCGCTATCTCAGCCGGGAGCGGATCGACTTCAACGCCGACGGTGTGGGCTACCAGCAACTCGTGCTGCACCTGACCGACGCCGAACTGGGCGAGTTCGCCGCCGGTCTCAACGCTCTGGTGGGTCCGTTGCTCGCCCACCAGCCCGGCGGCGAACGAATACCGCGACTGTTGGCGACCGTTCTGCTGCCCACCGATCCGCCGACGGCCGACAGGCGCGCAGCGGCGCCGACGGACGAAAGGCGCGCACCGGCGCCGACGGACGACTCCGACACGACGACAGGGGATGACTGATGGCATCGGTAATGGTGACCAACGATGTGATCGACATTCGGTTCACCGGATGGGAGCGGGTCTGGGTCGGGCGGGAGTGGTTCGCGCTGCCCCTCACCGCGGTGCGGAAGGTCGCCCTGGCGGACAACCCTCTGCGTCTGGCCCGTGGCGCCCGCCGGGGATATGTGGTGTCCGGCTTCGCCAAGATCGGAGTGTGGGGCCTGTACGGCGGTCCCCGGCAGCTCGTGGCGGCCCGACGGGCGGAACCAGGGCTGCACCTCGTCCTGGACCGGGCGGCGGCCGGCGGCGAGTTCGACGAGGTCGTGCTCTCCGGGCCGGCCGCGCCGGGCCTCGTGGAGACGATCACGCGTGCCATGGCGGCCCGCGCGTGACCGGCGACCACCTCGCGATCGAGGTGTCGTGCCTGACGAAGCGCTACGGTGACGTCACTGCCGTCAATGATCTGAGCTTCACCGTGCGACCCGGCGTGATCACCGGCTTCCTCGGCCCGAACGGCGCCGGCAAGACCACCACGATGCGCATGATGACCGGGCTGGTGTCGCCGAGCAGTGGCACCGCCACGATCGGCGGGCAGCCGTACGGTCAACTGGCCCGGCCGTCGCGCACGGTGGGCGCGGTGTTCGACGGCAACGCGTTCCACCCTGGACACACCGCCCGCGACCACCTGCGCGTCTACGCCGCGATGGGCGGATACCCGGACAGCCGCGTCACCGACCTGCTCGACCTGCTCGGCCTCGCCGAGGCTGCGCACCGTCGTACCCGGGGATTCTCCACGGGCATGCGGCAGCGGCTCAACCTCGCCACGGCGTTGCTCGGCGACCCCCGCGTCCTGCTGCTGGACGAGCCCGGCAACGGCCTGGACCCGGCAGGCGTGTCGTGGCTGCGCGGCTTCCTGCGCCAGTTCGCCGACCAGGGCCGCACCGTCCTGATCTCCAGCCATGCGCTCGGCGAGATCCAGCAGCTCGTGGATGACGTGGTGGTGATCCGGCGCGGCGAACTCGTCGCCGCCGGGCCCTGTTCCCGGCTCGCCGGTCCGCCAGCGGTGCTGATCACCTCACCCGACGCGGACGCGCTCGTTGCCGTTCTGGCGGCCCACCCGCCCAACGGCGGCACGGCACCGCATGTCGAAGCCGTCGGGCCCGACCGGCTGCGGGTACGCGGGCTGGACGCGCCGGGCGTCGCCGACCTCGCCGCGGCCCATCATGTTCGGGTGCACGAGCTGGTCGTCGAGACCACCGGTCTCGAAGAACTCTTCCTCGATCTCACCAGGGACAAGGCGGCCATCTGATGAATCTCCTGATCAGAGCGGAGTTCCGCAGGCTTCTGGCCACCCGGATGTGGGGTGGCCTGCTGCTCGCCGCCGCTGCGCTGGGCGGCGGCATGTTCGGGGCCATGGCGCTGGTGGGGCCGGAGAACTTCGACCCGCCGATGCCCGGTCTGGACACCGAGGCCGGTCTCCGCGCGATTCTCGGCATCCTCGGCTACACCGCCTTCGTGCCGGCCGCGGCCGGGGCCCTTGCGGCCACCTCCGAGTACCGACACCGCACCGCCGCTGTCACCTTCCTGTTCGCTCCGCGCCGTGGGCGGGTGCTCGCCGCCAAACTCGCCACGTACGCGGTCGTCGGTCTCGCCTATGGGCTCGTCCTCGCGGGCACCGCCGCGGTGGCGCTGTTCGCCGTCGCCGCCGCCCGCGGCGTCCCACTCGGTCTGCCGGTCACCACCGTGCTGGCGCTGCTCGGCCGCATCGCCGTCGCGATGGTGGTCTACCTGCTCCTCGGGGCTGGGGTGGGCGCCCTCGTCCACCACCAGATCGCGGCGCTGTGCGTCGTGGTCGGCTATCTGTACGTGGGGGAGCCGGTGCTGATGATGATCCCGGGCATCAACACGCTGTACCCGGTCCTGCCCGGCGGAGCCACCGCCGCGCTCACCGACTTCACATACGTCGCCGACGCCATCTCCGCGGAACTCGGCAGCGGCGCCGTCCACCTGCTCCCACCGACGGCGGGCGCTCTCCTGCTCACTGCGTACGCGGTGCTCGCCGCGGCGATCGCCGTGCTGCTCCCGCTGCGCCGGGACGTCAGCTGACCGTCCCCGGGACGACACGCCGATGAGAACAGGATGACGGGGCGGACCCCTGGTTTCCCGGAGGCCGTTCTCAGCCGCAGTTGTTAGGAAGGGCCCCCTGTTATGCAAAAAGCGATAACAGGGGGCCCTTCCTTACATCGTCAGCGGAGCCAGGGGATGCTGCGGTCGAGCAGGCCGCGCTCCTTGAGCTCCTTGCGCAGCGGGATCTCGTCGTCGACGTATCCGTCCCAGTTGATGCCCCAGTAGTTGGCGGTGTGGGTGCCCTCGCCGATCAGCTGGCGCTGCACGGGGGTGCGGTTCTGGTACCACTCGCCGTTCACGTCGGGGTGCAGCTCGTCAAGCGGACGGATCCACCGGTAGGTGTAGCCGACGAACAGCATCTTGCGGGTGATCGTCGACAGGTTCGTCGACCGCGAGTGCCACTGCCGGCGGTCGAAGATGAAGGCGTCGCCCGGGTTGGCGGTGATCTCCACCGTGCCCTCCGGGTCGGGGTTGTGCACGCTGAGGTCCTTGGGCCGGTCCAGCGAGTTCCACAGGTGGCTGCCCGGGATGACCTTGGTGGCGCCGCGACCGGTCTCGGAGAGGTCGGACAGCACGTACGCGACCTTGAGCGAGAACATCGGCCGGGGCAGGTTCGGGTCCATCGTCTCCGGGTCGGAGTTCTGGCGGTACCCGTCCTGGTGCCAACCCCAGTACGGCTTCTCCGGCTCGGCGGCCGGCGGGGTGACGTCCAGGTGGTTGTGGTGGGTGTAGATGTTCCAGCCGGCCAGTCCCCACATGTACGGGAAGGCGATCGGGTGGGTGAGCAGCTCACCGAACAGCTCGTCGCGCTCCAGGAAGCCCAGCAGGTGCAGGGTGCCGTCCTTCTTGGTGGTGCCCTTTGCCTGCTCCTCCGCGTAGACGCGGTCGACAGCCGCCTCCAGCGCCGCCCGGTGGTCCTCCGTCAGGACGTTGCGCAGCAGGAGAAACCCCTGCTCATGGAACTCCTTGCGGTCAGTGTCGCTGATCGGTTCGTAGCCGGTCCGGTCGCCGTAATCGAACACCGCGTCGTACCCCTCCCCATGAGGTGAATCTGTTTCTGGCACAGGCCGCCGATCGTAACGCGGGCGTCCCGGCGGTGGGAGGGCGAGCGGTGGGAAGTGGCCCGGTGCCCGGACGGCATGCAGCGAGGTGCGTGCCGAGAGTCACATTCGTGTCGTCGGCAACGGGGTTTGCAAGTATTTGCCCGATTGTGCGGTCACTGCCGGTAAAGAGATCCGGGAACTCACCCCTCGGTGAACACCTCGGCCACTACCTGACCGGTAGGGCCCTGCTCACCGGACACCTGACCCCAGGTGCCGTTTCGGGCCGTCCACTCCTGGTCGCCGAAACGGACCCGCTTCACGCCGTGGTCCTGGGCGTGCGACACCAGCCAGTGCGCGTACCGCCAGCCGTCACGCTGGTCGCCCGCCGTCACCGCCAGCCCGGTCGGGTCGGTCGGGTCGATCCCCTTCAACCCCCAGTCCAGCACCAGGTTGCGGGTCAGCTGCGCGGCCGCCGCCGCGCCGAACATCACCGGGGTACGCCCCACAGTGCAGGCCACAGCGCTCGTGGCGTCGCCGAGCAGCGCCTTGCTGAGCACCTCGGACTCGTCGGCCCACTTCTGGTACGCCTCGGGAAACGCCGAACGCTGCACCCGCTGGGCGGCGTCGGTGACCCGCATCTCCTCCCAGCCGCGCACCTTCTTCAGCGCCGCGTAGAAGCGGTTCGCCGCGTAACGCTGGTCCCGGATCTGTGCCGGAGTGCCCCAGCCCTGACTCGGGCGCTGCTGGAACAGGCCCACCGAGTCGCGGTCACCGTCGGCGAGGTTGCGCAACCCCGACTCCTGGTACGCGGTTGCCAGCGCGACCACCACGGCCCGCTCGGGCATACCGCGCTGGGCGCCGATCGCCGCGATCGTCGCCGCGTTGGCCATCTGGTCGGCGTCAAGCACGACCCGGCCGTCGGCCTGGACCGTGCAGGTCCGGCCCGCCAGCGGCAGCCGGAGCCGATCCCCGGCCTGCCGGACCACGACCCAGATCGCGATCACGGCGACGAGGATGAGCACCACACCACCCGACACGGCTGCCCGAGTCCGCACTCACACCCCCAGATTCGACAGTCCGACAAGCGTACGTCCCCGTTGACGCCGTCCGGGTCGTCCGACCGGTTCCCGCCCCGAAAAGCGGGGAAGGTCGAAGTGACGTTCCCCGCTTTCACCAGGACAAACCGCTACTCGGCGGCCGGCACCCAGGCGGCGTCCCGCTTCTCCCGGAAGGCCATGATCCCCTCGCGTCCCTCGTCGGAGAGGAAGAAGCCTGTCGACAGGGCGGAGAGGCGGGCCAGTTCGTCGCGCAGCTCGGCGGTGCCCGGCCGGCGCAGCAGATCCTTCGCCCCGGCCAGCGCCCGGGGCGCGCCGCGCACGAGCGAGTCGCAGTAGCGGGCCACCGACGCGTCCAGACCGTCGGCCGGCACGGCGGCCGTGACCAGACCGATCTCGGCGGCCCGCCGGCCCTCGAAGGTGTCGCCGGTCAGGTACAGCTCGGCGGCGGCACGCGGGTGCAGCCGGGGCAGCACGGTTGCCGAGATCACCGCAGGGATCACGCCGATCCGCACCTCGGTGAAGGCGAACGTCGCCTCCTCGGCGCACACCGCAAGGTCGGCGGCCGCGATCAGACCCAGCCCGCCCGCCCGGGCCGGCCCGGCGACCTTAGCCAGCACCGGCTTCGGGCACTCCCACAGGGCGGTGAGCACATCGCCGAGCATCGCCGCAGGCACCGTCCCGCTGGCGTACGCCATGGCGGTCTCCTTGAGATCCGCTCCGGAGCAGAAGACCGGGCCGGTGTGGTCGAGCACGATCACCCGAACCGTGTCGTCGGCGACCGCGTCGGCGAGGCCGGTCAGCAACTGGGTCATCAGGGCCGTGGAGAGCGCGTTGCGGTTGTGCGGACTGTCGAGGGTGAGGGTGGTCACCCCATGGGCCGTGGCGACCCGCACGAGGACGTCGGGAGAGGTCATGCCGGGCACACTAGTGGCCATGCCCGGCGTCCTTCCAGATGGTGAGACCGTCCCCGTCGACGGATCGCTGCCCGCCACCGCCACCAGCGCTGTCGGCGCGCGCGGTTTCGGCGTGTACGTGCACGTCCCGTTCTGCGCCAGTCGCTGCGGCTACTGCGACTTCAACACGTACACGGCCGCCGAGTTGGGCGGAGGGGCCAGCCGTGAGGGGTACGCCGACACTGTGCTCGCCGAGTTGGCGCTCGCCGCCCGGGTGCTCGGCGACAGCCCGCCGCCCCGCGTCGACACGGTCTTCGTCGGCGGCGGCACGCCAACCCTGCTGCCCGCCGACGACCTGGCCCGCATCCTGGACGGCATCGACAGCACCTGGGGGCTGGCCGCCGACGCCGAGGTGACCACCGAGGCGAACCCCGAATCGGTCACCCCGGAATCGTTGAAGCTGCTGCGCAACGCCGGCTACACCCGGATCTCGCTGGGCATGCAGTCCGCCTCCCCGGGCGTGCTGGCGATCCTGGACCGCAAACACAGCGCCGGCAGGGCGACCGCCGCCGCCCTGGAAGCGCGCGACGCCGGTTTCGAGCACGTCAACCTGGACCTGATCTACGGCACGCCGGGGGAACGGGCCGAGGACTTCGCCGCCTCGCTGGAACAGGTCGTGGCCGCCGGGGTGGACCACGTCAGCGCGTACGCCCTGATCGTGGAGGACGGCACCCGACTGGCCGCCCGGATGCGACGCGGCGAGCTGGCGTACCCCAGTGACGACGTGGCCGCGGACCGCTACCTGGCAGCGGAGGCAGCCCTCGACGCGGCCGGCCTGTCCTGGTACGAGGTGTCCAACTGGGCCCGCACCGACGACGCCCGGTGCCGGCACAACCTGCTGTACTGGACCGGCGCGGACTGGTGGGGGCTCGGGCCCGGAGCGCACAGCCACGTCGGCGGGGTGCGTTGGTGGAACGTGAAGCACCCCACGACGTACGCCCAGCGGCTGGCCGCAGGCGCGTCACCGGGTCTGGCCCGTGAGGTGCTCACCGCCGACGAGGCGCACATGGAGGACGTGATGCTGCGACTGCGGCTGGCAAGCGGCCTGCCGCTGGCGGTGCTTGACGTCGCCGGCCGGGCCGGCGCCGATCGGGCGCTCGCCGACGGCCTGCTGGCCGCCGACGACTACGCGGCCGGGCGGGCGGTGCTCACCCTGCGCGGCCGGTTGCTCGCCGACGCCGTGGTCCGCGACCTGCTGCCCTGAACCGACGCGCCGCCCCCGACCGGCGACGTGCGCCGGACCGGCCGGGGGAGCGGCCGGCCCGGGTCACTTGATGAAGGTGGCCGACATCGGGTAGCGGTAGGACGCGCCCTCGTTGGCCTTCATGCCGGCGATGATTCCGAACAGGATCTGGATCACCACTACCGCGACGCTGGGCAGGAAGAGCAGGCACCAGCTCACGAAGAGCAGCACGAACGCGATGATCGACCAGAGGATCTGGAAGTTGAGCGCGGCCAGGGCCTGCGCCCGCACGGTCGGCGACTGGTTGCCGCGGACCAGGTAGGCGATGAGCGGGGCCACGAAGCCCAGCGGACCGAAGCTGATCAGCGCGCCGGCGGCGCCGCCGAAGTGCGCGACAAGCGCCCAGGTCTTGTCCTCGTTGTTGGCGTAGCCGCCGCCGGGGCCGCCGTAGGCGCCGCCCGTCGGATAGCCGCCAGTGGGGCCACCCGGCGGGTAGCCACCGGGCGGGGGATAGCCGCCACCTGGGGGGTAGTCGCCCGGCGGGGGATATCCACCAGGCGGAGGGTAGCCACCTGACGGCGGTTGGTCACCGGTGGGCGGCGGATACCCGCCGGCCGGGGGATAGCCGCCCGAGCCAGGTGCCCCGGACAGTGGTGCGGTGGGTGGCTCGGCCGAGTAGGGCGAGCCTGCCGGTGAGGTCGGCTCCGGCGGGTAGCCGCCAGGGTCTCCCGCACCGGGTGGGCGAGGTGGTTCAGTCATGGTGTCACGGTAGGGGTGGTTGGCAACGCCACACCAGAGCGACACCGCCGAGCCCGACCCGGCTGAACGGGCAACGAGGAACGAACAGCGGCGACCTTGATCATCGCGTCGGCGGGCGCGCCGACGTAGACTGGCACTCGTTACAGTCGAGTGCCAAGCGGCCCGCCGGCCCCGTTCGGGTCGGTGGCCGACGTGCGACAGGAGGTGCGGAGGATGGGTCTGGACGACCGGAAGCTCGCCGTGCTCCGCGCCATCGTCGAGGACTACGTCTCCACCCAGGAGCCGGTCGGCAGCAAGGCGCTTGTCGAGCGTCACCAGCTCGGTGTCTCCCCGGCCACGGTCCGCAACGACATGGCCGTGCTGGAGGAAGAGGGCTACATCCGGCAGCCGCACACAAGCGCCGGCCGGGTGCCCACCGACCGCGGCTACCGGCTCTTCGTCGACAGGCTGTCCCGCGTCAAGCCGCTCAGCCCGGCCGAGCGCAGGGCCATCGAGCGGTTCCTGGTGGGTGCTGTCGACCTCGACGACGTGGTGCACCGCACAGTCCGGCTGCTCGCCCAGCTGACCCGCCAGGTGGCCGTCGTGCAGTACCCGAGCCTGGCCCGCTCCTCGGTGCGGCACCTGGAACTGGTGCCGATCTCCACCACCCGACTCATGCTTGTCATGATCGCCGACACCGGCCGTGTCGAGCAGCGGCTGGTGGAGCTGCCCGGCCCGGTGCCCGCCGACGACGTCACCGACCTGCGCCGCATGATCAACGAGAAGCTCGCCGGCGAGCGGCTGTCCGACACCCCGCCGCTGGTGCAGGCGCTGGTCGAGGAGGTGCCGGCCACGCTGCGCCCGGCCATGACCACACTCGCCTCCGTCCTGCTGGAGACGCTCGTCGAACGGCACGAGGAACGCATCGCGCTGGCCGGCACCGCAAACCTCACCCGGGGCGGCCTGCTCGACTTCCAGGGCTCACTGAGGCCGATCCTCGAAGCCCTGGAAGAGGAGGTCGTGCTGCTCAAGCTCATCGGCGAGACCGAGCCGAGCACGACCCGGGTGCTGATCGGCGACGAGAACGAGTTCGACAACCTGCGCGCCGCCTCGGTGGTGAGCACCGGATACGGCCCGGGCAGCACAATTGTCGGCGGCCTCGGGGTGCTGGGGCCGACCCGGATGGACTACCCCGGCACCATCGCCACGGTGCGCGCCGTGGCACGCTACGTGGGCGAGCTGCTGGCCCAGAACTGACAAGTCAGGGCCGACGGCCGGCTGCGGCCGCCGGTCGGCGCAACGCGAGACGAACATGAGGACACGGAACGCAGTGGCCAGGGACTACTACGGCATCCTCGGTGTCAGCCGGGAAGCCTCCGATGATGAGATCAAGCGCGCCTACCGCAAGTTGGCGCGCCAGTTCCACCCGGACGTCAATCCGGACCCGGAGGCTCAGGAGAAGTTCAAGGACATCAACGCCGCGTACGAGGTCCTCTCGGACGACCGCAAGCGGCAGATCGTCGACCTGGGCGGCGACCCGCTCGCCCCGGGCGGCGGTGGCGCCGGCGGTCCGGGCGGCCCGGGCGGGGCCGGCCCGTTCGTCGGATTCCAGGACATCATGGACGCGTTCTTCGGCGGCGCGGCGGGCGGCGCCCGTGGCCCCCGCCCACGGACCCGTCCGGGCTCCGACGCGATCCTGCGACTCGAACTGGACCTGCACGAGACGGCGTTCGGCGTCGAGGCCCCGATCACCGTCGACACGGCTGTGCTCTGCACCACCTGCTCGGGCGCCGGCACGGCAGCCGGCACCCACCTGGCCACCTGTGAGGCGTGCGCCGGTCGGGGCGAGGTGCAGTCGGTGCAGCGCACCTTCCTCGGCCAGGTGGTGTCGGCCCGCCCGTGCACCGTCTGCCAGGGCTACGGCACCACGATCCCGCACCCCTGCCCCACCTGCGCCGGCGACGGCCGGGTGCGTACCCGACGCTCGCTGACCGTCAAGATCCCGGCCGGCGTCGAGGACGGCATGCGGATCCGCCTCGCCCAGCAGGGGGAGGTCGGCCCGGGTGGCGGCACCGCCGGCGACCTCTACGTCGAGATCCACGAGAGGCCCCACGACGTCTACTCGCGCAAGGGTGACGACCTGCACTGCCGGGTCACCGTGCCGATGACCGCCGCGGCGCTGGGCACCCGCCTCACCATCAAGACCCTCGACAGCGAGGAGACCGTCGACGTCAAGGCCGGCACCCAGCCGGCCAGCACGCTGCGGCTGCGCGCCCGAGGTGTGCCGCACCTGCGCGGCACCGGCAGGGGCGACCTGTACGTGCACCTCGACGTCCGGACGCCGACCAAGCTCGACCCGGACCAGGAGCGGATGCTTCGCGACTTCGCCAAGACCCGTGGCGAGGAGGTCGCCGAGCTGACCAAGCAGGGCGGCTTCTTCTCCCGGATGCGCGACGCGTTCAACGGGCACGCCTGAGGTGTCCGCGCCGCTGTTCCTGGTCGAGGCGCTGCCCACCGGCGACGCGTTGATCCTGGACGGCCCGGAGGGGCACCACGCCGCCACGGTGCAGCGGCTGCGTGTCGGCGAGGAGTTGCTGCTCGCCGACGGCCGGGGCGGCACGGCCGCCGCCGTGGTCACCGCCGTCGGCAGGGGCGCCCTGGAGGTCACCATCACCTCCCGGGGGTACGCGGACGCGCCCGTACCCCGGCTGGTGACAGTGCAGGGCATCGCCAAGGGCGACCGGGGCGAGCTGGCCGTGCAGGCGATGACCGAGGTCGGGGTGGACGAGATCGTGCCCTGGGCGGCGTCCCGCTCGGTCACCCAGTGGCGCGGCGACCGGGGCGTACGCGCCCGGGAGAAGTGGGTGGCCACCGCGCGGGAGGCTGCCAAGCAGGCACGCCGACCCTGGCTGCCGGTCGTGGCCGGGGCGCCTGACGAGTCCACAGCGACGGTGGCCCGCCGGATCGCCGGTGCCGCCGCCGGGTTCGTCCTGCACGAGGAGGCCGAGGAACGGCTCTCGACCGCCGACCTGCCAAGCATCGGGGAGATCGTGCTTGTCGTCGGCCCGGAGGGCGGCATCGATTCGGCCGAGCTGACAGCGTTCCGGGCAGCCGGCGGCCGACCGGTACGGCTCGGTGTCGAGGTCCTGCGCACCTCCACCGCAGGCGTGGCAGCGCTCAGCGTGCTCGCCACCCGCCTCGGCCGCTGGTAGCCCCACCTCCCGCCGCAGTAGGCCGACCCCGCCCCGACCCGGCCTCGGCTCTCGCCCCGACCCCGGCCCCGCCCACTTGTCCCTGTTCCTGTTCCCGGCGGTCGCCCGACCAGGTGCGGTCAGTGTCCTTTGCTCTGCTTCAACTGACGCAACAGTTTCGGCCCGTGGTGGCGGAGTGCGCTGGCGGCGGTCAGCTGCGCAGGTAGGACGCGCCGTTGAGGTCGACGATGGTGCCCGAGGCCCACTCCGCTTCCGGCGACGCCAGCCAGTGCACGGCTGCGGCGATCTCCTCCGGCCGGGCCACCCGGTCGAACGGGCTCTGCGCCCGGATCGCCGCGCCGCCCTCGCCGCGAAGGTGCTCGGTGGTCATGTCGGTCGCCACGAAACCCGGCGCGACGGTGGCGACGGCGATGCCGTACGGCGCTAGCGCCACGGCGAGGGACTGGCCCAGCGCGTTCAGCCCCGCCTTGCTGGCGCCGTACGCCGGCTGGTGCGGCTCGCCCCGGAACGCGCCCCGCGACGACACGTTGACGATCCGGCCGCCGCGCTCGCGCATGTGCTGTGCGGCACACCAGGTGACGTTGCCGGCGCCGGTCAGGTTGGTCTCCAGCACCTGCCGCCAGCGCCGTTGCCACTCCTCGTAGGAGGTGCCGAAGATCGGGTGTGGGTCGTCCCGGTCGCCGTACATCCCGGCGTTGTTGACAAGGACGTCCAGCCCGCCGAGCTGCTCGGCGGCATCGTCGACCATGGCCCGGACGGCGTCCGGGTCGGTGAGGTCGGCGCGGACCACCACGTGCCCCGTACCCGGAAGTTGCGCGAGTAGTTCCTCGGCCGCGGCGGCGGAGTCGCGGTGGTGGATCGCGACCCGGTCGCCGCCGGCCGCGAACGCCGTCGCCACCGCCCTGCCGATGCCGCGCGAAGAACCGGTCACCAGTACCGCCCGAGCCGTCATGGCGGCCATCCTGCCCCAGGAGCCGCGTGTGCTCCGAGCGGCCCCTTCCTTACACTGCCCCGATGGGATCCGACTGCCTGTTCTGCCGCATCGTCGCCGGGGAGATCCCGGCCACAGTGGTCCGGGAGACCGCCACGACGCTCGCCTTCCGTGACATCGACCCGAAGGCGCCGGTGCACGTACTCGTCATTCCGAAGGAGCACTACGCCGATGTCGCCACCCTCGGGCAGGGCGACCCCGGGCTGGCCGGTGAGGTGCTGGCCACGGCCGCCGCGGTGGCCGAGGACGAGGGCCTGCTCGGCGACGGATTCCGGCTGATGTTCAACACCGGGAGGTACGGCGGCCAGGAGGTGTTCCACGTGCACGCGCACCTGCTCGGCGGTGCGCCGCTCGGCCCGATGCTCGCGCGGAGCGTGGCGTGACATCAGGCCCCGGCGCGCACGACCGGTTGGACCGGCTGGTCCGGCGGGTGCAGGCCGACGCCAGGGTGCCTGCTGTGTCGGCGGCGCTGCACAGGGCCGACCGGCCGCTGTGGACCTGCACCGTCGGCGACACCGGCACCGACAGCGCGCTGGGGCCGCGCACCCAGTTCCGGATCGGCTCGGTCACCAAGACCTTCACTGCGGTGCTCACCCTTCAGTGCCGCGACGACGGACTGCTCGACCTGGATGATCCGGTCGGCCGGTACCTGGACCTGCCGGCGCACGGTGAGCTGACCGTACGGCGGCTGCTGTCGCACACCGGTGGTCTGCAACGTGAGCCGTTCGGCGACGTCTGGGACACCCTGGCCGCACCCGATGCGGAGCGGCTGGTGGCCGAGCTGGACCGGGCCGAGCGGGTCCTGCCGTCGGGCCGCCGGTTCCACTACTCCAACCTCGGGATGGCCGTACTCGGCCTGCTTGTGGCCCGGCTGCGCGGCGGCAGTTGGGCGGAGGTGCTCGCCGAGCGGGTGTCGACGCCGCTCGGGCTGACCGACACCACAGTGACGCCCCTGCCGACGGCTGCGACAGGGTTCCTTGTCGACGCGTACTCCGACGAGGCCCACCCCGAGCCGCCGACCGACTTCGGCGCGGTCGGCCCGGCCGCCCAGCTCTGGAGCACGGCGACCGACATGGCCCGCTGGGCGGCGTTCCTCGCCGACCCGGCGGCGATCGACCCGTCCGGCGCGGTGCTCGCCCCGGGCACCCTCGACGAGATGCGCTGGCCGCTGACCACCACCGACGAGACGCTCTGGGGCGCCGGCTTCGGGCTCGGACTGATCCTCGTCCCCCAGGGCGAGCGGGTGGTGCACGTGGGGCACGACGGCGCGATGCCCGGTTTCCTGGCAGCCGTGTACGGCCGCCGGGGCGGCGACGGCACGCCAGGCGCGATGGGCGCCGCGGTGGTCGGCTCCTCCGGAACGGCGACGGACCTGCTCGACCTGCCGCACCGGCTGCTCGCCGAGGCCGTCGAGCACGACCCGGCCGAGATCGAGCCCTGGCGGCCCGGCGCACCCGCCCCGGCAGCCCTGCGGGGTGTGCTCGGTCGCTGGTGGGGCGAGGGCTTCGAGTACGTCTT
Organism: Micromonospora sp. DT41; assembly: GCF_049841715.1. Lineage (NCBI taxonomy): Bacteria > Bacillati > Actinomycetota > Actinomycetes > Micromonosporales > Micromonosporaceae > Micromonospora > Micromonospora sp. DT41. The sequence goes on along the minus strand of NZ_JBNCKU010000019.1, from coordinate 41,667 downwards.
CTCCTGGCATGACGGCACACTGCGGGCACGCGGGGCAGGCGATCCAGCCGGGCGCCCACCTGCGGTCTTCGCCCCGCTGCCGGACCGGCCGGACGTGTTCCGGACCGTGTCCGGCCGGGAGGTGGGCGAGCTGTTGAGGCTGACCCGGGACGACGCCGGAACGGTGGTCCGGATGCACTGGGCGACCTACCGGTTCACCCGCCACCAGGAGACCTTCGACAGGTACGACTTCCGGGCCGGCGGTTGATCGCGGCCAGCGGAAATGGGCGCGATGCGTCCCGCGTTGAACGGATACGATGGCTGCAACGTCCGCACGCCGTGCCAGCAGGGCCGGCGCCCGAGATCGAGAGCAGGTGCGCAGGGCCCTTCGGCCCAACTTATGACCGGCACCCCACCTCCCGGCGCTCCCCGGGTGCAGACCAGGATCACCGTGCCCGACCCCAAGATCATGGTCAATCTGCTCGGCGCGGGCGACGAGATCCTGCGACTCGTCGAGCGTTCGGTCACGAGTGACGTGCACGTGCGGGGCAACGAGATCACCATCACCGGCGCTCCCGCCGACAACGCCCTTGCCGAGCGGGTCTTCAGTGAGCTGCTCGAACTCATCGAGAAAGGCGAGACCCTGACCACTGACGCCGTCCGGCGTACCGTCGGCATGCTCGAGCAGGGCAGCGCCGAGCGGCCCGCCGAGGTCCTGACCCTCGACATCCTCTCCCGTCGCGGCCGCACCATCCGTCCCAAGACGCTCGGGCAGAAGCGCTACGTCGACGCGATCGACTCGCACACCATCGTCTTCGGTATCGGCCCGGCCGGCACCGGCAAGACCTACCTGGCGATGGCGAAGGCCGTCCAGGCGTTGCAGGCCAAGCAGGTCAACCGGATCATTCTGACCCGCCCGGCGGTCGAGGCGGGGGAGCGGCTTGGCTTCCTGCCCGGCACCCTCAACGAGAAGATCGACCCGTACCTGCGGCCGCTGTACGACGCGCTGCACGACATGCTCGACCCCGAGTCGATCCCGAAGCTGATGGCCGCCGGCACGATCGAGGTCGCCCCGCTGGCGTACATGCGGGGCCGCACGCTCAATGACGCGTTCATCATTCTGGACGAGGCGCAGAACACGACGCCCGAGCAGATGAAGATGTTCCTCACCCGGCTCGGCTTCAACTCCAAGATCGTCGTGACGGGTGACATCACCCAGGTGGACCTTCCCGGCGGGACGAGCAGCGGCCTGCGGGTGGTTCGCGAGATCCTGGAGAACGTCGAGGACGTGCACTTCTCCCAGTTGTCCAGCTCCGACGTGGTCCGCCACCGGCTGGTCGGGGAGATCGTCGACGCGTACGCCCGCTGGGATGCCGAGCGGGAAACCCAGCAGGCGCAGGGCGTCCATGCCGTACCCGGGCGACCTGCCCAGGGCGGCCGTGCCGGCCGCCGCCGCTAAAGCAGAGGAAAGCAGTTGTCCATCGAGATCGCCAACGAGTCCGGTGCCGAGGTCGACACCGACGCCGTGCTCGCTGTCGCCAGGCACGCCCTCGACGAGATGGGGGTCAACCCCCTCGCCGAGTTGTCGGTGCTGCTTGTCGACATCGACTACATGACCGAGCTGAACCACCGCTGGATGGGTGGCGACGGCCCGACCGACGTGCTCGCCTTCCCGATGGACGAGGGAAGCGTCGACCACGGCCCGGGCGAGACCGCCCCTGCCGGCGGCGAGCCGGCGCTGCTCGGTGACATCGTGCTCTGCCCGGAGGTCGCGGCCAAGCAGGCGGCGACCGCCGGGCACGCTCCGGCCGACGAGTTGCACCTGCTCACCGTGCACGGGGTGCTGCACCTGCTCGGCTACGACCACGCCGAGCCGGAGGAGGAGCGGGAGATGTTCGCGCTCCAGGCCCGACTGCTGGCGAGCTGGCGGTCGACCCGCAACCAGTGATGTCCACTCCGTTCCTTGCGGTCGGCCCTGCCGCCGGCCTTCCCGACCTGCAACTGATCTTCTTCGCGGCCGGCCTCGTGGTGCTGGCCGGTGTGATCGCGATGACCGAGGCGGCGCTCGCCGCTGTCTCCCCGGCGCGGGCAGCCGAGCTGGCACGTGACGGCGTACGCGGCGCCCGCACCCTCCAGGTCGTGGCCGGCGACGTCGTCCGGCACCTCAACCTGCTCCTGCTGCTGCGGCTTCTCGCCGAGCTGACCGCGACGACGCTTGTGGCGCTTGTCGCGGTGGACAGCTTCGGCGCCGGCTGGCGTGCCGCGCTTGTCACCGCCGGCGCGATGGCAGTGGTCAGCTTCGTGGTGGTCGGTGTCGCCCCGCGCACAATCGGCCGGCAGCACGCGTACGCCGTGGGGCGCGCGGCGGCGCCGCTGGTCCGCTGGCTGGGCCGTGCGCTCAACCCGCTGGCGTCACTGCTGATCCTGATCGGCAACGCGGTCACCCCGGGGCGCGGGTTCCCCGAGGGGCCGTTCGCCAGTCAGGTGGAGCTGCGTGAGCTTGTCGACCTCGCCGAGCAGCGCGGCGTCGTCGAGCACGGCGAACGCCAGATGATCCACTCGGTCTTCGCGCTCGGCGACACCATCGCCCGGGAGGTGATGGTTCCGCGTACCGAGATGGTGTGGATCGAGGAGGGCAAGACCCTCGCGCAGGCGCTGGCGCTCTTCCTGCGGTCCGGGTTCTCCCGCATCCCGGTGATCGGTGAGAGTGTCGACGACGTGCTGGGCGTGCTCTACCTCAAGGACCTGATCCGTCGGTCCCGGGGTGGCGACCCGGACGCCGAGCAGTTGCCGGTGGCCGAGCTGATGCGCCCGGCGACCTTCGTGCCGGAGTCCAAGCCGGTCGACGACCTTCTCTCCGAGATGCAGGCGGCCCGCAACCACCTGGTCATCGTTGTCGACGAGTACGGCGGCACCGGCGGTCTGGTCACCATCGAGGACATCCTCGAGGAGATCGTCGGTGAGATCACCGACGAGTACGATGTCGAACGCCCGCCGGTCGAACGCCTCGGGGAATCCTCGGTGCGGGTCACTGCCCGCCTGCCGGTGGAGAACCTTGGCGAGATGTTCGACACCGACCTGCCCACCGACGAGGTGGAGACGGTCGGTGGTCTGCTCGCCCAGTCGCTGGGGCGGGTGCCGATCCCCGGAGCGCAGGCCGAGGTGGCCGGCCTCCGGCTGGTCGCCGAGGGCACCACGGGCCGACGCAACCGGATCGACACCGTCCTGGTAAGCAGGGTGGAGTCGGGCGACGAGCAGGACACCGCGGGGCGCGGCGAGCAGGCCGGCCCTGGGGACGACCCGGACCATTATCGAGACGAGGAGAGGCAACCCGCCGATGCCTGACACACCCGCCGCGCCCGCCGCCCGGCCCACCCCCGCCGCAGCGGAGCCGCTGAGTGCCGAGGACGGCAAGCTCGTCGTCCTGGCCCGGGGAGCCCGTGCGCGGGTCGGTGCCGTGGAAGGTGCTGCGGTCCGGGACCAGGACGGCCGGACGTACGCGGCGGCAAGTGTCGCGTTGCCGTCGCTGACCCTCACCGCGCTCCAGTTGGCTGTGGCGTCGGCTGTGGCGGCCGGGGCGAGCCGGCTGGAGGCGGCTGCGGTGGTGACCGAGGCGTCGACGCTTGACGGCGCCGGGCACGCCGCCGTGCGTGATCTCGCCGTGGACGCGCCGATCCACGTGGCCGCGCCGGACGGCACCGTGTTGGGCACGGTGACCGAGTGAGTGCCGTGCGGGATCCCGAGCCGCGCCCGTACCGGGCAGGGTTCGGCTGTTTCGTGGGCCGGCCCAACGCCGGCAAGTCCACGCTGACGAACGCCATCGTCGGCACCAAGATCGCGATCACCTCGAACAAGCCGCAGACCACCCGCCACGTCATCCGGGCGGTGCTGCACCGGCCGGAGTCGCAGCTGGTGCTCGTCGACACGCCGGGTCTGCACCGCCCCCGGACGTTGCTGGGTGAGCGTCTCAACGACCTGGTCCGCTCCACGTGGACGGAGGTCGACGTGATCGGTCTGTGCATCCCGGCCGACGAGCCGGTGGGTCGCGGTGACCGGTTCATCAGCGGTGAGCTGGCCGAGTTGAAGGCGACAGTGCTGGCGGTGGTCACCAAGACCGACCTGGTCGACAAGCGCCGGCTGGCCGAGCAGTTGCTCGCGGTAAGCGAGATGGGGGAGTTCGCCGAGATCGTGCCGGTGAGCGCCGTCTCCGGGCACCAGGTGGACACGCTCGTCGACGTGATGACGAACTACCTGCCACCGTCGCCGCAGCTCTACCCCGACGACATGCTCACCGACGACCCGGAGCAGGTGCTTGTCGCGGAGCTGATCCGGGAGGCGGCCCTGGAAGGGGTCCGTGACGAACTGCCGCACTCCATCGCCGTTGTGGTGGAGGAGATGATCCCCGAGGGCCGGCTCACGAAGATCTACGCCGACCTGTATGTGGAGCGGCCCAGCCAGAAGGCGATCGTGCTCGGTCACAAGGCGAGCCGGCTCAAGGAGGTCGGCACCACCGCCCGCCGGCAGATCGAGGAGTTGCTGGGCACGCGCGTCTATCTGGACCTGCACGTCCGCGTTGCGAAGGACTGGCAGCGCGACCCGAAGCAGCTGCGCAAACTGGGGTTCTGACGACCGTTCGGTCAGCCCTGGCCGAGCCAGGGCTGACCGGGCGATGGGTGCGCCACCGGACAAAGTCGTTATCGGTCGGGCGTATGGGATGATTCACGTTTGGGCGGGGCCGGTACCGTTTGGCGGCGACACCGCGAAGGGTAGGGGAGTACAACCCCCCGCTTCCCCGACCCAGATGCAGGCTGATGCGCAACCGGTATCTCGATCTGCTCCGTTTCCTGGCCATCGTCCGTGTTGTCGTCTACCACGTCACCGGGTGGGCGTCCCTCACCCTCGTCTTCCCTGCCATGTCGGTGATGTTCGCGCTGGCAGGGTCGTTGATGGCGGCCTCGCTCGCCCGTTCCGGCCCGGCCGCGGTCGGTCGTCGGCTGCGCCGGCTGCTGCCGTCGCTGTGGGTCGTGGCGGTGGTCTTCGTCCCGGCCATGCTGTTCACCGGCCTGTCGCTGTCACCCCGGGTGCTGCTGTGGCTGTTCCCGATCGCGGACCCACCGGCAAACAACTGGGGTGCCCTCGCGCTCAGCGTCATCTGGTACCTGCGCGACTACCTGTGGTTCGTGTTCGCCTCGCCGATCGCGTTCTGGCTGTTCCGCAAGGCCCCGCTGCCCACACTGCTCGCCCCGTACCTGCTGCTGCTGGCGATCGAGGCCGGCATCTACCAGGCGCCCCCGCCGGTACTGCGCGAGTTCGGGTTGTACTTCGGCGCCTGGATGCTCGGTTTCGCCCACCAGGCCGGCATGCTGCGCCGGCTCGCCGGCCGCATCCTCTACCCGCTGGCGTCGGTTCTCGCGCTGGCCGGCGGGGCCTGGCTCGCCGCGCATCCAGGCCCCCGGGGGTACGACCTCAACGACAACCACCTCGGTAACGCCCTCTGGTCGGCGGCGTTCATCCTGATCGCCCTGGGTCGCGGGCCGGCGGGGATGGCCTGGTTGGAGCGCAGCCGCCTGGCCGACAGGGCGGTGACGGTGGTCAACCGGCGGGCGCTCACCATCTACCTCTGGCACATGCCGTTCGTGGTTGCCCTCACCCCGCTGGTCGACGTCGTCGGCTGGTCCCACCAGGACCCGTTGGGGCTCGCCATCCGGGTGTTGCTCGTCTTCGCGCTGGTCGGGCTCGTCACTCTGGCCGTCGGCTGGGTCGAGGACGTCGCCGCCCGTCGCCGCCCGGAGTTGATCCCCGCAGGCCCGTCGAGCCCGATCGAGCCGTCGAGTCGGCCCACCGCTGGCTCGACGAGCCCGCCGACTGCGGGTCCGTCGAGCCCGGCGCCCGCAGGCCCGTCGAGCCCGGCGACCGCCGAGCCGGAAGGTCGGTCGCCTGTCCCGCGACCACGCTCCGGCACCGAGATCAACGCTGGCTGATCGTGACGTTGCCGCTGCCGGTGGACCCGTCCAGCACCACAGGCGAGTTCGGGTCGTTGACGACGGTGACCTCCGACTCGCCGGAACCGGTGCTGGTGCGGACCCGGTAGCTGCCGGAGGGCACCAGCAGCGTGGCGTTTCCGCTGGAGGTGCGCACCCGGGCCGAGACCTGCGTCTCCAACTCGATGGTGACGTTGCCCGAGCCGGCCTCGGCGTCCGTGGCACCGCTGACCCGGCGGGCGTTGACGTTGCCGGACCCGGCACGCAGTCGTACCGACGTGCTGGCCTCGCTGAGCTCGATGTTGCCGGAGCCGGTCTCCACGTCGACCGCCCCGGAGGCCCCGGCCACCCGTATCTCACCTGAGCCCCACCGCAGCTTCACCGCCCCGACCTGGCTCAACTCGACGTTGCCGGAGCCTCCCTCACCCTCCACGATCACGCCCGGCGGAGCTGTCACCTCGTAGGAGACGCTGCACCGGTTGCCGCAGTCGCTGTCGAGGATCAGTTCGCTGTCCTTGATTTCGTACCGTGCCTTGGGCTCGCCGCCCTGGTACCGCACCACCCGCTTGATCCGTACCTCGGTGTCCGAGCCGGTGCCCCGGACCACCACGTCACCGGACCCACCTCGGACCTGGATGTTGGTGATCTTCGCGGCTTCGGTGTCGTCGAAGTCGAGCCGCCGGAAGGCCAGGTTGTCGCACCCGGCGAGCAGGATGAGGATGGTGGCCAACCCCAATGAGACGGCCGTGGTGGTGCGGTGGCGAGGGGCTGCGATGATCCGTTGCGGTGCCATGGCGAGGACGCTACGGCCGGTGACCCGCCCTCCGCATCGGGGTTCGTCCGCGCGTCCACCCCGAACCAACCCTGATTTCGCACCCCGAGGGAGAATGGCCCGATGGCCGGGTATCGCCGACAGCTCTACCGCGACGACGCGGTGGTGCTGCGTGTGCAGAAACTCGGCGAGTCCGACCGGATCATCACACTGCTCACCCGCAGGCACGGCAGGCTGCGCGCCGTGGCCCGGGGCGTCCGGCGTACCACAAGCAAGTTCGGCGCCCGGCTGGAGCCGTTCGGCCACGTCGACCTCCAACTCGCCGGTGACCCCAAGGGCAACCACGGCAGTTCGCTGCACACCGTCAGCCAGGTCGAGGGCATCGACCTGTACGGCAAGCGGTTCCTCGGCGACTATCCCCGCTACACGGCGGCAAGCGCGATCGCCGAGACCGCCGAGCGACTGACACCTGTCGAGCGGGAACCCTCGCTGCGCCTGTTCCAGCTCACAGTGGGCGCCCTGAAGGCGCTGTCCCGGGGCGAGCACGCCACCACCCTGGTGCTCGACGCGTACCTGCTGCGGGGTATGGCCCTTGCGGGCTGGGCGCCCGCGCTTGTCGCCTGCGCGGTCTGCGGCACCCCCGGGCGGCACCGCGCGTTCTCCGTGCCGGCCGGCGGCGCGGTCTGCCCGGACTGCCGGCCACCCGGCGCGGCCCACCCCGCGCCGGCCACCATCGACCTGATGTCCGCGTTGGCCACCGGCGACTGGGTGGTCGCCGACGCCACCGAGACCGGTGTACGCCGGGAGTGCAGCGGCCTTGTCGCAGCGCACCTGCAGTGGCACCTGGAACGCGCGCTACGCTCGCTGCCGCTGGTCGATCGGGGTCCCTCGGCGGCCGGCTCGGCCCCGCTGCCGGACGACGCGGCCGGGGCCGTGGCGCCTCGGCCACGCGGTGACGGTGCGGTCGGGGTGGACGGTGCGAACAGGGAGAGAGCCGAGTGATCCGATCGACGAGGGCCGGCCGGCGCGAGCCGACGCCACCGACACCGCACCCGTCGGGTGCCCGGCCACCGGCGCTGCCCACCGAGGCGGTGCCGAAGCACGTGGCAGTGGTGATGGACGGCAACGGCCGGTGGGCCAAGGAACGCGGGCTGCCTCGCACCAAGGGGCACGAGGCGGGGGAGCACAGCCTCTTCGACACCATCGAAGGCGCCATCGAGATGGGCATCCCCTACCTGTCGGCGTACGCGTTCTCCACCGAGAACTGGCGGCGCTCGCCGGACGAGGTCCGGTTCCTGATGGGGTTCAACCGGGACGTCATCCGCCGCCGCCGCGACCAGTTGGTCGACCTCGGCGTCCGGGTGGTCTGGTCGGGCCGGCCCGGCCGGTTGTGGAAGAGCGTCATCTCCGAGTTGCAGACCGCCGAGGAGATGTCCCGGGGCAACTCGACGCTGACCCTCCAGTTCTGCGTCAACTACGGCGGGCAGGCCGAGATCGGCGATGCCGTCGCCGCGATCGCCCGGGACGTGGCCGCCGGCCGGCTCGACCCGGCGAAGGTCACCGAGAAGACAGTGGCGAAATACCTGTACCACCCGGAGATCCCGGAGGTGGACCTGTTCCTGCGCCCCTCCGGGGAGGAACGGATCTCCAACTTCCTGCTCTGGCAGACCGCGTACGCCGAACTGGTCTTCCTGGACACGCTCTGGCCGGACTTCGACCGCCGACACCTCTGGTACGCGTGCGAGCTGTACGCCCAGCGGGACCGCCGCTTCGGCGGAGCGCTGCCCAACCCTGTCGCCCCGGTCGGCTGAGAGGCTTACCGGCACGTCACAGTGGGTACCAGGACGTCACGAGCCACTGACGGAGGTGAACCCACATGATCCAGAAGCGCATTGCACAGTGGGCGGTGATGGCGATCGCGGTGCCAGTGGCCGCGGCCGGTGCCCGCCGCCTCAGCCACACCTTGGAGGCCCGGCGCGGTTCCTCCGGCCTGACCCGGATGCTCACCAAGGGCGCCGACATGGTCCGCCCGCAGAAGGCGAAGCGCCGCCGCCTCTGGTGACCTGTTACCCCGGCGCCGCCCCCGCATCGCGGAGGCGGCGCCGCACCATATCCACCCACGCCGCGTGTCCGCTCGTCCGCCCTGCCCCACCACGCACGGTCGATCATGGAGTTGTGGTGCCTGATTCAAGGCTATAAAGGGCTTTTGTGAGGCACCACAACTCCATGATCGACGCCGTGCGGGCTTGGGGCGCGGGTCGGGGCGGGTTTGCTTTTGGCGTCAGGGTCAGGGGGGTCGGGTTGTTTTCGAGGTGGGGGGCGGTGGGGCGGGGGTAGGGTCGGGCGGAGACGTACGCCGTCGTGCGGGGGTGGAGATGCGGGATCTCCGGTACAAGATGATCATGGCGTTGAATGCTGCTGACCTGGGTGATCCGCTCTGCGAACAGGTGGCCGAGATCTGCGCCGAGATCGCCGAGCAGCACTGCGCGGAGTTCGGCCACACGCCACAGGTGCGTACCGGCGAGATCGCCGAGCTGGCCACCGGCGAGCCGGCGCTGACCTGGGCACCGTCGACCCCGGACGCCGGTCAGCGGGCCTGGTGACCGCGCCCGCACCTGCGGTCGACCTGCGCCGCGCCGAAGACCGCTTCGCCACCCGGATCTCCTGGCTGGATTCCAAGCATTCCTTCTCGTTCTCCCGGCACTACGACCCGGCCAACACCCACCACGGTCTGCTGCTTGTCAACAACGACGACGTGGTCCGCCCCGGCGCCGGCTTCGAGACGCACCCGCACCAGGACATGGAGATCGTCACCTGGGTGCTGCGCGGCTCCCTGGTGCACCAGGACTCCACAGGCCACTCGGGAGTGATCTATCCGGGGCTGGCGCAGCGCATGAGCGCCGGTACGGGCATCCTGCACTCGGAGAAGAACGACGCCTGGCGGCTCAACAACCAGGAGCCGCACAGCGACCCCGTGCACTTCGTGCAGATGTGGGTGCTCCCCGACGAGCAGGGCGTCGATCCCGGCTACGAGCAGCTGGAGATCGAGGACGAGTTGCTGCGGGGCGGCCTGGTGCCTGTCGCCTCCGGGATGGACCGCTACGACGGCGCGTCCGCCATCAGGATCCGCAACCGGTACGCCACCCTGCACGCCGCCCGGCTCACCCCCGGCGACGAGGTCACCCTCCCGGACGCGCCTTTCGTGCACCTGTACGTGCCCAACGGCACGGTGACCCTGGAGGGCAGTGGCCCGCTAGGCACCGGCGACGCGGCCCGACTAACCATGACCGGCGGCCGGCGGGTAACCGCCGACGAACCGGCCGAGATCCTGGTCTGGGAAATGCACGCAACCCTTGCCTGACCTCGCTTCCCGCGATCTTGCACTTTCTGCCCCGTCATAACGGTACGTAGACCGCATTCCGGGGTCCGAAAGTGCAAGATCGCGGGGAGAGGGCGGCGGGGGTTAGGCCGGGGACTCTGTGTGGTCGCCTGCCCAGAGGGTGTGGAACGAGCCTTCGCGGTCGACGCGCTGGTACGTGTGTGCCCCGAAGTTGTCCCGCAGGCCCTGGATCAGCGCGGCGGGCAGCCGCTCGGCGCGCAGCGCGTCGAAGTACGCAAGCGACGACGAGAACGCCGGCGTCGGCACCCCGGCCCGGGTCGCGTCGGCCACCACCCGCCGCCAGCTCGGCACGCCGGCACCGACCGCCTCGGCGAAGTACGGCGCCACAAGCAGCGTCGGCAGGTCAGGCTGCTCGTCGTACGCCTCACGGATCCGGTCGAGGAAACGGGCGCGGATGATGCAGCCGCCCCGCCAGATCGTCGCCGTGCCGCCGAGGTCGATGTTCCAGTCGTACTCCTGGCTGCCGGCGCGGATGTGGTCGAAGCCCTGCGCGTACGCAACGATCTTGGAAGCGAGCAGCGCCCGGCGGACGTCCTCGACGAACGCGTCCCGGTCGGTCACCTGCCACTGGTCACCGGTGTCCGGGAACGCCCGGCGTGCCGCCTCGCGCTGGTCGACGTGCCCGGACAGCGAGCGGGCGAACGTCGCCTCGGCGATCCCGGTGATCGGGATGCCCAGGTCCAGGGCGCTCTGGACGGTCCACCGCCCGGTGCCCTTCTGCTCCGCGCGGTCCTGCACGACGTCCACGAAGGGGCGGCCGGTGGCCGCGTCGGTGTGCGCGAGCACATCGGCGGTGATCTCGATGAGGAACGAGCCCAACTCGCCAGCGTTCCAGTCGCGGAAGATCTGCGCGATCTCCGCCGGCTTCGCGTCCAGACCGGCCCGGAGCAGGTCGTACGCCTCGGCGATGAGCTGCATGTCGGCGTACTCGATGCCGTTGTGCACCATCTTGACGAAGTGCCCGGCGCCGTCCGGCCCGACGTGCGCGCAGCACGGCACACCTTCCACCTGGGCGGCGATCTTTTCGAACATCGGCCCGAGCTTGGCGTACGACTCGTCGGAGCCGCCCGGCATGATGCTCGGCCCGAGCAGCGCGCCCTCCTCGCCGCCGGAAACACCGGTGCCGCTGAAGTGCAGCCCCTTCGCGCGCAGCGCCTCCTCGCGGCGGCGGGTGTCGGCGAAGTGGGCGTTGCCGCAGTCGACGATGATGTCGCCCTCGTCCAGCAGCGGTACCAACTCGTCGATCACCGCGTCGGTGGGCGCGCCCGCCTTGACCATCACGATCACCGCGCGGGGCCGTTCCAGCGACGCCACGAAGTCGGCCATCGACTCGCCGGGAACGAAGGTGCCCTCGTCACCGTGCTCGGCGACGAGGCTACGGGTGCGCTCGGGTGAACGGTTGTGCACCGCCACGGTGAAACCGTTGCGGGCCAGGTTGCGGGCCAGGTTGCGACCCATCACCGCCAACCCGGTCACGCCGATCTGCGCTGTCGCCTGCTGAGCCATCCGTGCTGCCACCTCTCGCCGTCGTGTGGTCCTGCTGCGACCGTATCGCGCTGCGCGCAGCGCGGGAACGCTGGTCGACAGGCGGTCACTGACTGGTACCGGTCAGCTCCCGCCGATGTCCAACCTGGCGCTCGACCGCGCGACACTCACTCCCCAGCGTCGCGGCCTCCCACCGATCGCGCCAGGAGCATCCGCCACGATCGCGCCAGGGAAAACCGGTCGTGCCGGAGTCCGGCACCGGATAGTGTGCGGTCATGCGCTACTGACGCCCAGTTTCCGAGCCGGCCCGCCGCCCCGCGCCGCGGTCCGTGCGCTCCCGGGCGTCCGCGTACTCGCCATCTGCATTCGGTGGTGCTTGGCGGTCCCGGTGAGCTGTCTCTTCCCTATCTCGACCGTCGAGCTGCGACGGTCACCAGCCGATCCGACCGACCGCCGGAGCGCGGGACCGGCCGTGACGGTCGGCACCGAAGGAGGCCCGGATGCCTGCCAGGCGCAACCCGAAGAAGTTCCGTACCCCCAGAGCAACGCCGCTCGGCGCCGACCCGGCGGCCAAGCACGGCCCGCTCCAGCCAACCCGCGCCGACCTCGGCCTCGCGGTCGAGCCGGCGCTTGTCGAGCCGGCAGCGCTGGTGGACCCGGCGGTGTCGATCGAACCGGCAGCGCTGGTCGAGCCGGCGGTGTCGCTGGGTGAGCTTGTGCCGCCGGTCGACGTGCCGGCCGCGGTCGACGCGCCGACGGTGGCCGACCTGCCGAAGGCGGCGTGGCGACCTGCGGCGCCGACGGCCGGACCGCCGCATGGCGGCGGAGGCCGCTCCGGCGGCAAGAGCCAGCAGGCCGGCCAGCCGCGCCGCTACGCCTTCCGCCGCAGCTGACCGATCCCGCCCCGCCGCGCGCTGTCCGGCGTGGGCCGCCCACTGCGTGCCGTGCGTCGCGTGCCGCGTGCCGGGGACGCCGCCCGCCGCGCGTCGCCCGCGGACGCGGACGCCGCCCGGCGGACGGTGACGACAACATCAGGGATGTAGTGGCCTCGTCTGGCAGCGAGGGCACTACATCCCTGATGTTGTGCGGATCTTGGAGCGCGGCGTAGCGGCGCGCGGCGCGCTCAGCCGATCAGCGGGCGGAAGGTGCCGAGCAGGATGCTGACGGTCAGGGCGCCGCCGGCCAGGACGACCGCCCCAGCGATGAGGAGTACGTCGGCGGGGCCGAAGCGCTGGCGGCGGGCGACGGTACGTGGTGTGTCGGCGTCGAACCCGCGCGCGTCCATCGCGACGGCCAGCCGGGTGCCCCGGCGGATCGCACCGACCAGCAGCGCGAACGCGGTGGAGGCGAACAGTCGCAGCTTCGCCACCGGGTTGCGCCCGGCATCCACGCCGCGTGCCCGCCGGGCCATGCTGATCATCTGCCACTCCTGGCCGAGCAGCGGCACCAGCCGGAACGCGGCCAGCGCCCCGATGGCGAACCGGGGCGGCGCCTTCGCGTTCTGGATCAACGAGTCGGCGAGGTCGGTGGGGTCGGTGGTGGCGAACACGATCACGCCGGGCAGGGCCACCGCGAACACCCGCAGGATGAGCCCGAGCGCGGTGAGCAGGACGCCGGTGGTCACCAGCACCGGCCCTACGTCCAGCAGGACCCGGCCGGATCTGTCGGCGGCGAACAGCACAAGGGTGACGAGGATGCCGACGGCGCTGAGCAGCAGAGGCAGGGCCCGCCGGGCAAGCACCCGGTAGCGGATGCCGAACAGCGGCAGCACGGCGAGTTCCACAGCGATGGCGATGGCCGGGGCCACCGGGTCCAGGGTGGCCAGCAGGGTGAACGAGAAGACCAGAGCGGCGGCGACCTTCGCCACCGGGTTGCGCCGGGCCAGCGGCGCGCCGGGTGCGGCGACCGGCTCGATGCTGATCATCGGATGTCACCCCGCTTGGTAGCTGTCGCTCCTGAGTCGCCCGGTCGGGCAGCGCCGCCGAGGTTGGTGCCCCACGTGGTCGCGGTCGCTCCTCGAGCGCGGTGCGGTCGGGCAGAGCCGCCGCCGAGGTTGGCGCCCCGGGTGGTCACTGTCGCTCCAGGGTGACGGTGCGGTCGGCGAGCGCGGCGACGAAGTCCGCGTCGTGGGTGACAGTGACGATGCCGTGCCCTGCGTCGCGCAGGTCGGCGAAGAGGTCGACAAGTTCCCGCCAGGTCCGCCGGTCCTGACCGAAGGTCGGCTCATCGCAGATCACCAGGCGTGGCGCGGTCGCCAGGGCCGTCGCGACGCTCAGCCGCCGCGCCTCCCCACCCGAGAGGGTGTACGGGTTGGCAGCGGCGAGCCGGGTCAGCCGCAGCCGTTCCAGCAGCTCTGTCACCGTCTCCTTGACGGCCGACTCCTGTTGACCGGTTCGGCGTGGACCCAGCGCCAGCTCGTCGAAGACGGTGCTCGTGACGAACTGGTGCTCCGGGTCCTGGAAGACCGACCCGATCCGCCGGGCCAGCGCGGGTGCCCGCCAGCGGTGCGGGGGAGTGCGGTGGTCCGGCCCGGCCAACTCGGCGGACGCGGTTACCCGGCCGGTGCCCGGCTTGAGTAGACCGCCGAGCAGCAGCGCCAGGGTCGACTTGCCGGCGCCGTTCGGTCCGCGTACGGCGAGTGCTTCGCCGGCGCGTACCCCAAGGGTGGTGGGGCCCAGCCGGGGAGGCAGGCCGAGCCGGTCGACGGTGAGCAACAGATCCCCCGGGCCGGCGGTGGCCGGCCGTGGCGCGATGGGGTGACCCGGCACCCAGACGCCTTCGGCGGCGAGGGCGGCGCCGTGCGCGGCGAAGACCTCCTCGGGTGGGCCGTCCGCGCGGACTCCGCCGCCGGGTTCCAGGACGACTACCCGGTCGACAAGTGGCAGCGCTTCGGCGACCCGGTGCTCGACCAGGATCAGCGTGGTGTCCGCGTCGAGGGCGCCGGCCACCGCCTGTCGGATCAGGTCGGCGCCGGCCGGGTCGAGGTTGGCGGTCGGTTCGTCGAGCAGCAGCAGGCCGGGGCGCAGGGCCAGGGCGCCGGCCAGGGCGAGGCGTTGCTGCTCGCCGCCGGAGAGTGCGGCGGTGTTGCGGTCCCGGGAGTACGGGAAGCCGACGCGACGCAGCGCCTCGTCGACCCGGGGCCAGATCTCGGCAGTCGGTACGCCCCGGTTCTCCAGGCCGAACGCGACGTCGTCGCCGCAGCGGGCCATGACCAACTGGGTCTGCGGGTCCTGGAAGACGATGCCGACGCGTTCCCGGCCCTTGCGTGGGTCGAGCCCGTCGATTTCGACGGTGCCCTCCTGCTCGCCGGAGTCCTCGGGCAGCAGCCCGGCCAGGGCGCTGAGCAGCGTGCTCTTGCCGGCCCCCGACGGCCCGAGGAGCAGCACCCGCTCCCCAGCCTCCACACGCAGGTCAACCCCGCGCACGGCCCAGGCGCGCCGCCCAGCATGCCGCCACCCGAACCCCCGCAACACAACCGCGCTCACCACCCACCCCCAACCAACCTGCCCGCACCGACCCGCCCAACCCTCCCCGCCGCCCTCCCGCCACCCCTTCCACCTGCCCGGTGATCATGAGGTTGACGGGGGCTTGGGAGATCCATCCGCCCGTCAACCTCATGATCAACGCGAGAAAGCGGGAGGGGGGCGGGTCAGGGCCGGAGGGCTAGACGAGGGCTCGGTTGCGGCCTGCTGGGAAGCGGTCCAGGACGCCGGTGTTGGCCAGGGCCCGGGTGAGCAGCCAGCCGCCGATGCCGGCGATCACCGTGGCGCTGACGATGGTGAGCAGCGCGTACGGGATGCGGTAGCTGACAAGTTCGGTCTCGACGTTCCAGACGAAGAAGTCGAACAGCGCGGCGCTGAAACCTGTCAACGCGCCGGCCAGCGCCGCCGTCGGCAGCCGGAACGACCGGTAGCGGAAGGCGGCGAAGGCCAACTCGGCGCCGATGCCCTGCACGATCCCCTGGGGGATCACAGTGCCGGCCCACTGGCTGCCCAGCAGCGCGGAGACGACAGCCGCCACCGTCTCGCAGTAGAGCGCCGCGCCGGGCTTGCGGATGACCAGGCCGCCGACGACGGCCGGCATCAGCCAGACGCCGTAGATCAGCGTCTGCGCCGGCGGGAAGAAGGCGAACGCGCCCTCGGTGGCACTCCAGACCAGGCCCCAGGCCCAGAAGATGACGCCGAAGGCGACAGCGATCACCGAGGCGACCACGATGTCGATGGTGCGCCAACGGTTTGTGGTGTTGTCCATGGTTGCTCCCAGTTCAGTGGTACGAACCAGGAGAAGACGCACGCCGCGCGTCCGGTGGCACCGGACGGCGGCGCGGCTGGAGGTCGACCGAACTCCCTGCGCTGGCATTACCCAGATCAGGTTCGAGGGTCTGCGGGCATGCCCGCACTCTCAGCGCTGTGCGCTCCCCTGTCGGATGTGAAGTTGTCTCGCTGACGCTAGCACCGACCAGGGGTTACGGCCCAGCAGGGAGTTCCGGCGCCGGCCGGCCCGCCGCCGGCTGGGTAGGCTCACGATCATGCAGGTCGACGCGCGAGGTCTCACTTTCGAGGTACGCACCGGTGGCCCACCGGACGGCGCGCCCGTCCTGCTGCTGCACGGCTTCCCGCAGCACAGCGGCGAGTGGGACGAGGTCGCCCCGGTGCTGCACACCGCCGGGCTGCGCACGTACGCGCTGGACCAGCGCGGCTACTCGCCTGGCGCGCGACCGGAGGCGGTGGCCGACTACCGGATCCCCGAACTGGTCGCCGACGCGGTGGCGGTGCTCGACGCGCTCGGGCTGGACGCCGTCCACCTGGTCGGGCACGACTGGGGCGCGGTCGTGGCCTGGGCGCTGGCGGCCGAGCACCCCGAGCGGGTCCGTACGCTCACCGCCGTGTCAGTGCCGCATCCGGCGGCCATGGCGCACGCCCTCGGCAACGACACCGAGCAGAAGGCCCGCTCGTCGTACATCGCGCTGTTCCGCCAGCCCGGCAAGGCCGAGAAGGTGCTGTTGGCGTTCAACGCGACGGCGCTGCGCAAGATGCTCGGCGGGGTCGGTGACGCGTCCCGGGTGGACCGCTACGCCGACCCGATGCGCGAGCCGGGTGCCCTGACCGCCGCGCTGAACTGGTACCGGGCCATGTCCCGGGCCGACCTGGCCGCCGTCGGCCCGGTCGCGGTGCCCACCACCTACGTGTGGAGTGACCGGGACATCGCCATCGGCCGGACCGCCGCCGAGGCGTGCGCCGCCAACGTCACGGGTGACTACCGCTTCGTACCGCTGCCCGGGGTGACCCACTGGATCCCGGACGCCGCACCCGGCCCTCTCGCCGAGGCGATCCTGGCCCGGGTCGCGGGGACGGCCTGAGCGCCGTGCCGATCGAGGGAACGCCGTGACGACGTACCCCGGCGGGCCGGGCACCCGCCGTTCGGTCGCCGCGCAGCTGCGCCTGCTGGGCGTACGTCCCGGCTCGACAGTGCTTGTGCACGCGGGCCTGCGCCCGTTGGGTTTCGTCTGTGGGGGACCGCACGCGGTGGTGCTCGCCCTGCGCGACGCGCTCGGCCCGGACGGCACGATGGTGGTGCCGACCCACACGCCCGACAACAGCGACCCCGCGCAGTGGCGCAACCCGCCGGTTCCGGTGGACTGGTGGCCGCTGATCCGGGCCGAGATGCCGGGGTTCGACCCGGCGGTCACCCCCAGCCGCTACATGGGCGTGTTCGCCGAGACGGTTCGCGGCTGGCCCGGCGCGTTGCGCAGCGCGCATCCCCAGGTGTCGTTCGCGGCGCTCGGCCCGGCCGCCGAGCAGGTCGTCGCCGGGCACGGCCTGGCCGACATGCTCGGCGCACAGTCTCCGCTGGCCCGGCTCTACGACCTGGACGCCGACGTGCTGCTGCTCGGGGTGGACCACAGCGTGAACACGTCGCTGCACCTTGCCGAGTACCGCCTTCCCGTGCCGGCCCGCGAGCGGCTGGGCGCGGCGGTGCGGATACCTGACGGTGGCCGCGAGTGGGTGTGGTGGCAGGACGTCAGGCTCGACGCGAGCGACTTCGGCACGCTGGGCCAGGCCCTGGAGGCCACCGGCGTGGCCCGCGTGGGCCCGGTGGGCGCCGGGACTGCGAAGTTGGTACGCCAGCGGGCGGCTGTCGACTTCGCGGTGCAGTGGATGGCCCGCAACCGGACGACGGAGGACACATGAGCGTGAGCGCCGACGACTTTCTGGCAGTGGTGACCGAGACGATCGGCCGGGTGGCCGCCAGCCAGCGGGAGGCGGTGGGGCGGGCCGCCGACCTGATCGCCGACGCCGTACGCGCCGACGGGGTGGTGCACGCCTTCGGAACGGGCCACTCGGAGGCCCTCGCCATGGAGATCGCCGGCCGGGCGGGTGGCCTGGTGCCGACCAACCGGATCGCGCTGCGCGACCTGGTGCTTATCGGTGGCGAGCCGGTCGAGCGGCTCGGCCCGCTGCTGGAACGCGACCCGGCGGTGGCGCACCGGCTCTACGAGCTGGCCCCGGTACGCCCCACCGACGTCTTCGTGCTCGCCTCGAACTCCGGGGTCAACGGCGCCATGGTCGAGTTCGCCACGCTCGTCAAGCAGCGGGGGCATGGGCTCGTGGCGATCACCTCCGTGCAGCACTCCGGCCGGATGACCTCCCGCCACCCGTCCGGTCGCAAGCTGGCCGACCTGGCCGACGTGGTGCTCGACAACGGCGCACCGTACGGCGATGCGACGCTGCCGCTGCCCGGCGGTGGCGCTGTCGGCGCGGTCTCCTCGATCACGGCGGCACTGCTGGCCCAACAGGTCACCGTGGAGGTGGTTGCTCGGTTGCTGGCGGCGGGGGAGCGGCCCCCGGTCTACCTGTCGGCGAACATCCCGGACGGCGACGCGCACAACACCGAGCTCGAAGCCCGCTACGCGGGCCGCATCCGCCGCGGCTCCTGAACGCCCGCGTGGGCGGCGCTCGGCGAGGGCGGTGGCGTGACCAGCGGAGTGTCCTGGCGGTGACCGGCAGATGTCGTGAACCTGTTTCGCGCTCAGTCGTGTGGGGCATTGGCGTTGCTGCCGGCGGACCGCTCCGTCGGCAGTAGCGTCTCACCGGAGGTAGCGCGTGTCGACGGAGACCGAGAAGCAGCGTTGGCAGCGCAACTTCGCCGATCTGCTACAGGAGCTGCGGGTCGCCCAGACGGGCGTGCAGATCCTGTTCGCCTTCCTGCTGACCCTGCCGTTCAGCAACGGATTCACCCGGACCAGCGAGTTCCAGCGGGATGTCTACATCGTCGCCCTGATCGCCGCGGCCGCCGCCACCGCGATGATCATTTCGCCGGTGGCGTTCCACAGGGCGCTGTTCCGGCAGGGGCGCAAGCCGGAGCTGGTCCGCTTCGCGCACCGGATGGCCAGCGGCGGGCTCGCCTTCATGCTGATCTCGATGGTCAGCGCGGTTCTGCTGATCACCGACTTCGTGCTGGACCGGCCGATCGCCTTCATCCTCAGCGGCCTGACCGGGCTCTGGTTCCTCACGTTCTGGGCGATCCTGCCGTTCTCCCGGCGTAGCTGGGGCGAGGACGACATCGACGACGACGATGACGACCCGGAGATGCTCAGCGGTCGCTGAGGACGGCGATCCGGACGTACGCTGCGCTACCCCTTGGTAACAAGCGGAGGTAGCGTGGCGGTAGTCGCGCACGTCGACGCAGCCGCACCGAGGTTCGAGGGGGCAGCCGTGACCACGACGCAGAACGGCCGACCGGCACCGGACGGTCCTGACTCCAACCCCGCAGTCGACGCGGCCCAGGCGGGCACCGCCGGTGCGGCCGCGCCGCTGCCCGAGGAGGCCGGGCAGGTCTCCGAGAAGGAAGCCCGGCAGGTCGCCGAGGCGGCCCGGGAGTCCACCTGGGACCGGCCCAGCTTCGGCAAGGAGCTTTTCCTGGGGCGGTTCCGGCTCGACCTCATCGACCCGTGGCCGCGCTCCGATCCGGACGACGAGGCCCGCGCCGAGGACTTCCTCGGCCGGTTCCGCGACTTCCTCGCCTCCGAAGTGGACGGACAGGCCATCGAGCGGGACGCCTCCATTTCGGACTCGGTGTTCCACGGCCTTGCCGACCTCGGCGCGTTCGGCATGAAGATCGACCGGAAGTACGGCGGCCTGGGCCTGAGCAACCTGCACTACTGCCGGGCGCTGATGCTCGCCGGCTCGGTAAGCCCGGCGATCGGCGCGCTGCTCTCCGCGCACCAGTCGATCGGCGTGCCGCAACCGCTGAAGATGTTCGGCACCGCCGAGCAGAAGCAACGCTTCCTGCCTCGGCTCGCCGCCGGTGAGGTCTCCGCGTTCCTGCTCACCGAGCCGGACGTCGGCTCCGACCCGGCCCGGCTCGCGACCACCGCCGAGCCGACCGAGGACGGCACCGGCTACCGGCTCAACGGGGTGAAGCTGTGGGCCACCAACGGCATCGTGGCCACCCTGCTCGTGGTGATGGCCCGGGTGCCGGCCGGCGAGGGTCGGCGCGGTGGGATCACCGCGTTCGTCGTGGACGGTGACAGCGCGGGCATCACAGTGGAGCGGCGCAACGAGTTCGTCGGTCTGCGCGGCCTGGAGAACAGCCTGACCCGGTTCCACGACGTGTTCGTACCGGCCGAGAACGTCATCGGCGGCGAGGGTAAGGGCCTCAAGATCGCCCTGACCACGTTGAACACGGGTCGGCTCTCGCTGCCTGCCATGTGCGTGGGCGCTGGCAAGTGGGCGTTGAACGTGGCCCGGGGGTGGGCCGCCGACCGGGTCCAGTGGGGCCGGCCGGTGGGGGAGCACGAGGCCGTCGCCCAGAAGCTCTCCTTCATCGCGGCCACCACGTACGGCATGGAGACCATGCTCGACCTGTGCTGCCTGCTCGCCGACGACGACCGCAACGACATCCGGATCGAGGCGGCGCTCGTCAAGCTGTACGCCAGCGAGATGGCCTGGAAGATCGCCGACGAGCTGATCCAGATCCGGGGCGGGCGCGGCTACGAGACGGCCGACTCGCTGGCAGCCCGTGGCGAGCGCGCCGCAGCCGTCGAGCAGATGATGCGTGACCTGCGGATCAATCGGATCTTCGAGGGCTCGACGGAGATCATGCACCTGTTGATCGCCCGGGAGGCGGTCGACGCCCACCTGTCGGTGGCAGGCGACATCATCGACCCGGATGCGGGGCTCGGCCGCAAGGCCCGAGCGGGCGCCCGAGCGAGCGCCTTCTACGCGAAGTGGCTCCCCACGCTCGCGGTCGGTCGGGGGCAGAGCCCTTCGGCGTACGCCGAGTTCGGGCCGCTGGCCGCACACCTGCGCCAGGTGGAGCGCTCGTCGCGCAAGCTGGCCCGGTCGACGTTCTACGCGATGTCCCGCTGGCAGGGAAAGATGGAACGCAAGCAGGCGTTCCTCGGCCGCATCGTGGACATCGGCGCGGAGCTGTTCGCGATGTCGGCGGTCTGCGTCCGGGCGACTGCCGAGCGCGGCAGCCGACCGGAGAACGTGGAGCTGGCAGACCTGTTCTGCCGGCAGGCCCGGGTCCGGGTGGACGCGCTGTTCGCCGCCCTGTGGGACAACACCGACGCGGTCGACACCACCGCCGCGAAACGGATCCTCGCCGGCCGCTACGCCGGCCTGGAGGAGGGGGTCATCACGCCGTCCGACGAGTTGCCCTGGGTGGCCCGCTGGACGCCCGGCCCGTCCACGTCCGAGGACGTCCGCCGCCGCATCCCGCCGAAGCCCTGACCCGCGCCGGCCCAGGCTCAGCGGGCTCGGCCGCGTAGGCCGAGTTGGCGCAGCTCCAGCGCGGCCAGGGCGTCCACTGTGTCGTCGTCACCACGCCGCCACGCCTCGGCAACGTCCGGCGCGATCGCTGTGAGCCGGCCCAGCGGCTGGGTGGCCAGCGCGCGCAGGGCGAGCAGGTCCCTGCCGGCCGGTCCGGCGGCCAGTTTCGCGGCCGACCCGGCGCGGCGCATCCACCGCAGCCGCAGCGGCAGCCAACCGAACAGCACGATGCCGAGCGGGAAGATGAGCACCGCGACGGCGAGCGCCAAGGCGAGCTGGTCGACCAGGTGCTGCTGGTCACGGCCGGCGTCGGCGAGCCCCCGGGCCGCGTCGGCGGCGCGCTGGAAGGGGGCTGTCAGCTCGTCGCCGACAAGCGGAACCCGCCGAACCTTGCCTCCGGCGTCGGCGAGGTTGTCGGCGAGGCCACCGCCTGCGCCCTCCAGCTTCTGCCCGGGTACGGCAAGCTTCTGCACCAGGTCGTGCAGCCAGAGCGCGCCGCGGATCGCGACGTACACCCAGGCGACGACGAGGAGGTCGGTGAGCAACTGGCGGGCGGCGGTCGGAAAGCGATCGGCGTAGATCTTCACGCCGGACAGCGTGCCACGAACGCCCCGATCCGTGCAGTGGTGGAGGTCAGCCCAGCAAGATCATGCGCGGCGGTCAGCGCACGCAGGTCGGGCAGGTGCCGAAGATCTCCAGTGTGTGGCTGACCTCTGCGTAGCCGTGCTCTGCGGCGACCCGGTCGGCCCAGCTCTCCACAGCGGGCCCGGCCACCTCGACGGTACGCCCGCACACCCGGCAGACCAGGTGGTGGTGATGCCCCTCGCTGCACCGACGGTAGAGGTGCTCGCCGCCCGGCGGGCGCATCACGTCGATCTCGCCCGCGTCGGCCAGCCCCTGCAACGTCCGGTAGACGGTGGTCAGGCCGACCCGCTCACCGCGCTGCCGGAGCATGGCGTGCAGGTCCTGCGCGCTGTGGAAGCCCTCCATCTCGCCCAGCAGGGCGCTCACCGCCGAGCGCTGCCGGGTGTTGCGCACCGCGGCGCCGCTCTCGTTCATGATCCCTCCCCGGCGTGGCTCACCGCGTCCGCCACAATGTGCGCCACGTGCTCGTCGACCAGGCTGTAGGCGATTTCCCTGCCCCGGCGGGACCCCCGCACCACTCCCGCGCCGCGCAGCACCCGCAGGTGCTGGGAGACCAGCGGTTGCGCGGCGCCGAGCTTCTCCACCAGCTCGTGCACACACCGCTCGCCGTCGGCGAGCTCGCTGACGATGGCCAGCCGGATGGGTGCGGAGAGGGCGCGGAGCAGTTCGCTCGCCCCGTCGAAGCCCTCGTAACCCGTAGCGGTGGTCATCCTGCAACGGTAACCAATTCAGCGGAGCACCACCTCGTGCGGCTCTGCCGGCGCCACGGGGGCCGGTGTGGCCCGGCGACGCAGCGCCCGCCAGATTGCCGCGCCCACGGCCACCACGAGGAAGGAGGCGATCGCCACGAGCACCACCGAGGCGCCCGGCGCGGTGTCCGCCGTCGCCGCCACCCAGACACCGGTGCCGGCGGCGAAGAGACCGAGCGCCATCGCGGCGGTCATCGTGCTGCGGAAGCCACGGGTGACCTGCTGTGCGGTGGCCACCGGGACCACCATCAGCGCGCTGATCAGCAGCACTCCGACGGCCCGCATCGCGATGGTCACGGTGATCGCCGTGGTGACCGCGATCAGCAGATTGAGGGTACGCACCGGCAGGCCGGAGACCCGGGCGTACTCCTCGTCGTGGCTCACCGCGAAGAGCGCCGGCCGCAGCGCGATCATGGCGACGAGGATCGCCCCGCCGAGGACCACGATGGTGGTCAGGTCGGTGGCCGAGATGGTGGTCAGCGAGCCGAACAGGTAGGCGTTGAGATTCGCGCTCGTCGCATCGGACAGCCCGACCAGCAGCACACCGCCGGCGATGCCGCCGTAGAACAACAGGGCCAGGGCCAGGTCGCCGGACGTACGCCCACGGGCGCGGACCAGCTCGATGGCGACCGCACCGGCGGTGGCCACGATCACCGCCACCAGCACCGGCGAACGGTTGAGCAGCAGGCCCGCGCCGACACCCGTCAATGCCACGTGCCCGATGCCGTCGCCGATGAGCGTCAACCGGCGCTGCACCAGATAGATGCCGAGCGCCGGCGCGGCCAAGCCGATCACCAGCGCGGCGATCAGGGCGCGCTGCATGTAGGGGTACTGGAAAAGTTCCATGCTCAGCTGCTCCACAGCCCGGCGGGCTCGTCGGGACCGTGCGGGTGCACGTGGTCGTGGTCGGGCTCCGCGTGGTGGCCGGCCGGGTCCGGCACCGGGCCGTCGTGACAGATACCACCCTCGTGTACGACGACAGCCCGGCTGATCACCGGCCGCAGGGGGCCCAACTCGTGGGCCACCAGCAACACCGTCCCGCCGTCGCCGACGAAGTCGCGCAGCGCGCCGGCGAACGCCTCCTGGCTTGCCGCGTCCACCCCGGCGGTGGGCTCGTCGAGGATCAGCAGCTCGGGTCGGCCGGCCAGCGCACGGGCGATAAGCGTGCGCTGCTGCTGGCCGCCGGAGAGGGTGGCCACCGGGTCGGCGGCCCGGTCGGCGAGCCCGACAGCGCGCAGCGCGGCGTCGACGGCGGCCCGATCGGCAGCGCCCGGCGGGCGGAGCAACCCTCGACGGGCCAGCCGGCCGGAGCCCACCACCTCACGGACCGTCGCCGGTACGCCGCCGCCCGCGCCGAGGCGCTGCGGGACGTACCCGATGCGCTGCCACTGCCGGAACCGGCGCAGCGGCTGGTCGAAGAGGGTGATCGAGCCGGTGCTCAGCGGCACCAGCCCGAGCACGGCGCGGATCAGCGTGGACTTGCCGGAGCCGTTGGCGCCGAGCACCGCGACCACCTCACCGGCGGTCACGCTTAGCGAGACATCCCGCAGCACCGGGCGGCCGTCGTAGCCGACCGCCGCGTGCTCGACGTTGATCACGGGCGCGCTCACGAGCAGCTCAACGCCGTCCGCAGGGTCTCCAGGTTGGTACGCATCACCGAAAGGTAGTCGGCGTCACTGCCGGCAGCGAGTCCTTCGAGCGGGTCGAGCACCGCGGTCTTGGCGCCGACCTGACCGGCGATGGTCTCGGCCACCTTCGGGCTGACAAGCGTCTCGAAGAAGATCGTGGTGGCCTGGTGCTCCTTGGCCTCCTCGATTACCTGCGCGAGCCGCTGCGGCGAGGGCTCGACGTCCGGGCTCAGCCCGGTGATGCCGATCTGTTCGAGCTGGTAGCGGTCGGCCAGGTAGCCGAACGCGGTGTGGCTGGTGACGATCTCCCGCCGCTGGCAGGTCCGCAGGCCCTCGGTGAACTCGCCGTCCAGCTTCGTCAGGTCGGCGCGCAGCGCGGCGGCGCGGGTGGTGTAGTCGGCGGCGTGTGCCGGGTCGGCCTCGCCGAGGCGCTTGGCGAGCTGGTCGCCGATGCCGGCCAGCCGGGTCGGGTCGAGCCAGACGTGCGGGTCCTTGCCGCCGCCGTGCTCCTGCTCGTCCCCGTCTTCGCCCTCGTGCTCGTGGTCGTGGCCGCCGGCGCTCACGTCGCGCAGCGGCTGCACGCTCGCCACGTCGAACACCCGGTCGCCGCCGCTCTGCGCGATCGCCTCGTCGACCGCCGGCTGGAAACCCTTGAGGTAGACGATCAACTCAGCGTCGCTTACCTGACCGACCTGCTTCGGGCTTAGCTCCAGGTCGTGCGGCTCGGCACCGGGCCGGGCCAGGTTGGTCACCCGGACCGCGTCACCGCCGATCCGTTCGGCCAGGAACTGGAGGGGATAGAACGCGGCCACCACGTCGACCCGTTGCGGATCGGCGCCGGCCGGACCGCCGTTGGAGCAGCCAGCCCCCGCGCCCAGGGCGAGCAGGGCGGTCGCGGCGGCCAGGACACGGGATGTGGTGCGGTTGCTCATGCCCCAACTGTCCGTGGCAACGACAATGATTGTCAAAAACGCATAGCTGCATGTCAGAGCAGCTTCGCGAAGCCCACCGTCACCAGCAGGGTCAGCATCAACAGTCGGATCAGCCGGGTCTGCGGCGCCTGAACCGCCCAGGTGGTCACCAAAAGGGCGATCAGGGCAGCGGCGAGCGCCAGCGTCAACAGCCCACCGACCACCCCCGGCGTGAAGAACGCGACAAGCACCACCACCAGGGTGAGCAGAAACACCGATGTCGGGTTGGCCCCGGCCAACCGGGCCAGCAGAGGGCGCTGCGTACGCTGCATCCCACAGACTCTACGAGGAGGCGCCCGGTGCTGGTGACCAACCGGTTCGTGGTCGACGTCGATGTCGCCGACGGCTTCACCGAACGGGCGCACGCGGCCCTCACCGCGCTGGCCGCCCGCCCCGGCTACCTGCGAGGTCAACTCCTGCGGGCGCTTGACGACCCCCGGCACTGGACACTGCTCACCGAGTGGGAGTCGGTAGGCACCTACCGGCGTGCCCTGGGCGCCTTCGAGGTCAAGGTCAGCGCCGTGCCGTTGCTCGCCGAATCGATCGACGAACCATCCGCGTACGAGGCGCTTGCCAACGCCGCGCCCGGCGGAGCGGTGGTGGTCGCCGAGAGTGATCGGGCTGCTGGTCCTTACCGCTGAGCCGTCGGGCACTACCCTGCTCCTATGACCGCACCCGCCCCGCCGCCCGGTCCCGGTGTGGCTCCGCCGTTCGCCGCGCCGCCCACCGAGGGTCGCCGGACCCGGCTCTGGATCGGCCTCGGCGTCGGCGCTCTCGCCATCCTGCTCTGCTGCGGCGGGGGAGGCGCGGCCGTGATCGGCCTGGCCGTCAGCGGAGTGCAGGCGATCCGGGAGCAGGGGCGCACGGTCACCGGCGACTACTACCAGGCTCTCGTCGATCGGAACTACGGGCGGGCGTACGACCAACTCTGCGACGACGCGCAGCGGCGCGAGTCACGCCCCGAGTTCGAGCGCCGGGCCGCCGCCGAGCCGCAGGTGACCGCCTACCGGGTGGGCGAGGTCGACACGACAAACCTGACAGTGCCCGTCGACGTGACGCTCTCCGGCGGCGACCGGGAACGGCAGCAGGTCACACTGGGTCAGGACAGTCAGACCGGTGGCATGGAGGTCTGCGGGGTGAGCTGACCCGCCCCCGGTATTCTGCTGTCGCTCGGGGTGACGGTGGTCGTACCGTTGTCCCGAACCGCCCGATCCATCCACATCTCGCCCCCGCCGACCGCCAGCCGGCGTAGGAGGAAACATGCCAGCAGACCGTATCGACGCCGTCGTCAGCCTCGCCAAGCGCCGAGGCTTCGTCTTCCCCTCCAGCGAGATCTACGGAGGCACCCGATCGGCGTGGGACTACGGTCCGCTCGGCGTGGAGCTCAAGGAGAACGTCCGCCGGCAGTGGTGGAAGACGATGGTCCAGCAGCGCGACGACGTGGTCGGCCTCGACTCCGCAGTGATCCTGGCCCGCAAGGTGTGGGAGGCGTCCGGCCACATCGCCGAGTTCGTCGACCCGCTCACCGAGTGCCAGTTCTGCCACAAGCGGTTCCGGGCGGACCACATCGAGGAGGCGTACGAGGCCAAGCACGGCCACGCGCCGACCTCACTCGCCGAGGTCAACTGCCCCAACTGCGGCAACAAGGGCACCTTCACCGAGCCGAAGATGTTCAACGGCCTGATGAAGACGTACCTGGGCCCGGTGGAGAGCGACGAGGGCATGCACTACCTGCGCCCCGAGACCGCGCAGGGCATCTTCGTCAACTACAAGAACGTCGAGACGGTCGCCCGCAAGAAGCCGCCGTTCGGTATCGCCCAGACCGGCAAGTCGTTCCGCAACGAGATCACCCCGGGCAACTTCATCTTCCGTACGCGTGAGTTCGAGCAGATGGAGATGGAGTTCTTCGTCGAGCCGGGCACCGACGAGCAGTGGCACGAGTACTGGCTCCAGGAGCGCTGGAACTGGTACCTCGACCTGGGCCTCTCGGCGGACAACCTGCGTCTCTACGAGCACCCCAAGGAGAAGCTCTCCCACTACTCGAAGCGGACCGTCGACATCGAGTACCGCTTCCAGTTCGGCGGCACCGAGTTCGCCGAGCTGGAAGGTGTCGCCAACCGCACCGACTTCGACCTCTCCACGCACAGCAAGCACTCCGGCGTCGACCTGTCGTACTTCGACCAGACCAAGAGTGAGCGCTGGATGCCGTACGTCATCGAGCCCGCCGCCGGTCTGACCCGGGCCGTGCTCGCCTTCCTGCTGGAGGCGTACGACGAGGACGAGGCGCCCAACACCAAGGGCGGCGTGGACAAGCGGACCGTGATGCGGTTCGACCCGCGGCTGGCCCCGGTCAAGGTGGCGGTGCTGCCGCTGTCGCGCAACGAGGCGCTGTCGCCGAAGGCCAAGGACCTCGCCGCGCTGCTGCGCAAGCGTTGGGTGGTGGAGTTCGACGACTCGCAGGCGATCGGCCGCCGCTACCGCCGGCAGGACGAGATCGGCACCCCGTTCTGCGTCACCGTCGACTTCGACACGCTCGACGACAACGCCGTGACGGTCCGCAACCGGGACACCATGACCCAGGAGCGCGTCTCCCTGGACCAGGTGGAGCGCTACCTGATCGAGCGCCTCCCCGGCTGCTGAGGTGTAAGGAAGGGCCCCTTTCTAACGCCTCAGGTATAGAAGGGGCCCCTTCCTAACTCCGTTGTTCCGCAAGCTGAGCGGAGCGCCGTACTCGATCAGGCCCTCGCATGCTCCGGGCCGGCTGGATCGACCCGGACCCGGAGCGTGGCACCGACGCCCTGCCGGGACTCGTACGCATCCTCGACAGTTCGTCGGATGCCGTCCGGATGGCGCCGGAGCTGTGCAGGCGTGACGTGCAGAACCAGGACACCGTGCCGACTCAGCTCGTTGTGCCGCTCCAACGTCCGAGCCCAGTCGCCCGGGCTGAAGTGGTACTCCTGCGAATCGACCTCCAGCGCCACCGCCGAGTCGGTCAGGTACCCGTCCGGCGTCGGCAGCACCGCCCCGTCAAGCGTACGAAGACGGGGATTCCACCGGATCTGCGGCAGGATCGGGCTGCCCGCCAGGCATTCGCGCAGCTCCGCCTCCGGAGCCGACCGGGTGCCGGCCACGACCTCCGCGTACGCCATCCTGATCAGCGCGGTGCGACTGCGCCGCGCCCGACGGATCTCCTCGTCCAGCCTGGCGAGGTCGGTGAAACCGCGCTGGACAGACTCGGCGAGGATGGCCCGCACCGGGCGAAGCTGCCCAAGGTCGCGGGCCGCGTCCACCACCGCCCGCGCCGGCGAGCAGACGGGGTACGGCGCGCTCGACCGCGCCCGGGCGTCCAGGGTCAGGGCTCGCCGAACAAGGGCGTAGCCCGCCGACCGGCGCCGCGCGTGGTGCGGCACCACCAGGTGTACGTCGGTGTTGCGC
The DNA here is from genome assembly GCF_049841715.1 of Micromonospora sp. DT41. Classification (NCBI taxonomy): domain Bacteria; kingdom Bacillati; phylum Actinomycetota; class Actinomycetes; order Micromonosporales; family Micromonosporaceae; genus Micromonospora; species Micromonospora sp. DT41. The sequence continues at coordinate 12,846 of NZ_JBNCKU010000019.1, read as the reverse complement.
GGAATCTGCCGGAACCCGTACCAGGCGAGCGCGGCCAAGCTGGTGAGCTGCGCCTGCGGCCCGGCGTAGAGCGCTGCGGAGATCCGCCGTTGTTCATCGGTCAGTACGCCCGTGAACAGGGCGTACGTCGCTGGCAGGACGCGTTGCCACTGGCCGCGCCGGGCCTGGCGGTACAGGTACATGTCGTCGTAGCCAGCGGCGAGCAACTGAGCCCGGGTGGCGATCTGCTGTTGCCGCTCGACCGTTGCCGTCAGCTCAGGTGGATGTTCACGCATGACCGCAGCCTGACCGTCGGAACCAGGCCGTGTCCCGCCCGGCCGCGCGGCCTGTGGAAATCCTGCCGGCTGTGGACAACACCGTCGATCATCGCGCGGTGTGATATGCGTCGTGTTAGGAAGGGCCCCTTCCTATGCACTAGGCGTTAAGCAGGGGCCCTTCCTTACACTTGGGCGGTGACTGCCTTGACCGCGCCTGTTTTGAGCCCTTTGACTCTGGGGCCGTACCAGGTGTGGCCGCCTGTGGTGCTCGCGCCGATGGCCGGCATCACGAACGTCGGGTTCCGCCGGCTCTGCCGGGAGCAGGGCGGCGGCATCTACGTCTGCGAGATGATCACCACTCGGGCGCTTGTCGAGCGCAACCCGAAGACCCTGCGCATGATCACGTTCGGTGACGACGAGAAGCCGCGCAGCCTCCAGCTCTACGGCACCGACCCCGAGATCACCGCAGCCGCCGTACGGATCGTCGTCGAGCGCAACCTGGCCGATCACATCGACCTGAACTTCGGCTGCCCGGTCCCCAAGGTCACGCGGCGTGGCGGCGGTGCGGCGCTGCCGTGGCGGCGCCGGCTCTTCGCCCGGCTGGTCAAGGCCGCAGTGGCTGCCGCGTCACCCGCCGGCGTGCCGGTCACCGTCAAGATGCGCAAGGGCATCGACGACGACCATCTGACGTACGTCGAAGCAGGGCTCGCAGCCCAGGACGCCGGCGTGGCGGCGGTGGCCCTGCACGGGCGGACGGCCTCGCAGCGCTACTCGGGCACCGCCGACTGGGACGCGATCGCCACGTTGAAGCAGGCCCTCGACGTGCCGGTGCTCGGCAACGGCGACATCTGGGAGGCCGACGACGCGCTGCGGATGGTCGCGCACACCGGCGTCGACGGGGTTGTCATCGGGCGCGGCTGCCTCGGCCGGCCGTGGCTCTTCGCCGACCTGGAGGCCGCCTTCAACGGTCGCCCCGAGCGGCGGCTGCCCACCCTCGGCGAGGTGGCGGTGACCATGCGCCGGCACGCCGAGTTGCTCGTCGACCAGTTCGTGGCGGGCGCGCGCAACCCCGCCCGGGGTGAGCGGGACGGCTGCACCGACTTCCGCAAGCACGTCGCCTGGTACCTCAAGGGCTTTCCTGTGGGCGGCGAACTGCGCCGGTCCCTGGCGATGATCGAAAGCCTGGCCCAGCTCGACGACCTACTCGGCAAGCTCGACCCGGCCGAGCCGTTCCCGCTTACTGCCCTCGGACAGCCGCGTGGCCGGACGAACTCCCCGGGCAAGGTCTTCCTGCCGGACGGCTGGCTGGCCAGCCGGGACGACGACACCGTGCCCGAGGGCGCCGAGATGGACGACTCCGGCGGCTGACCCGCACCGGCCGGCGCTGATGGGTAGCCGGCGTCGACGTCACCGCCTCGGCGCCGACGGGTGGGTGGCGTCGACTGGTCACCGGCCCGGCGCTGTTGGGCGGGTGGCGTCGACTGGTCACCGGCCCGGCGCTGTTGGGCGGGTGGCGTCGATTGGTTACCGCCTCGGCGCTGGTGGGTGGGCGGCCTCGATCGGTCACCGGCTCGGCGCGCTGGTGGTGGCTGGTGTCGGCGGGTCGGCGCCTCGGCCGGTGTGCTGAATTGCTGAGGGCGTCAGTTCCGAAGTGTCGGCGAACCGCGTGATGCCTGCCCGGGCTTCTGGCCGCCGCCGGTGGCATGGTGAAGGGCCGGGCCCCTGTGTGGGGGTCCGGCCCTTCGGTGGTGCGTGTTGGGTGGGGTCAGCTGGTGGCGTAGCCGCGGGTGGCGATCCAGTCGGCGAGGTGCTCGGTGGTGATGTCGTAGGAGGCGGTGTTGGGGTCGGCGGAGTCGGCGATGGTGACGGTGTTGCCGTTGTCGGTGTAGCCGACGACGCTGATGTAGTGGCCGCCTTCGAAGGAGTGGGTGTTGCCGTCGGTGTCGGTGGTGGTGCCGGCGATGTTGGCGACTACGGCGCGGCCGTCGTCGACGGTCTTGACCACATCGGTGCGGAGTTTGTCGGTCTGCTTGTCGTCGGCGGCGGGGGTGCTGATTTCCACCGAGCGGTAGGCGTTGTTCTTGCCGGTTTCCTTGTTCAGGACGGGGGTGATGTCGTTGATGCTGTTGGTGCCGGCTTCGGTGGTGCCCATTTCCTTGGCCATGGCGTCGACGCTGATGTTCTTGCCCTGTACGGACAGGGCGTTGCGGGCGGCGGCGGGGCCGCAGTAGTAGAAGTTGGGCTGGGCTTCGTAGCGGACGTCGAGGTGCCGCTCGCTCTTGTTCTGGGTCTGGCCGGTGGGCTTGGCGTCGGCGGCGTAGGCGGTGGTGATGGGGCCGGCGATGGCGCCGCCGGTGACGGCGAGTCCGGCAGCGGTCAGAGCGGTCTTACGAATCAGATCGGTACGCATGATGGCGTGCTCCTCTGCAATGTCGGGGGCGACCCGCGTAACACACCAATAGGGGGACGGTGCGCTGCGAGCAGGGGGAAGAAGTTCCAGGGATCTCACCCGGCGGCTCTGCCTGCTCGGGGTGGTCCAGGGGGATGTAACCAGCCGGGCCAGCGAGTCATTCCGCCGTGCTCCGGGGGACCTGCCGACAGCCTCGGAGAGGCGCTGCTCGGGTGGTCCGGGGGATGTAACCGTGGCGGCCGGGCGGGTGTTCCCGGATACCGGGGGACCGTCGAGCCGGCGGGGCCGCGACCTGTCGTCGGTTACCCCCTGTACAACCACCCGGCCCGGCCCTTCATTCCGCCGCCAGAGTGCCCCCGACCACGCCGCAGCCGAGCCGATACCAGACATAACACCCAGCGTTGCCCCGACAGTCGGCCCAGACGGGTGTGATCGACTCGGCTTCATGGAAACCGGGGTATCCCCGCGACCCGGACACCCCGATATCAAAGGAACCCGAGTCGATCAACCCGCGACTGCCTGAAATGCCTATTCTGGGCGTCTACCGTCCGCCCGACGAGCGTGCGACGGCCACGCCGAAACCGGACGCCCCGCCCGAGCGTGCGACGGCCACGCCGAAACCGGACGCCCCGCTTGAGGGTGCGGCGGACGCGGTGAAACTGGACGGCCCGCCCGTCAGGGGATTATCGGGTCGGGGTGGGGCACGCCGTGTTGTTGGGGGATGGCGGGTACCGCCGGCCAGGGGATCTCCGGTGCGGCGTGGAAGGTGATGCCGGCGGTTGCCCAGCGTGGCCCGTGCCCGGCCAACCGCGAACGGAACCCGGCCCAGTCGTGCGTCGCGCGGGGTGACCAGCCCAGCTCGGCGATCGCCGGGAGTCGGGGTAGGAGCAGCAGTTCGATCTCCGCGAGGGAGGTGACCGATTCGGTCCAGAGCGGTGCCTCCACGCCGAGCACCGCCTCCTCGGGTACGTCGGCGACGTGCGTGCCCGGATCCCAGTCGTAAGCCTTGCGTACGTCGATCAGGCCGGCCCAGTCGTGTCCGATCGGGGTGTCCGGCGCGTACTTCATGTCGAGGTATGCGTGGTTGCCAGGGGAGATGACCAGCCGGGCGCCTCGGCGGACCGCGTCGGCGGTCGTGGGGTCCTCGCCGTTGGTGCCCCACCACTGGAGGACCCGCCCGTCGACGTGGGCGGCAGGTGCGACCTGGTGCCAGCCGACCACTGTCTTTCCGAGCTCGGCCACGATGCGCTGGACCCGCTCGACGAAATCGGTGTAGAGCTCGCCCTTGACCTTGAACGCCTCGTCGCCGCCGATGTGCAGCAACGGCCCGGGTGTGATGGCGGCCAGTTCGCCGAACACGTCGGCGACGAAGTCGTACGTCCGCTCGTCGGTCGGGTCGACGTAGCTGAAGCCGACATCGGTGCCTGTGTACGGCGGAGGAGCGATCTTGTCCGGTGCCAGTTCCGGGTACGCGACGAGCGCCGAGTTGGTGTGCCCCGGCAGGTCGATCTCCGGGACGACAGTGATGTGACGGTCGGCGGCATAGGAGACGATCCGCGCGTAGTCGGCCTTCGTGTAGAAACCGCCCGGGCCGTCACCGACCTCGGTCGCGCCGCCCACGGTGGTCAACTTCGGGCGGGAGTCGACGGCGATCCGCCAGCCCTGGTCGTCGGTGAGGTGCAGGTGCAGGTGGTTGAGCTTGTAGCGGGCCAGGTGGTCGACGACCCGCAGCACGTCCTCGACAGCGAAGAAGTGCCGCGCCACGTCGAGCATCGCACCCCGGTACGGGAAGCGTGGCGTGTCGGTGATGGTCCCGCCGGGCAGGATCCACGCTTCGGTGACCGGGACGGTGCTCTCGATCGCCGGCGGGAGCAGTTGGCGCAGGGTCTGCACGCCGTGGAAGAGGCCTGTGGCGGTGACGGCGCTGAGGCGTACCCCGGAGGTGGTGACGTCGAGTCGGTAGCCCTCCGTGCCGAGGCCGACGGCCTGGTCCAGCACGAGCGCGATGCCGTCGTCGGCCTGCGGCGTGGCGGCGTCGGTGACCGGCAGCGGGTATCCGGTGGCGGGCCGCAGCAGCTCGGCGAGGTGGACGGCGGCGGCCAGCGCGGCGGGTTCGGTGCTTGCCACGATGACCGCGTCGGGGGAGAGCCGCCAGTTTCCGGCCGGGTCCGGCCGCACGTCCCGCGGAGCGGGTACGACGTCGGCGAGCTGGATGGGGGCGGGCGCGGCGAGCAGGTCGGTGGCGGCCCGCTCGGCAGCCCGGGCCAGCGCGGCGGCGGTCGGTTCCTGAGTCGGCAGCGGCACCGGACCGGCGTGCCCGGCCGCCTCGGGGGAGTTGGCGGGGCCGGGGGAGAGGTTGGTCGACACGGCGGCGGCTCCGGGGGTGTATTCGCGTCGGTTATGGCAAAAGTGAGGTTCACTGGCTGGCGTTGTCGTCAAGGGTACGGCGACAGGCCGGAATGCGTGATCGTGCGCATGGAAGCGTTCCCAAAAACCCGTACGAACGCGGTAAGTCGTGATAGCTGTGCCGATTGTCACCGAACGGGCCCAGGCCGCTCGATGTTCGCTTAACCTTCGCGCACCGATCGGCGTCGACCCCGGATTACCGGAGGTCCGTCCCGGGGTATCAGCAAACTGAACCTTCGTTAAGTGTCCATTCCGGCGCGCGTGGGAGGCTCTGGTGGCAGCGCAAGAGACCGTCGATCACAAATACGTCTACGACTTCTCCGAGGGCAACAAGGACCTCAAGGACCTGCTCGGTGGTAAGGGCGCCAACCTCGCCGAGATGACGAACCTCGGGTTGCCCGTGCCGCCCGGCTTCACCATCACGACCGAGGCATGCCAGGCGTACCTCGCCACCGGCCGGGAGCCGGACGGCCTCGCCGGTCAGATCGAGCAGCACCTGGAGTCGCTGGAGCGCGCCATGGGCAAGCGCCTCGGCGACCCGCAGGACCCGCTGCTGGTGTCGGTCCGATCGGGCGCCAAGTTCTCCATGCCCGGCATGATGGAGACCGTCCTGAACGTCGGCCTCAACGACGAGAGCGTCGTCGGCCTGTCCGCCCAGGCGGGAGGTAACGACAGGTTCGCCTGGGACTCCTACCGACGCCTCATCCAGATGTTCGGCAAGACCGTCTGCGAGGTGCCGGGCGAGGAGTTCGAGCAGGCGCTCGACGACGCCAAGGCAGTCAAGGGCACCCACAACGACCTGGACCTGGACGCCGACGACCTGCGCGGGCTGGTTGACGCGTACAAGAAGATCTTCCTGAAGCACACCGGGCGGGAGTTCCCGCAGCAGCCGCGCGAACAGCTCGACCTCGCCATCCGGGCGGTCTTCGAGTCGTGGAACGCCGAGCGCGCGGTGCTCTACCGCCGTCAGGAGCGCATCCCCGCCGACCTCGGCACCGCTGTGAACGTGGTGACGATGGTCTTCGGCAACCTCGGCCCCGACTCCGGCACCGGCGTGGCGTTCACCCGCGACCCGGGCAGCGGCGCCCAGGGCATCTACGGCGACTACCTGGCGAACGCCCAGGGCGAGGACGTCGTCGCAGGCATCCGCAACACAGTGCCGCTTCAGGATCTGGAGCAGCTCGACAAGGCCTCCTACGACGAGCTGCTCGGGATCATGGCGCGGCTGGAGGAGCACTACAAGGACCTCTGCGACATCGAGTTCACAATCGAGCGCGGCAAGCTGTGGATGTTGCAGACCCGGGTCGGCAAGCGCACCGCCGCCGCCGCGTTCGTCATCGCCGGGCAACTCGTCGACGAGGGCCTCATCGACCTGGACGAGGCGCTGCACCGCGTCAACGGCGCGCAGCTCGCGCAGCTCATGTTCCCCCGCTTCCAGCTCGACCACGAGTTCGAGGCGGTCGCGAAGGGCATCGGCGCGTCGCCTGGTGCGGCGTCCGGCAAGGTCGTCTTCACCTCCGCCCGCGCCGTCGAGATGGCCGCCGAGGGCGAGTCGGTGATCCTGGTACGCCGGGAGACCAACCCGGACGACCTGAACGGCATGATCGCCGCGAAGGGCATCCTCACCTCGCGCGGCGGCAAGACCAGCCACGCCGCAGTGGTGGCCCGGGGGATGGGCAAGACCTGCGTCTCCGGTGCCGACGAGATCGACGTCAACGTGCCGGCGAAGCGGTTCACAGTGGCCGGGCAGACCGTCAGCGAGGGCGACGTCGTGTCCATCGACGGCACCACCGGCAAGGTGTACCTGGGTGAGGTCCCGGTAATGCCGTCGGAGGTGGTGCAGTACTTCGAGGGCAGCCTCGACCCCGAGCACATCGACAACGCGCTGGTCCGGGCCGTACACCGGATCATGACGCACGCCGACGGCAAGCGGCGGCTCGCGGTCCGCACGAACGCCGACACCGGCGCGGACGCCGCCCGTGCCCGGCGCTTCGGCGCGGAGGGCATCGGGCTGTGCCGCACCGAGCACATGTTCCTCGGCGACCGGCGGGAGCTGGTCGAGCGGCTGATCCTGGCCCGCGCCGAGGGCGAGCGTGAGGAGGCGCTTGCCGCGCTGCTGCCGTTGCAGCAGGCCGACTTCGAGGAGATCTTCCGCGAGATGGACGGCCTGCCGGTGACCGTCCGGCTGATCGACCCGCCGCTGCACGAGTTCCTGCCTCCGCTGGAGCAGCTCGCCGTCAACGTCGCTGTCGCTCAGGAGCGCGGTGAGGACGTCGCCAAGGAGGAGGCGCTGCTCGCCGCGGTGCGGCGGATGCACGAGGAGAACCCGATGCTCGGGCTGCGGGGCGTACGCCTCGGCCTGGTCATCCCCGGCCTGTTCGCCATGCAGGTGCGGGCCATCGCCGAGGCGGCAGTCAGCTGCGCCCGGGAGGGCCGGGTGGCCAAGCCGGAGATCATGGTGCCGCTGGTCGGGGCCGTGCAGGAGCTGGAGACGGTCCGCGCCGAAGCCGAGAAGATCATCGCTGAGGTGGTCGGGGACAGCGGTGTCGAGGTGCTGATCGGCACCATGATCGAGGTGCCCCGGGCGGCGCTGACCGCCGGCCAGATCGCCGAGGCCGCCGAGTTCTTCTCGTTCGGCACCAACGACCTGACCCAGATGGCCTGGGGCTTCTCCCGCGACGACGTCGAGGGCGCGTTCTTCTGGCGCTACCTGGAGTTGGGCATCTTCGGCATCTCACCGTTCGAGTCCATCGACCGCGATGGCGTCGGCCGGCTGGTGCGGATCGCCGCCGAAGAGGGCCGCGCCGCCCGACCCGGGCTGAAGCTCGGCGTCTGCGGTGAACACGGCGGCGACCCCGACTCGGTGCACTTCTTCCACTCCGTCGGCCTGGACTACGTGTCCTGCTCACCGTTCCGGGTGCCGGTGGCGCGCCTGGAAGCCGGCCGGGCGGTTGTGGAGACCGACGGCTCCGACAGCCGTTGACGAGGAGCAGGCGGCGGCTCGGGGCGAGCCGCCGCCTGCGTCCCGGATGTCTCCCCATCGCGGTCGCGCCGAGGCGCATCGGCAGGCGTAATCTGGCTCCCTCACATGCGGCTGATTGCGTTCGCCGTCGACGGGGAAAGGTGACTGAATGACCAGCGTCTGGGAAAGCCTGACCATCGACGCCCACGATCCGGCTCGGCTGGCCCGCTGGTGGGCCGAGGCGCTCGGCTATCAGGTCGTCAGCGAGAAGCCGGACGAGGTGGAGATCCGGCAGGGCGCCGACCGTCTCCCCGGCCTGGTCTTCGTGCCGGCGACCGACGGCAAGGAGCGCAAGAACCGACTGCACCTCGACCTGCGCCCCGCCGACCAGGAGGCCGAGGTCGAACGGCTTGTCGACATGGGCGCCCGGCACGTCGACATCGGTCAGGTTGACGTCGAGTGGACGGTCCTCGCCGACCCGGAGGGCAACGAGTTCTGCGTCCTCCGTCAGCGCAAGGAGTGAGCCGGGGTTGTCAGACCCGCAGTCCCGACTGGTGCAGGAGCCACCCAAGGACACCGGGCACCGCCGTTCCCCGTACGAGCGTGACCGGGCAAGGGTGCTGCACTCGGCGGCGTTCCGTCGACTGGCCACCAAGACCCAGGTGCACACCGCCGGCACTGACGACTTCCTGCGTACCCGACTGACGCACTCCCTCGAGGTGGCCCAGATCGCCCGGGAGATGGGTGCCCGGCTGGGCTGCGATCCGGACGTGGTGGACGTCGCCGGGCTGGCCCACGACCTCGGGCACCCTCCGTTCGGGCACAACGGCGAGGCCGCGCTGGACCTGCTCGCCACGCCCTGCGGAGGCTTCGAGGGCAACGCGCAGACCCTGCGGGTGCTGACCCGACTCGAGGCGAAGGTGCTCGCCCCGGACGGCTCGTCCGCCGGGCTGAACCTGACCCGCGCGTCACTGGACGCGATCGGAAAGTACCCCTGGCCGCGCCGCCCCGGGCAGCGCAAGTTCGGTGTGTACGCCGACGACACGGCGGTCTTCGACTGGATCCGTGCTGGCGCGCCAGGCGACCGGCGCTGCCTTGAGGCGCAGGTGATGGACTGGGCCGACGACGTCGCGTACTCGGTGCACGACGTGGAGGACGGCATCCACGGCGGGTACGTCACGTTGCGTCCGCTGCTCGCCGACGCCGACGAGCGGGCCGCGCTCTGCGCCGACGTGGCGACCACCTACTCCGGGGAGTCCTCGGCCGACCTGGCCGAGGTGCTTGTCGAGTTGCTTGCCGACCCGCTGCTGGCCCCGCTGGCCGGGTACGACGGCAGCCACCGTGCCCAGGTCGCGTTGAAGACCACCACCAGCGGCCTGACCGGCCGGTTCGTGTCTGCGGCGGTGACCGCCACCGAGGAGCGGTTCGGCAGCGGTCCGCACCGTCGCTACGCCGCCGACCTGGTGGTGCCGAGGCGGGTACGGGCACAGTGCGCGCTGCTCAAGGGCATCGCCCTGCGCTACGTGATGCGCCGTACCGGATCCCGGGGCCGCTACGAGCGGCAGCGCACGATGCTCGCGGAGCTGGTGGCCGCACTGGTACGGCGGGCGCCGGACGGGCTCGACCCGGTCTTCGCCCCACTGTGGCGGGCCGCCCCCGACGACGCCGCCCGGCTGCGCGTGGTGATCGACCAGGTCGCCTCGCTCACCGACCCGGCGGCGGTGGCCTGGCACACCCGGCTCGTCGCGAGCTGACCTGCGGCGGTGGCCTGGCACACCCGGCTCGTCGCGAGCTGACCCCTGCTCCGGCCACCACGGGCCGGCTGCGGGACCGGTGCGGACAGTTCGACAACAGAGCCGGTACAACGCCGGACCGCATGCTCCTCCCCGACCGCAAACACCCAAGCGATCTGGGGATCTGCATGAAACGTTTCACACTGGGCGGAGTCGGTGCCGCGTTGGCCCTGGCGATCACCGTCCTGTCCGTCGCCGCGCAACCCGCCGCGGCGGCCCCGTCCACACCGGCCGACGCCGAGGCGTTCCCGGCCGCGTCGATCACGGCGGCGTACGACACGGCGCCCTGCTCCGCGAGTGGACCGAGCAGCGCCGACGCCGCCCTTGCCACAACCCTCAACAGTCGGCTCGGCGGCACGCTTGACGGCTACATGACCGCCTACCGGGTGTCCTGCGCCCGCAAGGTGGTGCAGGCGGTGCAGGCGCGGGGGCTGCCCGAGCGGGCGGCGGTCATCGCCGTCACCACCACGATCGTCGAGTCGACGATCCAGAACGTGGCCGAGGAGGTGGACCACGACAGCCTTGGTCTGTTCCAGCAGCGTGCCGCGTGGGGTTCCCGGGCGCAGCGACTGGACCCGACCTGGGCGACGAACGCTTTCCTCAACAAGATGATCAGCCTCTACCCGAACAACTCCTGGGCGAGCAGGCCGATCGGCGAGGTGTGCCAGCGGGTGCAGGTCTCGGCGTACCCCGACCGCTACCAGGGGCAGGCGTCCGACGCGCAGATCATCGTGGACGCACTGTGGACCCCGCCCACCGCGTCGGTGTACGGGACGCTTGCGGACGGCCGGTTGACGTACTCGGCGATCGACACGGCCACCGGTCGTCTCACCAAGACGGTGCTGTCGGAGGCGACACTGGGGTTCACGCCCAAGGCGTTGGCCACGCTGAACTTCAACACGATCCTGGTCACGTCGACCTCCGGTGACCTGTACCGGGTGAACATCATCACCAACAACACGGGTGTGGCATTCGAGACCCCGTCGAAGATCAAGGTCGGCGGGTGGACGCACACCCTGCTCAGCTACGACGGTCACGGCAACCTGTACGGCATCAACTCGCTGGGGCAGTTGCTGCGCTACGACGTGACGTCGTCCAAGCCGACCGGCAACAACATCGTCAACGGCACGACCATCGACAGCGGGTTCACCCTCAAGACGCTCACCACCACCGGCAAGGACTGGATCCTGGGCACGACCGCCGACGGCCGGCTGCTCTCCTACAAGATCAACGGTCCGAACTCCTGGGTCTCCGGTGAGCTGAAGGACAGCACCTGGCAGGGCATCACCCATCTGCTGTCGCCCGGCGCCGGCATCTACTACGGGCGTACCAGCAACGGCGCGTTGCACCGCTACCAGGACCAGGACCCGTTCGACCGCGACGGCAGCGACCTGTCCGGCCAGGGCGCCGTCAACGACTCCGGATGGACCCAGACCCTGCTGTCCGCCCAGCCCTTCGGCAACTGATGCGCCCGACGACGACCAACTTCCGGCACCTCCCGACCTCCGCCAACGAGGAGCGACGACACATGACCCAACCCCACCCGGTACGACGCCTGGCCTCGGCCGCCCTGGCCGCCCTGGCGCTCGCCGGCACCGGTGTCGCGGCCCTGGACGTCGCCGACCCGAGCGCCGCCCACGCCGCCGGCGTCCGGCCGAACTTCCAACTCCCCTTCGCCTGCGACGACGTGTGGCGGATGTCCACCTATCCCGGTCACGACGACTACGACATCGACATGTTCGCCACCAGCGGCAGTACGGCCGGACGGCCCATCCTCGCCTCGGCGGCGGGCACCGTCGCCTACGCCGGCTACGACAGCGGTGCGGGCAACTACGTCAAGCTCGACCACGGCGGCGGCTGGGAGTCGCTGTACCTGCACATGGTCTCGACTCCGGTGGTACGGACCGGGCAGCAGGTCGACCAGGGCCAGCTTCTCGGCAAGGTCGGCACCACCGGGAACTCCAGCGGCGAACACCTGCACCACGAGCAACGACGTGACGGCAACAAGGTGGAGTCCCACTTCAACGGCGCACCGTCCGGTATCACCACCGACGGCTCGCCCAGCGGTGAGCCGAAGTCGCCCGAGGTGCGCGCGGTGAGTGCCAACTGTGGCAACGTCTCGGTCTACGGGGCGCTCGCCGACGGACGCCTGACGTACTCGGCGATCGAGTCCGGTACCGGCCGTCGCCTGAAGACCGTGGTGTCGGAGGCGACCCTTGGTTTCACGCCGAAGACGATGGCAACAGTCAACTTCAACACGATCCTGCTCACCTCCACGAGCGGTGACCTCTACCGGGTGGATGTGATCACCAACAACACAGGGCTTGCCTTCAACACGCCGTCGAAGATCAAGGTCGGCGGGTGGACGCACACCCAGCTCAGCTACGACGGTCACGGCAACCTGTACGGCCTCAACTCCCTGGGGGAGTTGCTGCGCTACGACGTGACGTCGACGAAGCCGACAGGCAACCACATCCTCAACGGCACCACGATCGACAGCGGGTTCACCCTGAAGACGATGACGACGACTGGTGAGGACTGGATCCTGGGCACGACCTCCGACGGCCGGCTGCTGTCCTACAAGATCAATGGCGTGGGCTCCTGGACGTCGGGCGAGCTGAAGGACAGCACCTGGCAGGGCATGACCAACCTGGTCTCGCCGGGCGCGGGCACCTACTTCGGTCGCACCGAGGGTGGCGGGCTCTTCCGCTACACCGATCGCAACCCGTACGACCGAAAGGGCGGCGACCTGTTCGGCATGGGCGCCGTCGACGAGTCGGGGTGGACGCAGACACTCCTGTCCGCCGCACCGTTCGGCGGCTGACCGACCGGAGTGCGAACCCGGAACCGGGTGTCTGCGGCGTAGCCGTGGACACCCGGTTTCCGCTGCTGCGGGCCGTTGTGACGCTCCGTGACGGTACTCCGTGCGCTGTTCCCCCGTACTAGCCTCGGCCTTTCACGGCAGCCGTGATCTTGGATGTCCAGCGGGTCGGTAGATATGGCGAAGTGCCTGCCACG
>NZ_JBNCKU010000018.1:106769-130043 GCF_049841715.1 Micromonospora sp. DT41 | reverse complement strand
ACGTGGCAGGCACTTCGCCATATCTACCGACCCGCTGGACATCCAAGATCACGGCTGCCGTGAAAGGCCGAGGCTAGCGGCGTGAGCCGCCGCGGGATGAGCTGCGGTACGGGCGCGATTAGCCGTCCGTCCGACAGCCGCACGAACGGGCGGGAGGTGAGCGGGTTAAATGCATAGCGGTCCAGGTGCGGCAGAGGAGTCCTGACCGACGCTTCGGCGTCCTCGCGCCGGAACTGGTCCATGTCCCAGGCGAATAGGGAGTTGACGACAGCCAGGATCTCCTCGCGCGGCAACTCGGCAAGCAACTCAGCGAAGTTGATCTGATCCAGCCACCCCGGATTAAAGTACCCGTCGTTGATCTCCGCGCCGGTGGCGAGCATCAACACGATGCCGGCGGCGGTGACCATGTCTGCGCCCACCAGTTCGCGCATCGACTCCTTTGAGATGACCTCAAGGGACTTGCGGCAGGAGTAGTCGTCGAAGAACGCGACCGGCCGGGCAAGCTCCGGCAGGCCGCGCTCGTAGTACGGGAACTGCTCGAAGGCAAGCCGCGCCAAAATGGCGAATGCCGAGTTGAGCTCTGGCACATCGAGTTCGGGGGCGACGAGAGTGTTATGCATGTGGCATGCCGTGACCAGGTCACGCTCGCGGGGGACGGCCCGCCGGTGGGCGTTGCCATGCACGATGGCTGCCTTCGCCACAGCAGCCAGCGCCCACGGCGGCGTCGCGCGGAGCGCCCTGTCACCCCGGTTGTCCATACCGAAGTTCCCCGGGAGGCTCAGGGCACGCTGAGCGACCGCGACGAGCATGGCCTCCTGGTTGAAGCGGCGCACGAACGATGTGAACTCGCTGTAGAAGGACTCATGCGGCGCTTTCTTGATCACGATAGAAGCATCACACACTGGAGCAACCCCATAATTCCGTCTACACACAGAAAGCGGCATTGACACGCGTTCCTCCGCGGCGGATCGAAACGGCGGACGGCCGGTCTGTATTGCTACGGTCGGGCCGACCTCTGCGGCAGGTGCAGGGCGCATGGGCCCGGCGGCGACCGACCAGCCGCGGCGTTAGTTCCCAGGACGGCTCAACGTCAGCCGGCTGGACAGCGTGATCCGATCCGTGGTGCGCGCACCCGCACCCGCACCCCACTTCGGCTTCGCGATGGTCGGCTCTGCCGCGGCAAACATGCTCACCTTCATTGAGCTCGCCCGAGGTCGACCGGAGCCACCGGCGCGTTCCGAACCCGACGGCAGGCAGTTCGCCTTGTAGTCTCGGCGATGACGGACTCGACGGCCGGGTGATGTGCGCGCACGAAGGCGGTCAGGACAAGACGGTAACGTCGGCCAGGCCGGGGAAACTGGTGACAATCTCGTGGTCGGGGTGCCGGCGGAAAACTTTGCTGGTGGCCTCGGTGAACTGGTCGCCGCTGCTGTACTCGACGTTGAGCGTGGCCAGTAGCGCGAGAGCCTGGGTTCCCATCGCTGCTTCGGCCATGGGCAGCTGACGCAGTTCCGAGCGGCGCAGGGCTTCGTGCAGATCGGTGGCGAGTTCGTCGATGCAGCGTTGACGCCGCTCTGCTGCTCACCCGACGACCAGCATTAGGCTACGCCTCGACACAGGCCGACGGCTCTGCCTGACATTTGCCGACCAAGCAGGGCAGGCGAGAATGGTGGCCGTCACGGCAACGCGCCACGAGGAGGCTGAGTGAACGGCACCCAACAGGGTGATCTCGAAGGTGCACCTTCTCTGATCGCACGTTATGGCAAGCTCGTAAGCGACGACCATAGCGAAAGCGAACGCGAAACCCTCCTGCAGGGAATCCTCTCCGACCTCCTGACGCAGGCGGGCTTCCATTCCCGGCCGCGACAGCTCCTTGGGACGATCCCGACGCTAGGCCTTCGCCGCGGTGATGCGAAGGTGCAACTCGGGCTGGCCTGGCGAGATGCACCGTTGACCGCGCGAAACGTAGCCGCGTGGCAGCAGGCTGCATCAGGCAATAAGGACATACAGGGTGCGCTGCTTTCCCTGTCAGGATTTGACGCTGATGCCGCCTCAGGCTTGAGTTCCGATGGACGGACTGTGGTCCTGCTGGATCGTCAGCATGCTGAGGCTGCCCTCTGCGGCCTGATGACGATCGACGAGCTGATTGCGGAGGCAGGTGATCGAGCCGCCTTCGACAATGTCGCGTTCACTCCGCTGACTGAGCTGCTGGTGCGACCGTATACCCGGGAGCCCGCCCCGCTCCTTTCCCACACTCGCAGACCGATGCCCTGGAAACTCGATATCCAGACCGCCGCAGGGGTATCGCTTCAGCATCTCCTCAGCGCCGAAGCCGGATGGGATGAGATCACGGGTTTCGCCGTTCACGGGCCCTCGATGTTGCTCACCACAGACCAAGGCGTCATCGAGGTCGACAGGTTGCGAGGCACCGCCCACTGGCGCCTCTCGCTAGCAGGCTGCTCCGGCAACGTGCTCACGTTGGCTGATGACGAGTTCCTGGTCCAGCGCGGCGCCGCCGTCATCCGGTGGAAGGACGGCGTCATCGCCCCCGTCGCCGGAGATCTCAACGATGCTCGGATGCTGCTGCGAGGTCCGGGAGGCCAGCCATGGGCACTATGCGGGAACGGTGCCGATCTGGCTGGGACAACGCTGGGCCTGGTCCAGCTGGGCGATGAAGTCGGCGCTCAGCAGCGCTACTCGATCTCCTTCAACGCGGACGTACTCAGCGCAGTATGGCTTGGAGAACTGCGGTTCCTCCTGGCCGCGGAGGGCCACAGCGCAGTACTGGACCTGGGCCGCACCACTATGGTTCGGCGCGAAGACTGGTTCGTGTCGCCCCCTAGCCCTCGATTCCTGGTCGCCAACGGCCAGGAGGTCATCACCGCAGGCACCGACCGCAGCGGGACACGTGGCTTCGTCCACCGAGTTGACACCACCCGCGGAACCACCGATTTGATCGCGGAGGTCCAGCTTAACCGGATCCAGGGTATGGCCCTGACGGCACAAGGCCGGTTGCTCCTGGTCGGGGATGTGCGGGGCAACAACCAGCTGCCGCACCCCGTGATCATCCAAGCTAGCCTTCCCGCCGCGATCCTGACCACGCCAGATGCGGACCGGACTGCAACACCCGACGACCAGGCGGCAGCGCCTCCATATCGGGCCGTCCGTGCTGCGGCTCGCGGCGTACGGAAGGACTACGCGCTAAAGGGCCAGCCACTCAAGTCCGGCGGGCAGGCGCATGTCTTCCTGGGCACGCACAAGTCCACCGGCGTCCCCATCGCGCTCAAGAAGCTTCGCATGATGGGTGTAGATCAGCGGGCACGCCTACGCAGGGAAGTCGACGTGGCCGGCATGTTCGGCTCGAACAAGCATGTGATGCCCGTCCTGGACTTCTGTCCCGCCTACGAGTGGTTCATCATGCCGTTGGCCACGCACTCGGCCGAGGACGTGGCCGCCGACCTGCGCGACGAGGGCGCGCTGCGAAAGCTAATCACCGCCATCTGTGAGGGACTGCGGGAGGCCCATCAGATCGGATGGACACATCGTGACCTGAAACCGGCCAACATCCTCTGGCTCGACGAACGGTGGGTCGTCGCCGATTGGGGCTTAGGGAGGCGTCCGCGCGGCAGAACCACCGCACCAGGACTCACCAGGACCGGAGGGTTGTTCGGGAGCGAAGGCTACGCTGCTCCCGAGCTGTACACGGATGCACACGGGGCCGGGCCGCAGGCCGACATCTATAGCATCGGCCAAATTATCGGCTGGGCACTCCTGCAGACTGAGCCCCGGGCCAACGTACCGCACCTTCCGCCGGAAGGTCCGTGGCGAACAGTGGTAGAGACCTCGACGCACATTGACCCGCAGCTGCGACCAAACTCCGTGGACGAGCTCCTCGCGATCATCGCAGCCGAACTCGACTCGCCGACCGCCGACGCCGGCCAGGATCAGCACCAACACGAGAGAGGAGACGGGCCTGATAGTGATGAAACGACCGATCAGATAGAAGCGGGCCCGAGGACCCTCCCCGAACCAAAGCCTGCCGAGCAAGAACTCGAATCCTCTACCGAGCTGCCGCCGAGAACTACGCCAGGCGGACAGGGCACTACAGCGCTCCTGCCCGATGCGCGTGCCAGCGCAGCCGCGGGTTCAGAGATCGCTTTGCCTGGACCAGGCGAGTGGACGGCGATTGCTGAGCAGCTTTCGCGAAGCCAAATTTTGTTGGATAAGAGAGAGCGTGAGAGTGCGCTTGCTGAACGCCGTGAACTCGTCGAACGGACGGATGAGCTGATTGCTTCGGGCATTAAGGCGCGCGCCGCGAGCACTGCCGAGGAACTCACTGCAGCGGCTGCTGGATTTCTCGAAGCCAGTGTGGGCACCGTCAGCAAAGACCTCGCCGACATTATGGCTGTTGGGACAGTCATACAGCATTTCGACGGCCTCGAAGGCAACAGCGGTCCCTTGAGGTGCCACTACGCGACACTCAGAGTTCTGGCTCACGATGAATCGCCTGGCGTAGGACTTATGGCGTTTCTCCGTCACGACGACAAGGGCGCGCTCTGGTTCTACCGCGTTCCCGTGCTGACGCCACAAGGCGGCGGTCGCTACATCTTCGCCGCCACCATGTCAAACTTTGCCCTCCAATATGGACCCGTGCCCCTCGGGGAATCCGCTCATAATACCGTCGAGGCGCTTGCGGGTGAGACAGGGGACATCGCGCTCAGATTGTTTGCCCGGGCGATGACAGTATTACGACATGACGGACGGCTCGATGACCCGGTGAACTGGCATGAGCGAATTCTAGACACCCGAGCGTCTGCGCCCGTTGAGGTTACGTCCATGCTTGATTGAGGGTGGCTCGGTAGCCTCTGCCCGTTGCGAGCTTGGCTCGGCATCCAAGTGCGAGCGATGGTCGTCACCGGCGAGGCTCCTCCGTAGCTCGGAGGCTCTGGGCCACGCCGTGCAGGCCGGTCAGGTGAATGCCTAGACCCCAAACTCCTTTTCACTCCTCCTGCAAGTACGGGCTACCATGACTGCGGCGTCACTGCCCAGGCAGCCCCTTCAGGGGAACGAGAAGACTTGAACTTAGGAGGACCTCATGTCGAGCCTCGTTCAGGGCTTGTCATTGCTTGTCAAGAACTCATGTTACCGTCCGCAACCATCCCGACCATGTCATTGATAACCAGAAATGGGAACTGATCTTCACAGACACAAATCAAGCAGTAGTCGCTGCTTGGCACTGGTCGTCAACGGCAGGCGGGGGTTTTCGGAGGGTAACGGGGATAGGACGACAGGACAACGCGGGGACCCAGCGTCGCCCTGCTCCCCCACCGCCGGGACGTTTCGTCATCAGAAGGCAGCGTGCGCCGGCCCGTCGCGACGAACCTACGCGCGGGCAATGGGTTCGTGTCGGTGGGGCCGCCGCGAGGGTAAACCACCCCCATTTGTCGGCTCCGCCTGAAAACTGACCCCGTGGTTCCTGGAACCCACCCGGAACAGAGGGGTCAAAGTTCAGCCGGCGTTGACAGGTGCGAATCTCGGTCATGTCACCACACCAGGCCACATCCGGCGCTGGCGCGGTGAACACCCGCTTGACCAGGTCCGGTGCGGCCGGACGCTTACCTTGGCGGGTCAGCCCGCGCCGACGGCGCTTGACCCTAGCGACCAAGCCCAGCTCGGCCATGAGCTGCGCGATCGTGTTGTCGGAGACCTGCCAGCCGGACTCGCGCAGCTCGATGCCGATGCGAGGGCTGCCGTAGGTGCCGCCCGAGTCGTGGAACACTTTCCTGATCGCGCTCGTCAGCCGGACACGCCGGTCATCGCGGCGCGTTGGCGGCCGGTCACGCCACTTGTAGAACCACGACTCAGACACCCCCAACGCCCGGCAGGCCAGCGCGTGCGGCACGTCATGCTCGGTCCTCTGGGAAGCGACGAACCCGGCCACGCTCACCGGCCCGTCGCCTCCTTGACCCACCCGACCACGGATCGCTTGAGGACATCACGCTCCATCGCCAGCTCGGCATTCTCCCGCCGCGACCGCGCCGGCTCCGCCCGCTCGTCCTCGGCCAGCTGCCCGGCAGCGGCCTCACCGCGAGTCTCGCGGTCCCGCTTCACCCAGTTGGCCAGGGTTCCGCTGTTGATCCCCAGGTCGCGGGCGACCTGAGCGATTGACTTGCCCGTCTCGCGCACGATGCGCACCGCGCCCGCCCGGAACTCCGGATCGAACTGGCGTCTCGTCTCAGCCATGAACCTCTATCCCTCAAGCTCTGGCCTCCACGCTACGAGGGGAAGGGCAGCCACCGGTCGACGCTATCAATCACCTCGGATGCCGGGTGTCCCCGCGCGGCGTCGGCCGATGGCAGGAGACTCAGCGCGATCAGACCTGCACCCACAACGTCACTGGGGCCGACCCCATCGCCGGCGACCTCCATCAATCCCTCGACCGCATCCGCCAAGGCCACAGTGCACTAACTTGGCCCACTCGGGTCCGACGAGCCCTAATACCGCAGCGACACCCGCTGCCCCCGGCGCAATCAGCCCGTCGGGGCAGCCCTGCACGTCGCCGCCCCAGTGAGCGCCCGACCGGTCAGGGGTGCGCGTCGCGACCGGCGTCCCGCAGATAGCGAAAGACCTCCGTGGTGCGCGCCATCAGGTGTTCACCGGCGCGCACCGGCCGGTAGTGGGGCCCGGCCGGCCCGACGAACCGGTCCAGGGGGGCCACGACGACGTCCCGGTCGAGGCTGAAGAAGTACGGGAAGGCGAACCGCCGTTCGGTCACCCAGCCGACCCGGTGCCGGGCGGCGGGGAGCCCCCCGTTGGTGATGATCTCCAGCAGATCGCCCGTCGTGACGACGAGCGAGTCGGGTCGGGGCGGCACCCGGACCCAGGACCCGTCGGGCCGTTCGACCTCGAGCCCGGGCCCGGTCGCGGCGAGCAGCGTGAAACATTCGAAGTCCCGGTGGACACCGACCCCCTGGCGGGGCACCGGGCTGCCCGGATAGTGCAGCAGTCGCAGCTGGTTCGGTGGGTCCGTCGCGCGGTCCAGCAGGTAGGTGGCGGGTTGGCCGAGCGTCCGGGCGAAGACCAACGCAAGCGTACGCGCCACGGCCTCCATGCGGCGGCGCCAACGCCCGGCCTCGGCCCGGAACCCCGGGGTGTCCGGCCAGCCCTCGTCGGGACGGTCCGACCCATCGGCGAGGAGTTGCGACAGCCCGGTGTCGAACCCTTCCTTGAGATCGGGTACCTCGTCCGCCTGGCCCTCCTCCCCGGTCGGAAGGTAGCCACGGTGGAACGCGGAACGGGCGATGTGGAACCGCATCTTCTCCTCGATCGGGCGGGCGAAGAACGCGGCTGCTGCCGCCACCACTGGAGCGGGATTTAGGTCGCAGACGAGCGGCCCGGTCAGGTAGAAGTAGCCCTCGTCGTTGATCATCGCCCAGACCCGGGACGCCGCCGCGTCGAGCACGTCGAGGTCGTCCGGCGCGACGACACCCAGGGTCAGGGTCGGCAACCTCGCCACCGGCGCACCTCCCGTCCGCGATAACATCGTCTGTCGCCAGCCGCCCCGGACCGGGCGGCGGGAGCGGAGTGGGGCGCACAGGTGCCAGCCGGCGATGCGGGGGCACACCCGGCGAGCGGTACGGATGTCGTATGGGGATCACAGCGAGCCGGGACGGGGTGCACGAGGCCCTCGTCCTGCCGCACGAGCACGTTCTCTCCCGCTTCCGCGCCGCCGACGCCGCGACCGTGCGGCCGTTCCTGCGCGCCGAGTTGACCCGCGTCGCCGCAGCCGGCGTGACCGACATCGTCGATCTCACCGCGTACGTCAACCCGGTCAGCTACCTGCCGCTGCTCGGCGACACGCCGGTGCGGATCCATGCCTGCGTCGGGTACTACCTGGCGCACGCCGTCCGCGCGGACCTGCACTCCCGGTCCGCCGACGACCTGGCCGCCCTCCTGGTACGACGGTACCGACGACAGTGCGGGAAGGTCAGCACGGTGGCCATCAAGGTCGCCGCCCGCCACGGCGAGCTGACGCCGTTGGAGCAACGGACGTTCACGGCGGCGGCGCTGGCGCACCACGCAACCGGCCTGCCGATCGTCACGCACTCGCCGCACGGCGGCCAGGCTCACCTGAACCACCTGGTGCGCCATGGTGTCCACCCCGAGATGGTGCTGGTGAGTCACCCGGAGATGGGGTTGAAGGGCCGGTTCAAGCGCCCCTACGACGAGGTTCTCACCACCATCCGCCGCCTGCTCGACGCCGGTGCGGCCGTCTGCGTCACCGACGTCACGCCGCTGGGCAGTTCCGCCGACGACAGCCGCCTGGCGCTGGTGCTCGACCTGATCGACCGGGGGCACGCCGACCGTCTCACCGTCTCCGGCGACGTGTCGTGGGCGGTCCGTGGTGGCCGGGTCTCCTTCCAGGGACCGGCGGCGGCGCAGCGCCGCGGTTTCGAGCTGGGGCTCGACGCCCTGGGCAAGCTCCGCCGGAAGGGGGTCGACGAGGCCGATCTCCGGCGCATCTTCACCGTCAATCCGCGTCGTCACTACCGGCTGCCCGGGGCCGGCGGCGCGCCGAAATAGCCCGCGAACGCGGCCATCGCGTCGGGCTCGTCGACGAACGAGAGCCAGTCCGACCGCAGCAACCGGCGCATGACGACCAGGGGAGCCGGGGAGCGCATCGTGGCCACGGTCGGGACGACCCGGCTGCGCCGCTGCCGGTACGGGTGGAAACATCCGATCATGACCCCCCGGGCGACGCAGGCAGCCCGTACGGACTCGAAGGCCGGTTCTAGTACGGACCGGTAGGCGTACGGTGGCAGCCCCACGAGCAGCCACAGCACGGCGGTGCGGTACTCGTCGCCGCCCGCGATGATCCGCTGTGCGACGTCGAGGGCCGAGCGCAGGTCCGCGGCGAGCCGGTCGGTCGGTGGGGTCCCCTCCGGGCACCCGCACGGGATGGCGCCCCAGTGGAGGCCGGCCGCGGACAGCAGGGCGGGCAGGGCCGGGCAGATCGGTCCCGGCCGGTCGAGCAGCGGGTGAGGCGACGCGACATCGTCGATCCACGATGCGACATCGGCCGGCAGCGGGTGGCCGGTGGAGTGTCGCGACGCCTCCGGGCCTACCAGCCGCCGCCTCCACCGCCGCCACCACCGCCACCACCGCCGCCACCACCGCCACCCCCTCCGCCGCCACCGCCCCCGCCACCACGCATGCTGATGGCGTAGCGCTGGACCCGGCTCCAACCCTCGTCGTTGGTGGAGTCACCCGGGGTTGGGGCGCCGACGATGCGGATCCGGGTGGTGCTCGTCGGGGCAGACGTCTCCTCGTCCGGCTCCGCCGTGGGTGCGGGTGACGAGCGGCCGCGAAGGATCTGAAGCGCCACTACGATCTCCTTCCTATCTCCACCGAGATCCGGCGGTCGCCGCCGGACGGCCGTCGGGTGTGCGCCTCGGTCGGCAGGTCACGCCACCGACGCGGCGCCTGCGCGAACGTCGCCGGCCGTGCCGTGCCCGGCTCGGCGTCGACCAGCGCGCCGACCGACCCGAGCGAGTCGAAGAGCGGTTCGAGCTCGGTGACGTCGACCTTCAGCGCGTCCGCCGCGCGGTCGATGGTGTGCGGCTCCCACAGCAGACGGACGAGGTCGGCAGTGAACTCGTCGCACTCGAAGGATTGGTGCGTCGACCAGACGTAGCACGAGTAGTGCCGATCGGGGTCGAAGCGGCCCTTGCGGAACGGGCCCATGGCCACCAGGTCCGCAGCCGTCACGACCGGCCCCCCGGCGTCGAGGACGAGACGTCGCTCGCGCCACCGACCCGCCGCGGCCCGCTGGGCCTTCCACACGACCGTCGCCCGGGACGTCTCCGTCAGCCGGTAGAAGATGTAGGGCTCGATCCGCGCGGACGCCGGCATCCACGGGTAGAGGACCCGACGCATGACGTCGTTGCGCTCGCGATCCAGGTCGTCGTAGCGGAACGGGGCCTCCGCGCAGTCCCAGTCGATCAGGTTGCCCAGGAAGTACTTCGTCGGCACCGGCCACCGGAGCGTGGTCACGCCGAACGACTCGTACTGCTCGAAGAGCTTGCTGGCGACGTCGAAGCCGAGGACGTTGATGTTGAACGTCACGCTCGGATAGGTCGCGACCAACCGTTCGAGGAACGCGTAGGTCTCGCCGCGCTCCTCGGTCGTCTCACCGGGGTAGCCGATGATGGTTGGGAAGTGGACCGACACCCCGGCCTCGTGGAAACGCCGCACCAGGGTCTCGATCAGATCCAGCGACCAGCCGTCAGGATACTTTCCCATGGAGGCGAGGACGCGGGGATTCGCCGACTCGAGACCGAGCCGGATCTCCCGCAGGCCGGACTTCCCGAGAAGCTGGCAGATCTCGTCGGAGAAGTTCCGGTCGATCTTGCTGCGCGTCTCCCACAGCAACGGTGACCCGAGACTGATCAGCTCCTGCGCCAGGATGCCAAGGTTCGGCGGGGGAATCGCCTCGTCGACCGACCACAGGTGCGTCGCACCCTCGTCGCGCAGTCGGACCATCATCCGGGCCCGCTCCGCCTCCTGCGCGAAGCTGTTGCGCGGCAGGGTGTTGTAGCGCTGGTTGATCGCACAGAAGTTGCAGTTGTTCCAGTAACACTGCGCCGCCGGCCACAGCCGCGTCTCCGCCACCGCCGACGGGGGCGTGACCAGGTCCGCGTACTCGTCGCGCCGCCGACCGACCCGGAGGTCTGCCTCCATGTCACGGCCGGCGACGACGTAGCCGGTCTGGTGGATCTCGCCGTCCTGGACGTACATCAGGTTCGGTACCGACTCCAGCGGATCGTTCGCCTCCAACGCCTCCCGCAGCAGGCGTGGCGTGTTGTCGAAGTCGTCGAGCACGATGCTGTCCACGACACTGAACAGCAGGCCGTTGGTACGCAGGTACTTGGTGATCTTGTTGAGTGAGTAGTACTCGCTGGAGTGACCCACGACCGAGACGTGGCACCGCGGATTGATCTGCTTGATCCGCATCGCCATCGCCACGGTGGAGAGCTTCAGCCGGCCGACGATCCAGGCGACGTCCGGCACCGCCGCCTCGATGGCCGGGAACGCCCACTCCCGCAGGAACGGCAGGTAGGGATTCCGGGCCGGGTTCAGTGCGGAACGGATCAGCTCCAGCGACGAGATCTCGTTGGCAACGTAACCTTCCTGCAGGGACAGCTCGTGCGGGGCGCTGACCACGGCCGAGTGGACCTCGCAGTAGATCTGCAGGGCCTCCAGCGCGCGGAACGCGTTGCGGGGCCCCGCCCCGAGGTCGACCAGCCGCCGTGGCGCGCTCGTCACCTCCTCGACGAAGACCTCCGGATCCGCCAAAATCGCCTCGAACGCGGCTGGGTGCTCGACGCCCGGGTGCAGCCACCCGTCGAGGCCGGCGACCGCATCCCGGATCGTCTCGGGCGAGAGCAGCCGTCGCCACCAGAGGTTGTTGAGGCCCCGCAAGCCGTGGACATCACCCGCCTCCGGTGGCGCCGCGTCGCGAAGCGCGACGTAGTCGACGTCGTGGCACTCGTCGTAGAGACCAGTGATCGGGTGCAGAAAAAGCTGTCGCATGCGGCCTCCCTGATGCGGAGATTGTGGCAGCCGGGCTTCGGGTCGAGGTGACACCGTCCGGATCGCGACAGAACAATCTTCACGACCATCCGAGCGGGACGGTCACGGCGGGGTCAGAGCCAGCCGTCGTGCCGGGCGGTGTGGAAGGCCTCCGCCCGGTTCGTCACCCCGAGCTCGTTGACCGCAGCCGACAGGTGGTTGCGGACCGTGCCGCCGGACAGGTGGTTACGCCGGGTCACCTCGGCCACCGGAGTGTCGTACTCGGCCAGTCGGAGCACGTCCAGTTCGCGCGGGGGTGAGCGGGCACTCCGGTGCGGTGAGCGCGTCGGCGGCCAGCGCCGCGTCGACGTACCGGCCGCTGGCGTGCCCGCGGCGGTCGCCGTCGGCGAGGGTGCCGCCGGGAGCACCCATGGGCAGGAAACCCTTGGCGTCGGCGGCTAGCGCGCGTTGCACGTGCGGCGGCAGGCCGTGCCCGGTCAACGGGTACCCCCGTTACCTCCCGAAAACCCTTATTATGGGTCGACTATCTGTGACTGACGTTCATAGGTCGGCGGGGGTGTCTGGGCAGGCCAGCCATGGTCGTTAACGATTGATGACAGGCTTGCGGTAGTGACTTTCGGTGAGCGTAGGTTGTCGACTCTTGTCATCGTTACGCAGTGGTCGAGGGCGACGACTCGACGGGCATCGGCCCTGCCAATCCCGGTCGCCCACCCGTAGTCACTCAGGTTCGAGCCCTCAGTCAGGACGTGGCACGGAGCCAATGCCATCGCGAGCCGCGCGGTCGGTGAGTGGACGGGATGACGATCCAGCACGGGCCGCACGATGTCGCTGTCGCCGGCCCAGAGGCGAACATCACCGAAAAATATCAGCGAAGGCGTATGCCATTGCGAGCGCTTGCTGATCACCAGCGGCGGCGAAGGTTTGCAGGAGATGCCGGAAGGCCTCGACGCCGTGGCTGTCCTCCAGGATCAAGGCGCGTTGTTCGGTGAGCAGGCGCGTCAGGTAGTCGGCTGCCAGTCGGCCAGCCTGCGGGTCGTAGGTGTAGGAGCTTTTCGCGGGTATGGCGTCGGCGACCGCTCGCAGTGCCCGGCTCTCGTCGAGTCCGGCGAGGTACACCAGGGTTTCCACGGCATGATGGATAGTCTGCGCTTCGCGGAGTTTTGTGCAGGTCAACAGGACCGGAAAGGCGAGTGCCGCGAAGTCTTTCAGCATAATCAGCGGCACGGTTTCGTGGCCCTGTGAGTGTTCGAAGGCGTCGCTTGCGAGGTAGATCTGCTGACTAATCTCATGAGCCACCTCCACTGCGCCGCGCAGCTGAGCGAGTTGCTCGGGTGTCAGGTCAGCATCGTTGAGGTGTTCGGTTGGGTCTGCGGTCCAGCGTGCTAGACAGGATTGTGCGGCGAGGTCGAGCAGCCGGAAGGCCATCTTTTGCTCGGCTTTGCCGTGTGATTTCAGGTAGTCGCGGCTGTGTCGGACGACTGCTGCGGCGGTGGTCGGATGGTGCGGTGCTTGTTCGCACCAGCGGTGGATGGTACGCACCGCGAACGGGGTCTGCGGCACGCAGGCTAGGTAGGTCAGCAAAGCCATGGTGGCCGTGCCGAGGTCGTCGCTGACGTCGTCCAATAAGCCGGTTTCGGTCTCGAGTAGCAGTTCGAGGATGGTATCGACGGCTGAGGCGCCGTCGTGGAGGGCTGCGCCGAGCTGGTTGATTAGTTCGACGCGAACGGCACGGTTTGTTTCGGTGAGTGCTCTTCGCCCGATCGTGGCGGCGAGTTCAGCTGCACTAGAGCCGGCGTGTAGGGCGCTGATCCTGCGGGCCGCATGCAGGCGTACGAGCGGGCTGTCGTCGTCGAGGGCCGCAGTGACGGCCGCGGTGATATCTGGGCCTGCGCTGCTGTTACGCCATTCGGGCCGTTGGAGCAGGGCGCCGAGACCTACGATGCCGCTGTCGCGCATGCCGGGGCTCCAGGAGATGTTCATTGGTGAAGTTCCCCGGCCTCGGGGCTGGTTGCGGCGTCGGTCAGGATCGCTAGGACACGTTGGCCGATCGTGGTGGTGGGCTGTACCTGCGAGTTATAGGCTAGGGTTTGCGCCGCCCGTACGAGGAGCAGCCGCAGTTCGGCCGGGAGCGGTTGCACCGCGGTCAGCTCGGTGTCGGCGTCGATAAACAGTCGGGGAAGCTGCAGTACGGCGGCTGCCCGGTCTTGCTGGTTGGCGCCCAATGCCGTGTCTAGGGTCTCGTCCAAGACCCTGACCGCCGCCGCAGCAGCCGCGGAGGCAAGGGTGACACCGCGGTCGCCGAGTCTGTCGATGATCGACCAGGTCCCAAAGGTGGCGGTCGGGCGTGGCGGTGGTGCGGCCGTAGGTGGCCCGTCGGGGCCGAGTTCGGTGAGGCGGGCGATCAGGGTGGCTGAGGTGATCAGCTCGGGTCGTAGACATCCGATCAGGGCATCTTTGACCTGATACGGGCAAGCGTTGGTGTCGGCGAGGGTGTAGGCATTCAGGACCGCTGTCTCGAGTCGGCCGGCCAGCGTGGGGTCGTCGTGGGCGAGCGCGCTGAGCAGCTTGGCCGCAGCCGCGTGAGTGTCGGGATGGGCCAATAGTGCTCCGGAGTCCAGGGCGGGCAACAGCGCACGGGCCAAGTCGGCGGCGCTATCGGTGACGGGCATCAGCGCTGCCCATGCAGACGTGTTGTGCAGCCGTTCGACCAGTGCGGCGACCGCCAGCTGCGCCACGGTTCGGTCGGCCTCGGCCAGTGCGGCCGACAACGCGGCCGCGGCGGTGGTGCCGACATCACGGCTGTGCACGGTGATTTCTCTGCCCCAGCCCAGCCACCCATTGGCGCCCGGCATCGTCAGTGGCCAGTCGTTGCGGTCGGCGGATCGGGTGTCACCTGCCACCATCTGGCAAAAGATTTCGGCGCCCAGCAGCAGGTCCATGGCGCACAACTGGGGGAAGGCTTGGCCGAGCCGGTAGTTGCTGTGGGAGGCCTGGTCACGGCGTGACATGTTGAGTGACAGTAGTGGGCCGCTACCGAGGGCCACCTGCTCATCGCGGGTTTCCTTGAACGTCAAGACGGTCAGGGCGATCCGCTGGGCCAGGTCACGATCGACGGGAGCCACGGCGACGACACAGTCGGCCAACCAGTTCAAGACAGTGCCTCCCCAGACGGCCAACGTGTCCGGCTCGTCGAGGACGGCGGTCACAGCGGTCCGCACGTCGGCGCTGTGGGCGATCGCTGGAGGCAGCTGCCGGGCAATGTAACCGGCCAACTGTTCGCGTGGCTGCGGATTGGCACGACAGATGTCCAGCAATGCCGCGATCGCTTTCCCCCGTTGATGGGCACCGGGCTGTCCACCGATCAGCGGGGTGCGGTCCTGCAGTGCACCGATCAGGTTGGCGGCCAGGCCGGCATCGTGATCTGACGCATCCTGCTTCGCAGTGAGGCGAACCGCCAGCATGGACAGAGCCTTGACCGCCGGCGACGCGTCGGCCAGCACCGCTGTAGTGCGCAGCGCACCGATGAGCTGCCCGATGAACTCCTGCCGCGCCGACGTTCCTGCACGATCGTCCGCCACCTCCGATGGTGCGAGTGCGGCGAGGTCGTCGGATGCCTCGACCAGGCGCAGCAGCCGGGCGGCGAACGCGAGTGAGGCTAACACGTGCGCCGATCCCGTGACTCGCAGGCACAGTGGCCAGAACTCGCCGGTGTCGCGGCGTTCCCACAGGAGTTCGACCAGCATTTCGAAGCTGGGCCGGAGTACCAGCGGCAGAGATGGATCCGCGTCGAGCAGCGCCAGCAAGCGGGTGGGATCGACCGGGTCGTCAAGCACGTAACGCGCGGCGGCGTAGTCGAACAGGATGTTGTGGGCGAACGCGAGTACGCGCCGGCTTGCCGTGCGTACGCCGGCGTCCGTCGACAGCACGTTCGCGCTGAGCATGGCCTGCACCGCGTTGCTGTCGGCGGCGGTAACAGCGGGCTCCGCCTCGACGATACGCAACCTGCGGTCCGTGACCATCTGCCTGCTAATCCGGGCAAGCAGCGCCTCGCGCGCGGTGCGGTCGGTGTCGAGCACCCGCCACTCCCACAAGGCCGACAGGAGGTCGACGCGGCTCCGCGCTGCCCGTAGCCGCGCTGGCTGGCCGACGGCGAGGTGCTCGGCAAGCCGAGCGGCGATCGCCAGGTTGAACGGGTTGCGCAGCAACGTGTGTAGTTCAGCGGGCGCATCCGCGAGCAGCGACGCCAGCGGCAGCGGCGTGACAGCAGCGGCCAGTTCGCCGTCGGTGAGGTCGCTAACCAGTAGGTGCCGTACGCAGTCCAGCCGTGGATCGGCCGCTGTCGGCGTTGCCGAGACCGGGGTGCCGGGAAACGCCGCTCTTAGCTGCTGGTTGTTGCGCGCGTCGAATGTTCGCACCGTGGCGGCTACTTGCCAGCGTGAGCCGCGCAGGCCGGTCACGAGGGCGCCAAGCATGTCGCGGTCCTCGGACACACGGAGTGCATCAACGCCGTCGATCAGTAGCAGTGCTGCCGGTCCCGTCCAGGCGCGCAGCACCACCGGCAGCGGCGCGCTCAGCACGATCCGGTTGACGCCGGCTAGGTCGGTGGCCCGCACCACGATCACGTCCTGCCCCGCGGATCGCAGCACGGCGAACTCCTGCGCCGCGGCCGATTTACCGGCGCCTGGGTCTCCGATGATCAGCACGTTGTCGTTTCCGGCGGCATCGAGCTGGGCACCGATACCCCGGGGTATGCGGATTCCACCCGCCACCGGCAAGACCGCCTCCGCCTGCATGACTTGCAGGTTGAACGCGGACACTTCCATCAGTGTGGCGATGTCCGCGGCATGGCGAGTCGGCGGTGACAGCACGATGTCGTGCCGCGACAGAGCAACGGCGAGTGCTGCCCGGTCACGCCAGCCACGGGCTATCGCGGCGGCCTGGCCCTCGGCAACCAGCACCAGCCATGCTTCGCGGGCCTTGGCTTCGCTCGGCAGGACCGTCGACAGCGCGGCTATCGCACTCAATTGATCGGCCCGGCCGTCCTCCGCGTCGAGGATTAGCACCCGTACCGCCCGCAGAAAACGGCGCAACTGCTCATCGTCCGGCTCGGGCTGCCCCCTAGCCGTCCAGAATCGGCGCACATGGGCCAGGGCGATAGCGAGAGCATCTCGCTCTTTCTGGGTCAACTCGTGACCCAGCTCGGTGCCGGGTGGCTGAGAACTGGTGCGCGTCAACGCCTTAGCTAGATCCACACGTACCGTTGCCGGGGCCCCGGGATCCGTACACAGCACCAGCATGTCGCGGTCGGGGTCTAGCTCCCGGTCAGCGGCGCCGAGCACTGGGAATCGGCCCAGCAGATACTGCTTGACAGCCTGTTCCAGAGCCTCAGCCAACGGCCCCTCCAAGGCCTCGCTGAGCGTCAACCCGCCTTTGGCTTGAAACAGGATGTAGTTGTCTACGTCGGTGCGTGCCGCAACGTCATCGACGTGGTGGCCCGTCTGTGCCCCCACCTGAACGACTACACCGGACACAGCGTTCGGCATGAGCAGCGGCCGCTGCACCGCAGCCGCAGTCGCGACCCACGCGAATACCCGGTTCTGCAGCTCTACGCCGAACGCCCCACCGGCGCCGCCTGCGGAAGCGGCCGATGTCACACGGCGGCCACGAGGCTTCCCGACTGCACCCTCGCCAGACGCCTCTGCTGAGTGCCCGGATTTCGGCACGGATCCTGATCCTTCCCGAGTCCTGTGCTATACGGGTACCGTCGGCACCCGGCACGGGCTCTGTAGGAGCGCAACGCTGCAGCTCAGATTATCGGCAGCGGCAGGATCCGTCTTTCTGGCCCCATCGGCCGAAACGAGGGCTCCCGCAGCACTGTCACGACCTCCGACGTACGGCCGTTTGCGGCCATGGTCGCTGCTGCGCCGATCTTATGGGGCCTTCAGGCCGTGTCGGGTCGTTAAGTCGGCGGACCTAGCCGCCGGTTGTGTCGGCGCCGCCTGGCTCGACGGCCAGCCCAACCGGGCCGCCCAGCTGGCCCGACGGCTGACGCACAATTTGGGTCACGTCCGGCTATCGGCAGGGACCTGAGTTGTCCACAGCTGATGCGATCAGGCATTGATCGGCTGGACCACTACTGCTGAAGTACCTGCGCGGGGATGACGCCATGTCCCCTCCAACGGCGAAGGAGCGCAGCCATGACCCGGGGGGAACGCAGCCGATCACGGCGTACGGACAGGCCGACACCACTGGAGCACCTCGCCGGTGTCACCGGTCTCCTCGGCGCGACGGCCGCCTGCATCGCCGCCGTCGGCGGGCTGCTGACAGCCGCCGCCACATTGGCGGTGAGTCGCTGATGCCCGCTGTCGAGGTATGGCTGCTCGGCGGACCTGCCGACGGCCGCATCACCCACATTGAGGTTGACGACGACGGGTCCCTTCCGAAGGCCATCGTCCTGCCGCAGAGCGGCGCCTACTTCGGTGCCCGAGATCATCCCAGCCAGCCGGTGCAGCACCGCTACCTGCGCTGCGCCGGCGAGGTCGACCCGCCGACCTTCCAGTACGACGGCCCTCTCCCGCAGGACCAGTGACATCGGCATGGGCTGCCGACCGGCCGAAAGCCAAAGCGGCCCGTGTTCCGACCAGGGAACGACACCACCAGCCCGGCCACATCGCTACCCAACATCATCCGTTGATCGAACGCTTGTACGATTCGCTGGTGGAGGATGTGGCGGCGCGCTGGTGGAACGGGATCTGGGGGCGCCTGGGCCGCCGAGATGTGTGGCTCGTCCGCGAGGTCCGGTGGAAGGTCACCGCCCGAGCCGGCGACAGCGAGACCGGCCGGGTGCTGCGGTGGGAGTTCGACACCGAGGACGAGGCGCTCGCCATGGTTAAGCGTCTGCTCGCCGCCGACGCGGGCGGCCAGTGGCGCAAGCAGTCCGGCGATAGCCAGCCGCCACAGCAGGCATAGCGTTCGACCTGCGGTCCGCAGCCCTTGCGGGGCTGCGGACCGCAGGCCAAGGTCGAGGTCAGGAGCTGCAGGTGTTGAGCATGCTTTGCAGGGCGGATTTCTCCGACGACTGCAGGGTCAGGCCCCAGTTGTACTTCACGGTGATCCACATTTTGCTGTAGGTGCACCGGTACGACGACAGCGGCGGCTGCCAGGTGGAGGGGTCCTGGTCACCCTTGGACTGGTTGACGTTGTCGGTCACTGCGATCAGCTGTGGGCGGGTGAGGTCGTTGGCGAAGCTCTGCCGGCGGCTGGTCGTCCACGAGTTGGCGCCGGAGCGCCACGCCTCGGCAAGCGGCACGACGTGGTCGATGTCGACGTCGGAGGCCGCCGTCCAGGTCGCCCCGTCGTACGGGCTGTACCAGCGGCCCGAGGTGGCCGCGCAGGAGCTGTTGACGACGACGGAGGTGCCGTCGCGCTTGAGGACCTGCTCGCGGGTGTTGCAGCTACCGCTGATGGTGATCCAGTGTGGGAACAGGTCACGGGAGTAGCCGCTGGTCGAGCCTTGCGCCGCCACGGTCAGGGCGCTGAGTTGCGACTGGGCCGTCGCCTTCGACGGGATCCCGGGAGGTGCCGCCGACGCGGGCTGCGCGCTGACGCCGACCAGGCCGGTGCCGGCTGCCAGCGCGGCGAGGACGACTGCAACGGCGTGGCGCGTGGCGCGTGGAAAACGGGCAGAGACTGGGGTTACCCGCATGGGGGCCTCCTCGACACGGGGTGGACGGCAACCGTCCCTGAGGATCATGTCCATCGAAGGCCATGTTTGTGAAGAGGCAAGGACGCAGTCGCAAAACTTTGAGGACCGACACTTCGTTGGGTTCCCCGGCGCATGGTCGAGCGGGATGCGGCCGACGGCGATGTCGGGGCGGGGAAGCAGATGCCTGGTCAGCACATCGTCCAGTCCTCGACGGCAAGGACCAGTTCTTCAGCGCGGGCGGTTGAGATGTTGTGTCGTTTAGCGACATCTGCCAGCACCGTTTCCTCGCTGACCTCGACGTTGTCCTCTGTCGCTTGGTTGAACTCGTTGTTAAGCCCGTATGCCTGCTCGGACGGGACCTGGCACTTGCCGGGTTGCGTCAGCTTGTCGCGGACGACGGCCTCGTGGAGCCGGTAGCTCTGCCGGAGGCGGCGTCTCCTGTGGCAGCGTCCGCCCAGCGCCCCTCGGGTGCCCATTCGAACGCCGCGTAGCTGGGCAACACCTCACGTCGGTCGTACGTGATCACGACCGACAGCGCCTGCCATCCCTGCCCTCGATGGTTCTCCACAATGCGCGTCGCGACGTCGGTGACCTGCTGAACGCTGACGGGGTAGACGCGGAGTTCCACCCGGAGGGCTAGACGGCGAGTGCCGGATCCGGAGCTGACGTCCCGGCGCTCAAAGATGTCGTAGGCGGGCAGCGGTTGCTCCGGCGTCGCTGGGCGAGTCATCGCTGCGGGTGGCGTGGTAGGCGGGGTAGGCAGAGCGGTGGTGCGAGCCGGCTCAGGCGTGCGGGTACTCGGTGATGGTGTTCGTTGGGCGGAAGAGGCTGGAGCGGGTGGAGACGGTGACGCCTCGCCGAGAAGTAGACCGACAGCGGCAAGAGCGCCTCCGCCGATGCAACACATGAAGAGCCCACCGATAACTGCCACCGACAGAACGATCCCGACCTTCACACCTGTTCCCGGAGGAGCAGCCGGGGCCGCGGACTGCACCGGTGGTCGCCCTGCGGGCGGCGATGCGTCGGTTCCAGGCGGCTGAGCGGACGGATCTCGCGGATCGGGTGTCTGCTGCACGGCAGCTCCAATGAGAGGCGTACCAGCAATTGTCGGTACCGTCGCGGCCGCTTACGCTCCGCCGAGCCGTGGAACTGTCAGCCCGCTGAACGACTCACTGGTCGTCGATACATCCGCCGCGGCAGTAGCCGCACCGTCGTCATTCGAGGGGCGGCCCGTGCGGCGGGTCGCGTGTCCGACGAGATCGTGCGCGCATCCATCGCTCCTACCAGCCGTTGACCGAAGAGGCGCAACTGTCGTTCGCCGAGTGCCGTCCAGCTCCGGCGCCGACGGTGCCTGGAGGAGCCGGGAGACCGCAGGATGAGAAGCCACAAGGCGCATCAGGGCCGCCTCGCCACGTTGGTAGTGATGGGCGTGCTGCTCAGCGGATGCGCGAGGCAGGGCCAGCCGGAGGCAGCAGACCCAAAGCCGCCGGTCACCGGCACCACGGTGGCAGCGATGCCGCTGGCGCCGGAGATGCTGATCGGCTCCTGGACGCTCGTTGACGTTGCCGACCCCGGCGCGGGCACGATCCTGCGCCTCGCAGACACTGAACTGCACCTGATCGGCAGCCACTGCGGCACCTTGGGCGTGTCCTGGCGGGCCAACGATGAAGGTGTTTCCTCGCCGACGTCTGGTCGGCTTCCACGGCCGTCGTCGAAAGCACGCCTGGCTGCGGGCAGGCTAGCCAGGAGACACCTGGGTGGCTGCGGAGCGTAACCGCCTACCAATTCGACGGCGCGGGGTTGCCCGTACTCCTGGACGGACGAGGGCAAGCAGTCGCCCGGCTGATTCCCGGGGCGACACCTACCCCCGAGCCCGACAAGGCCGACTCCGTGCTGGAGCCGCCGATGGTCACCGACGAAGCGCGACGGGCCCGGGCACCAGCCGTCGCACTACCGGCGACGCTCGTTCCCGCAGACCAGCGCCAGCCGATAGGCCGTTGGGCGCCCAAGAGCGGACACAAGGCGGCCTACCTGGAGTTCACGGCCGACGGTGAGTGGCACGGATCCGACGGCTGCAACGACCAAAGCGGTCGGTGGATCACCGCCGCCGACGGCACCCTGCTCGCCACCGCAAGAGCAGCCACGCTGGCGTTCTGCGCCGACAGCGTGCCGATCGAACAATGGGTCACGACAGCCAGACGAGCCGGTCTCGACGGCAAGGCCCTCGTGCTTCTCAACGCCCACGGCGACGAGACAGGCCGGCTATCCCCCACAAACTGAACGCCGTCCTGCAACGGCCGTTGCCACGGCTTCGGGGGTCGCTTGCCATAGCGCAGGACGAGGGTGGCTGCCCGACCACGGTGGCGCAGCGTGGGCAGCTGTGTAGCTTGGCACCGCGCCGCCGTCGCACTACGCCGACCCGCAGGACGTGCTACCTCGGGCCGAGACACCATGTACCGGGCCGAGCAGGTGGGCCAGCAGGGGCGGGCGGCTCTACGCCTCGGAGGCCCAGCCGAGCCACTCGGGATCGTGACTCCAGGGACGCGCGGGTGAGGTCGTACATCGAGATCACGGCCTACTCATGGTTTGGACGACAACAGCCCCTTACCGAACGTACACGCAGATCGCGACCACCCTGCCGGATGTTGTGATGCTCGCCCAGTCCGAGAATCGGGCGCAGCCGTCTCCACCGCCCACAAGAGCAAGGTCCGGGAGTGGTTGCGATTCTCGCCCGGTCCGAAGACCGGGCGCAGCGTCGGATCGCCCAGGCCTCCGCCTCCGCCATGGTGTCGTTGCGATCCTCGCCCGGTCCGAAGACCGGGCGCAGCCACCCGCACACAGAGCGTCAGTCGTCAGCGGCGTAGGTGTTGCGATCCTCGCCCGGTCCGAAGACCGGGCGCAGCCACCCGCACACAGAGCGTCAGTCGTCAGCGGCGTAGGTGTTGCGATCCTCGCCCGGTCCGGAGACCGGGCGCAGCCAGGACCCGGTGGTCGGTGACGTGCTGGCCAGCATCGTTGCGATCCTCGCCCGGTCCGGGGACCGGGCGCAGCGGCTGTGACCAGGGTTTCCACTGCATGCGGTTGCCGTTGCGATCCTCGCCCGGTCCGGGGACCGGGCGCAGCCCCCCCTGCTTCGTGAGAGCTGACATTCCCAAGGACCAGTTGCGATCCTCGCCCGGTCCGGGGACCGGGCGCAGCCCGCCCGTTACGTCGGCTACCCGCGACCGGACATCCAGGTTGCGATCCTCGCCCGGTCCGGGGACCGGGCGCAGCGGTAGGTACCGCCGGCGGCGGGCTGCTCCAGGTGCTGTTGCGATCCTCGCCCGGTCCGGGGACCGGGCGCAGCACGAGGGTCGCGGCTGGAACGCCGTTGGCGCCCACGCGGTTGCGATCCTCGCCCGGTCCGGGGACCGGGCGCAGCCAGGTGTCCCGGCTTCCACCGCGGCGACGCAGACCGGGGTTGCGATCCTCGCCCGGTCCGGGGACCGGGCGCAGCTGTACGGTCCGGAGGTTGACCGGGCGTGCGGGGTGGCGTTGCGATCCTCGCCCGGTCCGGGGACCGGGCGCAGCTCTTCCGCGGCCACGTCGACGGCTGCCATGAGCTCGCGTTGCGATCCTCGCCCGGTCCGGGGACCGGGCGCAGCGAGATGTCCGGCGAGGTGCGCGAGGGCGACGACATCGTTGCGATCCTCGCCCGGTCCGGGGACCGGGCGCAGCTCGAGCAGCGCCATCAGCCGGGGGTGTGCGTCGAAGTTGCGATCCTCGCCCGGTCCGGGGACCGGGCGCAGCGGCCTTGGCCTGGGCTTTGGTGGCGGGTGCGAAGGTGTTGCGATCCTCGCCCGGTCCGGGGACCGGGCGCAGCGACCGCCGTCCGCGAGCGGGTCGGCATGAACAAGTCCGTTGCGATCCTCGCCCGGTCCGGGGACCGGGCGCAGCCGGCGGCCTCGGCCGCGCAGCTGGCCCGGGGGCCGCTGTTG
>NZ_JBNCKU010000018.1:0-106671 GCF_049841715.1 Micromonospora sp. DT41 | reverse complement strand
CAACGGACAGACGTACATGCAAGCCGATTCGGACCACCTGTTGCGATCCTCGCCCGGTCCGGGGACCGGGCGCAGCCGGCGGCCTCGGCCGCGCAGCTGGCCCGGGGGCCGCTGTTGCGATCCTCGCCCGGTCCGGGGACCGGGCGCAGCAACGGACAGACGTACATGCAAGCCGATTCGGACCACCTGTTGCGATCCTCGCCCGGTCCGGGGACCGGGCGCAGCCGTGGCTCCGGGCGCGATCGGCTATCAGTTCTACTTGTTGCGATCCTCGCCCGGTCCGGGGACCGGGCGCAGCGATTACTCGGCTGGCCGATGCCATCATGGGGGACAAGGTTGCGATCCTCGCCCGGTCCGGGGACCGGGCGCAGCTGTGGTGCGTGCCGGCGGGTGCTGCGCGCCAAGAAGGCGTTGCGATCCTCGCCCGGTCCGGGGACCGGGCGCAGCCGCGGGTAGCCCAGACGTGGTACGGCACGGCGTAGGTGTTGCGATCCTCGCCCGGTCCGGGGACCGGGCGCAGCTCCACCCCGACCCGTCGTTCACCTTCATCTACGTCGAGTTGCGATCCTCGCCCGGTCCGGGGACCGGGCGCAGCGGGCGATCTCCTCCGGGCTCTCGGTCACACCGTCGGGGTTGCGATCCTCGCCCGGTCCGGGGACCGGGCGCAGCGCGCGATCGGTCCGGAGGCTGTCCTCGACCTCGACCTGTTGCGATCCTCGCCCGGTCCGGGGACCGGGCGCAGCACTGGGGCCTGGGTGACATCGACCCGACGGTGTCGCTGTTGCGATCCTCGCCCGGTCCGGGGACCGGGCGCAGCAGCTCGTGAGCAGCTGTTATTCAAGTTCGTCGCTAGATAGACATCCGTGGCGGCGCTAGATAAGCGCCCAATTGGTATGGTTTGCTAGTTGGGAACGTCAGGCTCTCTGGGTGGCCACTGGGGGTTCCTAGATCACGAACGGGCCGCGGGGATCGACGTGTCGTGGCAGCCCTAGGTGTTCGACGTTGTCGAGTGCGTTGGCCGGGAGGCGATAGATGCGGATGCTGTCGCGGGCGGGATCGATGGCATCTTGCAAGGCTGCGACGAGTTTCACCTTGTCGGCGTCGCGGCAGACGACCTCGAAGACGGATTTCTGGACGCGGTGTCCGTACGCTTCGCAGATTTTGGCGACTTTCCTCAGCCGCCTCTGGCCTGCTGGGGTGATGGTTTCTACGTCGTAGGTGATGAGGATGTCCACGTCAGTTGACTGTCCAGGGGCGGTAGGTGGCGAGGTCTCCTCGGAGGTGCCGGGCGAGCAGGCGTGCTTGCACGAGCGGGAGGACGGCGCCTTCTATTTCGCGGTTGAGGTGGGCGTGTGGCCAGGCTCGTCGTCGGGCGGTCTGCCATGCGTTGAGGGTGTTTTTTCGGCCGGTTTCGGTGAGCCGGTATGCGCCGTTGGGGAGTAGTTCGAAGTCGTCGGTGGAGAGTTCTCGTCGGTTGAGCAGGGTGAAGGCGAGTCGGTCGGCGAGGAGGGGGCGGAATTCTTCCATCAGGTCGAGTGCGAGTGCCGGCTTGGCGGGGCGGGTGGCGTGGAGGAATCCGATGTAGGGGTCGAGGCCGACTTGTTCGAGTGCGCCGTGCACGGCGACTCGGAGCATGCCGTAGAGGAAGGACAGGAGGCAGTTGATGGGGTCGGTGGGTGGTCTTTTGGTTCGTCCGGTGCTTCGCCATTGCTTGTCGGTGACGAGGTATGGCAGGGCGGCGAAGTAGTCGCGTGCGGCGATGCCTTCGGTGCCGAGCACGCCGTCGATGCTCTCGGCGCTCTTGAGCAGTTCCAGTCGTTGACCAATGAGTTCCGCTGATGCTCGCAATGCGGTCTGCCGGTGACCGGATGTGTCGCGGCCGGCGCGGAGCAGAACTTGGCGGGAGTTGTGTATCTTGCCGGCGACCATGGCTTTGGCGATCTTGATCCGGTGCTCGTGGTTGTCGACGGCGCGGTGCTGGGCTTGTCGTAGGAGTGGGTTGCCGCTGGTGGGGCCGGCGACGCGGGCTCTGAATCGGCCCATGCCGGTGAGCCAGCTGACGGATCGGCCGTCGTCGGCGCAGCGCAGCAGCAGGTCGTCGGTGATGGTCACGCCGGCGAAGAGCACCAGGTGGTCGACTCGGGTCAGGGGCAGCAGGCGTCGTCCGGTTTGTTCAGGGTGGTAGACGCGGACGGTGTCGCCGTCGAGGTGCAGGCTGGTTCCGGGAGTTTGTACGTAGAGGGTGTTGAGTAGTTCAGTCACGCCACTGTCCCAACGGCCTTGGGGTGAATAGGTTGTCCGCTGATCGGTGCTGTCGACCGTTGGTCACGTCGGGTAGGCAGTCGTCGCGTAGTGAGCACTTGCGGCATCGGGTGTCGTTGCGCGCCGCTGGTAGGTGCTGGGACGCGAGGAGGTGCCGGATGGCCTCGGCCGCTTGCACTACCTGGTGCAGGAGGTCGGGGCTGATGGTGACTGGGTGGCGGCGGCGTTCGGCGACGGAGTAGATGTATCCAAGGGGCACATCGAATCCGGCTTCGAGGAGGCAGAGGGCCTGACCGGCGAGTTGCAGGTCAGCGGGCCCGTCTGGCTGATAGCGGCCGACTTTGTATTCCACCGGGGTGGCGGTAGTGCCCGAGAACTCCACTACGTCGCAGATGCCGCTGAGGCCGTACACGGCGCTGCCGACGGGTAGGGAGCGGATGGTGGTGAGACCTGCCCGCCGGGTAAGGCCGGGCAGGTCCACCAGTCGATGGCTCAGATCGCCGCGTACGGTCTGCGCGCTGTCACCCCAGATGCCCTCGACGTGGATGAGTGCGGTCTGTCGGTGGCAGTAGGCGTAGTGCTCGAGTGCGGAGAGCGGGATCTCGGCGAGGGTGCTGTCGCCATCGGTCGCTGGGGTCACGGCCAGAGGTTCACCAGTGGGGTGAAATCGATACCCTCGGGCAGGTTGTCGGTGGCGAGGGTCAGCTGGTAGTCCAGGTGGTGCCGGGCGGGCTTTTCCGTGTTCGCGCGGCTGAGGGATACGCGTTCGGTGAGGCTGGCCGCCGGTGCGACGCCGAGGGCGTCGGGGTGGCTGAAGACGTACAGGCCGCAGAGTTTCATCTCGCCGCGGGTGGCGGAGCGGTCGTGGTCGAACATCAGGGTGATCGCCCGCCAGAACACGGCGAGGTCGTCAGAGGTGACACCCGTCTTCCCGGCGCGAGGGGCGGAGTAGAAGATGCGGGCTTGGTAGAGGCCGTAGGGCACGGTCCATTTCGAGCCCATCTCGGTCCGCTCGCCCTTGTCGATGTCGTCCTGGCGGGTTTGGGTGACCCGGGTGATGGCGTGATCGGTGGGAAGGACCGGATCGACGCTGCGGGCGAAGGTGAGCTGTACCGGACCGCGCACTTGTCCGGCGCCGCCCTTGGTGGTGCCGGTGCTGAGTACGGCGCCGAACATGCGGATGTCGAAGTAGTGCTCGCAGAGCCACCGCTGTGCCTCGTCGGCGCGGCCGGGGTTGGCCTTGAGGCCTTCCTCGATGCGGGTGTTCAGCGCGTGGCCGGCCTCGACGAAGATCCCGAACTTTGGGTCGTCGCCGCGCATCAGGGCGACGGTGTCGCGAATCTTGCGTTTGATGGCGACGTCGGTGACGAGGCCCTGGCCGGTCTCGTCGTCGGTGCGCGGCTGGTTACCGCCGTCGGGGTCGCCGTTGGGGTTGCCGTCGGTGACGTCGAACAGGAGAACTGCGTCGTGGCGGCGGGCCGGGTCGAGGTGGGTGTCGCTCATTCGGCGTCTCCTTCGGTGGTGGGCTGGTCGTCTGAGGCGGGCGGCAGGTCGGTGTTCTTCTTCTTGGCGGCGGCCGCGATGCGCTCGGCGCGCATGGCGGCGCGTTGCTGGTGGAAGCCGAGGACGAACTGGGCCTTCTGCGCCAGGACGGCGGTGCTCGGGATCGAGTCCCGGCTCGTGTCGATCTGGGCGAAGATGTCGTCAAGTCGGGTGGCGTAAGCCTTGGCCCAGCCCGGTTTGCGGAGCGGTCCGCGTAGGCGGCGCAACCAGGCGGTCGAGGTCCGCTGTCCGTTGACTAGGACGACTCTCGGGTTGGTGATGGCGC
Organism: Micromonospora sp. DT41; assembly: GCF_049841715.1. NCBI lineage: Bacteria > Bacillati > Actinomycetota > Actinomycetes > Micromonosporales > Micromonosporaceae > Micromonospora > Micromonospora sp. DT41. Next base: position 102,581 of record NZ_JBNCKU010000018.1, on the reverse strand, counting down.
GGCCCATGTACCGCTCGGCGAAGGTGGTGTTCAGCGGCTGGTTCGCCGCGCGGAAGACCGTCTGTTGGAGGTCATCGAGAACGGCGAAGGCCCTGCCGGACAAGTAGGCGGGGTCGTTGTTGTCCAAGTTCAACGTGGGGGTCAGCCTTTCAGACTCGTCGGTTCGGTCTGGCCGGCGGCGCAGGCCGAGCCGGATCAGGGCCGCGCGTGCCGGGTCGACCCGGCCGTCGGTGCGGATTCGGTTGAGCACATGGGTGAGCAGTCGCGGCGGCAGCGGGTTGTGTAGTAGCGCGGCCCGTAGCAGCGCGTGTTGCAGGCCGGCCGGACGGTCCTCGCCCCTGGTGCCGAGGTTGACCCAACTGCCGGGGGCGCCGCCTCGCCCGACCTGCCATCGGCCCGCCGCGCGGACCAACTGGGTCAGCCGGACCTGGGTGACCTCACCGGACCAGTCGGCGATCTCGTGATCGTCAATCCACGAACGAATATGGTCCTTGACCCGGGGCAGCGGCATCTCCACCCAGTCGCGGATCACGACCCGGGCGACGTTGCCGCCAACGGTCACCGAGCAGAAGGTGGACAGGTCGTCATCGCCGGGTTCGATGCCGTCGCCGGGGGTGGCGAGCAGGGCGCGGGCGTCGTCGAGGTCCGGGGCGTCCAGCGGGGCCATGGGGTCGAAGCGGGAGCCGCCGACCAGCCACCAGGCCAGACGGGCGTTCTGCCCGGGTAGCGCGGTGCTGTGCCGTTCATCGGACAGCACGGCCGTCAACGACGACATGAACGTCAAGCCGCACGTGACACAGATCGGGGTGTGGGCGAGAAGTTTCGTCAGCTCGTAGCCGTGGGATGCCTCGTTGACGCTCACCAGGGAGGCGTTCTGAGTGGCGCCGGGCAGCCACCGCCGCGGAATCTGCTGCGGGATCGTCTTGAGCAGGTCGCGGACGTGGCCGCAGACCAGGCAGTAGCCTGCCCGGCCGAGGCCCTTACGCCCGGCGGCGACGTTCGCCCAGTACCGCTTCGCTGATTCGTGTTCGGTGGCGATCTGCCCGTCGACGACGAAGGCCACCACGTCGGCGCGGCTCCACTTCTGATCGGTGACGACCTTCGGTGCGTGACCGCCAGCGTAGAAGGCGGCGATGGCGGGAGCTGGGCCATCCGGCTCCGCGGCAGCCCAGTCCCGGATCAGCTCCTGGAACGCGGTGTGCTGCTTGGCCACCCGGTCGGCTTTGCCATCCTCGGCAACCCAACCCAGCACATATTCGACGGTGTCGGCGGCCAACGTCGGCGCGACCCCTACGGTCCGGGTGACATTCGGCATCCACCGGCTGATCCCGAATCGCTGCCCGGGTGTTCCCGGATCCGCGAAATCGACCAGCTCGGTGTTGGTGGGCGTGCCGTCAGCGGCGAGGTAGAGCAGGAACCGCACCGGCCTCCTTGCATAGAACGGTGGAGTCACCTCGCTGCTGGACTCCGCGTACTCGACGAGCCGCTGCAGCAGCATTAGACGCCCCCGCCGGGGAGGGCAAGTTCCATTCCCCGTTGCGGCACGTACAGAATCCCGGCCTGCACCCGGGCGGAGAACCACTCCATGCGAGGACTGCCCCCACCGTCGCGGTGAATCGAGTGCAGCATGATGCCGATGTCCTCATGCAGATCGTGCTGACGCTCGACCTTGTCGTCCGGCCAACCGAACTCCGCGCTGAACTCCCGCGTACCCAGGTAGGGGCGCTGGAAGCAGGCACCCCGGCGGACCCGGCGGCGCAACTGATCCCGGTACGCAGAGGCCGGCTTATCCGCATGCGAAGCCGGCACTGTGTGCGCGTGGATGCGGTACGCCACGTCCCGCAGGCAGACAGCGTTGCGTTGATCACGATGAGCAACCGTGTCCACCCGACGGGTGCCCTTGATGGCCTCCGCTAACGGCGCCACGTCCGTGGTCTCGTTACGGCGGATCGTGAACTGCCGGATCGGGCTGAGCACCTCGATCGCGACGATCTCGTAGCGAAACTCCGGCTTCCAATAGATCGACTCCAACACGCCCACCGCGGCGGGCGGCGTCATGACCGGGTAGCTCACCCGCTCCACCTTCAGCTCCGGGCGGGAGAACAGGGCCGCCTCGCCGGCGACCTGAACCACCACAGGCAAGTCACCCTCGCGGCTCCGCCGCAGGCTCACCCCGTCGACAACATCCATCGTCACAGCACGAACTCCTCAAGGTTCGGATCGAAGGTTATGCCGGTAGCGCTGTCGTAGTCGCCGATCCACTCCACCAGCGCACCCACCTGAGCCTCGTCGCCGAGAATCGGTCGCATCCGCGTCTTCACCTCCGGGTTAGCGAGGACACCGCTGTGCACGGACGTCGTGTAGGGCTGAAGCTGACGCAGGTCACGCAGGTCCGGCACGGGTGCGTTGCGGATTTCTTCAACCAGGTCGATGAGCGCGGCACACTCCGCGTCCGTTGACGCTCCCTGCGGGGTCACAACGGAGATGCCCTCGTCGCGGATGAGCCGGAACGCCTGCTTGTGATCACGACGGTCGCCTTTCACATCGATCAGCGGGCCGTCGGAAACGGTCTGGAACGCCCACCGCTCACGGGCCTGCTGGATGCGTTGACCAACGTGATCCGGGTCCTTCAGATCGAGCGCGTCATAGACCCGACGGTAGTAGTCCGCCAACGCCGACGCGTTATCCGGATCGGCCACGCAGGGCCCGAAGCAGGTCTTCGCAACACCAACCAGCTTCTTGTACGCGCCCGGCTGCCCTCCGTCTGACGGCGTGAAGATAACGACCCGTCCCCGGTCCAAGCGCCCCTCCCGATTGGCCCGACCGGCGGCCTGCAGCAACGAATCAGCCGGCGCCATCGCCCGATATACCAGCGGAAAGTCCAGGTCCACGCCCGCCTCCACCAGCTGCGTCGCGGCTAGAAGCACTCGCTCACCGGCACGTAACCGCCGGATCACCACCTCCAGCACCCGCCGCCGATGCGCCGGGCACATCCGCGTGGACAGATGCCAGGCGACATCACCGAAGCCTTCCTCCTGCCACCGCTCATACACCGTCCGGGCATCCGCGGTCGTGTTCACCACCACCATCGCCGACCCCCCACCGCTGGAACCCAGCCCGACGCTGGCGTCATCAGCGACGTCAGCCAAGGTCAGATCTGCGTCCAGCCGCCACTCGTACGACACACGCCGCATCTTCTCGTTGAGCACCGACACTTCCGAGACCAACTCGAACCGGTCCAGGTCTTCGAAGGTCCGCAACGCCCAAAAGTCGGGCTGGGTAGCCGACGACAACAGGACCGTCGTCCCGAAGTGCTCCACCAACAGACGCAGGCCGTCCAGGATCGGTACGAGCATGTCGTGCGGCAGCGCCTGAATCTCGTCGAGCACGATCACCGACCCTGCCAGCCGATGCACCCGCCGCATCGCCGACGGCTTACGGGCGTAGAGAGACTCGAACAGACGCACAAACGTCGTCACCACGAACGGCGCATCCCAGTTTTCCGCGGCCTGACGCGCCCAAGGCCCAGCTGCAGGAGCATCGAAATTCACCTGGCTGTGATGCTCCAACACCACCGGCTCCGCACCATCCTCATTGAGCATCTGCCGGTAGACAGCGGCGTTCTGCTCCGTGATGGTCAAGAACGGCACCGCGACGATCACCCGACGCAGATCGTGCCGCTGCGCGTGACGCAGCGCGAAGCCGGCCGCAGCAAGTGTCTTCCCGACCCCAGTCGGCGCGTGCAGCCGGAACATCCCGGTGGGCCGCTCCGCAGCGGCGAGAGACTCCGCGTAAACCTGCTCCCGCAGCCCATCAATCGGCGACGGCGGACGCTGCGCAAGCGACTCTGCCCGACGTCGCTCGAACAGCGCGAACAGGTGGCCGAAGTCAGCATCCGGACGCACCCTCGGAACGGCGAGCTGATAGTGGTGCGCGTGAGTATCCAACCCATCGGCGTCAACCAGTGCGCTGTAGCACAGCCGCAACGCCATCTCCCCCACCAGCGGATCCCGTTGCCAACGCTCCGGCAAGGCAGCGCTCAAGTCGGCAGGTAAGTCCGGCAGCAGACGGGACAGAGCGGCCTCTGCCGACGCCACGTTCCGCGGGTTATCCCTCAACGCAGCTATCAATTTTTTCTTGAAGTCGCCCTGGTCCACGAGCCCACCATGGTGCCCGAAAATGCCGACAGCGAAGCGACCCAGACCACGTTCCCACGCAACCCGCGTGCCGAGCGCCTTGTGATCGATGCCGACTCGCCCGCCACTCGCGGCAACCTTCGACAATCGCTCCTGCCAGGCATCACTGGCCTTGCCGCAGTCATGCAACAAGCCCAGCCAGTACGCCAGATCGCCGCCCCCGAACGGCGCCGCGAACCCCCGAGCAAGGGCCGCCGTACTACGCAGGTGGTCCTCAAGGAGGTGCCACACATCGGTACCGGAAGCGGGACTGTGCGCCTTTAGTGGAACTTCAACTCTCACACGGAACCCTGGAACTCATACCAAGTGACCCCATCACCGATCCATCGAGTCATGCGCCCTAGGAGGAGTCAACGCCGAGTTGACAATCTGTCAGATAGTTGTCTGGGCGTCCGGGGGCCGGGACTGGCCCAGCCCCCGGATCGAACTCGCGTGCTTTCCCGTGATCACTAGCGCCGCCTCCGTGGGCGTCAACCGCAGTTGTGCCCGCTTCGCCCGGTCCGATGGCTTAGAGCGTTCAGTTGCGTTCCTCGCTCACTCCTTGGACCGGACGCAGCGCGCACCGGCCCGAACTCGCTGGACCCGGCCACGGCGCTGCGATCTTCACCCGATCCGAAGACCGGGCGCAGCGTGCGGGTCGTCGACGGCACGCCGGCGATACGGCGGGGGTTGCGATCCTCGCCCGGTCCGAAGACCGGGCGCAGCTCAAGGTCGTCAAGTTCACCACGAAAAACCCGCCGTGGTTGCGATCCTCGCCCGGTTCGAAGACCGGGCGCAGCCGTCTGCCACCTGTTCAACCTACGCCGCAATACCTGTTGCGATCCTCGCCCGGTCCGAAGACCGGGCGCAGCCGTCTTCGGCGACACCGAAACCATTACCCTCGACGCGGTTGCGATCCTCGCCTGGTCCGAAGACCGGGCGCAGCTCGTGGCGGAGGCTGAGCGGGAGGCGGCCCGGCAGTTGTTGCGATCCTCGCCCGGTCCGAAGACCGGGCGCAGCCGTTCGGGGCGACAGCCACCTTCCCCTCCTCGGCGATGTTGCAATCCTCGCCCGGTCCGAAGACCGGGCGCAGCGCTGCGGCCAGGTCCAGGCGGCCGGTGATGCGACGCCAGTTGCGATCCTCGCCCGGTCCGAAGACCGGGCGCAGCCCCTCCGCGCTCGGCGGGTTCGTCGTCGACTGCCCCAGGTTGCGATCCTCGCCCGGTCCGAAGACCGGGCGCAGCCTGATCCTGGACGCCTCGCCGGCGGCAGTCTCGGCGTTGTTGCGATCCTCGCCCGGTCCGAAGACCGGGCGCAGCGCACACCAGCCGGATACGCCGCCACCGACCCCACCCAGTTGCGATCCTCGCCCGGTCCGAAGACCGGGCGCAGCGCGAAAAACGGGTCTCCCCGGGCGCCCGGGGAGAGAGTTGCGATCCTCGCCCGGTCCGAAGACCGGGCGCAGCCTCCCCGTGGGCAAGGTCGCCAAACTCGCAGGAGCGACGTTGCGATCCTCGCCCGGTCCGAAGACCGGGCGCAGCGCGCCCATGCAGGGCACCGCCATGCACACGCTCATGGTTGCGATCCTCGCCCGGTCCGAAGACCGGGCGCAGCCCGTGTGCGGCGCCGCGATGCTCTTACGCGCGGCCAGGTTGCGATCCTCGCCCGGTCCGAAGACCGGGCGCAGCGAGCACGACGCGGCGGCACGACGGCAGGCAGGGAGGTGTTGCGATCCTCGCCCGGTCCGAAGACCGGGCGCAGCTCACGCACCAGCAGCCCACCCAAAAAGCCCTACTACAAGTTGCGATCCTCGCCCGGTCCGAAGACCGGGCGCAGCCTCGGGTGCACCGGATGGCACGCGCAGGCCGCCTGTGCTGTTGCGATCCTCGCCCGGTCCGAAGACCGGGCGCAGCTCCGACGTCTGCATGTACGAGGCGAGCTGCTCCAACTCGTTGCGATCCTCGCCCGGTCCGAAGACCGGGCGCAGCGAACAGTCGGAACGCCCAGTTGCGGCGCCATGCGGTTGTTGCGATCCTCGCCCGGTCCGAAGACCGGGCGCAGCGCCCGCCGATACGGGGATCTTCCACGACCGCGCCGCGGTTGCGATCCTCGCCCGGTCCGAAGACCGGGCGCAGCCATGTCCCGGGGTGGCCTCGCTGACGCGCCGATTACTCGTTGCGATCCTCGCCCGGTCCGAAGACCGGGCGCAGCTCGGTGATCAGCAGCGCGTACTTCGTCGTCGACATCAGTTGCGATCCTCGCCCGGTCCGAAGACCGGGCGCAGCCTCTTCGCGGGCTAGGTCAGCGCACATCCGTAGCAGGTGTTGCGATCCTCGCCCGGTCCGAAGACCGGGCGCAGCCGCCAGCGCCGGGCCGGCTAACACCCGTGTGGGTCGAGTTGCGATCCTCGCCCGGTCCGAAGACCGGGCGCAGCAAGCCCGCTAACCGGCTCGCCGGCTTCCCCCACCTGTGTTGCGATCCTCGCCCGGTCCGAAGACCGGGCGCAGCGTGCTCAACCTCGCCATCGGGTCGCGGATCGTGCGGACGTTGCGATCCTCGCCCGGTCCGAAGACCGGGCGCAGCACGAGCCGCTCGCCGAGGTGATCCCGCTACGGGACCTGTTGCGATCCTCGCCCGGTCCGAAGACCGGGCGCAGCCGGAGAAGCTGGCGGCGGCGCTGCTGCGGATCCCGAAGTTGCGATCCTCGCCCGGTCCGAAGACCGGGCGCAGCGCCGACCGCGCCCGGAGCCACGTCGACATCAGCCATGTTGCGATCCTCGCCCGGTCCGAAGACCGGGCGCAGCCGCACACCACTCTGACGGTCACGGTTCACGAGTGAGGTTGCGATCCTCGCCCGGTCCGAAGACCGGGCGCAGCTCCAGGCCGCCGACGTTCGCGTCGACCTCGTACTTGGAGGTTGCGATCCTCGCCCGGTCCGAAGACCGGGCGCAGCGTGGCCGCCGCGCGTGCGCCTGGTCCTCACCGACCTGTTGCGATCCTCGCCCGGTCCGAAGACCGGGCGCAGCGTCCCCACAACAATAATTGCGAGACGGTAACCAACAAGTTGCGATCCTCGCCCGGTCCGAAGACCGGGCGCAGCCTCGAAGCCCTTGCCGCCGCTGTTGGACCACTGATCGTTGCGATCCTCGCCCGGTCCGAAGACCGGGCGCAGCGCTGCACCCGGACTGGGACGACACGCGGGTGCGCGAGGTTGCGATCCTCGCCCGGTCCGAAGACCGGGCGCAGCCCCGGCAAGCTCCAGTCGGTTATCAAGGTCGGCGTCGAGTTGCGATCCTCGCCCGGTCCGAAGACCGGGCGCAGCGAGGTGGCCGCCGTCGGTCTGCTCCAGCTGGTCGAGGTTGCGATCCTCGCCCGGTCCGAAGACCGGGCGCAGCGTATGACCGTCATCATGGACTGGTGGGTGCGGCACGCGTTGCGATCCTCGCCCGGTCCGAAGACCGGGCGCAGCACGGCGGCGCTGACTACCTCGCGTTGATCTTGCATCTGTTGCGATCCTCGCCCGGTCCGAAGACCGGGCGCAGCCCGCGCCCTTCGTAGATCTTGCCGCCGGAGACGAGGTTGCGATCCTCGCCCGGTCCGAAGACCGGGCGCAGCGGGGCTACGCCGTGCGCTTCGATCTGGCCGACTACCTGTTGCGATCCTCGCCCGGTCCGAAGACCGGGCGCAGCGACACAGGCACGCCGCCGCCCAATGGCGGCAAGAAGTTGCGATCCTCGCCCGGTCCGAAGACCGGGCGCAGCCCCCCACGCCGGCCGATCTCCAGCTGGTCGACCTCCAGTTGCGATCCTCGCCCGGTCCGAAGACCGGGCGCAGCGCTTGCGGATGGTGATGGTGTCACCGACCGCACCGGCGTTGCGATCCTCGCCCGGTCCGAAGACCGGGCGCAGCAACCGGGAGCTATCGACAACGCCCCACATTTGCCGGTGTTGCGATCCTCGCCCGGTCCGAAGACCGGGCGCAGCGGCCGCCGGCGGGGCAGTCGGCGGCCCGACGACAACGGTTGCGATCCTCGCCCGGTCCGAAGACCGGGCGCAGCTACCCGACACGGATCACTGAGCCGTCCTGCCACACCGAGTTGCGATCCTCGCCCGGTCCGAAGACCGGGCGCAGCACCGTTCCCGCGCCCGCTTGTCCGGGTCGTAGTAGAGGTTGCGATCCTCGCCCGGTCCGAAGACCGGGCGCAGCGCCGGGGTGATCTGGCGGTCCGGCTGGCCCGCCCAAGTTGCGATCCTCGCCCGGTCCGAAGACCGGGCGCAGCCAGCCCAGAAGGCGGCGGCCAGCGGCAGGGCGATGAGGTTGCGATCCTCGCCCGGTCCGAAGACCGGGCGCAGCGGTGACTCGGGCCGCCGGGGAGCCGGCGCTGAAGAGGTTGCGATCCTCGCCCGGTCCGAAGACCGGGCGCAGCAGTTGCTCAACAGCATAGATTCATCAACTTCGAGCATCACTAGGCACTCCGCTTAGGCGGAAGTTGCCGTATCGCCCGATTTTCTAGTTCGGAACCCCAAGCTCAACCCACCATCGCCAGAGGTTCCTAGATCAACTGATCCCAGCGCCTAGCGGGACAGCTCGGCGACACCGCCGAGCTGCGCCACCGCGGCACGGCGAGCCGCCGGACGATAGTCCGGCTTACTGGTCCGCGAACGCGACGCCGTGCACCGCCGACCGAACGTGCCCGCAGTACCTCCTGATCACTGAAATGTCACGAAAACTCATTGGGCGATGAGGTCGAGCAGGCATCGGGTCGAGTAGGTCAGCGACGTCCGTCCGAGGCAGGCGAGGACCCACCGCAGAAGCAGGTCATCACCTGGGCCGCTCAAGGTTTGGACACGGTGAGCGGGCATGCGGCACTACCCCCCATCAGCTTCTAAGGGCGTCGGTGACGGGCGTCGGTTGAGGTAGCTGGTGTCCTGGGTGACCGCGCTGACCGTGCCATAGGTGCCAACAAGTTGGGCCAGGTGGGCGGTAATCGCTCCGCACCATCTCAGTCCTCCGGTGTGGATGCGGATACGGCTCGGGCAGCAACGCCGGTTAGGCAAGGCGTTCCGGTCAGCGAGTGGCCGGAGAGGCAGCGGTGCGGATCCCGGTCGCAAGTTGGGCGGCCTCGTTGATCACTGCCTGCTGCTGAGGTGTGAGCGGCTCGGCGGCGTAGCTGGCGACGACGGCGGCGAGTGGGTCGGTGACGTGGGTGGTGGTGCCTGCGAGTTGTTCGAGGAACGCCAGGACGCAGTAGGGGGTGTAGAAGGGGCTGTATCCGCCTTCGTGAGCGGCGACGAGCCGCCCGTGGCAGAGCCGGTTGGCCGCGTCGGTGAGCAGCCGGGTCATCTCGCGGTACGAGGCGGAGGTGAGCATCTGTCTCGCCATGGGGTCGAACACGCCCGCGTCGAAGCCGTTCGCGAGCAGGATCAGGTCCGGCGCGAAGCGGTCCAGTGCGGGCAGGACGACCTCGGTCATCGCGTGAAGGTAGGCGGCGTGGCCGCTGCCGGGCGGTAGTGGGACGTTGAGGGCGTAGCCAAGGCCGTCGCCAGCGCCGTTCTCGTGGGTCCAGCCGGAGTCGGGTGGGAAGCAGCCGGCTTGGTGCAGGGAGATGGTGAGCACGGTCGGGTCGGTGTAGAAGATCGACTGAGTGCCGTTGCCGTGGTGGGCGTCCCAATCCACGACCGCGATCCGCGCAAGGCCGAGTTCGGCCTGGGCGTGGCGTGCCGCGATGGCGATGGAGTTGAACAGGCAGAAGCCCATCCCGGAGTCGGCGGTGGCGTGGTGTCCGGGCGGGCGGGTCAGCGCGTACCCGTTGGTGATGTCGCCCTGGGCGACGGCGGTGACGAGTTCGATCAGGCCGCCGGCCGCGAGACGGGCGATGTCGTAGCTGCCGTGACCGACCGGGGAGAAGCCGTCCCCGGCGTCCCCTCCCCCGCGCAGTTCGCTCTGGGCCTTGATGTGCTGAAGATGCTCGCCGGTGTGCACGCGCAGGAGTTCCGGCACGGTGGCACGCCGGGGCTCGATGACCACCAGCTCAGCGAGGAGCCCGGCGGCGTGGATGAGTTCGTGGGCGCGCCGTTTAGCTTCGGGGTTCTCGATGTGCACGGCGGGTTGGATGCCGGCGGTTGGGTGGGCGGGCAGCAGGCCGGCGCTGGTGCCGGTGTCGTGCCAGAGGTATTCGGGGTGGAAGACGTAGCCGGTGCTCATGGTGATTGCCTCCGTTGGTCGGTAGGGGGAGCTCAGGCAGGATCGTCAGCGCGCTGAGGTGCTGACCGGTGCTGCGGTCGCGGGCCGGGGCCGCGGGATCGACCGTGGCGGTGCGGCGGCGGTGAGGTCGGCGACGAAGGCGTCGATCTGGCCGTGGGTGATGCCGGGCATGCAGATGAGGTGGCTGGTGTCGCCGTCGGTGGCGAGCAGCCACTTCTTGCGTACCTGCTCGGGTGGGGTGGGCAGGACGACGGTGAAGGCGTGAGGGTGTCGCCAGGCGGGCCAGCCGACGGCGGTGAGCTGCTCGACGGTGTAGGCCGCGAGTCGGCGGGCGTGGGTGGTCCGCCAGCGGTGTCCTTCCCGGCCGTGGGTGGCGATGGCGTGCCACAGCAGCGCGGCGGCCAGGCCGCATCGCGAGCCGGTGATGGTGGTGTCGACGGTGGCGGTGTAGGGGACGGGGCGGTGGTGGGTGCGCAGGTGGTCGCGGATGAGGACGACTCCGCACGGTGTCGGCACGCCGAGGAACTTGTGGCCGCTGATGGCGATGCTGCCGATGCCGCTGGCGTCGTCGAGGCGCAGCCGCCCGTCGAGGGCGAGGGGGACGCCGGACAGGGCTGCGTCGACGTGCAGGTGTCCGCCACTGTGGTGTTCGTACAGGACGGCGCGGATGCGGGCGGTGTCGTCGACCGCCTCGGTCATGGTGGTGCCGGCGGTGGCCACGACGATGGCGGGCCAGCGGCGCCGGGTGCGGAGCTGCGCGGAGAGATGCGCGTAGTCCATCTCCCCGTCCGTGCGGGCGTCGATGACAACTCCCCGCGCGCCGAGCAGTCCGACGGTCTTGGGAATGGAGTAGTGCGCGGCGCTCGAGTGGTAGATCCGGGCTGTGGGGTGGGTTCGGTAGGCGGCGTGGAGGGCGGACAGGTTGCCTTCCGTGCCGCCGGTGGTCACGTAGCCCCAACGGTCGTCGGCTGGCATGGCGAGGATGTCGGCGAGCCAGGTGATGACGGCCCGCTCCAGCACTCGTGTGTGTGCGGTTCCACCCGTGTCGGCCGGGTCGCCGATGTTGTTCCACAGGCGGTTGCCGAGGCGCGCCAGGACTTCGCTGTGGTCGAGGTCCACGGCGCCGGGAAACCCGATGCTCGTGGCCGCGGCGGCGTCGGCCTCGCGGACGAGGTGGTCGAGGGCAGCTGCGACGTCGATCGGGGCACGGCCGAGGTTCGCGGCGTCGGCAAGGTTCAGGGTGTGGGTCACACCGGCCGCCCGGAGTGCAGGTGGGTGGTGAGGGTGTGGTTCAGCGCGCCCAGCTGCCGCCACATATGCCGGGTGGCATCGTCGCAGTCCTCGGTCAGGTTCTCGTGCCGGTTGAAGTAGGTGACCCGGTCGGGGTCGAGGGTCCGGTTGCAGCGGATGCCGTCCACGCCGAGGCGTGCGTGCGGGTCCCGGTCGATGTGCATAGCAGTGCCGTCGGTCAGCAGCACGTAGCACTGGCCTTTGAGGTCGAAGACGGACAGGCGGCGACCGGTGGCTGGCAGGTCTCGCAGCGTGTGGGCGAGCTGGTACCAGTGGCCCTGGTCGGAGTCGAGGGTGCTGACGCCCACGCCGACGTAGGTGGACCCATTGGGCAGGCTCATGTCCCCGCCGTTGACCATCGAGCCGTCCGGCCCAAGGGGATGCCAGCGGCGCCGCGTGGAGGCCGCGCGCGCGATGTTCTCGCTGGCCACCTCGGCGAGGTCGGCGAGCAGCCGAGGAAGGTCGTCGGCTTCTGGGGAGGCCAGCCACAGCCGGTAGGCGGTATGCAGCTGGTAGCCGTGCGGCTCGGCGGGGACGTCAGAGACGAAGAACAACACCACCCCGTGCGGGCCGATCGCGTGGCGTTGCCCGAAACGCTGATCCGCCTCCACCATGTGGCCGGTGTTGATCCGCTTGCACCGGTACGCGACCTGCTTGCGAAGGTCAGCCCAGCGACGGACCTCCGGCGGCACCCCATCGCAGGCCGGCACCTGCTCGAACGCCGACGAGGGCGCGGGCAGAAGCGGTGGTGGTGGCGGGACCTTGGCCTCAGGCGGTCGCGGGTAGACGGGAGGCACACGGGCCTCCCGGTAACCCGGCGGCGGCACCTGGGCCGCAGGCCCCGGCGGGCCGGCGGGCGGTGCTGCCGATGAGAGGTCCGGCCGCCAGTCCGAGTTGACGGGATCGACGTCGTAGTGCCTGCCAGGAGGCGGTACCGCAGCGTGGGTCATCATCGTCGCCCTCTTCAGATCGAGATGTTGATGGCGTCGGGGACGGCGTGTGTTTTCGGGCTGCCGCGGCCGATGCCGGCGTAGACCTCCGGGCGGGCCTGCCGTAGGTGTCCGGCCCACACCCCGCCCACGACGGCAGTGGCGGCGAGGATCGCGGGCAGGAAGAACGGATACATCGACCCGGGGGTGGCACCGAGCAGGGAACCGACGTTGCCCACCATCAGGGCCAGCACCACCGAGCCGCCGAGCACGCCCAAGGCGGGGGCGAGCCGCCACTCCCACGCACCGGCCTGCGGGCCGCGCACGCTGGCCGGTGCCGTCATCGCGGCCACCGAGGCGGCCAGCATCAGGCACAGCAGGCCCATCGCTCCCAGCGTCGACAGCCAGGTGAACATCACCGCGATCGGGTCAGCGCCGGTCAGCGCGAACGCGCCCACCACCACGGTGGCAGTGCCGGTCTGCGTCAGCGACCCGCCGCGCGGCGCGCTGACCCTCATCGCGCTGCCGGTCTGCGCCAGGCCGGCGGGCAGGACACCTTCGCGGGCCATCGCGAACACGTACCGGGCGACAACGCTGTGGAAGGCCAGCATCGAGGTGACGATCGCGAAGATCAGGACCAGCTCCGCGAGGGGTACCCACCAGCCGCCGAGACGCTCCAACACCGCGAATGGCAGCCCGGCTGCAGGGTCGGCAGCCGCCTCGGCAACGGCGCCGGGGCCGACCGCCACGCCCATCGCCCACGCGGCGAGCGCATAGACCCCGCCCAGGACGACCACTCCCCCGATGGTGGCCCGGCCGACCGACCGGCGGTCGATGGCCTCTTCGACGAACGACCCCGGGGCGTCAACTCCCATGAACGCGGCCACGCAGAACGCGACCGCACCTCCGATGCCACTGACCGCCAGTCCCGAGGCATCGAAGCCCTCCCAGGACAGCCCACCGACCGCAGGCTGTCCGACACTGGCCAGCACGAAGGCCGCGACAATCAGCAGCGACACCGTCAAAACGGCGGCCAGCACCCGGGTAGACAGCACGATGGCCCGCACCCCCAACACCCCGACCACGGCCAGGGCGATGCCCGCCCACACCCACCACGCGCCGCCCAACTGCGCGGCCATCGTCGCCCCGAACAGCCCGAACAGGCTGGTCTGGATGGCGTTGTACGCCACGAGGGCGACCAGGCCGGCGGCGACACCCCAGCCACGGCCGAGTCCGTTGGCGAGGATGCCGTAGTAGGCCGCCGGATGGCCGAGTTGGCGAGCCATCGCGGTGTACCCGACCGCAAGCACCGCGACCGTGCCTGCCACCAGCACGAAGGTCAGCGGCAGGGCCGTCGCCCTCGTGGTCGCATAGGTGGCCACGATGCCTCCGGCGAGCACCACCATGGGCGCCGACGCCGCCGCGCCGAAGACCCACAACCCGAACGGAGTCAGCGTCCGCCGTGCGAGGGCCACCTGCATGTGCCTCGACTTCATCGCTGCCCCCGCTGCGTGGAGTCCGGGCAGCCAGCGTGGCGGCAGCCGTTCACCGGATGACGGTTCACGTCGGCGGCGTTGGCGGCGACGAGGTACACCGCTGTCGGCCTGATCGGCCCGCTACGCCAGTAGTCCCGGTCCCGGTCGAGCCGCCGTTGCGCGAGGTCGGCCCGAGGTGTGAACCCGAACAGGTCGTGAGCGCCGTCCGGCCACTGCCGTCGAACCGCGTACCCCCACGCGTACTCCGTCGACCCCACATCTCCCACGCCTACGGCGGCGCTAGGCGCGGCGGGCAACCGGGCCAACCACCGCCCGGCGTTCAGCCGCCTTGGTGGGGAGATGGAGAGGGATCGGGCGAGAGCAGACAGCATGAGGGGTGCCTCCATCGATCAGGGGTGCAAGGGCGGACTGCCGGGAGGTCAGCACCGGCAGGTGATCAACAACTGGTGTTCGACCGGGCGGTCAGGGAGAACGAGGTGCTGCCGCCGCTGCCGCCCGACCGCGAAACGGCGTCGCGGAGCGATGCAGGCGCACCCGGCGCGGTAGTCCGCCGGTTAGCCGCTCGCCTGGGTGGGGCCGCCACATCCGCCACAGCGCCGGGCCGCCCGGCTCCAGCAGGATCGGTGAACGTGGCTCGTAACCGAGCCAGGCGAACAGATCCTCTCGAGGACGGGTGCTGCTGATCTCCGTGTACGCCGGCAACCCCTCCGCATCCAGCCTCAGGTGGTGGCTGACCAGCAACGCTCTCGCGGCACCGCCCCGCCCGGGGCGGGCCGCGACATGTGCGAGGTGGTGGTGTGGTGTGTGGGGCAGCACCGCGTCGACGTAGGCGTGCAGCAGGGCGAACCGGGGAGCGTGTGGCCCGAGGAACCGGTCCAGGTCGTACATCCACGTCGCAGCCGGCGGGGCTGGTTCCAGCCGCCTGTACCAGACCGTCACAGCGGTCAGGTCGTCGGTGGTGTCGATTTGGCCGTGCTCGAACCCGTGCGTCAGCACGAGATGCGCATAGCGGTGCAAGAGGGCCGGCCGCTGGGCCACGTCCGGGACCAGCCAGGCTCCTATGGGCCGGGCGACAAACGCGTCCGCCAAGACCGTCGACAGCGCCGGGAAGTCCTCTTCGACTGCGGGGCGTACCGCCGCTTCCACCAGCGTCATGGCGCGTCCCTCGGTGTGCGGTCGGGGCCGGTGCCTTCGGCCACCGTGTGCAGCCCGAACGTGGACTCCACGGCGCGTGCTGACCGGTGGCGGGACACCCACAGCGCCGAATCGAGCGCGCGCTCGAAGGTGGCGGCGAGGTGCAGGCTGTCGGGGGCGACCCCTGCCACGGGCAGGCGCTCCCGGGCGACCTCGATCAACCGCGGTGAGCCGCAGACGTAGAACGCCTGCCCTGGGCGATGGTGGTACAAGGCCACGCTGAGCAGGTCGCCCTGCGCGGCCGGTTCGACGTCATGGTCGTCGGAGAACGCCAACACCACCGTCAGCCAGTCAGCATGCGCCTGCTGAAGCTCGTTCAATGCCGCCGCGTCGTAGAGATCGAGGAGCGTGCGTGAGCCCACGACCAAGGTCACCCGCCGGTTGATCGGCGCCGAAGCTACCTGCTCCACCAGCGCACGCATCGGCGCAAGACCGGTGCCACCCGCCGCCAGCAGCAGATCGGCCTCACCGGCTGCCTCCAGCGACAGCCCGACATCGAACGCCGGTCCCAACCACAGCAGCTCCCCCGGTGCCACCCGCTCGACCAGCACGGGCGAAACCGCGCCGTCCGCGAGCGCCCGGATGTGAAAGTCCACCGTCCCGTCTGGGCGAGGAGCGTTGGCGGGCGAATACCATCGCCACTGACCCGGCAGCCGAGGTGTGCAGACCGGCATCGCCTGGCCAGGTAGGTAGCGAAGGCGCCGCATCGGCCGGACGGTCAAGACTGCGACGCCATCGGCCGCCGCGTTGGACGCCACGACTTCGCCGACCGTCACGTGGGGACCATCGCCCATGGCCTCCGCCGCCCTCTCCGCCAGACGGATCGCTCGTCGACAACCCCGCTCCCAATAGGTCGCCAGCTCCGGGTCCCAGCTCGTACCCGAGAATCGCCGCACCGTGTCCGTCATCGCCGCCGCGATGACGGTCCCGTGGTACGGATACAGCCCGAAACGCCGGTGCATCCGACCCAACACCGCCAAAGCGGCACGCCGACCAGCCGGATCGCCCCGACCAGTCACCACACGCCCGAGCGTCGAGAAGAACATCGGCGCAAGTTGCTGCGGAAGGAACCGCACGCTGCGGTCCTCCATGTACGACCAGAATTGATCTGCGGCCAGGTCATGCGCAGCGAGCGCCGCCTCCAGCGATGCCTCCGTGTCAGCCATTGTGGCAACCGCTCCTCAGATGAGGGCCACCATGAGGCTGCGCCGACCATGACGAACCTATGAACGAATCGCGACGGCCCTCCGCTGCAACCCAAACACCAAAGCCCATATGATCACGGGCAGCCTGACCGCCGGCAGAGCTGGGATTGCGGGAGCTGCGTGTCGACCGCTTTACCTTCGAACCGTCATCGGTCACCTGGATCAACGACCCGGCAATTCCGTGCTCGGATGGAGCATCGCCGATTGGGTTGAACGACCGATCGTCGGCCGGGAGGAACCATTTTCTCCGCCGCATTCCAAGCCACCCTTCACCGCGATCACTGCCTTTTCAGTGGAGCCATGACCCACGAACGTTGGTTCGATGGCCCACGTCGTACTGGCCACCGCCTACCGCGCCTACTTCCGTCGTGTCGGGTCTGCCTATTGATGTAGCGTCGTCGATAAAATAGGCCTACAGCAGGCGTGCACCGTGTGCACACACAGCTGCACACAACGCTTGGGGGCGACGTGGAATCTTTCGGGCACATGCTCAGGCAGCACCGCACGGCAGCCGGCTTGTCGCTACGGGATCTCGCCGTCCTCGTGAGGTTCCAGTACAGCCACATCTCGCAGGTAGAGCGCGGGGAACGTCGGCCTACTCAGGCAATGGCAGACGCGTGCGAGCGGGCCTTAGCGGCCGGGGGCGTACTGGTAGAGGCATACCTACGTGAGCAGTCAGGTGACACCGACATGCGCAGACGCATCGTTCTCCAAGCCATGGGCGCGCTCGCCGCAGCGCCCACTGTGGACCGGCTCGTCGGTTTGGAAGCGCTACGGCACGGCCTCGGCGCCGCCGTCAACGTGGAGCACGACGAGTGGACTGACATCGTCGACGCATACGGCCGAAGCTACTATCAGCAGCCGCAGAGCCGGGTAATGGACCAGCTGGGCCGCGATATGGCCGTGTTACAGCATCAGATTGCCGTCGATCGCGGCGACCGCCGGCCTCTGCTGCTACAGGCTGCCGGCCGACTGTCGGTCATCATTGCTCTCGGGCTAGTCGCGTCCGGCCAGGTGATGGTGGCTCGCCGGTGGTGGCAAACCGCGCAGCGGGTCGCCGACGAGTCCGGTGATTCGGACACGCAGGTGCTCGTGCGAGCCTGGGACGTAGTGAACGGCTGTTACGACGGCCGGCCTGCTGACCAAGTGGTGTCGCTGTCGAGCGAGGTACTGCCGCTGCTGCACGGGCAAGCCACCGCTGCGACGTGTGGCCTGCTTGCCGGACGGGCCCAGTCACTCTCTCTGGCCGGCAGGCACTCGGAGGCGATCAGCACGGTCGAACAGCTCAGCAGCATGGTTGAGCAGCTCCCGGCGGCGGTAGTCGACGACGCAGAGAGCTTGTGGGGCTGGCCAGAGCACCGGCTTCGACACACCGAGTCGTGGGTGTACACACACGCGGGCAACTACCGAAAGGCAGAGCAAGCGCAGGACCGCGCGCTCACGCTGTATCCAGCGTCGCAGACGCGACTACGCACTCAAGTGCAGCTACACCAAGCGGCGGCGCTCATCCGCAACGGGCATGTGCCGGACGGGCTGCGTCTTGCTGCCGACCTAATGGACGAGCTACCGGCCGAACAGCACAACGAAATAGTTCGTAGCGTCGCCCGCCAAGTCGCTGCAGCCGTGCCCGAGCCCGAGCGAAGCCGGCCACTATACGACGATCTGCTCAGCCGGGTACGGCTCTGACTGCCACACGAGCACAACTCGAAGGCGCTACCGCACAGGGATCGGCCCGTAACATCCGGTCATGCTCAGCTACACCGCTCACACTGGCCCGGCCCTCAGCCATCTCTTCGGTCCTCTCGAAAGCCTGTACGCCCTCGTGTATGCGGAGCCCCCCTACAACGAAGGACCGGAGCAGGTCGCCAGATTTCGCGAGGGCCTGCCCGGGGAAGCCGCCCGGCCCGGGTTCACGCTGATTGCTGCGGATGAAGGTGGGCATCTGATCGGAGCGGCATACGGCTGGACGATGCCCGCTGGCACCTGGTGGTCCCGCGCCGAGCAGGAACCCTCCCGCGAGGTGCTCGACGCGGACAAGTTCGCAGTGATGGAGTGGATCGTGCATCCCGAGCGGCGGGGCGAGGGCGTCGGTTCGGAGTTGATGCGGCGATTGCTCGCAGACCGGCTCGAACATTGGGCGACCCTCGCTTCGGATCCCCGGTCGCCCGCCCGAGCCATGTACGAACGAGCCGGATGGAGACAGGTTGCGACGTCGGTGCTCCCGTGGGGGCCGCCCATGGACCTTCTGGTCCTGCCCCTGCCGGTCGCCGACGTCTGACCCTCCGTTGAGACCGCGCCGAGGGTGCGAGGATCCCCCGCTTCCCCACGTTCCTGAAGGAATTGTTGCAACCTCAGGCAGAGGTACGCGCGAGGCGGCGGCCGTTCAGCTATCTGCGACGTTTGCATTCGATGCCGGCGGTGGCGCAGCTCCGTGACCGACGCCACCACCGGCATCGCTGCTGCTACTGCTCTTCCGGGCTCGGACGGCGGCTGCTGAGCATGCGTACGGTGGTGCTCAGCTTGATCGGCGCGTCGTCGGGGCCTCTGAGGAAGGGGTGGATGTAGACGGGGCGGCGCAGCGATCGGCCGGGGCCGTGGGCTTGGTTGCGCCAGTGGCCGGAGACCCAGAACCGGCTGGTTTGAGAGCGCTCTTGGCTACCTGGTATCGGTTCCCCGTCCGGGCCTGGGGTGGCGCCGTGGCCGCGGATGCGCACGATGCGCAGTTCGGGTAGCGGTCGGTTGGTGCGGGCGTAGGTCTTGGCGACGGCTTTGTCGACTCGCGCCGTGGTGACGTCTGCGGTTTGCTGGGCGATCAGCAGCCAGGTTGCGACCAGCGCTGCCGCCGGATGGTCACGGGGTATCAGGTGCTGTTCGGGGAGGTGGGCTGCGCTCGTCGGTGCGAGCCAGCCGACCTGTTCGCGTAGCCGCTGCAGTGGCTTGCCGTGCAGTCCGGCGCCGACGGTGCGGTAGAGGACGAGGTGCCAGCCGTGGCTGGTGTTGGTCCAGGACGCGGCGGTGAGTTGCCGAGGTGTGACTGGTCGGGGCCAGATGAGCATTCCGTCGGTCGCGGGGATGAGGTCGCGGCTGAGGTGTACGTCGGGGAGCTGGGCTGCGGCGTGCTCGGCCAGGTCGGTGAAGTCGGTGTCGATCCAGTACAGGTGTGATCGCTCGAGACCGGCGGCTATCTGCTGACGTGCGTCGGTGATTGCGAGCGTGGCGGGCAGGTTGTCGGTGCCTCGGTAGAAGCGGGTGAGCCGGTCACGGACCTTGGGCAGGTCTGCGGCGGTGATGGTGGTGGTGGCCGGCCAGGCGGTCGTCGTGATGAGTGTTCGGCCGGGGAGTCGGGCGTTGAGGAACGCCTGGTGCAGCTCCTCGATTCGTTGTCGTGCCTGGGGATGGTTGGCGAGGCCGAGTGCCTGTACGGCGCGGTCGATGACCTTGTCGCGGCGGCCGTCGTCGATGTGGGTGTGGCAGGCCGCGCATGCTGCCCAGGAGTGGCCGAAGTCCTGGACGAGCCCTGCGGTGGGGCCGATGGCAATGGCGGTCACCTCGCCGCCGCGCAGTGTCCAGATCGGGTAGGGGTCGCCGCAGAAGTCGCAGCTTCGGCGCACGGTGTCGAGCTGACTGACCGGGACGGGCGCTGGTTGGTGTCCGTCGGTGGCGAGGTGGGTTGGGTGTACGTGGGTGGGTGGCGTGCCGAGGGTGTTCAGCGGGGAGAGGCAGGTCTGGCAGGCCATCTCGTCGTGCGGGGCGGTCATGCCGTGGCCCCGCCGGTCGGCTGGCGCCGGTCACGGAGGCGGGGTCCGCGACGGTGCTGTGCGGGCGGCATGGTCATGCCCGGCTGGTAGATGGCGTGGCGGTTCCGGCCGTTTCGCTTGGCGTGGTACATGGCGATGTCCGCGCGGTGCAGGGCCACCTCAGTGAAGGGGTCGCTGGTGTCGACGAGGGCCAGGCCCACGCTGGCGGTGATGGTGACCGTGGCGGGGCCGCTCTCTGCGGGAAGCGCGACGGGCTCGGCGATGATCGTGGTGAAGGTGTCGGCGATGCGGTTCAGGTCGTCGGTGCAGGCCGGCAGGATTGCGGCGTATTCGTCGCCGGCGAGCCGGGCGGCGGTGCCTCCGTGAAGGGCGGCGATGTCGGTGATGCGGTCGCCGATGTCGATGAGGAGGTCGTCTCCCCGGCGGTGGCCGTGGGTGTCGTTGACGCGTTTGAAGTCGTCGAGGTCGATCAGGGCGACGATGAAGGGCTGTGCGGGGGCGGTTTCGGCGAAGGTCGCGTGCGCGGCTTGCAGGCCGGCGCGGTTGAGCATGCCGGTGAGCGGGTCGTGGAGTACCGACCGGGTGGCGTCGGCGAGTTGGGTGCGGAGGCGGTGAATTGTCGGCCAGGCGGTGAGCCTGCCCAGGGCGAGCGCCACCGCGGCGGTGGCGATCATGATCAGTGGTAGGGACACTGGGTTCCTCCTTTGCAGGAGAACCCGGGACGCGATCGTTTCGAGGCGGCGCGTCCCGGGTCCTGATACGACGACGGCCCGCCTCTGGGGCGGGCCGGGTTGCGGGTTCGTGCCGCTCTGGCTCACGGCATCGGTGACGACGAACCTCCCGAGGAGGCGTCATCGGGTCGGTTCAGTCAGCAGTGCTCGTGGTGGTGTGCCTGCGAGTGGGTTGGAGCATCGGCGTGCGATGTGACGTCAGCCGACCGGAAGTTGGTGTCAGCGGCGCACCGGGTGCGCGGCCTGGTCGGCGCGGAGTTTGGCGGGTAGGTCGGCTGGTATCTCGGCGTAGGGTGCGACGGCTATAAGCACCTCGGCCGGGTCGAGAAGCGTCTCGATCCGGCCGAGGTGGATGGTGTCGGGCTGGTGATGGGGTTCGGTGACCGGGTCCCAGGTGAAGTCGACGACGGTGGCGACGTACGTGCGGTGGGGGTTCCAGCCGACCTGGATGGTGTACCGCTCGAACCCCGGTTTAGGTGTGAGGGTGTACAGGCTCATGGGTTCCTTCCCTGGATTGCTGCCCATGCCCGGCACGCCCTGCGCGCGTAGCAGGTCGTGCGGCAGCGGCAGATGGCCTGGATGGTTCTGCCGGGTGAGAGGTTCGTCGTCGTGGGCCCACTCCCCCGTCGTGAGCCGCGCTGGTAGGCGCCGACCGGGTCTGGTCTGCCACAGCCGCGAGGGAGAGCGGCGTGCTGTTGTGCCCCGGGTTGGACGGCGAGCGGGGGGTGCCGCCGGCAGGTGGGCCGATGCTCATGCCGGCAGGTGGCGGGCGCGTTCCTCTGCCACTTCGATGATCTTGTCGCGGCGCGCGGCGGGCAGGTCGGCGAGCAGATCGGCGTAGTGCTGTTCCTGCGCGGTGAGCGGCTCGGCGAACGCCGCCTTGTAGGCCAGGCGCGCTGCCTCGTGTGCGGCCTCAATCGGGCCACTGTGGTCGTAGGCGGAGGTGACCTGGCGAAGTTGTGCGGCTGCCGTGAGCGGGTCTCGGGACAGGGTGGTGTCGTAGAGGCGGAAGTTCGTCGGAAGGTCGGCTGCGGTGATCGCGGTGATCAGGCACAGGTCGGCTTGGACGTCGTAGGAGAACGCCTCGGTGCGGGTGGGCGTTTCCCCGCGGGCGCGCAGTGCGGCGCGTTCGGCGTGCCAGCGCAGTCGGGCTTCTTCAGCGGTGCGGGCGAGGGACAGCAGGATGCTGCGGATGGGATCCATGGTGGTTACTCCTGATCTGAGGCGGTGTTCGGGTTTGGGATGGATGGGTTGGGGTGGGTGCTGGTGGTCGCCTGTTCGACGGCGGAGGGCGGCAGGCCGGCGTGCAGGGCCTGCAGGAGCAGGTCGGCGAGTTGGTAGTCGGGGTCGATCTGCAGGGCACGCTCGGCGGCCATGACGGCCAGGACGCCGTCACCGCAGCGCCATGCGGTGAGCGCGAGGACGGTCGCAGGCGCCGGCACGAGCGCCTGGTCGGCGCGGCGGGTGACCTCGGCCCAGAAGGTGACGTGCTGGTCGTGCGGTTGAGTGAGGTCGACGGCGAGGTCCCGCACGGGCCGGTGTGTCAGCAGCACGGTCAGCCAGGCGACGTCGTGGTCGGTGAGACGTGTGCCGTCGTCGTGCTGGCGGAGCGCACCGCGGACCGTGTGGACGCCGGCCTCGTACACCGCGGCGCTGCCGCTAGCCTTCAAGGCCGCCATGCGGGCGGTCGCCTCGGTCGTGGCGTGTCGGATGCCCTCGCCGGTGCTGTCGACGGTGGTGAAGCGGCTGGCCACTGCCGCCCGGTCCGGCCTCGCGACGAGCCCGGCGACGGTCGCGTGTACGGCGACGAGTGAGGTGGTGGGGTCGACGGGGGTTCCCTGTGGTGGGCAGCAGCCGGGATCGTCGCAGGTGAGGCTGAAGATGCGGCTTTCGGTGACCCGCAGCAGTTCCCGCACGGCCAGGCCGGTGGTGGTGAACGCATCGCCGACGACCTGCAGTGCCGAGTCGATGTGTCTCTGGGTGCCGTAGCCGACGATCACGAGGTCGGTGATCGGCTGCTGGCGCTGCACGACCGGGACCAGGTGAGCGGTGAGGTCGCGCAGGTGATGTGCGGGGGATCCGGGGGCCGGCAGGTCGCCTCGGGCGGCGAACACGATCCGCCGGTCTCGGCAGGCGATCACGACGATGCTGCCGTCGCTGGGATGGAAGCCGATGAGGTACGGCACCGCGGCAGCCAGGTCGGCCGTTGATCGGACCGTCAGTTTGTTTTCGGGGAATGACACGTTGATCTCCCGTCAGAGTGGGGCGCAGCCGTCGTTTCGGCATGCAGAGCACGGGCCTGATCGGCCGGGCTTCCGCCGGTCATCGCTGCGCCGCCGGCAGCAGCCGAGGGCACGTCCGTGACCAGACCGGCGCACGCAACCACCCGAACGACGGCCATGTGGTGGGCCGGGTGTACTTCGGTGTGTTGGCCGCGAACGTGCTGCGCAGAAGGTCGGGCGGGGCGGGTTGACGGAGGTCGTCTGGGACCTCACCGTGTGTCAGGTGCTGGGTGGGACGACGCATGTTGTCCTCCGTAGGACAGCGAGAAGGCGGCCACCGGTTGGTGGCCGCCTGAACGGATGGTGAAGCCGCGCACTGGTCGCGCTTGGGCGAAGAGTGTGGGTTGGTACGTGCCGGATCCGAGGCTGGCGGCGGCGGCCGACCATGGTTGGTGGGCGCGATGCCGTCGCGCGAGGCGTCAGATCAGAGGCACAGAAGGTAAGGAGAGCCCTCAAGCTAGCCCGTCCGGGAGCGCCGTCGGCGGGGCTGTCAGGTTCGGCCTCCTGGCAGAACCTGACAGCCCGGCAATCCACACTGGCCATAGTGGGACTCGCCGGGACTGCCGCCCGCCTGGCCGATCTCGTCAGCGGCTTGGTCAAGCCCTCGGCGTCGGCCTTACCTGGCCGATACTCCTGACCCCGGCAAGGCTCTCAAGGGCGGCGGAGGACCAGCACGTCTTCGTGCGCCACCAGGTGCACGGGGATGCCGTCGTCGCGGCTGCGGCGGACCGCCATCATTCCGAACATGCTGGCCCGGTGCACGACCTGCCCGTCGCGGACGGCGGCGAGCATCGCCGCCGTCCGTTCCACCGGGACCAGCCCGGCTGACCGTGCGGCGGCGACCAGCTCGCCGGGCAGGTCGATCAGGTCATCGCGTTGGCGGCGTACCGGCCGGGAGGTGATCACCACGGTTCCGCCGGGACGCAGCATCTGGTAGCTGGCGGACAGGATGGAGGCGAACCCGTCGAGCAGGCGGGACCACCCCGCGTAGGCGAGGTTGCCACGCTCCCGGTCCCCATACAGGTGGTCCCGCTTGCGTACCCCGCCTCTGGTTGTCTGGACGAGGCCATGCGTCCCGCGCCCGTACGGCGGCGAGGTAAGCACAAGGCTCACCCGGCCGACCGCCGACGCGGGCACCAGGTCGAGCAAATCGGTAGCGTCCCCGGTGAACACCGTGGCCGTGCCGGCGGCGCCTTGCGACGCGGCGAGAGCGACGTTGGCCTCGGCGAGTGCGGTGTAGCGGGGCTCGATGTCGATCCCGATACCCTGCCGGCCGAGGTGCATGGCCTCCACCAACGTGGTGCCGCACCCGCACATCGGGTCGAACACCACCTCGCCCGGCACGGTGTATGCGCTGATCGCGTGCGCGGCCAGGTGAGGCAGCATTTTGGCCGGATGGCTGGAGGTCTGCCGGACGTAGCGGCCGCGCCGCTGGTCACGGGCAGGTATCTGGCAGGTCAGCCACACCGAGGTAATCGGCAGGATCTCACCCATCGGTGGCCCCGCCCTGTATCGCGCTGCGGGTCAGGATCAGCACGTCGGTGTGGATCGCCAGCTGCACCTGCTCGCCGCGTCGAGGCAGCCGGTCGGCCGCCACGATGTGCTGCAGATACGCCAGCCCGGCCCGCTTCGCGGCGATGACGACGTCGACCGGCAGGGCGACGTCGCGGTGCGCCAGCACCACCGCCACGCAGCCGCCCGGCACGAGATGGGCGCGGCAGCGGAGGAAGAAGTCGACCGGAGAGGTGTCGGCAATCGGCCAGCCAGTGACGATCAGCGTCGCCGACTCGCGGCCCCACCCGACTGGGCGCGCCGCCTGCAGATGACTACGGCGGTGTGCCGCGATGATCGCGCACGCCAACTGCGGTCCTTCGGCCAGGTCGATGATGAGGTCGGACGGGTGGGTGAGGTTGTGGACCAATCGCATGCCCATCGCGTTGGACATGGCCTCGCCTTCGTGTGGGGCGGGGACTGGCCAGACAGTGATCGGCACGGGCGGGTCTCCGGGCACCACGTCCCCCACGGGAACCGGCGCGCGGTGATGGTTTCTGTCGGTCATGGGCACGGTGGCCCCCGGGACCGGCGGGCGTACTGACGATTCCCAGTGCGCCGCTGACAGGCCGATCGAACCCGCCCATGACCTGACAGCACCAGTCATTCGGGCCGGTCTGACAGCCACGTCAACGAATCGGCGGCGGTGAGCGCAGTGGCGAACCTGACATGGCCGGTCACGACCTATCCGGGTCTGACAAACGCTCGTGCTGTCAGGCCGGGCTGTCCCAATCGGAGGCCTCGGAGCCTTCGCACGAGGCGAAGCGCTCCCGGCAAGGGAGACATCACCATGGCAACGACCACCCGCACGAGGACCGCCAACACGGCTCTGACCACCGCCGAGAAGGCCTTCGCACTGCTGACCTGCGAACCCGCACCACTGGTGTTCGACGCCCGGCCGGTGCCGGGCCTGCCAGACACCACGATGCCGCTGGACGAGCTCCGCAAGCTACTCATGTTCGAGCGCTACGACAGCGACACCACCGACGAGTTGTGGCGGCAGCTGGCCCACCACGCCCGCGAATGGGGACCGGCCTGGGTCGTCGGCGCGATCGGCGTGGCGTTGCCCGCCTTGACGCACCTCGCCGCGAAAATCAGCCGCGGCTACGCGCGTCACGCCGACGACGTGGACTCCGAAGTCCTGGCCGGATTCCTGCAATCGTTGCGCAGCGCGGATCTCGCCCCGCCCCGACTGTGGCTGCGGCTGTGCTGGGCGGCCTGGCGCGCCGGCACCGCGGTCGTCAAGACCCACGACGGCGAGGAACTGCCACTGGACCTGCCCACCGGGTCGCGCTCACCAAGGATGCCTTACGGACATCCGGACCTACTGCTCGGCCGGGCAGCCGCCGCCGGCCTGATCACGGCCGAAACCGCTGAACTGATCAGCGCCACCCGGCTCGGCGACGCGCTGATCGAGCAGCTGGCTGCCGAAAAGGGCGTGACCGGACCAGCCCTGCGGATGCGCCGCCGCCGCGCCGAACGGGTCGTAGCCGCCGCGGTCATGCGGGGGGACCTGTCCGGTCCGAGCTCTTCGGCCAGCCGCTGCGAAGGCGCCATAGCCGCCTGAGAGCACCAACCGGTCGGCAACAGGCCGCGTACATAGGTAGCAGCGCGACGGATGAGGATCTACTTTCGGCGCAATCAATGCAGATGCTCCGGAGGCCGCTCTCGCGACCAAGCCGACTAATCCGGCCGGCTGGACCTGATCCCCCGTAGCACCGTGGCGAGCGCCCGGATCGCGGCTAGGTCCGGGTGTGGTGATCAAGCCTGGTCTGCCTCCGGCTGCGAGTTCATGGCACGGGTTGAAGCTGAACGAGGATCATCCAGTTGTCACCATCGGCGCGGTACGTCGCCCGGACCCGGTATTCGCTCGGGCGTAGATCGATCACGAGGTGGTTGTCAGGCTCCAACTCCGCTCCGGGCCATGCCGAATCGAACATCACGACTGGCCCGTCCACCACCCAGATTATTCGGGGACAGCAGCCTCGCGCATGGCGCGGTCGGCGAGATGGCGAACGTCTTTCAGGAGTTGCTCTGGCGGTTGGCGCAGGTCGAGTGGTCGGTAGCCGATGTTGGTGTTGGTGTTACGGGCACGCCATGTGGTGGCCGATTCTGTGCCTTGAGCGTAAAGAATCCAACCGCAACGCAGGTTCAGCGCAGTGCAGTACGCGAGCATCTGGTAGACGTCGGGGTTGGTCGGCTTCCCTGCCCCTGGCTCGATCTTGTACTTGGCATCGAAGACGGCTACCGGTCGTCCGTCGATGATGTGCAGGACATCGGGTTCGATCCGGATGCTCTGCCCTATGTCGAGCGTCCATCTGCCAGGCGCCTCGGTGTGGCCACCGTAAGTAGACAGCGCCTCACGTAGGGCCACGCCGATGAACGCTTCGAAGACCTTCTCCATGTTCACGACGAAGGCCGCGATGGCATAGCGGCCATCGCCGGGGTCGGCAGAGCAGTGCTGGACGATCAGCTCGCTGAGGCGCAGCGCCGGGGCGTATCGGGCGTTGAGCCGGCTCGGGCGCCACACGGGCAGCGGAGCTCCTTGCGGCAGCACGCGCACCCCGGCCAGGCGGGCATCCAGCTCGGTCAGATCAGCCTGATCGGCGTCGCGCAGGCGCGGCACGGTCAGCATGCGTTGTACGGCGGTGCGCAGGAGACGGTTCTCCGGGACGTCATTGCTGTAGTCGTCGTACCGCACCTCGACCGGTAGCGGCACGCCGGGGCGCGCGGCCGCGTGGTCGCCGAACCGGATTCGTCCGCGTACGAGCGGCAGGGTGTCATCGACGGTGGCGTACCCGTGCAGCGGACCGGAGGCGAGTGCGCGACGGGTGTAGCGGATCAGTGATGTAGCCAGGGCGGGCCACAGTCCGGCGGTGGGGACGCCGGCGACGTCTTCCGGGCGAAATCCGGGATTGGTCGCGTAGCCGAGGAAAAAGAGCATGTTGGCAAGGCCGACCTTCGGCGTCACTTCGACCTCGAGATTGCCGACACGGATTGCCCCGACCTTTCGGCCAGCCTTGATCTTCCATTGGCCGCCGACGGCAGGGCTCACGGTAACGAGGTCCGCGGCGCGCAGGGCGGCGACCTGGTGGTCGTCCAGTGTCAGCACGACCGCCTTGGATCCGACCTCGGTGAGAACGATGGAACCCGGTGTGGTGCTGGTGTTCACGCCAGCCTTCCGTCGAAGTCGGCATTCTGGACTGGCACAGTCACGCGCGCAGCGTCGGTGTCGTCGCCTACCCGCCCATTAGGAGCGCCTTGTGTGGCGATAGCCGTGCGGATCGCTGGCAGCCCGAACCGGCTGCGGACCGCTGCGCGTGATAGGCGTCCCGCATAGTGCTCCTCGAGTAGCGGCAGGAGGTCGTGGTCCCAAATCCGTGTCAGGCCGTCGACGTGTTCGGCGCTGGCGCGCATAAAGTAGGAAGGGCCGATCTTGAAGTCGTGGTCGGCGGTCCCGATCGCCGCGTTGAGGGCACCGAGCAGGGCGGGACGTTCGTCATCGGCCTTGCCCTGCTTCTTCAGCCACTCGTGCAGCACCGACGAGACCGGTTCCTCGTCCGGGTGCAACTCGACAAATGCGAAGCGGCGACGGATGGCGGCATCGACCAGCGCAATCGAACGGTCGGCGGTGTTCATCGTGCCGATGAGCAAGACGTTTGGCGGCAGGTTGAACGCCTCCGCCGGCGAGTACTGAAGGCGAACGGTGGCCTGCCGATACTCCAGAAGGAAGTACAGCTCTCCGAAGACCTTCGCGAGGTTGGCGCGGTTGATCTCGTCGATGACCAAGACGTGTGGCTTGCTCGGATTCTCCTTGGCTGCAGCGGCGATCTCCCGAAGCGGTCCGGGAACCTTGGCGAAGCCCACCGCCGAGCCGTCAGCGCCCTCAACGGGCCGGAAGCCTTCGAAGAAGTCCTCGTAGGCGTACGAGGGGTGGAACTGGACCAGACGGATCGCATCCCGTTCTGCGATATGCCTGGCCACCGCCTGGGCGACGAACGTCTTGCCCGTCCCAGGTGGGCCGAAGAGGACGACCTGGGACCGCTCTTGCCACAGGTCGAGCAGCTTCTGCAACCAGTTCTGAGGAAGGTTCAGGCGATCGGCGAGATCGCCGGTAGCCGACGGCAACGCAGGCACAGTTTGCGGGCCTTGCCTTCCACGACTGTTGGCATCCGCCTCGACGTCGGCAGGCTCAACCACCTCCTCGATCAGAGCCGTGAGCGCCTCCAGCGCGCCGGTCAGATCAACGACGACACCCTGTTGATCCAGCTCCGCCGGAAGGGGCGCCGGGAGGGTGTCCACCGGAACCGGGTCAATCGCCACCCATTGCACCGGTCTGACCAGCTGCAGGTCGTCTCCGTCGAGAACATAATCCGGTGATCCATCGATCACGCCGAGGTGCAGCTCGTCGTCGACCACTGTCACCACGATGTCCTCGACGTTCATCAGCGACAGGAACGCGTGATACTCCGTGGCGAGCACGAGCCGCCCGGCGTAGTCCAAATGCCCAAACCCACCATCCACGGCTGACCGCACAGCGGATCGCTCTGATCCCGCGGGCACCTGGCCGATGCGGGTGGCCGCCATCGAGACGACCTGGCTGCTCTTCCACTGGTCGAGCACGTCTTCACTCGCCCGGGAGCGGA
The DNA here is from genome assembly GCF_049841715.1 of Micromonospora sp. DT41. Classification (NCBI taxonomy): domain Bacteria; kingdom Bacillati; phylum Actinomycetota; class Actinomycetes; order Micromonosporales; family Micromonosporaceae; genus Micromonospora; species Micromonospora sp. DT41. The sequence goes on along the minus strand of NZ_JBNCKU010000018.1, from coordinate 73,120 downwards.
CGAGCCAGGCACGCCGACCCTGCGGTGGCGGCTTCCACTGACTCGCGAACGGCGGCCGGTAGTAGTCGACTCGCCGCTCACCGACCTGCTTCTGCACCTGTGTGGTGATGTAGAACAGGTCTCTGTTGAGGTCTTGCGTCGGCGCGACTACGGCGCCCGGAGCGAACGCGTCGCGGATCGCCCGCTTATGAGCGACGTTGACGATCGGCAAGAAGTGCGTGGGGAACGCGAGGTAGAGCAGCGCCTCTCGCAACGAGGGCATCAGCTTCTTCTCGTACACAACCTCCTGCCACACCCAGGGGTCGCCCAAAGCAAGGGTGCGCCGTTGCTCAGGCAGCGCCCACCAGGCCAGGAGGAACTCGACCGCGTCGGCCAGCCACTTCCACAACATCGTGTGGGCGCCGGTTCCCCCGTTCCAAGTCTTCTGTTGGAAGGCGGCCAGGATCGGCTCAGGGATGCTCACAGGCGTACGCATCCAGGCCAATACAGCCTCAACACGTCTGCGCTTGGTTGCCGGGGTGAGGTTGCTCAGCGGAAGCGCCTGCAGAGTCAACAACTCCGCAACCAGCAGCTTGACCTCGTCGGAGGCGTCGTCAAGCTGCCGTTGCAACTTCACCAGGAACGCATCGGAGCCCTCGTCCGGGCGCTCGTTGTACGCAATAAACAACTCCCGCGCGGCCCCCTGGGCCCAAGCCCGTCTACCAGGGACAAGCAGCGAGCCGCCCTGGCCAAGCCCTAGATCGATGAGCCTGCGGCCGACCGATCGCACCATGTCGTCGTCTCGAGAGGGAATGATCGCCCCGTCCGCCACGACCCACCCCAATCACGTGCGGCTATCAATACAGAGGCCAGCGGTGACGCCACCCACGCAACCTAATGACGTTGGTACCGCCCAGCAACGCCCAATCGGGCGAAAGGCCCTCCCTTCTCACAGGGTCGACTCTCACAGGTCGAGCCGTCACAGGTGAACAGGCCGAGGCCGACGCGCCGGCGCGATCGTCCAACCGGCAGCCGTAAGTCCCTTCCTCCAGCGCTCAATCGAGCCACTGAAGGAGCATCGAGCACGGGGCACAGGAACGCCGCTCGAGGTCGGATTGCCGACATGGGCCAGTCTCGCTAAGGGTGTTTCCGGCGATCTTGGTTAGTAGGTTTCAGCGGCTGGGAAGCGGTCGCTGAAGGTCATGGTGGCCATCAGGCGGCCACCTCATCCAGGCCGAACCATGCGGTCGTAATCGGCCAGCCGACGGTGCTCCACCTCGGTCGTGACTGCCGCCGCTGGTGCCTGCCGGGCTGCTGTTCGCAGATCGGCGGCGGCCCGGCGGTGAGCGGGATCGGTGATGCTCTGATGCTTGGCCCGGCACCGGTCATGCCGGACGACGAGGCGATCCTCGCAGAACACCTGTACCCGCTCGGCATCGGCGACGATGTCCACCCGTCGGCCCGCCACCGTCGGGTGCACCGAGTAGTCATTGCTGTCCAACCGGACGTAATGATCCCGGGGCAGCCGGGTGCTCTGCCGCCAGCCAACTACCGGCGCGACCGGCGGCAACGACAGCATCGCGGCCCGGTCGGCGACCCAGCGGTCCACGGGTCGGCAGCCCAACGTGCGGTGCCGGCGGTTGTTCGCCCGCTCTAACCACTCAGCCAGTTGAGCGTTGAAGTCGCCGGGTGAGGCGAAGCGGCGGCCGGGCAGGAACGAGGTCTCCAGGTAGCCGTTGGCGCGCTCGACCAGGCCTTTAGCCTCCGGGTCGGCCGGCCGGCACTGGATCACCTTGATGCCGAGGGTCCTGCGGAAGGCGTTCATCGCCTCGGCCAGCTGAGGCCTGCCGGCCCGCCACTGCCCGACCGCGGACTCGTTGTCCCACACCAGAGCCTTGGGCACCCGACCCCAGCCGCAGATCAGCGTCCAGTGCCCGCCCAACAGGTCCGGCGATTGCCGGGCCGGGATCATCACCGCCGACAGTCACCGCGATACCCCGACACCATCACCATCACCATCACCAGCACCGGCGGCCGGTCGACCTGCCCGAAGCCCAACGACACGTCCGCCGGCGGGAACCACAGATCGCACTGCGCCAGCTCACCCGGCAGATACTCCGTCCGCTGAGCCGGATCCGGGCGCCGGAACAACGGCCGCAACTGCTGCACCCGATCAGCGAACACCGTCTTGCCGCGGGTCCACCCGACCCGCTCCATGATCATCGTCGGTCCCAAGGGACTACGTGAGTCGCTGACTGGTCCTGTCAGGTCGTGACGGGTGCCGGGCGAGTTCGATCGGCCTGACAGCCGAGATCTGGGCGGTGCATGTCATCCACGGCATGCCCGCCCGGTGGGGACCCTCATCCGGCGAGGCCAATGGTCCGGCACGGCTGGCGCGGCGTACTGACACCGCAACCCTCGCCGAAGCAAGGGAGGAGCGCCCCCACCGGCCCAGTCGAAGCTTCGCCCTGGTCCCCACCGCGGCGGCCCGCAGAAGTCCTGTGGAGCGTCGCAATGCACACAACTCTGTCAGTCTTGTCCGATCTCGCTGCCGTCGCGCCGCAGCCACTGGCGGCTCCGAAATCGATCAACGAGGTCATCTCCTCGATCACCGCGTGGATCATGGGCATCATCGCGCTGGCCGCGACGATGTTCCTGGTCATCGGTGGCCTGCGCTACATGGCCGCCGGCGGTGACCCGGCCCAGGTCGAGCAGGCGAAGGGCAACTTCAAGTCCGCTTTGATCGGCTACGCGTTGGCGGTTCTCTCTCCGGTGATCCTGCAGGTGCTGCAGGGCATCATCGGCGGCTGAGGACACCGGTCATGGTCGACTGGATGATGAACGGCCTGGTGGAATGGCTCGCCGAGCGGTTGCAAGACTTGCTCGGCGGACTCTTGGCCTATCTGACGTCGTCGATGTTCTTGTCGCCGGACGTCACCGTGTTGCCGCAGGTGCAGACCATCGCCGCGAAGAGCGCGCTGGTTGTCAACGCCTGCTACATCCTCGCGCTGTTGACGGCCGGCGTCGTGACGATGACCAGTAGTTCGGTCGAGATGCGGTACGGGGTCAAGGAACTCGTGCCACGCCTCGTTGTCGGGTTCATCCTGTCGAACGTTGCGGTTCCACTCTGTGCCGTTCTCATCGATGTCGCCAATGCGTTGACGGTGGCCATGGTCGGCACTGCGGCGCCGACCACGCAGGCGGTCACGATGGCCCGTACCCACGTGGCTGCCGCCCTCACCGATCCATCCAACGCTCTCATCGCGCTGGTCATCGGGTTGCTGATCGTCGGGCTGATGTTCGCCCTGGTCACCGGTTGGGTCGTCCGCGTTGCGGTGCTGGTCATCCTGGCTGGGCTCGCCCCGGTCGCGTTGGCCTGTTATTGCCTGCCCTGGACGCAGCCCACCGCCGACCTGTGGTGGCGGGGCTTGCTGGGCTGTCTCGGCACGGCCGTGCTGCAGGCCATCGCGTTCTCCACCGGCATCCACCTGCTCACCGACCCGGAGGCGAGCATTCCGGTCCTGATCGGCCTGCCGGGCTCGGACGTGTTGAACCTGTTGCTGGTCGCGGTGGTGTTGTGGATGACGGTCAGGATCCCCGCGATGGTGGGCCGCTACGCGGCGGGCAAGGGGTCGCCGAACGTCGGCGGGATCATGCTGCGGGCAGTGGTCATCCAGGGCATCACCCGCCGTCTACCGGGCGGTGGGCTTGGGCGTGCCGCCTTGCGAGGTGGGCGATGACGATTGAGGACAGTGCGCCGCGTGCCGTCGTCCCGGCCAACGTCAACGAGCCTGACCGCATCGCGTTCGGGTTGACGTTCCGGCAACTGGGCATCATCGGCGGTGCCGGCGTTGTCGGCCTCGGGGTCTACGACACGTTCGGGCATCTACTTCCGCAGGTGGTGTGGATCGTTGCCGGGGCGCTCGTGTTCGCCGTGGCGGTCGTGGTGGCGCTCGGCCGCCGTGACGGTCTGCCGCTGGACGTGTGGCTGCGGCACGGGTTCGCGCTGAGCAGCAGGCCGCTCACTCTCGCCCCGGGTTCAGCTCGGGTCAGCGCGGTCGCGGTCGTGGCCGGCAACCCGAGCCTTCCGGCGCCGCTGCGTTCTCCGGTCACGGCGGTCAGCCCGACCGGAGTGCTGACCAGTGAGGGCAGCGGCAAGGTCCTGATCGCCTGCGGCACCACGAACATTCACCTGCGCACCGGGGGCGAGCAGGGCGCGCTGTTGGAGGGGTTCGGGCGGTTCCTCAACAGTCTGACCGGGCCGGCGCAGATCGTCGTGGCGGCGCAGCGGCACGATCTGACCGTCTACGCGCAAGCGGTCGTCGACCACGCGCCGCGCCTGCCGCACCCGGCGTTGCAGGCCGCCGCCGACGACTACGCCGAATTCCTGCTCGACCTCGACAGCCAGCGCGATCCGCTGCGCCGCCAGGTCGTCATCGTCACCGGAGAGCTTGGGGCTGACGCCGGCGTGCGCGCGCTGTCCGGGCTCGGTGTCGAAGCCGCCCCTTTGGACGGGCCGGCTGTCGCCTCCGCGCTGGCCGGTGCGGTCGATCCGTTCTCCCCGCCGGTGCCGGGCCCGCGTGCGGTGCCCGGCGCCCCGATCACCCTGCGGAGCACATCGTGAACCTGTGGAAAAGGTCGAAGATCAGTGTCGCGGCTGGCGAGGAGATGCCCTCCCCCGCCGCGTTGTCGGTCACGCCGTGGCACGTGCAGGTCGGCGACGGATACGCGGCGACCTACGTGGTGTGCGGGTATCCGGCCGAGGTCGGCCCCGCCTGGTTGGACCCGCTGCTGTCCTACCCGGCACGGGTCGACGTCTCGGTGCATCTGGACCCGGTGGCGCCGCAACTGGCCGCGCCGATGCTCAAGCGCCAACGCGCCCGCCTCGAATCCTCGCGCCGCCTCGACGCCGACCAGGGACGCTTGGGCGATCCGATGGTCGAGGCGGCCGCGGCCGACGCTGCCGACCTCGCCGATCGGGTCGCGCGCGGCGCGGCGCGGCTCTTCGACACCGGCATCTACGTCACCATCCACGCCCGTACCCTCGAGGAGCTGCGCACCGTCACCGCGGGCGTGAAGGCGGCCGCCGCCAGCGTGCTGCTGGATTTGCAGCCGGCCACGTTCCGGCACCACCAGGGCTGGATCTCCACTCTGCCGGTCGGTGTGGATCCGCTGCGGATGCGCCGCATCCTCGACACCACCGCTCTCGCGGCGGCGTTTCCCCTCGCTTCGGCGGACCTCGCCGCCCCGGCCCCCGGCACCGTCGCTGCGCCCGAGGGGCTGTTGTATGGGGTCAACACGACCAGCAACGGGGTCGTGATCTGGAACAGGTGGGCGCAGGACAACCACAACTCGGTCGTCCTGGCCCGCTCCGGCGCGGGTAAGTCGTACTTCGTCAAACTGGAGGTGCTCCGCAACCTCTACCAGGGCACGGTTGTGTCCGTCATCGACCCCGAAGACGAGTACGCGCCTCTGGCCGAGCACGTCGACGGCACGGTCGTGCAGCTCGGCCAACCGGGCGTCAGGGTCAATCCGCTCGATCTGCCCGCCGACCACCGGGCCGACACCCTCACCCGACGCGGCCTGTACCTACACACACTGATCGCGGTCATGCTCGGGGCGGCCCCGCCGCCCGGCGAGCGCGCCGCGCTGGACCGGGCGATCACCGCCACCTACGCCCGCGCCGGGATCACCGGCGACCCGGCCACCTGGGCCAGGCCTGCGCCGCTGCTGCGGGACCTGGCCGACGTGCTCGCCGCTGACGGCGACCCGGCCGCCGGGCAGCTCGCCGCCCGGCTCGCCCCGTGGACGGTGGGGAACTTCGCCAACCTGTTCGACGGTCCGACCACGACCGTCCCGCGCGGGCACTTGGTGGTGTGGTCGCTGCGGCATCTGCCCGACGAGCTGCGCACGGTGGGCACGCTGCTGGCGCTCGACTCGATCTGGTCGGGTATCGACGCCCCGGCCACGGCGGCCCGCCGGCGGCGACAGCTGGTCGTGGTGGACGAAGCCTGGCTGCTGATGCGCGACGGCGAAGGCAGCAGGTTTCTGTTCCGGATGGCCAAGGCAGCGCGGAAGCGGTCCGCCGGGCTGTGCGTGATCACGCAGGACGCGGCCGACGTGCTGTCGACCGACCTCGGCCTCGCGGTGGTGTCCAACGCCGCCACGCAGGTTCTGATGCGCCAGTCCACGCAGTCCATCGACGCGGTGGCCGAGGCGTTCGGTCTGACCGCCGGGGAGTCGCGGCTGCTGCTGTCGGCGCCGCGCGGCGAGGGACTGCTCGTCGCTGGTCGTAGCCGGATCCCGTTCCGCGCGGTGGGGTCGGCGGCCGAGCACAAGCTTGCCGTAACCGGGATCGGGGAGGCCGAATGACCTCCACCCCGACCTGGCCCGCCGACGTGGGGCATTGGATCATCGCCCGGCCGTGGCTGGGCTTCATCGCCGCCGCCGCGATCGTCAGCGCAGTGTTCGGCCACGACCGACTGCTCGCCTGGCGGCACCAGCGGTTCACGGCCGGCGCACGGTGGCTGACCGTCGCCGCCCCGCCGGAGGTCACCGCCGAGGCTGCCGCGGCGTTCTGGACCACGCTGGTCGGCGTGCTGACGCCGTCGGTGTGGCAGCAGCGCCTGTTCGGCATCCCGCACGTCGGGTGGGAGTACATCTGGACCGGCCGGTCCCTGACCATCCGGGTCTGGGTGCCGGGCACGGTGCCGCGCGGCGCGGTCGAGGCCGCCGTCCGGGCGGCCTGGCCCGCGGCCACCCTCACCACCGCGGACGCCGCACCGCCGATTCCGCCCACCGTCGCCGAGGAGGTGGGTGGGGCGCACTGGCCGCAGCACACCGACGGGCTGCCGCTGCGCAGCGAGCACCACACCGACCCACTGCGGGCGCTGCTCGCCGCCGGAGCCGAGGTACGCCACCGCGAACACGCATGTGTGCAGATCCTCGCCCGCCCGGCACCCACCCGCCGCGTCCGCGCCGCCCGCAGGGCCGCCGCGAGCAACCATCGCCACGGGCGGCCCGACCTGGCCACCCGCGCCGTCACCGGGGCGGTGCGGCTGGCAATCGAGCCCCTGCTGTGGATCCTCGACGTGTTCACACCCGGCGCGTCGCGGCCCCGCACCCCGGGCCATGCCCCGGTGCGTCCGGCCGAGCGGGACCCGGTGGCCACCGCTGAGGCCCGCACCGTTGTCGACAAGGCCGTGCGGGTGCCGCACTACGAGATCGCGGTCCGGTTCGCCGTCGCGGCTGACGCCGGCACGTCCCCACCAGACCCGCAACGGGCCGCGCACGTCCGCTCACGCCTCGGCGGGCTCGGGCACACCATCGCCTCGGCCGCCGCCGCGTACACCGGCCCGAACCGGCTGCGCCGGATGAAGATGCCCCGCCCGGTGGCCACGCTCGCCGGACGGCAACTACGGCGCGGGTTCCTGGCCACCGTCCCGGAACTCGCCGCCCTGGCCGCGCTGCCGCAAGACCTCGCCGTCCCGGGCCTGGACCGGGCGCGGGCCAAGGCCGTGCCGGCGCCCGTGCAGGTGCCCTCCGGCGGGCGCAGCGTGAAGGTGCTGGGCCGCTCGCAGATCGGCCACCACAGCATCGGCCTCCGCGTGACCGACGCCCGGCAGCACGTGCACGTCGTCGGCAAGACCGGCGTCGGCAAGTCCACGCTGCTGCTGAACATGATCCTCGGCGACATCAAGTCCGGGCGCGGGACCGTGGTCATCGACCCCCGCGGAGACCTGATCACCGACATCCTCGACCGATTGCCCGCCTCCTACGCCAAGAAGATCGTGCTCATCGACCCGGACCAGGACAACCCCGGCTGCTTCAACCCCCTCGATGACGGCGGCGACCCACACCTGGCCGTGGACAACCTCGTCGGCATCTTCGCCAAGATCTTCCAAGGCCAGTGGGGGCCCCGCATGGACGACACCATGCGCGTCGCCTGCCTCACCCTGATGCGCCACGCGAAACCAACCCTGAGCCTGGTCCCGTCGCTGTTGCAGGACCGGGACTTCCGGGCCCGGTTCACCCACGGCCTGGACGACCCGGACGGCCTCGGCGGATTCTGGCTCTGGTACGACGGCATCAACGAGCAGTTCCGGGGCCAGGTCATCGCACCCGTCCTCGCCAGACTCCGGGCATTCCTGCTACGCGACTTCGTCAAATCGGTCATCGGTAACGCCCACTCGTCGTTCGACATGGGTCGGGTCCTCGACGGCGGGGTGCTGCTCTGCCGGCTACCCAAGGGCATCCTCGGCGAAGAGACCAGCCGCATCCTCGGCTCGATGATCGTCGCCCGGGTCTGGCAGGCCGCCATCGCCCGCGCCAGCATCCCCGAAGACCAGCGCAAAGACGCCAACCTCTACATCGATGAGTGCCACAACTTCCTCACCCTGCCCGGCAACGTCGGGGACATGCTGGCCGAGGCGCGCGGGTTCCGGCTCGGGCTCGTCCTGGCGCACCAGGACCTGGCGCAACTACCCAACGACATCGCCGCAGCGGTGTCGGCCAACGCGCGCACGAAACTGTTCTTCACCGTCGACCCCGCCGACGCGCGGGACCTGTCCCGCCACACCAAACCCGAGCTGGACGAGCACGACCTCGCCCACCTCGACGTCTACACCGCCGCCGCCCGGCTGCTGGTCGGCAACCGGGAACTACCCGCGTTCACCTTCGTGACCAACCCGCCGGCGCCACCGGTGGGTGAAGCGACCGCGATCCGGCAGGAGTGCGCCGCCGCCCACAGCCGCACCGGTGGCGAGCCGCCGATGCAGCAGCTCGCCCGTACCGCGATGAAGCGGCGCATGACCGACCGCGACCGCTGACCCGGGCCGCGCGTTCGCAGGCTCGGCTGGGCACGGCACCGGGGGCTCGTCTGGGGGTGTCCGCGATACGAGACCCCACACGAGCCCCGCGCACCTGGTCTGTCAGGTGCCTGACCTGCCCCAACCCACCCGACGCCAGGACCGAAACCAAGATCGACTCATCCAGACTCCCTACGGGACTCTCTCTCCAGGGGTATATCCATGCCGCAATCGCAATCGGCCAGCCTCCTTGCCATCTATCCCCACATCACCAACCGTGACCGTCGGCTTCTCCAGCTGCTCGACGACCACCAGGTCCTCACCACCGATCAGATCCACCGCATGCTGTTCCTGGCCCGACGGACCTGTCAGATCCGCCTCGGTGAGCTGGCCGCGCTGGGCCTGCTGGACCGGTTCCGGTTCGCCCGCGCCGGGGGTGGTAGCCATCCGTGGCACTGGACCCTCGGCCACCAGGGGCACCGCTTCCAGGCCGCCGCCCACCGCCGGCCCGAACCCACCGTGCGCACCAGCCGCCAGGCCGTCGACCGGCTCTCGGCCAACCCGAACCTGACCCACCTGCTCATGGCCAACGAATTCTTCGTCCGCCTCACCGTGCACGCCCGCCAACACCCGCAGGCGCGGCTGGACCGGTGGTGGTCCGAAACGATGACCACCAGGCAGTTCCGCACCATCACCGCCGACGGGCACGGCCTGTGGAGCGTCGCGGACACCACGGTGGGGTTCTTCCTGGAGGCCGACACCGGCACCGAACCCCTCGGCCGGGTGGTGGCCAAACTCGACCGGTACGAGCAGCTGATCCGCCGCGGCGGCCCCCGCTACCCGGTGCTGTTCTGGCTCGGCAGCGAACACCGGGAGGAACACCTACACCGGCTCCTGCGCAGCCGCCGCGACAGCGTTCCCCTCGCAACCGCCAACCACGCCACGAACCCCGCCGAAGCGGTCTGGCTTCGTGACGGCGCCACCGGCCGAGTCCGGCTCACCGAACTGCCCAGCGACCACGGGCAGCCCGTGGCGGACAACCCGAACTACGACGAGAGCGGCTTCGTGCTCTGACAGACCCTGACACGCTCGCGGCAGATCCTGTCAGCGCAGCTCAGCGGCATAGCCGGCAATCCTGACAGAGCGGGTGCTGTCAGGTCACGACGCTACGGTGCAACCTCTTCTCTCTTTGCTCGCACCGCCGCCCCGTCTTCCCCCTGGACCTGCCCGCGCCAGCGGGATCACCCACAGCCCACCTGACGGTCGGCTCGTGATCCACGCCCCGCGCCCTCGCACGGCAGCTTCCCGGCACAGACGCCGCCGCGACCCGGTGACACCACGCCGCACACCCTCCACGCCCACCCCTGCCCGAAGGGAGCACCCTGCCATGCCCACGCCGCTGTTCGACCAGGTCGTCGTCACCGTCTGCTTCGCCCCCGGCGAAGACGCCGACTGGTTCGCCGCCTCGGAGAAGGTCAACGACCTGCTGCACGCCGACGGCACCCCGGCCCGCCGCTACCACGTCCGCCACCGCCGCCTCATCGGCTGGCTGACCCGCTTCCTCGGCTACTACCTCCTCGACGCCGCCCGCCGCTTCGGCGCAGTCACCATGGCCGCCGGAGGCCGCAAGGGCCGCCTCGACCTCACCGGCACCGCCGCGAAGGCCGCCCACCACGCCGCCCTGCGCTGGCGTACCTGGAACACCCACATCGCCGCGACAACCCGTCCAGCCCATCCGTGGGAGGACTACCTCGCCCAGCACGACGCCGACCCGACCAAGCTCCGCCTGGCCGAGGCCCGCCGACGCTTCGAGCAGCAGCCACGCGTCCTGGCGATGCTCGCCCACCATCTCGACCCGTACGAACTGTCCGTCTACCAGGCCGGTGAAGCCACCTACGTCGGACTGCACTGGCGCATCGCCCTGATCGGCAACGCACTGATCACCACCGACGGCCGGCTCCTCATCCCGACCAGCGACTCCGTCGCCGACCGGTTCCGCTTCCTCAACGAAGCCTGCGCCTACCTACGCAGCCTGCGCTCCAGCGCACGACTGTGCGCCGTCGCCATCGCCTAACTGCCCTACCGCCCGAACGCACCGAGGACCGGTCGCAGCCCCGCTGCGACCGGTCCTCGCCATGCCCACATCCCGACCGTCTGCAAAGGAGACCTCTCGTGTTCCTGACCGATCCCGCGCTGCGGCGCATCGCCGCCGACACCAACGACGTCCTGCCCGAACACCTGTGGCGCCACGACACCGCCACCCCCGAACCACTCGGCGACCTCGCCCGCATCCTGCACCAGACCGCCCGCGACTTCACCGACAGCACCACCAGCCTCGACCAGGCCCTCGCCCGGGCGGGTGTGCTCACCGAAACCGCCCGGCAAGGGCTGGCCGCCCGCGCCGACCTGCACATCGCCAGCTACCACCAGACCCTCACCGACGCACTGGTCGCCCGCGAACGGCACACCGTCCTCGGGGCCGCGCTCGTCACCTGCTACCACGCCTGGCGCCACCACCGACCGATCGCCGACGGCGACGAGCGGTACCTGCTCCTGCGGCGCTGCGACCCGTCGCGCGGCGTCGCGACTCTACGGCGCAGCGACCCGCACACCTGGCTGGTCGTACCCGACGTCGAGGCCGCCGGCGCGTTCGACATCCCCTACCCGGATCGCGTCGTCGGCGAGGTCACCGAAACCGAGCACGGGTGGACGCCCACCGCCTACATCGCCCGGCCGCATCAGGCCCCGCTCACCACGGTGTATCCGCTACCCGCCTGCGGTGACCTCGCCTCGGCCTGCCGGTCGTTGCTGCGCTGGTGGCACCTGCGCCACTCCGACACCTGGCGCAACCGCACCCCGAACCAACTCGACCCCACCGAACTCGCCCACCTCGCCAGTTGAAGCCGGGGACCTCATGGCGCACCTCGACACGATCAGCCGCTGGATCACCGCGACGACCGAGCGCACCCTCGACCAACACGCCACCGACCCCGTCCCCGCCGCCGCGCACCTGCCCGAAGCCGCCGCCAACCTGCGCCACCTGCGCACCGAACTGCTGCGCGCAGTCGACCGGCTGCGCACCCTCCTGATCAACGAAGGCGACCTGAACGGTTCCACCAGCACGGTCGCCGGCCCGGTAGAGACCATCACAGAGCTGGCCCGGGAGTACCGGTACGCCCGCAACTGGATCGACACCCTCATCGGCGACGCGGCACGGGCCGCGTACGCGCAGGCGAACCCGGGCCGGTCGGTGCGGCGGCGCTACGTCAGCCCCGGTGACACGGTCCTGGTCGTCCTGCCGCACACCGACTCCTGCCGCCGACAGAACCTCGCCGGACACGCCAGCCCCATCAAGGTCGGCACATCCGACGCCCGGATCCGCCCGCCCGGCAGCGTCAACCCGCTGTATCTGTCCCACGCCGACGCCGGCGTCTACCGCGATCCGACCGAGGACCGCCTCTACATCCTCCAGGCCGACGAGGCCGTCCCCGGTCACTGACCGGCGCCGCGGCACCACTCACCGCCACGACCCACCGGGCCACGCCTGAGCGGCGCCCCTCGGCAGCGCGCGACGTCATGCGCCTGCCGCACTGGCCGTTGCCCGCGACCCCCGGCGCACCACCCGCCCCGGCACACCACCGTGCCCGGCACCCCTCACCAGTTCCCACGAAAGGAAAATCCTGATGGAACACCTGTCGCTGACGCCTGCCACGCAGGCCGTCCTCGACGCCCTGACCGACCTCGGTCAGGGCGACGTCCACGAGTTGGCCGACAAGTCCGGCAAGGCCCGCTCGACCACCGACAAGGCGATCAAGACCCTGGCCGACGCCGGTGTCATCGTCGCGGTGGACCCCGACGCCGACCCGGCCGAGGGCAAACCCGCGCGGTGGACCCTCGCCACGCCGAGCGACGCCGATGCCCTCTTGCCCGCCGACCCGGCCGACGCGGCCGACATCGGCGAACCGGAGCCTGACAACGCGGCCGACCAGCCGCAGATGGAGGCAGGCCACCAGCCCACCGATGCGGTCGACGGCGCCTCCGCCGAGAACGACCGACCGGACGACGGCAGTGACGACGCCGTCGACACGCCGGACACCGAGACGGCCGACCAATCGGGCAGCCAGGTCGACAGCGACGACGCGACCGAGTCCGACGGCACCACTGCGGACAACGCCGACCGTGGAAAGGACGAGCAGGCACCGACGGTCGCGGCCGTGCAACCCGCTCGCCCTGGGGACCGCAAGGTCATGGCCATCAAGGGTGTCCTTGCCGACTACGGGGACATCGGCGCCACGCTGGACCTGATTGTCGGCGAGAGCGGTATCAGTCACCCGACCGCCTCGCGGCTGCTGACCGCGATGGAGCAGGCCGACGCCGCCCGCCGGCTGCCCGGCCTGCCGCAGCGGTGGATCGCCGGCCCGACCAAGGCCAGCGAGGTCGACCCGAACCCGCAGCCACCCCGCTGCCCACTGTGCTACCAGGTCATCCGCGGCCTGGCGACCGCGCCGAGCGCCACGGCCGCGGTGCTGCCCCTGATCCGGCCGGACGGCACGCTGCACGTCGTCGCGCCGGACGGCGAGACCCACGTCGTCACCCTGCCCCGTCGCACGCCGCCGCGCGCGACGGGCATCACCGCGAGCGTGGGCCGCCGCAGCGACGGGACCGCCAACGCCGACGGCAGCCAGCCGTTCGGCCGGGGCGAGTTGGAGAAGCTGACCCTCGACGTCCTGGCCGCGAACCCGGGCCGGGCGATGAGCCCGCAGGACATCGCCACCGCCATCAGTGCACAACTCGGCCGCGCGGTCAGCTCCGGGGCGGTGCGCAACAACTGCACCAAGGCCGCCGCCGCCGGCCGGATCCTCCTGGCCTCCGACACACCGCTGACCTTCACCTACTCGCCCCAGCCCGACCAGAACCCCACCCCGAGCACCAGCGCGAACCACCCTCGGCAGGACGACAACGACGCCGAGCAGTCCTGACCCGCACCACCCCCAACCCATCGCGGGGGGCGAGCGCGTACGCGCTCGGCCCCCGCGGCATATCGAAGAGGAGAACCCCTGTGCCGCACGAACTTGAGACATTCGCCGACGGAACGACCGCCTTCGCCAGCGCCCGCCTGTCGGCCTGGCATCAGCTGGGCACCGTCACCCAGCACACGATGAAGGCCGAGGAGATCATGGCCGCCGCCCGGCTCGGCGACTGGGGCGTACGGACCATCCGCACCGTCGGCATCGACATCGTCAACGGCGTCGAGGTGCAGATCCCCGCCGACGACAAGCGCATGACCGTGCGCCGCAACCCCGTCACCGGCGCAACCGAGTACCTGGGCATCGTCGGCACCGACTACACCGTGGTTCAGAACGAGCAGTGCGCCGAGATGCTCGACCGCCTCGTCGACCAGGTCGGCGGCGCCCACTTCGAAACCGCCGGAAGCCTCCGCCGCGGCAAGTCGGTGTTCGTCACGATGAAGCTGCCCACGGCGATGGAGATCGCCGGGGTGGACCGCCTGGACCTCTACCTCATCGGCACCACCTCCCACGACGGCACCGCCGCCCTGCGGGTCGACGCCAGCCCGATCCGAGTCGTCTGCGCCAACACCCAACGCGCCGCCTTCGCCCACTCGGCCGGGCACTACACGTTCCGGCACACCTCCAACGTCAACTCCCAGATCAGCCAGGCCCGTGAAGCGCTGGGCCTGATGTGGACGTACATGCAGACCTTCGAGAAGGCCGCCGAGCGGATGCTCCAGACCGAGCTGACCATGCGCGAGTTCGAGAAGGTCGTCGCCGGGGTGTGGCCGGTCAAGGACAACGCGTCCGAGCAAACCCGCAACAACGCCAAGCAGCGCCTCGGCACCCTCAAGTACCTGATCCGCGAGGCCGACACCCAGAAAGCGATCACCGGCAGCCGGTGGGCCGGCTACCAGGCCATCACCGAGTACCTCGACCACTACCAGCCCGCCAAGAACGAGACCGCCCGCGCCAACCGGGTGCTCACCGGCAACGTCGGCGAGCTGAAGGTGACCGCCTTCGACCTGCTGAAGGTCTGACCGCACCTCGGCCCCTCGGGGCAGCGGTCCGCCGGCCGCTGCCCCGGCACGCATAGAAACGGACACACCCATGGCACCGCCGAGCACCCCACGGCGCGGTACACACCGGACGGCACGCCGATGATCCGCCACATCCGCCACCCCCGCGACCTCCGACAGTCCGTGTGCGGCCTGCTCGCCGCTGACGTCCAGCGGTGGGAGACCGAGCACCCGCCGCGCGTCGAGTCCACCTGCGAGGACTGCTACACCCTGCTCCCCGAAGCCGCCCGTCCCGACGACGCCAACCACCCACCCGGGGACCCCACGCTCATCGACACGCTGCGGCGCATCGTCGCCAACCGGCAGCACGCCAAGATCGACGGCGTCCTCGTCGACCTGTGGTCAGCGAGGGTCACCGTCCTCGTCTGGGACCAGCTCCGCGCCGACAAGCGGCAACGGCTGCTGACCCTGCCGTCACACGAGCTGATCCTGCGCTGCATCGCGATCTACACCCGCCTCACCGCGAAGAAGGACCATCAGTGACCGGCTCCCGCCTACCTCAGTGGTTCCACTTCGGGCCGTGGGTGTTCTCGATCGACGCCGCGCAAGCGCTGATCGCGGCGTCGCCCCGCGCCACCCGGCCCTTGGACGTGCCGGCGTGGGCCGCCGCGTACGGCCTTACGCATCTTGACAACCCCAACCCGTGGTTAACCAGCCTTATCGGCCCGACCGACACCGCCCTCAACCGGACCTATGCCATGACCACCGACCTGACCCAGCCGCTGATCGTGGCGCAGATCAGCGTCAACAAAGCGCCGCCTGGCCCGCTGCTCATCGACGGGACCCACCGCCTCTACCGCGCCTGGCGCGAGCACGTACCGCAACTGCCGGCCTACGTGCTCACCGTCGAGGAGACCCGCCAGATCCAGGACGAGCGGTTCCTCGGACCAGGCGGAACGTCCACCATCCCGCCGCCGACCCGATGACGGCCTGACACCGCCCGTCCCCACTCCGTACGCCTCGGAAGCCGCCCTACACAGGCGGCGACCGAGGCGTACACCCATTCACCCCCTGGGGAGGAACCCGTGACGCACACGCCACCGTGGCACAGGGTCTGCGACTGCCGCTGCATCCTTCACCACCGCCTGCCGCGCACCACCTACAACGAGTCCGGCTGCGCCTGCACCATCACCTGCGCCACGCAACCGATCACCGTGCTGACCAACCAGTGGGGTCGGGCGCTGTTCCTCGACCAGGGCGGCGATCTCTGGCAGGTCTCCGCCATGGCCAACGGCACCTGGGACTGGGACCGCGCCACCGAGATCGACACCCGGGCCGATGTCTACAGCGTCGGCCTCGAGATGGACCACCTGCTCCGCCAAGCCGCCAACGTCCTCGACGCATTGCCCGACTGACCCGACCGCTCAAGGTGGGCCGCCCTCGTGGGCGGCCCACGACCCTTTTGTGCTTCACGACCAGAGGAGACATCTGCGCACACCGCACCTACCGCAACGCCCGCGAGCGCACCTGCGGCTGCCGCTGCCCGATCCACCACGGCCAACCGCGCTCGATCTACAACAACCCCGACTGCCACTGCTTGGCAACCCGCGCCAGCCAACCCATGACCTTGCTTGCCGCACAGATCAACGGCGCCGCGTTCCTCGAGCTCGCCGGGCCCTCTGGTACGCCTGGAGCCCGGCCACTGGGACTGGCGCAACGCCACCTGCCTCGACGTGGGCCACCCACTGTCCCCGGCCAGCACCCTGACCACCGGTCTCCTGCGCGAGACCGACACCGGATTGCTCCCCCTTCACTACCGCGCACGTCGCGGCCACCGGCCCCACACCGCACGCAGACCGGCCCTTTCTTGATATCCCGAGAGGTCATCGCCATGACAAAGATCATCATCGGCGTCGTCACCGTCGTCGTCGTCATCGCCTGCTGCTGACCTCCGTCACCGGCGGCGGCCCTGGCGGGTGCGCCATCGCCGCCGCGCCCGCCCTACGCCCTTCCGGGCAGCCGCCCGGCCCCGACCGATGGGACACCGAGCAACTCGACATCGCCGCCGCGATCATCGACGTCGGGGTCGCTAAAGGCGTCCACCGTCGGCGTCAACGACGTCGTCGCCGACCTCTAGGAAGGCGTACGGGCGGAAGAACAGTTCGAGCGTGAACGGAACACCGCCGCCGGGCTCGATGCTCGTGCCCTGCAACTCCGATGCCGCGTCCGGAGCCTCACCTGCGCGCAGAACGAGCAAGCTCAGGCTCGGGTGGGGCAGCCAGCCCGTCTCCTGCAGCGGGTCGTACTCGTCAACGTCGATGACGTGGATGATCCGCGCCGGGATACCGACCCGGCAGGTATCGCCGGGTGTCAGGCGGAGGGAGTGCCGGGAGCGCTCGTTGCCGGGCTTCGCCGTAGAAACACTGCTGCGATACAGGATGATGCCCTGCGTGCCCATCATCGATCTGCTACGAGCCGGAGTAACCACGCCGCACCCTGACTCGGCGGCGTGTGCCACATGGCTGGCCTCGGTGTACGAGAGCATCAGAGGAGCCGGTGGCGCGGTCACCACCTCGGTCGAGAAACCAACCGTCGGCCGAAACTACCACCGGACCGGTGTGCGACTCAGTGACGGCACGCCGTTGTACGTACTTCTCAACTCCGCGGCCGCCCTGGTCGCCGCAGCCCAACCGCGGGATCCACATCTGATCACCCTGCTGTTCGCCGACGTCCCAGGCGAAGGAATCTATCGCCGAGCAGGGTTGCGGGTCGCCACCGCGGAGGAGCTGGAGCAACCGATCGAAGATCGTTACCTCCAGCTGCTAACCGACGAAGAACGCCGGGACGTCGCCTACCACCGTCCGGGCCGGCTTGGTGACCTGCTGTTCAACTGGTTCGACTGACCTGCCCGTGAACACCTCGCGGCCAGATCCGGACGTCTGATCTTGAGGGGTGCTCACCCAACGAGCCGGCGGCACGCATTCCGCCTGTGTGGTAATCCGGCCTGCTTGAAGACGAGCCCGCAACTCCCGTTCGTCGGGTCCCAGAGCTCGTCGTTGGTCACCAGAGCCCGAACCAGCGCGCGCTGCGTTTCAGTAAGGGGCCGGCTCGTCGCGTATGGCTTGGGGAATGCGAACCGCACCAACGCGCCCCAGCCGTCGTCGAAGCCGGCCCAACTGTCCCGACTGGCCACCTGGCAAGCAGCCGTGGCGATCTCGTCGAAGTCAGCGGCGACGCGGAGCGCCGCGGCGACGAGCGCGAACTGATGCACTCCCGGAGGTGGTGGCTCAGCCAGAGCGGCCAGGATCAGCTCACGACCGCGCGGGTCGTCCTCGTGGAACAGCGCGGCCTGGAGCCGGACCGCCGGGTCCGGGTCGATGAGCCGGTCGCGGAGGTCAACGTCGAGCTGGCCGAGGCAGTGCAGCCACTCCGCCTGCGGCCCGGCGCCTCGTTCCGACCACTCCAGGATGAGCGCCGTCAGTTCCTCCCGCCAATCCGCCAACGGCCGCATCCGAGCGATCGCCACAAGATTCTCCGCGCGGAACAGTGCGCGGTCCGGCGGGGACGCCGTGAGTAGCGGAAGCACCACCGGGTACGCCTGCGCGACAGCATCGGCGAGGTCCGGCAGTATCTCCGCGAAATGGCGGTCGTCAGAGAGGTCGGTCACGCTCATAGCCGCGTCGCCGAGGAACTCCAAGAGCGATTCGACGGTGTCCGGGTGGGCTCGCCCCTCGGCGAGCAGCGCGGTCACGGCCCGAACTGCCGGAGCGGTAGCTGTTTCCGGGAAACCCTGATGCAGCACCGCCATGTCGAGGTGGTCCAGCGCGGCCCCCCGGGCCTCGTCGTCACCGAACTCCAGCGCGGCCAGGTGCCCCGGGGTGTCAATCGCCCGGCCGTACGCGTGCCCGAGCCGACTCCAGTCAACCGTCATCGCCACGTCCTCCGCAGTTCGCCAGCCGACCGGAAGCGGTGTCGGGAACGGTGGCGTCGGTATCCGGTGTCGTCATCGGCAGGGATCAGATCACACGACGGTTTCCCTCGCCGCCCCGTCTCCCGTCGCCTGCTGACGGTCTCGTACTCGTCGGAGCTGAGGTAGCACAGCTCGCGTTGCCTGCGGCGGGTGTTGTACCAGCCGCCGATGCAGGCGAAGATCACGTCCTCGACCTCGTCGCGGGTCCACCAGCTCGTGAGGTAGACGAGTTCAATCTTGAGCGTTGACCAGTCCCACCGGAGCCGCCACAGTAACCGCGTCCGCTCAGCGGCCAAATCCGGATACCGGACGGGAGCTGTCGGGACGGTTGCGGGGTGGACCGCTTACAGATCCATCGCATAAACCCGAACCTGGCGGCCGGTGTCCGGCTGCACGGTCTCGCGTTTCAGCATCATGCCCAGCTTGACCATCACTCGCGCCGACGCCTCGTTGCCGACCACGTGGATGCTGACCAGCCTCCGCAGTCCGAGCTCGGCACGAGCGTGGGAGACCACGGACTGGGCCGCCTCGGTGGCCAGGCCCCGGCCCCAGTGCGCGCGGCCGAGCCGCCAACCGATCTCCACGGCCGGCATGATCTCAGGCAGGAAGGTCGGCACCGCCAGCCCGGTGAAACCGGCCAGCTCGCCGGTCTCCTTGATCTCCACCGCGTACAGGCCGAAGCCGTGCTCATCCCAGTGCCGCTGATAGGTGGCCAGGCGCTCCGCGGTCGCGGCCCGGTCCAGGGTGCGACCGTCATGGATGTAGCGCATCACCTCGGGCTGTGCGTTTACCGCGGCGAAGCCGTCCAGATCGTTGCTTTGCCAGCGGCGCAACAGCAGCCGCGGAGTTTCCAGGGACGTGGCATCAAGGGAACTGGTCATGTCAGGCACGAACCTTCGTAGCATTCCGGCGCTCATGGGGCGATGGATTATCCAGCCGGGAAGCTGCCAGTAGCCGAACTATTCTGAAAGGGTGCCGGTTCGGTTGGACCAGGTGGGAACGTCAGCAACAGTTGCCGGGACATGCAGGTGCGTGTTGGCATGACCTTCGCCAGCACTCAAGCACGGACATCGGCTACGGGCGGACGCTGTCTCCTGTCATTGAGGGGCCACATGCGTTCAGTTGCCGCTTCTCCGAGGTGCTGGGACGTGCGCAGCGCCGGCAACCAGAAACGATCTGAGCGGCAGGAAGTCTTCGGCTGCGACGACCGGTGCTGCGGAGGTCGATCGCGGTGGCCGTCGCATGACCCTGGCCAACGTGGACGAACACGTCCGCTGGTCACCACGCGGAGGTGCCCAGATCGAGCTGGTCCGGTCCGGCAGCAGGAGGGCGTCGGCCAACGCGGTGGCGGTTTCGACGATTTACGGGAACGTGCCGATGCGCAGGCCGTACGAGGTGCAGCGAGCGGATCGGGCAGACGGCGTTGAAACGTGCGCGGGGCGGTCTGGCGGGAGAGGGTCAGTTCTCGTCCGGGCTATTTCGCAGCTGGGTGGCGAGTGCGATGGTGTCGTCGTGCGGTTCGGCGTCGAGGTCGGCGAGGGCTTTGGTCAGGGCGCGTAGCAGGGTTCGGATGCCGTCGGCGTCGCCGAGGGCGTGTCGGGCGTGCATCGCCTTGACGTAGAGGGCTTCGTTGTAGCGGTCGAGTCCGATGGCTTTGGCGAGTAGGTCGGATGCGGCCTGCGGGTTGCTGTGGAGTAGGTCGTCGGCGAGCAGGAGGTGGGCTTCAGTGCCCCAGCGGCGGACTGTTTCGCGGTGGGGTTGCAGCCATTCGTAGTCCTGGCCGTCGGCGAGGGGTGCGGTGTAGAGGTCGCAGGCGGCGGTGAGGAGTTCGCGGCGACGCGGTCCGGTGGCGATGGTGGCGGTGCGCATCAGGTCGCGCAGGGTCCACACGTCGATGTCCACGGTCGCGGGGTCGAGGAGGTACCGTCCTGCGGATTTGATGACGTAGGCGTTCTTCGTCGCGGCGGTTCCGGCGCGGCCGAGGACGTGTCGTAGGTTCGAGGCGTTGGTGTGGACGCGTTGGTCGGCTTGGCTGATGCGGGCGTCGGGTTCGAGGTATTCGCCGATGTCGCGGGTGCTGGCTCCGTCGGGGTGCACGGCGAGGTAGACCGCGAGTTCCAGGGCTTTGGCTCGC
This sequence comes from Micromonospora sp. DT41, assembly GCF_049841715.1. Lineage (NCBI taxonomy): Bacteria > Bacillati > Actinomycetota > Actinomycetes > Micromonosporales > Micromonosporaceae > Micromonospora > Micromonospora sp. DT41. Next base: position 52,202 of record NZ_JBNCKU010000018.1, on the reverse strand, counting down.
AGCGGTCGGCCTTCTGTGGTGATGCCTTCGATGCGCGGTGCGCCGAGTACGCGCAGGCGCGCCCGTCCCGGCAGGGCGTCGGCGGTGGGTTTGACGGCGGTCGGGGTAGCCGGGTCCGTGGCAGGGGCCGTGGTTTCGGTGCGGCTCGTGTGTAGGGGCACGATCGTGACCGGTAGGGCTGTTGAGGTGCTGGCGGGCGGTTCTCCGGTCTGTGCCTCGCGGAGCGTGGTCAGGATCTGGAGGGCTGCGGCCGGTTCGAGCACGGGAAGGCGCGGCGGCGCCGGGTCGGCGGGCTGCGCGGAGAGGAGCGTGGTGTGTCCGTCCGGGGCGATCTCGATTGTGGTGCCGTGGGCCCATTCGCCGAGGAGCAGCGCGGACACGTGCAGACCTTCGCCCAGGGCGAGGGCGACCTTGGCGCGCATGCGGGCATTGGCGGGTGGGGTCTCGGTGATGAGCCTGACGGGCGGTAGGGCTTCCTCGTCGGGCGCTGTCCGTCGCAGCTCGTCCAGGTCGGTCAGGGCGTGCTCATCGAGGATGCGGCTGCGGTGCAGCAGCTGGGACTCGATGACGGTGAGCGCGTCGTTGATGCTGTCGGTCACGTGCAGGCGCGGCCATGGGTTGAGGGTCACTGCGTCCGGGCCGAGCAGCGTGGTCAGGGTGGCGGTGTCGATGACGACCTGGCTGCGGGCGTCGGGGTGGTGCGGGCCGCCGGAGGCCAGCACGGCGACGAGGGCGGCGCGGGCGGCAGCGTGTGCGCCGTCTCCGACGATTCCGGTTCCGCCGCCCGGCAGTACCCCGAGGTCGGGTGCGAGAGCGAGGGGCGGGCCGCCGTCGCTGCTCGCATCCGACGGCTCGCGATCATGGGCGGCCACAGCGCGGCGGACCTGGACCACGGCCGGGGGCAGTTCGGTGGGCGGATCATCGTCCGGCTCGGCGGTGTATCGACGGCGGCGTTGGAGCCAGAGCATCGCGGCGGCGGCGCTGATGGCGGCGGCGAGTGACCAGGGCAGCCAACCCGAATCCGACAGATCCACACCCTGGTCGTCTGAGGCCGCCGTGGGGCTGTTCGTGGCGGGCGGCGACGTGGCGGGGTTGGAGACCCCCGACGACGGCGCTGGCGACAAAACGGACCCGCTTGGGGCCGCCGAGCGCGTGGTGGTGGGAGTGCCGGCCGATGGCGGGGGCGCGGGTGGCGGAACCGCGGGATCGGGCGGGTTCGGTGCGGCGCTCGGCGAGACGGGTGGTGTAACAGGCCGGCGCGACCGAGGGGTGGGGGGCGTTGCTGGTGTGGCGGCTTGTGGTGGGCGGGCGTCGGCAGGGAGGCGAAGCTCCCAGCCGGGGTAGACGAGGTCGCAGTCGCGCAGGACACCGCCGGTTGGGAAGTGGCGGTGTTTGTTCAGGCGGCAGACCTCCGGCCACCGACCGGCGTCGCCGAGCCATTCCTTCGCGACCTTGGACAAGGTGTCGTGTCGCTCGACGGTGTAGAGGTAGCGCTGGTCGGCGACGTGGATGATGGCGGGCCCACGGGCTGCGGCTTGCCGGGGAACATCGGCGCGCTCGGTCGAAGCGACGGGCGTGGACGGCCGATCTGAGTGTGGCGCCGCGTCGAGGGAGCCGGCGGGGGTGACGGCGAGCGCGGCGGTTCCGGCCAGACCGAACACGAGCCGGTGCAACGGGGTTGGCAGCCTGAGTAGGGGGATACGCCACCGGGTCACCGCCGCGAGGATCTCGGCGAGCAGGAGCAGTGTGAACACGCCCCACAGCAGCCACATCGCCCAGAGGGCCGCGCCGATGAGGAAGTCCGGGGTGAACCGTCCACTGGAGCGCGCGAACCAGTCGGGTATCTGCGACCAGGCCGGTAGCCGGCGCAGCGGGTTCCCACCCGCGGTCCACAGCAGCACAGGAACGGCGACCAGGAAAAGGCCGGCGCCGATGGCGCCGCGAACAGCGCCGCCGAGGGAGGGTCTCGCGCGTTGCGGCGGGTCTGAGGGGATACGGACGGTGGCTCGTGCACCGTAATCGGCGAGTTTGTCGTCTCTGCCCCGGCGCGTCTGCGGCACCTGTCCCCCCGGCGGTTGATCGTCGATCTTTTCGGATACACGAGGGTGAGTGTCTCTGGCTATCCCACCGAGAAGGATTCTCACCATCCGCGTACAACGAGTCACGTTCTGCGGATCATGGTTGACACCCGGTTGCCCTCACCGGCGAGACTGCCCCTCATGCCAAACGGGGGCACTGTGTTGTCGGTCGACCTCAGCTCGTCGGCCATCGCGGCCACTGTCAGCCGCCACGGCCTGAAGATCCCCATCCTCATCGACGGCCGCCTCGTCATGCCGCCCGGCGCCGCGATCGGCCCCGCAGGGGAGATCTACCTCGGCCTCGACACCACGGCCGCGATGTCGCTGCCGGCCGACCACCGGTTCGTCGACAACCCGACGGACCTCCTCGGCCGGCCCACCAGTGTCGACGTGGCGCAACCCGACCCGGTGAATCTGCTCGCCACCGTGCTGCGCCACGTCACCCATCACGCTGCCGTCCACGTCAACGGGCCGATCACCGCGCTCACCGTCACCGTCCCATCGAGCTGGGGACCACGCCGCTGCGGACACGTCAACGAGGCAGCAACCCGCGCCGGGTTTCCACCACCGGCCCTGGTCACCGCACCGGCCGCCCTCGCCGCCTACGCCACAATGCTCGGCGGCACCGTGCCGGCAGGCTCCTGCGTGCTCGTATGCCAGGCAGACCGCGAACCGGCGACCCTCACCGTCCTGCAGACCGCCACCGACGGCTACCGCGAACTCGCGACACGACAGATCAGCCTCGACCAGGGCCTCGACCACCTCATCGCCCAACGCGTCATCCAGACGGCCACCGCGGACTCCGACCCGCTCCGAGCGGCGATGACCGCAGCCGGGGGCGAAGCAGGCGACGGGCGTGTTCTCCTGGAATCCGTTCGGGCCGCCAGAAGCCTGCTCACGTCCCAAGACCAAGCAGCGATCCTGCTGCCAGCGCCCCGCCCACCCGCCGTCATCACCCGTCACGACATCACGGCCGCCGCGCAGCCCCTCCTCGACCAGATCCCCGACGCAGTCGACGGGCTCCTCGACGCGGCCGACGTCGACACCACACACCTCACCGGCGTCGTCCTCAGACCAGCCCCCGGCGTACCCGCGCTGGCCGAAGCGCTCACCGAAGCTGCCGGCAAAAACCCTACGCTCATCGACCACCCCCACGCCCTCGCCGACGGGGCGCTCACCCTCACCACCGCCCACCAATCGGGCCCCGCAGCCGCCGCACAGCTGCCCCGCGTCCGCCTACGCATCAGCGACCTCACCGGCGCCCTGCTCCTCAGCGCCTGTTCCCTGGTCCTGCTCCTGCAAGCCGTGCTCACCGCTTACATCTCCACCTACAGCACCTGGGTCGTCGGCGTGCGCACCTCACTACCGCAACTCGGCGCCGCCGGCGCACTCGTCATGCTCACCGCATTCGCCGTGGCGCACCTGGCACCCACCACCTGGCTCGCCGGCACGACCACCGCATCAACACCCGAACCCACCACCGGCAGCCTCATCCGACGCGGATACCTCTCCACCGCCGTCGGCGGCACCATCACCGCCGCGCTCTACGGCCTGGCCACCGGCACCGCCGTCGAATACGACTACACCCCCTACCTCACATGGACCCTCGGCGCCGCCCTCCCCCTCGCAGCCTGCGCCGCCCTCATCGCCGCCACCGCACCCCGCATCCCCGCCGACGCACTACCCACCTGGCTCGCCATGACCCGCCCCGCCATCACCCACGCGATCACCGCCACCGCCGGCATCTACCTCATGCGCGCCGCACTCACCCTCACCACACCCATCTCCACGAACACCATCGCCGGCATTGCCGGCAGCATCGGCGCAGCCCTCCTCGGCATAGCCACCGCCCTCACCATCAGCCTCAGCCGCACGATCCGCGCCATCACCGCACCCGGCCTCGCCATCGGCTACGCCCTCGTCTTCACCGTCGACACCACCGGCGCCCTCATCGTCGGCTACCTCGCCGCCCTCACCTGGTGGGGCATCCGACTCACCGCACACACCCTGCGGCTCGCCTTCCCCCAGCCAGGAACAGCGCTGCGCCGCCTCACCGACCGGACTGGCGGCTGAAGGACCGGGACGCCTCTCGGCCGCTACCACCGCACCTACAGCGCGATGACGACGACCCCAATCAGCGGCGTCGGCCCCGAGTCCATCGCGTTCGCGGGCGATTCCGCCGACGGCGGCCTCACGGTGATCACCACCCTCGCCGCCCGAAACGCCAGACTGCCCCTGACGGGCGCGCTGGTCGTCTCGCCCGGTCTGGACCACACCCGCACGGGTGAGTCGATGGACACCAGAGAGGGCAGCGACCCGTTCTTCACCCGACAGAGCATGGCCCACACGGCGGAGTTCTACCTCGACGGCCAAGACCCGAACCAAGAACTCACCACTCCCCCCGCGCTCGCCGACCTGACCGGGTTCCCGCCGATCCTGCTGCAGGTCGGCACGAACGAACTGCTGCTCGACGACTCCGTCCGGCTGGCGAAACGCGCCCGCGACGCCGAGGTCGACGTCATCCTCGACATCACCGCCGGCGTCCCACACGTCTTCCAGTCCTTCATCGGCCAACTCGACGAAGCCGACCACGCCCTGGACCGCGCCGCCCTGTCCATCACGCAACGACTACAAACCCTCTGAGCACGCGGTTGTCCGGCGGGATCCTCCACCGCCTACCATCCGCGACAACCGGAACGTGGAGGTGAACTGGGCCGCTGCGCGCCAGTAGGGTCGCCGGGCTATTCACCGACTGGCGATCGGAAGGCGTTGCCCCGCCGAGCGGATAGCTACCCAAGGCCATGCTCCCCCGGCCCCCTCGTGAAGCAGCGCACACCTCCTCCCCTTCAGAATCGGCAAGCACCCGTGAGCAACAGCAAGATGCCCTACCCGATCGGAATATCAGGTGGAGCCCGACGTCAACCCTCCGGCACGATGCCCGAATGATGCTGCTGGCCCCCGCCAACCCCCTACGGCCACGCCAGCCCGACGACCACTCCGCGCTCCCAGGCCAGCACACCCCACGGTGCCGCCCGGTCCGGTGCTGACCGTGACGTCGATGGTCGGGTGGATCCGTCGGCCTGTGCCGTCGGGAAGCGGTGACGGTGTACCGGCCGCCACCCGGGGCAGAGTGACCTCGTCGCAGGTGATCAGGGTGACCCGGTAGGTCGGCAGCGAGACTGCCCGCAGGCCGTCCTGGGCCGCTCCGCTCCCGCCGAAGCAGGACGTGCCGGCTCGTCGGGCCGCGCCGTCGCGGCGGTGGGCCCACTCATCAGGGTCACGATCGCCGTGGCGGCGGCGAGGAGGCGTAGCCGATATCTCCGCCGGAGGCGGGAGTCGGTGCGTGAGGTGTTCACGAATGGCTCCTTGGGGCAGGCGGGCCGGCGGAGTGGCGCTCCGGTAGCCGGGATGCTCGCGGTGAACGCGGTGCGGCCGACCGCTAAGGAGAACACCCAGTACAGGCCGTCGCCGACTGCCGCGTCCACGGTCGGCCGAATCCCGCTCTGCCCGGCCTGACCGTTCCCAGCGGCGGAAAGCGCCGGATTTCCCCCCTCAGATCGGTCGGTACGGAGGTATAGCACATTGTCGTTTGTAGTTGCATAATGTGCGCTGCAGTGTGGTCGCACCATCGGTTTCCGATGCAGCGACGCTGACCGAAGGGAACCAATTCCGTGAAGCACGACCACTCACCTGTGTTGCCTGGCGACGGCGCTACGGACTACGCGCGCTACATGCGACTGGACACGCTGCTCGACCTGCAACGGCGTCCGGCGGAGATGATTCACCGCGACGAGTTGCTCTTTCAGGTGGTGCACCAGTCAACTGAGTTGTGGCTGAAGCTCGCCGCCGCCGAGTTGACCGAGGCGGTCACCCGGCTGCGCGCCGGCGAGTTGGCGGTGACCGAGTCGCTGGTGACCCGGGCGACGTTGGGGATCCGGCTGGTCACCGACCATCTGGAGATGTTCCGGCACCTGTCCCCGGCCGACTTCCAGGCCATGCAGCCGGCGCTGGGTAAGGGATCCGGGGCCGAGTCACCGGGCTGGCGGCAGGTCCAGGCCACGAGCCGGCAGCTCGGCCGGGCGTTCGCCGAGCACCTGGAAGCCCAGGGCATCGATCCGGCCGCACTGGGTCGGCCGGATCCCGCCGACCCCGTCCAGCGGCTCGCCGAGGCGCTCGTCGAGTGGGACGAGAGGGTGTCGCTGTGGCGGACGCGGCACTACCGGGTGGCCCTGCGCGTCGGGGGCCACGATCCCGGCGGCACCGAGGCGACGATGCTCGCCAAGCTCGTCGGGTACCGGTTCTTTCCGGAACTGTGGCGGGCCCGCTTGAAGCCCTCCGACGGATCCGGTGACGAATCACAGGCCGGCCACCCTTGACAATCCTCGTTCACCAGTAATTGTCAATTTTCCTCACCCACCTGCGTGGCGACCGAAATGTCGAGGTGCGGTTTCGTGCGTGAACTGACGAGTTGGCTGTCCGGCGGCGGTGAGACCGGCAGTTTTCCGTACTCCGCCGTGCTGGCGGAGTTTCACCGGGTCGGTAAACACTTCGTCGAAAAGGAAGTGCTGGCTCTGCTCGACCAGGCCCGTACGCAGTTGACGGCGCCGGCGTCCACGCGGGCGCCGCACGCCCGACTGCTGAGTGACTTCCTCGACGTCGCGCTCGACAAGTGGGACGGCCGGTACGACTACCGCAGCTACCTGGCGCTGCGACTGCTCCGGCTGCCCGTCGGGGACGACGTCGCCGGCCTGTTCGCTACCCGCCGGGACCAGGACCGGCTCCTCGTCCGCCTGGTCGCCGACGCACTGGCCTTCGAGCTGACCGCCGCCTGTGGTGCCACCGACCTGCTGCCCGAGCGGCGCCCGAGACGGGAAGTGGTGACCAAGCGCTACCGGCTCGGCGTGCGGGCCATGTCGCCCGCCCTCGCCCGGCTGGGCATCGCCGGGACGGTCCCCGGCCGAGAGGCTGTGGCGACCCCGGACGAGCTGCGGGCCATCGCCGCCGACGCCGAACCCACCGGGGAGTTGGTCCTGCGGCTGAGCATGCTGCCGGTCCACGTATCGCACGACGAGTACCTGTTCATCCGGGTGCTCCAGTCGTACGAGTGCCTCTTCACGGGGATCGCCGAGGAGTTGCGCGCCATCGTCGCCGCCCTGAGCGTCGGCCACGCAAGGCGGGCGGCCGAGCGGCTGGCGTACGCCCGGGGGCAGCTCACCGCCGCCGGGCCGCTGTTCTCGCTGCTCGCCACGATGCAGCCGGAGGCGTTCCGGACGTTCCGGGAGTACACCGCGGGAGCCAGCGCCATCCAGTCCCGCTCCTACAAGCTCATGGAGTCGCTGTGCCGCACACCCGAGGGGTCGCGGTTGGACTCGGCCGCGTACCACCAGGTCCCGGAGGTACGCGACCTGGTGCACGCCGGCCAGCCGTCGATCGACGACGCGTTTCGGGCGGCGGTGCGTGACGGCCTACTCGCCGCGCCCGACGGCGAGCGGGTCGAGGAGGAGATGCGGTCGTTCGCCGCCGCGCTGCTCCAGTGGCGGCGTACGCACCACCGGCTCGCGACCCGGATGCTCGGCCCCCGCCCCGGCACCGGCTACACGGAGGGCACACCCTATCTGGCAGCCGTCCGGTCCATCCCGGTCTTCACCTCCGTCGCCGGCGATCCACGACCCCCGTCACCCACCGAGCCGATCGGAGGCAGCCCCGAGTGAGCCCACCGCACCGCAAACCCGACCCCGATACGCCCGAGTGCCTCGACGCCGCCGCGCACGCCGCGCTGCGCGCCGAGTTCCCCCTGCTGAGCACCGGCGTCTACCTGAACAACAACTCGACGGGCGCGGTGCCACGGGGAGCGGAACAGGTGCTCACCGGCTACTGGCGGACGCTGCGGACCTGGCGGGACGAGGTCTGGCAGGACTGGCACGCCGGCCTCGACCGGTACGCCGACTCCGTCGCCGCGTTCATCGGCGCGCCGGCGGGCAGTGTGGTCACCGACGCGAACCTGAGCACGCTGCTCGCCCGGGTGGCCTCCTGTTTCGACTATCGCCCGCCGCGCAACCGGATCGTCACCACCGATCTGGAGTATCCGACGGTGCCGTTCATCTGGAACGCGTTCCGCCGGTACGGTGCCCGGCTCGACGTGGTCGGCTCGGGCGGTCCGCGGTTCGACGAGGACGCCGTCGAGGCACGGATCGACGAACGCACGCTGCTGGTGTGCGTCCCGCACGCCAGCTTCTCCTCGGGGGCCACCGTCGACCTGCCCCGGCTGGTGCGGCGCGCCCACAACGTCGGCGCGCTGGTGGTCGTCGACGCCTTCCAGAGCATCGGGGTCATGCCGCTGGACGTGACGGCGCTCGGCGTCGACGTGGTTCTCGGCGGCGCGCACAAGTGGCTCTGCGGCGTCGGCACCGCCTTCCTCTACGTACGCCCGGGTCTGGTGCCGGAGCTGGAGCCGGCGGCGACCGGCTGGCAGGCCGGTGACCGGGCCTTCACATTCCAGCCGTCGACAGGCTGGGCCGGCGGGGCCCGACGGTTCGCCGGTGGGACGCCGTTCCCCCTGACCTCGCTGATCTCCCAGGTCGGCCTGGATCTGCTGGCGGGGGTAGGCGCCGGCGCGATCCGGCGCCACTCGCTCGCCTGCACGCAACGGATCCTGGAGCGGGCCGCGGCGGCCGGCATCGACGTGGTAAGCCCGACCGAGCCGCACCGGCGCGGCGGCGTCGTGTGCCTGGACGTCGCCAACGGCGAGGCTGTCAAACGGCGGCTGGTCGCGCGCGACATGGTCTGCAGCTGGCGGGGCTACCTACGGGTCGGCCCGCACGTCTACAACACCCTCGACGAGATCGACACGTTCATGGACGCCCTGGAAGAGGAGCTGAAACGGTGAAGGTCACGCTGTCCCCCCGCGCGCTGATGAGTCTGCTCGCCAATGGGCCCAAGGCCATGGACGTGCTGGAGACCGCGCTCGGCACGGGTCTGCTCGACGCCCTGGAGCCCGGGCCGGCGAGCCTCGGTGAGCTGGCCGCCCGTTTCGACGTGCGGCCCCTGCGGCTCTACAAGTTCCTCGACTGCCTGGAGAGCCTCGGTGTCGTTGAGCGCAGCGAGCCAGGTGACGACATCGCGATGGCCACGTACCGTGCGGTGCCCGGTCTCCGGGATGCCGTCACGGCGGTCGTGGGCCCCGGCGCCGTCGAGCGTGACCGGGACCGTTACCCCTGGCGGTTGCTGCACGGCCGGCTGGCCGAGAGCCTGCGCGGCGAGGTGAGCATGAGCGACAACGACTTCGCCTGGCCCCCGAAGACCGACGAACAGACCGCCGACTTCGAGCGCAGCATGGCCGTCGGTCTCGGTCCGGTGATCGAGACGACATATCGCAACGCCGGCCGGCTGTGGTCGGACCGGCGCCGTCTGCTGGACGTCGGCGGGGGTGACGGCACGCTCGCCGCGCACATCCTCGACGACGCGCCGGGGCTACGGGTCGACGTGTACAACCTGCCGGCCGTGGCTCCGCTGGTGGAGGCAACCCGGACCCGTACCGGGCATGCCGACAGGCTGGGTTTCGTCGGCGGCGACTTCTTCGCCGAGCCGCTACCCACGGGCTACGACGCCATGGCGTTCGTCCGGGTGCTGCACGACTGGCCGAACGACGTCGCCCGCCGGCTGGTCGAGAAAGCGTACGCAGCCCTCGAACCGGGCGGGCTGCTGGTGATCTGCGAGGAGTTCCGCACCCCGGACCGCCTGGCGATGCAGTTCTTCTGGAGCTACTTCCTCATCGGGGTCGACAGTTGCGTCAGCCGGCTGCGGGAGGTGGAGTTCTACACCAGTCTGCTCAAGGAGGTCGGCTTCGATCAGGTGGCCGTGCTGCCCGGCGGCTGGGAACTGGCCTGCGGATACAAACCGGCGGCCGGAGCGTGACCCGCCGAGCCGGCGTGACGGTGCGGGCGTGGCCGCACCCGCCGCAAGGCCTCCCGGACTCACCGTTGCCGGCCGGTGCGCCCCTCCCTGAACCGGCCTGGCCCGCGAGCACGAAGCCCTCGTTGCCGGTCTCACCCGACTTGGAGCCCTGACCCCGTCGAAGGCCAGGTCAACCCGCCTCAAGACATCGAGCGTCAGATCGACGGCGGCAAAGCCCGCCGCCGCGCCGACCTGATCGCCGCCGGGCTGCCCGCCACCGCCTGGCAACGCCGCTCCGCCGGCACCGGATCGAAAGGCCCCCGCCTCTACGACTGGGCCTGCCTCGATGAGGTCACCACCGACACTGACCCAGGCGACCACGGCAAGCACAGCTTGCTGATCCGCAAGAACTACACCACCGGTGAGCTGGCCTTCTACCGCTGCTGGAGTCCGCAACCAGTCAGCCTCGCCACGCTCGTGCGCGTCGGCGGTGTGTGCGGCCCGTTCAGGGCCGCCTTGATGGACGTAGTTCTCCCACACGGCTGACAGATCACAGCTGGCAGCAGGCAGCAGGCTTTGTCCGGTCCCAGGGTCTGCGTGACAGATCGGTATCAGGACCTGGGTGACACTGCGCCGAGTGTTGGTGAGTCGGGATGCCTGACAAGATCGAGCCGTGCTGAGATCCGTTGCAATCAGGACCGCGCTCGCCGTCCCAGAATCGCCGTTCCACAACCTGCACTGGCGCAACAAGCTCGACCTCAGCCTGGACTGCTTCATCTGCGAACGCACCGCACGCACCACAGGCTTCGAGCTGGGCGCAGAACAGGCGGTCTGCTCCGGTACCCGCGAGACCGGCAAGCACCGCACCGCCGCCAGAATCGCCGCATTCGACCACACCGACGCGCGCGACCGAACAACCCTCCGGGCGGTGGTGGACTACTGGTGGGCACCCTTCCACGACGCCAAGCGAGACCAGCCAGCCCATGCCCTGACCCGCGCACCTTGGGTCCGCCACTACCTCGGGTACTACTGCCCGGAGCAAGACCAACCTGGCGAGTTTTCCACCCAGACGAACCTCGTCCGACCACAATCCGCTGCCTGCCAGCACTGCTCCGCGCCGATTTCACAGAGCCACGAAACGCCGCAGCTACGACTCCTGCCCTGATCGGCCAGCGGAACCCGCGCCGCTCACCAAGGCAGCAGCCCAGCCAGACATGTCACACAGGTCCTGAGACCGCTCTGTCACACAGGTCCTGAGACTCGACAGGCTGGCAGGAGGCTTGTCGTACTCCGGTAATGCGTTACAGGTTGACTTCACATGATGGTTGACACGACCTGGACCTAGTCCGCCCGCGGGTCGCGGGCCAGCATCAGAGGGGTCGAATCGAGACTCAGCGGCATGGTCCCCGGGTCGAGGTGGATGTGGGCCCCAGACGGTGCGCTCTCGTCCGACAGGGCCAGGCACCACCGTGCCAGATCCCGCAGGCCCGCCCGGTCGCCGAAGATCTCAACGGAGCCGTTCACGATCTCGACGGACACCGTGCCACCCTCCACGGGCACCACGACGCCATGCTCGCTGTCGTAGCCGGGCACCGACAGCACAAGCTCATCCATGCGGCGAGTGTGCCTCAGGCTGATCCATTGCTGCCTCGCGGTGTCACCCATCAAGTGGAGCCCAGCAGGCTGGCAGCAGGCTGGACACTTGAGACTTGACCGTCGGTCAAGCAGCGCTAGGCACGTTCAACTTGACTGATCCTGGTCCCCAGAACGGCGAAAGGGCCGACCCGATAACCGGATCAGCCCTCTGACCTGCGTCGGGATGGCCGGATTCGAACCGACGACCCCTTGACCCCCAGGCAACTCGGGGATTGGGCCTGCCGTTTCGCGGGCCTTGAACTGCTGGAACCGTCCATCGGATTCCCTGCTCGTCCGCTGGCGTCCGTCGTGGTCGTCACCCAGTTAGTCACCCGGACCGAGTTGCAAGATCCTTGCGTCAGTCGTCCTTGGCAACTGTGAAGGGCGCGTAGCCCTCCCTGACCTCCGTCACGTCAAGGTCGCTGAAGATGAGAGTGATGGTGTGAGCGTTCATCTTGAAGCGGACCTCGTGAAAGGGAATGCCAATCTTGTCAGCCCACGACCGGGCACGCTCGGAGTCTGCCACCACCGCCGCGCCTGGGTAGAGCGGCTGCCAGCGCATTGCCCACACCAGGGGCAACCGCGGATGTGCGCGTGGTGGCCGTTGTGGATGGTCAAACCGGATGTGTCGTTTCGGGGTGCACCGGTGGCGTGAACCGGAGTTGCATTTCCAGTCCGGGGATCACGGCCTGGTCGCCATCATCAGGCGAACGGGGGCGCTGGACGGTGCGGGTGTGGGGCGAGCCGCTGGGCGGGGAACTCGGGGAATGGGGCGGCGACGACCTGGACGCTGGGCTGTCGCGGGTGATGGCCAAGCTTCGGGAGCGGGTTCCGGGACTGCTCGACTGAGCGATGGCCTCGGCGTCGCTGCCCCTGCCTGAAGTCCATCTCCGCCGTGAGTCCACACATCGTAGAACGGGCCTGCTCCCGGGACCGCGCATGCAGCTTCTGGAGCGCGTCCTGCCGATACGAACCACATAGGGTCGTTGGCATGGATCGTGATGCAGAGCTCGTTGCGGCCGTCCGTGCGGCCAATCCGGCGGCCGTGGCGAAGGCGCTCGCGGACGGCGCCGACCCCGACTCCGCCGCCAGCCGCTTCACCATCACCGTGCTGTCCGAGGCGGCGAGTACGGGGCGGCTAGAGATCGCCCAATTGCTGGTAAACGCGGGGGCGTCGCTGCGGGCGAGGAGGCCGCAGTACCAGTCGCCGCTGCGGTCAGCGGTGAGCAATGGTCACCTCGACGTCGTCCGGCTACTCGTCGATCGTGGCGCCCTCAAGGCCGAGGGCACCGACCGTGGCAGCCTTCTCGCCACCGCGATCGCCGCCACCCGACACCGACCCCAGGCCGCAGCGTTGGAGGTTTTGCGCTACCTGCTGGAACTCGGTGCCGAGGCCGCGCCTGGCGAGGAGAGCCCGATCGTCCAGGCCGTGCTGGGATCGGCCGCACCTGCCACGATCCGCATGCTACTTGGCCATGGCGCTGATCCGAGCTCGCGGCGCTCCGACGGCACCCCAGCGCTCATCCTCGCCGCTCGGCGCGGTGACCACGCCGCCGTTGACGTGCTGCTCACCGCAGGCGCTGATCCGAACGCGGTCGATGGCTACGGGCACACCGCGCTGATGCACGCCATCGAACGCAACGAGCGGGCCGTGAGCACCGCGCTGCTGCTGGCCGGCGCTGACCATGCGGGCGCGCTCGAGATCGCACGGGGCTGGCAGCGGCAGAACGTTCAGTTCCAACTCGGCGAGATGAGCGTTGGCCTGGACGACGTACCGATCGCCCGTACGGCCGTGCGGCTGCATCCCACCGGGTACGAGCTGCGCGGCGATCCGGCAGAGTTTCGCCGCTGGGGGCAGCTCGTCGAGTGCGCGGCGGAGGAATTGGGCGATGACGGGTGGGAAGCGCGGACCGGCACCCCGTACGCGCTGGCCCAGACCGTCGCCCACAGGTTCGTCGACGATCCGGCCAAGTCGCCCACAGCGTCATGGCACCGCATCGAGCTGACCAGGGCGGAGCTGGCCACGGTACGGCAGGCACTCGTGGAGCTCGCCTACGCGGTCCGTGCCACGCTGCCGGACGGACTCGGACAGGAGTACGTCCATGACGCGCTCGACGAACTCAATGCCCAGTTGCCCTGACATGCGTCCGGCAGTGTGCGCGCAGCCCATATTGATTCCTGGGCGGATGGCGGGATTCGAACCCGCATTGCCAGCTTAGACACTGTCGATGTCCCGCAGCCATCGGCATGACGGCGTGGTCCCGGCGGTCACTCGTGGCCTCGGCTGCCCCCTGCCGTCCTGCCCGTCCGAATGGCACGCCGGCTACGCATCCGTTGGGAGATCCCCTCAGCACGATGCGAAGAGGTACGGCGCTCTGCACAGGCAGGAATCGTTGGTGAACGGCCTCTCAGCCCCGGTGCCACGGTCAGTCCCGCCACTCCTTGGCGAGCAGCTCGTACGAGCCGACCCGGTCGCCGTGCGCGTGGCTGATCGTGGTGATCAGCAGTTCGTCGGCGGCAGTGACGTCACGCAGGACGCGCAGCCGCTCGACGACCGTGCCCGACGATCCGACGAACTGGGTGTCCACCCGGTCGGCGACGAGTTCACGGTCCTCGTCGGTCCACGGCAGCGCGGCGGCCCGCTCCGGGCATGGAAACGGGATCGCGCCGCCACCGCTGCGGATGCTGCGCACCCAGGGCCTGTACGGCGCGGCGAGCCGACGTGCCGTCTCGTCGGTATCGGCGACGACGACGTCGGCGGAGACCACCACGTACGGCTGGTCCAGCACCGCCGAAGGTTGGAACGCGGTCCGGTAGGCGGTCACGGCATCGAGCACCGAAGTGGGGCTCACGTGGTAGTTCGCGGCGAAGGGCAGGCCGAGCGCGCCGGCGAGTTGGGCGCTCTCGCCGCCGCTGCTGCCCAGCAGCCACACCGCGAGGTCGGTGCTCTCCCCCGGTACGGCGTGCGCGTCCAGACCGTTCTCGTCGGTGTAGTCACCACGCAGCCGGGCCAGGACGTCGGCCACCTGGTCGGCGAAGGCCGGCGGCTGCGCGCCCGGTTGGTGCAGCAGAGCGCTGGCCAGCGCGAAGCGCGGTGAGGCGAGCACGCTGGCGTAGGAGAACGGCGGCGGGATCAGCAGTCCGTCGACGATCCGGGCCTCGACCGGCGGCACGTCCGCGGGAGCGGTGAGCGCGCGGGCCGCCTCGACACGCCGCTGCCCGCAAGTGGTCTCGTCCATACAGTCGATCGCGTAGTTGGCTTCCACCGAGTTGTCGGACGAGCCGTCGGGGAGCCGTGCGTGATACGAGTCCTTCAGCTTGAGAAGGGTGTCGCCGCGCCCGTAGAGCGGGCATCGGCATCGGGCTTGGACCCGGACGCGCGGGCAGGACGGCGGGTACGAGTGGACCGACGAGGTGTTCCTTCGGTCGGATAGGTCGTGTCATGACCGAACAACCTCATTCAGCGATCAGGCGCGACACGTCAGGGGCGACCTGATGCCCTTCATCGGCGTGATGCTGAAATTAATCTGGGATTCGGCGGAAAGCATTGTATGATTAGCGCATGCTGTATCGGACCCCTGCGCTCGCCGATGACGACAAGCGCGTGCTTGGCGAACTGGACACGATGCGGGACAACCTGCGGTATCAGATCGCCGAGCCGCACCGCTGGACGGGGCAACTCCGACGCACTCTGATCGCTCACGCTATCCAGGGCTCGAATTCGATCGAGGGCTACCAGGTATCCCTGGACGACGCCGCCGCGGCCGTCGCCGGCGACGAGCCGGTGGAGACGAACCCACAAACCTGGGAAGTCATCACCGGCTACCGGGACGCCCTGACCTACGTGCAACAACTCGCCCGCTCACGCGAGTTCGCCTGGCAGCACATGCTGCTCAATGCACTGCACTTCATGATGCTCCGGCATGACCTCACCAAGTGGCCGGGCCGCTTCCGTCCAGGAGACATCCACATCGACGAGGCGCACACCGGCCGACGCGTCTACACCGGGCCAGACGCCGACGACGTTCCGTCTCTGATCTCCGAGCTGATCGACTGGCTGGCCGACGGCGAACCGGAGACCCCGCTGCTCGTACGGGCCTCCATGGCTCACCTGAACCTGGTCAAGATCCATCCCTGGCGGGACGGGAATGGTCGGATGTCGCGCTGTCTACACACCCTCGTGCTCGCCCGCGACGGTGCCCTCGCCCCGGAATTCTCCTCCATTGAGGAGTGGCTCGGCGTCGGCCGCAACACCTACGCCTACTACGACGCGCTCGGCGAGGCGGGCGGTCCGACCTGGCAGCCTGACAACGACACCAGCACGTGGATCCGATTCTGCCTAAGCGCCCACCACCAACAAGCCCAACTGGTCCGACAACGCCTCGATCAGGCCGCACACCTCTGGGAACTGCTCGACACCTGGGTCCGACGCCACGGGCTACCCGAGCGGGTCGTCAGCGCCCTCTACCTGGCCGCCACCGGCGGCCGAGTACGCCGCACCCTCTATCAGCGCGACGAGAACCTCACCGACGACCAAGCAACCCGGGACCTTCGCGCCCTCGTCCGGGCAGGCATGCTCGAACAGCACGGCGAAACCCGAGGCAGGTTCTACCTCACCTCGCCGATACTGCGCGACCTCGCAGCCCCCGCGCTGCACCCCAAGGAGATCATCGACCCGTACCGACGCTGAGGCGCAGACCCGGCATGCCCACCACCGTGAATCTGCGACGTCAGCGCGCCGAGGAGACGCCATTACCTGTCACCGAATTGGACGGACACCGTGCCTGCCGGCGCGTCCGCGGGCACCATGCGAGGAAACGGGAAAGAGCGCGTGGAAAGCAGCCTGCACGTCAATGGCCTGGTGCTGCCGGCCTTGCTGACCGAACTGCTCAACGTTGGCCGCTGGCGGCATCCAGGTGACGACGTTCTGCGTGATCTCATGCCCTGGTTCAGATCTCCGCTGGACTTTCTCACCAGCATCGAAGGGATGCGCAGCGAGAGCGGATCGCTCACCATGTTTGCCGACGACCCGCCCTCCTCACACCTGTTCAGGCAAACAAGGGGCAGCGTCGCCACCGCCAGCGTCGAGCTGCCCTGGCTCGACGTGGAGAGGGCAGTCCTCATCGCGGTCAACCGCATCCCCGGTGATGACGTCGCGATGGCACTCGACTATCGCACCGACCCCGCCGAACCTCGTGTCGTCGCCAGCGACTTTTGGACCGACCCGAAGCAATGCTCCTGGCGGACCATCGCCCCGACCTTCTCTCAACTCGTAAAGGTCCTCCGGCTCGCCTAACACGACACGCGGAGCCGCCGGCCAAGCACACTTCGTCGCGCCCCATACCATCGACGCCAACACGAGATCACCACTATTCGATCACGACCCGGCGTCAAGCGTCCTGCTACGCCGTTTCGTCAACCATCCGGGCAGCGGCATGACTTGAACAGATCGCGGAACTCTGCGGCCACTCCGGTACGACGGTCACCGAGAGCGTCTACCGGCACCCGGCCGGTGCTCCTGGGCGGCGCAGTCGCCATGGACCGGATCTTCGACGCTGAGGCGTAGTCACTCAGTGAAAACCCAGGTACGACAAGGGGCCGTCTCGATCTTCCGAGATGGCCCCTCACCTGCGTCGGGACGGCCGGATTCGAACCGACGACCCCTTGACCCCCAGTAGTTGAGGGTCCCAGCGGCGTGCTCAAGCACGTTCTCCCAGGTCGCCCTCCAGCATACTCAGCCGAGTAAAGGAGTTCATTGCCCACTTCGCCACAACCTCGCCGATGCAAGAAGATCTGCCGCTACCCCGTGGGCGAGTCGTGTCGAACGCGGACCTTGGTGACTCACCCAGCCCGAGGCCCGCAGCCAGTCACCCTCCAACCTCGGTACCGCTGTCCGTCAGGCTCGGTCCGCACGCCTTCCATGGTGTCCCACCCCTCAGCTAGCTTCTCTCCGTACGCGAAGGGGAGGCAGATTTGGCCGTGAATCACGATGCGCCCAGGGCGTGGCTGATGCTTGCTGTCGGCGCGGATCGACAGCACGGAGGCAACGACGGGTACGACGACGACCCGGACGTTCACTACAGCTGGGACGACACCGTTCCGAACGCCCGGACCGTGGCAGTCGGTGATCGCATCGTCCTCTGGGACAAGGAAGCGGTCATCGGTGCCTCCCTGATCGAGGAGATCGAGACCGGCCACGCGGAGAAAATCCTCTATCGGTGCCCTTTCTGCAAGAAAGCGAACATCAAGAGACGCAGGCGCGAATCACCAGAGTTCAGGTGCTTTCCGTGCGCCGACACCTTCGATGTTGCTGCAACCCGGGTGGAACGCGTCGACACCTTCAGGTCCCGTCACGACGCCAACTGGATCGACCTGGGGCGTTGCCTCGAAGGAGAAGCCCTGCGCAACCTCTGCGTCTCACCGAAATCTCAGCACAGCATGCGTCTCCTGCGGTGGGACGCTTTTACCGAGGCATTGAAGAGTGCCGGCAGGGGGCGGGGTGCGCTGCTCCTTGAGGAGGCGACCCGCTGGGCCCAGTCACGCCCGGGAGGGCATCGGCACGCGAGGGTGCGCGTCCGTGTGGGTCAGCGTGGGTTCAGAGAACGCCTGCTCGCGACCCTGGGGCCGGTATGCGCCTTCACCGGGCCTGGTCCTGCCGCGGTGCTGGAAGCGGCGCACCTGTACAGCTACGCGGCTGTCGGCGAGCATCATGACGATGGAGGGCTGCTCTTGAGACGGGATGTTCACCGGCTCTTTGATCAGGGGGACATCGCCGTTGACCCGCGCAGCCTGACGATCAGTCTGCGAGACGAACTGGCCAGGTACCCGGGCTACGCGCCTTTGCAGGGGCAGCCGCTCGCCACCAAATTGGATCGCGGACATGTCGGCTGGATAGAGAAGCACTGGAGGCAACACCGCCCTGATTCTCCCTGAGCGACCGCAGCGTGACCCGGGAGAGCTATTAGTGCAGGCTCTTCTCCTCTGGGACTCTTTGGGACGCAGCCGGCCCGTGTCCACCAGATTTCAAGGCGTGTATTGCGACAGGTCGAGCAGGTCCTTCGGCAGCGCGCCCACGAGTGCCGGCTCGCCCGATCCCGAGTACATCAAGGTCAGGCATCGCCTCGCCCGTGTAACGAGTACGTACAGGCTCATCCGCATGGCGTCACTGGCGATGTCGCCGGGCACAGTCTGGAGTTCGGGGACGAATACCGCGTCGAATTCCAGGCCCTTCACGCTCTGCCAGGAGATCAACTTGAGCCCGGGTCCACTGAAAGCGGGATCTGAGAGGATCCCGGCGCTCCGGCCGCTGACATAGCCCTGCAAGGGGTTGACGGTGCGGTGATCGAGCTGGTGGTGGTAGTAGAACAGGTCCCTGCTGCGGTGAAGGATCACTCCGATCGTTTGGTTCGGGTGCTGCTTCTCGTGTAGAAGGAGGTGCTCGGCCACGTCAGCCTTGTGCTGCACCCTGATCAGGCGGGGTACAGGACCGTCCGGCAGTGCGTCAGTGGTGCTGCCGCCCGAGCGGAAATGGTCGGCGAGGTCGCGGATCGGTCGGCTGTTGCGCACGACGCCTAGGAGTGCCACGGGTGGATTGGTCCGTGCCGCGGCGGCGATCTCCCGCACGGTGCTCTGACGCGGCCCGATACGTTGGTTCTCGTCGGCGAACACGGTCACGGACGAAGACAGGGCCCCTATGGCGAGGTAGAAGTCGGCCGGCATGTCCTGACCCTCGTCGACGACGAGGTACGGCCGTTGTTCCATGGCCGGTGGATCGCTGATGATCTTTGTCAGGCAGGCCATCCAGTCGAAGTCGTACCGATCAAGCTTCGGCGGACTCCGCCGATAGTGCTTCTGCCAGAAGGCGTGCAGCCATTTGTGATAGGTCGTGGCGACATCAGCCGCTCCGATCTGCGCCACTGCCGCATGCGTATAAGCGGACAGCACTTTGCTGTACATCAGCATCACGGTCGGTCTGCCCGACCGGTGTAGGGCCGCCGCCCGGTAGATCGCAGTGATCGTCTTACCTGCTCCCGGGCTACCAGTGACGAGGTGGGATTCCTCGAACGGCAGAGCGAGGACCTCCCGTTGGGCGGAACTGAGCTCGAGCAGCGGAGGCAGAAGCAGTGTCACGGCGTGCCCGCCTGCACGGCGATGAGTTCGGCGAGAGGGTCACGCATGAAGCCGTACTCGTCGTCCATCACGAGAGTCCGGTCCAGCAGGACGTTCCCCATCGTGCAGCTCGTTTCGGGGACCAGCGCGCAGGCGTGGCAGGCAGCCATCGACAGGCCGGAAGGACCCTGGGCTGTCGACTCCCGACATACCGGATCGAGAGAGCACCATCGGGCGGCGGCGAGAGTGGCGGCGATGGTAGTGACGAGCCGTCTCGCCTCGCCGGAGCGGGCGAGTCCACCGAGGGTGCCTTCGGCATCGCCGGCAGCCGTGTAGATCAGTACCCCGGCCATCGGGGTGTCGGAGTCCGGTGTGCTCGCATAGATACGTTCGCGTAATGAGGAGGAGGGGTAGCCGGCGTCGAAGGCCAGCTGGCGCATCAGAAGGTGGGCGATGGTGTGCAGCAGGACCAGCCGAGGCGTGGGGCTGCTCTCGATCCATCTGGCGTGCATGCTGCCGGCAAAACGCTTGTGGAGCGTGTTAGCGCGTCGCACGACGGAAGTCTGCAGTTCCCACCGTCGGAGGTTTTCCTCTTCGAAGACGAGGAAGATGCCCTCGCCGTATACCTCCACCGCCGGTAGGGAAGTGCTCCGTGTTCCCAGGCCGGCCGGGATACGGGTGTCCATGGTGTGGCGACGGAAGCCACGCAGGACCCGAACCTCGCGTAGGCGGTCGACCAGGACAATGTCGGAGATGGCCGCTCTCATCCGGTCGACCACCGGATTCAACCGGCCGTGGCCCGCGGGTGCAGGAAAGGGCGTGTGCCGGGTGATGAACCGGTCGTCCGGATGGTGTCTTCCGCGCGGGTTGGTCAGTGCCTGCCATTCACGTTCCGCCAGGTCCTCGGGGGCTTCCGAACCGGCGTCGGCGGTCGCGGCGCCGAGGCGGTCGTTCAGAATAGCGATGACCTGCCTCTCGCTGACATCCTCCTGCTCGGCGATCATGCCGATCAGGCGCTCACGCAGCTCACCCTCGGGGTCTTTGTGGAGGAGGACGAAGTACTGGCTCTGCTCCACCCGCGCAGCCGTACCGCCCCAGGTGACCCAGTCGGAGTCGGGGGGAAGGTCGATCGCAGACCCAGTGTCGGGGAAGTAGACGCTCGATGCACCCCGTTGCAGGACCACGGGTGCCTGATCGCAGGTCACCGCCTCGGTTTCACGCTGCCAGGGCTGCCGCCCCCTGCAGCGGATGTTGATACGGCCGAGCGCGAGGGGCGACGTCAGGTCAGCGAAGTTCCTGCTGGCTCGGCAGGTCCGGCAGCGGACCCGGAGTGATTCCAGGCCGCCACCCACGGTCGTCAGATGCTCGAACTGCAGCTCGGCGCGCCCGCACTGGCGTTGCTCACGTCCCTGCCCGCCCCCGGAGTGGGCCCACTGGACCCAGGGCACGTCGTCGAGGTGGCCGTTGCCGCAAACAGCGACGAACCTCATCGGTACAAGCTGAGGGCTGCGGCCGCAGTGTTGACAGCGAGGGATCTTTCCTGGCTGTTCCTGGCGGACGCTCCAGTGGGTCATCGTGCGGCAGGTGCCGCAGAACAACCATTGCGGGAACCGGTAGTAGGGCAGCTTGCCGTCGCGGGGCGCCGGGGGTAGGCGTAGTTCCTCGGCGCCGAAGTGGGCGGCGATACGTGGGGCGGCCAGGGTCATCCGCCGTCCCTTCCACCGGGTGACGTCCTCTGCGACGAAGGATTCACCGAGCATGTCCACGATTGCGCCGACGCCGAACGGCGAGAGTGCCTGCATGCGTCGTAGCCGACGGTCCGTCACTGGCCCTCCCCCCGCACCAGCACCCTGGCGTCGGTGTCGACGTTGCGCATGGAGTCGAGTGTCGGCCATCCCGGTCCGGGCATGTCGAACTTCCTCAGCAGTTGGATGCGTTCGCGCCCTCCCCCGGTATAGGTGAGGCCTCCGAGCGGATGGGCGCGGTCGACGAGCCCGGCCCAATGTTCCTCGAGTTGTTCGACGTGCCGGGCGACGTCTGCGGCCTCGTCCGGATCCGCAGCGCGGGCGCGGGCGATGAACTTCTCCACCAGGCTCCGCCAGGCGGGATCCTTCGGGTCGAACGCGGCAGCGGCGCGGTCGTCGCGCCAGGTGTGCACGTGACGGGCGAGGATGACCAGTCCCGCGTGCAGCGCGCGTGTGCGCGCCGGTACCGAGAACGGTGTCACGGAGGTGGGTTCGACAACCCGGTAGAGGGAGGTGTGGTACGGGATGAACGACTCATAGTGCGAACGGTCGCGGGGTTTGGACGGCGAGTAGAGGGTCACCACCAACCCGGGCTGGCGACGCCCGACCCGGCTTGTGGCCTGGATGTACTCGGCGGTGGTTTTCGGCTGGCCGACAACCAGCATGAGACCCAGTCGGGGGACGTCGACACCGACGGAAATCATGTTCGTGCTGGGCACGAACGACACCGCGTCGGGCTCCCCGCGCTCATGGAACAGCCGCTGGAGATGCCGGGGGATGTCCGCCGGGGGGATGTTGCTGGTCAGCTCCATGATCTCGGCGTCGTCAAGGTCGCGCCGGTCGTCCTCGGCCGCCGCGATGACGCCCAGACGGGCGGGGATGTCGTCGTGCGCCAGGGTGACGGTCTTACCGAGTTCGCGCAGACTGTTGTGGTAGGCGATCAGGGTCCAGTAGGCGTCGGCGGCCTGCGGTCCGAGCGGCAGCTCGACGGGGGCGTTGAGCATTGCCGCGGAGAGGTGGACCATCGCGGTGAGGGGTGTGTGTCCCTGCGGCATCACTCCGGCGTAGAGCCGGCCGGGCCGGCCGGGGTCCGTTCGGACGAAGTAGGAGTCCTCGGCGTCGAGGCCGGACGGCGGGAATAGGGCGATGGGACGTCCGAAGACGCCGCGGGACTGGGCATCGGCGCGACGGATGGTGGCAGTGGAGGCGACGATCTTCGGGCGGGTGCCGTGGTGCGCCATCGCCACGTCGAACGCGGCCTCGTAGAGCCCGACGATCGTGCCGAGCGGCCCGGAGATGAGGTGGAACTCGTCCTGGATGATCAGCGCAGGACCCGGGTCGGCGCCGGCGCCGATGAACACGCCCGCGCGCGGTTCGCGGGTGAACCGGGCGAACTTGTCCACGGTGGCGACCAGCAGCGTCGGCGGGTCGGTGTAGAGCGCATCGTCGACGGACGACACCGGCAGAGAGGTGTGGAAGTCACAGTCGATGTTGGGGCAATTGATCCGGAAGCTGTTGTTGTCCGCGTGCACTCCCCAGGCGTCGTCCGGTGCGTTGCCCTTCGGAACAATGTGGGTGCCGCACCAGGGACAGCGTTCGACCTGGAAGCTCTTGGTCGTCGGTTCATGGTTGCGGATCGTCTGGAGCAGGTCGACGGCGTCGGCGAAGTTGTTGGGGCTGTTGTTGCCTCCGACCCAGATGCCGATGGAGACCGCCCGCGTTCCCAGCTCCTCCGGGCGCTGCTGTCGGATGAGTTCGCAGGCGCAGATCAAGGTGGCCGCCCGCTGGAACTGTTGGGCGGTCAGTAGACGCAGGGTGTAGCGGGTGATGACGGTGGTCCCGGCGCCGGCGTCACCGAGCGTCAGGCGTCGGTGGAAGACCGTGAAGGCAACCAGACCGAGATACGCCTCGGTCTTCCCGCCGCCGGTGGGGAACCAGATCAGGTCGACGAGATCACGGTCGCCGTGCTCCGTGTCGACGATGGAGGGCAGGGAAAGAAGGACGAACGCGAGTTGGAAGGGTCGCCAGCTGCGGTGCGGGTCGTCGTAGGCGGGCGCGGCGGGGAGGCGTTCGTTCCAGGCACGCCCGGTGCCGGCGAACCGGGGCCCGCTTCGGATCATCTGCATCAGCATGGCCCTGTTCGCCAAAACGAAGGCGCGCCGAGCGGTGGGGTCCTGTTCGAGCAGATGCACACCTTCACGCATCCGGGCGCGGGCGCGGTCCACGCGTTTCAGGAGCCGGTCAGCTGCCTTTATGAGGGGGCGGGCGATGCCGTCCCGGCGGGTGCGGGTCCTCTCCGCCCAATGGTCGTAGCTGTCAACGAAGGCGTACAGCCTGCTGATGATCCCTTCCGGATCCTGTTCGAGCCCGGTGAGGTAGTTCAGGCTCAGTGCCTCCTGGTCGCCCGGCAGTTCGAAGGCGACATCGGGGACGACGTGGCTGGGTAGGAAAGTCGTCTGCACCGATGTGGCGCTGTCACCCTCCGCCTGCCAGCTCGCGGCGGCGCCGTGGCCGAGGGCGAAGACGGGGACCTTCCGGTAGAGGAGCGCGAGTTCCTCTTCCTCGGGGTCGGAATGGAGTCGCAGCGTCGACGGGTACGGGGCGATGCAGCCCTCGACCGGGCTGCACCGCAGTGTCACCTGCATAAGGCAGTCGGACGGATCCAATTTCCCGTGGCCAGACAGCTTCCGCTGGTTGACGAGGGAGACGGTGACCAGTACGCCGTCGCCGAACTTCCGCCAGACGATTGCCACAGAGGCGTCGCCGTTGAACAGGTCGTGCCTGGTTTGAAGGCCATTTTTCGAGGGCTCTGCATACAGGGCGGCGCTGCCGGTGGCGGCCAGTGGCTGACGTTGCCACTTCTGCCGGTCCTCGCGGACGTAGCGGGCGGCTGTCACTTCGATCCGCAGGGTTGACCGTGTGCTGGTGACGAAGCTCAGTCCGACCGAGCTCGGCAACAGTTGTCCGGCCAGGGCCACCGGGTCCTCGTCGCTGTCTGTCTCGTCGGTGGATCCGGCAGCTGGAGCATCGTCGACGATGTCGTCGTCGTGGGCATCGAGGGACGCCTCACCGGGGAACAGGATGCCGGCGAGGTACCGGCGGTCGGGTCGCTCGGTGAGTACCTCGTCCTCCCCGGTCCAGGGGCCGATGAGCTGTCGGCGGAGGTAGTCCAGGACGAGATTCCGGTCGTCGGATTCACCGGGAGCGGGTGTGGTGGTCACCGGTCGTCCTCCTGTTGGTGCGTCTGCCCTCCGGTGGCCATCCAGAGTCCGACCCTCGCGCGTGTCATTCCCACGTAGAGGTTGCGTATCCGGCCAGGGTCGGCCGGGCCGACGTCAGCCAGGAGGATGAATCGGCTCTCGAGGCCCTTGAAGTCCTCGACCTTCGCGAAGGCGATCCGGCCCCTGGCGGGTCGTCGTAGCGTGTGCAGATCCAGTACGTCGATACGGTGCCGCCAGCGGGCCGGCAGTTCCGCGAACAGGGACTCCTGCAGGGGCAACGGGGACAACAGGATGATGTCCGTGTTCGGAATTCCGTTGTCGTCAAGGCGGTCGAGCTCGGCGGCGGCTGCCGCGGCCCGGCGCGAGCGGTCGGGCTCGTCGACCACCGTCACGTCGGGCCCTTCGCCCGCCGAGGAGACACCGGTGTCCGCCCCGGTCATCTGCTGTGTCGAGTTTACGATCTGTCGGGTGTTGCGGCAGTTGTCCTGCAGTGGCAGGTTGGCCGGCCGGAGGGACCTCAGATAGTCCAGGGCCTCGTCGTCGCAGGAGCCGACCAGCCCACGTTGGTTGTTGCTGTCGAGCAGCAGGTACCAGCTGCCGTCGCTGAGGCCGCCCACGAGCCGGTTGTCCAGGCAAGACAGGTCGGTGAAATTGACCATGTCCTGCGCCTCGTCGACCACGACGACGTCGAAGTCGGTGTCGTTGCCGGCCATGAGATTGGCGAAGGGGACGACATGCACGTCCTGCATCCCGGGTTGATGCCGGACGAACCCGGCGACCACCTGGCTGCGGCAGGTAAACAGGGTCCGCTTGCCGCTCGCGGCAGATCTGCGGGCCAGCTCGGCCGCGAGCATCGTCTTGCCCGTGCCTGCCCCGCCCTCCACAAGGAGCCGGGGGTTAGTGGCCCACTGATCGAGCGTGCGGTACTGACCCGCGGTGAGAGCGACGAGGTCGGCTTCCGCATCCGTGACGATCTGGCGAAGGGTGGGGACGGCGTCGAAGTCGGGCCGTAGGGCCTGCAGAACCTCCCGCAGGAGTGGTTCGTCGAGCATGGCCTGACGTCCACCGGGCTTGGCCCGCCAGTAATCCGCCATGCGCCCCAGGCTGCGTTGCAGACCATCGGTGCGGTCGAGTTGTCTGCGGTCGATCAGGGTCTCCTCGTCCCACTCGACTGAGGTCTGCTCGGGTAGCTGGCAGTCCGGGAAGATGACGGCGAAGCCTATGGGGACGTTGCGCATCGTTTCGCGGCCGAGGCGCTCCTCGAGGCGGCGCTGCAGGGTGAACATGGCGCTGGTCGCCTGCGCGAATGGACTCTCCTTGCGCCGGCGTTCCTGGCCGGTTCGGTCACGGTAGGTCCAGACGCCGTTGGTGCAGCCGACATAGCCGCCCTTGACCTCGATCACGTACACACCGCGGCGCCCGGCCAGAACGAAGTCGATCTCGCTGACGCGCTTCCAGACATGAGCAGGCAGATTGAGGCTGTGCAGAGCGAAGCTCCAACCAGCATCCACGAGTTTGAGACGTCGGTAGATCTCGGCCTCGGCGGCACTCTTCATCAACGGGGAGATCGGGTCAGGAACCATCTGCACCCGCAGGATTGTGCACGATGAAAGAGCTTCACGTCGTACGTCTCTCTGGTCGCCGGGGTCCACAATGGTGACCGTGACGTCTTCAACCGACCAAGAGGTTGTCCAGATGTGTGTGCAGCTGCTAATGGCGCATGTACGGGACGGTACGGTCGGGGACTGGGAGATCGACAGCATTCTGGAGTTGGCCGGGGACACCCGCGAGGCGGTACGGCAGCAGGTCGTCGAGGGGATGATCGGGCGGGGTGTGGGCGTCATCGCCGCGCCGGAGGGCGATAGGCTTGACGGCTGTGGGCCTGCCGGCGTCATCGAGCCGGCCCGGGCGGAACGTGCAATCGCCGACGCCCGGCGGCTGCTGCGTAGGGACAGGGTCTCGTCGCGGCCCTGGAACCGGATACTGACGGCGTCCGAGGAGGTCGGCCTGGCTCTCCTGCTGCGCGGGGATCAGTACCGACCGCACGAACAGGTCCCTCACGGCTTTCGCGCAGGGCTCGACGTCTCGGACGAGCGGGCGCGGGCCTTCGACGCCATGGTGCTGCACAACAGGCGGCTCGTGATGTCCGTTGCCGGCGGTCACGTGGGACACGGACTGGAGAGTGAGGATCTGGACCAGCACGGCGTCGTCGGCCTGATGCGGGCGGTTGAACGGTTCGATCCCACCCGTGGTCTGAAGTTCTCCACCTACGCGGTCTGGTGGATCCGTCAGGCTGTGACGAGGGCGGTCGCCAATGAGAGCCGGTTGATCCGTCTCCCGGTACACAAGTGGGATCAGGTCCGTCGGGTGGTGGCGAGCCGGAACCGGCTGTTGACCCGGGCCGGCACGGCGACCGTGTCGGAAATCTGTCACGAGCTCGGCTTGGACCCTGGGACGGTACTCGAATGCCTGAGACTGCATGCCGGGGTGGTGTCGTTGGATCTGCTCATCGGGGACGGCAACGCGGCGCTGGTCGACTTTGTGTCCGCAGGCCAGGACACTCTGAGACCCGATGTGGTTACTCAGCGTCATGAGACGTTGTCCATTCTCCGCGCCTCACTGGCTGATCTCCCCGTGCGCTCGGCGGCGATCCTGACCTTGCGAGCCGGCGTCGGCACCGGCGTGCCCATGACTCTCGAGGAGATCGGACGGCGGCTCGGGATCACCCGCGAACGCGTCCGCCAGTTGGAGAAGATGGCACTGCCGCAGCTACGCGAGCGGATGACAGCACGTCTGGGCGGCGGAGCGTGGAGGGGCGATGATCTCGTCCAGTGATGTCCGGATTGCGGACGTCGGAGCGGCACCGTCCACCCCACCCGGCAAATGGAGACAGAACCAACCAACGAAACTCCGCAATTGAGGCGGAGTTAACCATCATGGTCGACGGCATGGTCCTGAAGGTCCCTCCGGCCCGGGAACTGCCGCCGGCCAGCGGCGTGGGTTGGGGTACGTTGTCGGCGATGACGCGACGCCCCACCGCTCTCAACGCCGCAGTGTCGGCGCAGATGAGCCGGATGCCGCGGACGCGGACGAAACCTGAGATGTCGGTGCGACGGGAACTGCACCGACGAGGACTACGGTTCAGGGTGAACCATCCCGGCCTTCCCGGCCGACCGGACATCGCATTCACACGGGCACGACTGGCGGTGTTCGTCGACGGCTGTTTCTGGCACCTTTGCCCCCAACACGCGGTGCTGCCGAAGAACAATGCCACGTGGTGGCGGGAGAAACTGCAACGTAACGTGCAGCGTGACCGTGAAAAGGACGAGGCACTGGCAGCACTCGGCTGGACGGTGCTGCACGTCTGGGAACACGAGGATCCCGTGGCCGTTGCGGAAATCGTCGAACAACTCTGGCGTGCACGGTGCCGATCGGACGCCACAGCATGGCCGGTCACGTGAGACAGGGTGGGTGTGGCATCCTGGTCCTCACGGACGACGTGAGCGGAGGTGCCCATGCCGGGTAGAGCGTGGTACGACGTGGCGCCCTCAGCCGCACGGCTGACCGGGTCGCTGCGTGATATCGGGTACGAGTTCCCGACCGCGGTGGCGGACATCGTCGACAACAGCGTCGCGGCAGGCGCCACCCGCATCGACGTGACCGTCGAGTTCGACGGGGAGGACTCCCGCGTCGTGATCGCCGACGACGGTGACGGCATGTCGGCCGGCCAGCTGACAGAGGCCCTGCGGTTCGGCACGAGGCGTTCGTACCGGCGCGGCGAACTGGGTCGTTACGGTCTCGGCCTCAAGACCGCGTCACTGTCCCAGTGCCGGACACTCACCGTGATCAGCCGCAGCAGCCGATCGGTGGCACGGACGAGCGCCCGGCAGCTGGACCTCGACCTTGTGGAGGAATGGGACCAGTGGGTCGTGGTGGACCCATCCCCGCAGGATCCGGTGGTCCGCAGCGCCCGGCAGGGGCTGGCCGAAGGCACCGGCACCGTGGTCGTCTGGCAGGCGCTCGATCGCGTACTGCCGGAGAAGCGCCCGTCGGGCGGCTGGGCCCGGCGGCGTCTGGAGACCCTGGCGGGGCGGACATCGGACCATCTCAGCATGGTTTTCCACCGTTTCCTGGAAGGGTCCGACGGACTCGCGCCACTGGTGATGTCGGTGAACGGGCAGAAACTGCGCCCGTGGAACCCGTTCGCTCCGCAGGAGCCGCACACCTCTGAGCTGCCCCGGCAGCAGTTCGAGATCGAGATGGCCGGCGGCGTGGGGCTGGTTCACCTCCGACGGTTCGTTCTGCCGCCGCGTGACCGTTTCACCTCAGCCGCGGAATTCGAACGGCACTCGGGTCCTCTGAACTGGAACCGGCAGCAGGGTCTGTACGTGTACCGGGCCAACCGGCTGGTGCAGTGGGGCGGGTGGGGTGGGATACGCGGTATCGACGAGCACACGAAGCTGGCCAGGGCAGCGCTGGATTTCGACAACGACCTCGACACCGCATTCAACATCAACGTCGCCAAGATGCGCGTCAGTCTGCCGGCCCAGTTGCGCCAGATCCTGGAGGCGCCGGTCAATGAACTGTGTGTCCTGGCCAATGACGCCTACCGCAGGACCCCGCGGGGTTCGGTACGGCCCGTGCCGGCGGACGTCAACGCGTCACCTGAGGTGCGTGCCGCCACCCACGCGGCCGCCACCGCCGGCCTCGCCCTACGGATGTCCGCCATGCAGGCAGATCAGTGGGTGGCGTGGGAACGCATCGAGGAGACTCTGCGTGCCCAGTCGCCGGAGGTGGCGCAGCTGCTCGGACTGGACCGGTGACCGGGACCGACGGGGTCAGAACAGCTGAGGCCGATCGATACGCGCCCCCGCGCACTTCTTGACCAGCGGACATTCCTGGCACAACGGCTCCGCCGGCCGGCAGAGTGTGTTCGCGAGTTCGATCAGGCCCAGGTGGGCGGCGCGGGCGTCGCTGTCGATACCGATCATGCGGGCCACCTCCAGCCGGCCGTCGGTGAGGCGGTTACGCCGGTCGACGGGATGACCGCTGAAGCGGGCGGCCACCCGCAACACACCCTTGGTGACGAGGACGGGCTCTTCCGACTCGTCCTCGGTGCCCGCGGGAACGACCAGCACCGCCAGGTCGGCAATGGACTCGTGGAGACCGGGCACCCGCCGCAACGCGTCGTCGTCGCGCAGTACCCGGGGGTCATCCGCGAGTTGCCGGGCGAGCTCCACCACCGTCCCGGCGCGGTTCGCCCGGGAGATGAACCCGCCGGTGCGGCGCAGGTTCTCCTCCGCCGCCACGGTGTCCTGCGGCTGGCGCCACGTCCGCAGCAGGACCCAGACCTGGCGCATCACATCCGGATGGGCGCGATCGAGGAGGATCTCCGCCTGCAGGACCTGCCACCGGGTCTCCGCTCGCAGCCATGGGATGCCGCTGACCTGTCCGGAGGCGAACCAGCCCGCGAGCGTCGAGGCGACCTCCCGCGTCGACACATGCGCCGGACGAGGATTGTCGAGCGCCCGTCGTGCAGCCCGGGACAGGTGTTCACCGAGCAACGGGGGTACCGCGTTGCCGATCTGCTTGAACGCGGCCGACGGCGGCCCGGCGAAACGGAACCAGTCGGGGAAGGTCTGCAGCCGGGCTGCCTCGCGCACAGTGATGGTGCGGTTCTGCCGTGGGTGGATGTACCAGTAGCCGTCCTTGGCGATGTGCGCCGTGATGGTGCGCGACAGGTCGTTCTCGTCGAGGCGTTTGTACTTGTCGTCGAAGATGTCGTCGCGGTACCGCTTGACGTCGTCCGGTAGGTCCGAATACCGGGTCGTCGGGCCCATCATCTCGAACGCCCGCAGGTCGTCCTCGCGCACGGGGCGGGTGATGTGGTCGAAGACCCGGTGCGTATCCGATTGCGGCACCTCCGCGCGCATTCGCTGCTGGAAGCCTGTCGCGGGAGCGTCGTAGGGGGTCCATCCCTCCGCTCCCCCTTCGGGGCGCCAGCCGCCCTCGACCTCAGGAAGGTCGCCGATCGCGTTCCACACGGTGACGCGCTCGGGCTGTTCCTCCGGCCAGTCGAACGCGAGGCCGTCGCGGAGGCCGACCAGAATGAGCCGTTGACGGAACTGCGGGACGCCGTACCGGAAGGTGTCGACCGCCTTCTCCTCCACCGCGTAGCCGAGAGACTCCAACTCGTGCACCATCGTCCGGAGGATGAACATCTCCTTGTCCAGTGCCATGTCCGTCACGTTCTCCATGAGCACCGCCGGCGGCCGGGCCAGCCGGATGACCTCAAGGAACGACCGCCAGAGGTCACGCCGTTCGTCGTACGGATCACGTAGACCGTGGCGCACCTTGTGGCGGATCATCGACCGGCCGGCCTTGGAGAACGGCTGACACGGGGGCCCGCCGGCGAGCAGCTCGACGCCTGCCAGGCGCACGAGGTCGGCGACCTCCCGGATGCGGGCCGGGTCACCCAGGTCCCAGTCCACGCTCAGACCACCGTGGTGGTGCCGGTGGGTCTCGACCGCTTCCGGGTAGTGGTCCACCGCGAGGATGACCCGGTAGCCGGCGTTCTGCATCCCGAGACTCAGACCGCCCGCCCCGCTGAACAGATCGGCCGCCAACCGGAACCCGTCCTTCCGGGCTTCCTGGGCGTACCGCAGCAGCTGCTCGCCGTCGGTGACGGCGTCGGCATGGGGCGCCAGCTGCACGAAGGGTCCACGCACCAGTCTGACCTTGTACTGACCCCGGCGGGCGGTGGGATCGGGTGCGGTGGGTTCGGCATCGGCGCGGTCGGTCACGTGCACGAACGTTACCGGTGACGGCGGCCGCAGCCCAGCACGCCCCGGCGGGGACGCCGGTGTCGCAGCGGGGTCCGTCAGCGGGGCCGAATGACCCGACACCCACGTCGAGATGTCCCATCACTCCGGCCTCATCGACCCGGCCGACCGGACAACCCGACGGTCCTGACGGACGGTGACTTGCGCCACCCATGCTGTATACGTGGTTACCGAACATCGCGCTGATGGCTGTCTCACGCTCACGGAGACCCACCCATCGGCGCCATGACGGAAGGGCACGGATGCACCGGATCAGCGACGAGGACCTCAACGACCTGGTCGAACAGATCGCCAGTGCCGTGTACGGCAACAGCACGATCGCGGCGATCCGTCGTCAGCTGGGCAGATTCGTTCCGGCCGACATCCTCGAGGCTGCGATCACGGAGTACCAGTCCCGGGCCGGCCGCCCCCGGGACCTGCACGAGCCCCGTTCCCTGACCGACCCCGCGGCACAACTCGAACCGTGGTACATCCCCCGGTCCGACGACGTCTTCTGGCCGTCGGTGCGCCGCCGTCTGCAGAACACGGGTCTCGACGAGGAGCCGATCAAACGGATCAACGACGCCTCAAGCAAGATCGTCTCTTATATCCCGCCGCCCGGGACGGAGCGGTTCAGCAGCCGCGGACTGGTCCTCGGACATGTCCAGAGCGGCAAGACGACCAATTTCATGTCGGTGGCGGCGAAGCTGTGTGACGCCCGCTACCGGTTCGTTGTGGTGCTCTCCGGCATCACCGACAACCTGCGGTCCCAGACGCAGCAGCGACTGGAACAGATCCTCGTCGGCGACGACCGCGGCCGTTGGCACCTGCTGACCGACGGTGAGACGGACTTCGACGACAGACAGTCCCGCAATGCGGCGAACCTGCTGAGCAACCCCGATCAGCGGCTCCTCGCCGTGGTCAAGAAGAACCCGTACCGGCTGCGGAAGCTGGCACGTTTCCTCGAGGCAGCCGGCACCATCCTGCAGGACTGCCCCATCCTCGTCATCGACGACGAGGCCGACCAGGCGAGCATCGACGTGGGCAACAGGGGCCGACAGTCGACCATCAACTCCCTGATCCGTCGCATCCTGAGCAAACCGAAGGTCGCCTACGTCGCCTACACGGCGACGCCGTTCGCGAACCTGCTCATCGATCCGACCGTGCCCGACGATCTCTACCCCGCCGACTTCATCGTCGACCTGCCCCGATCCGACGACTACTTCGGCGCCGAACGGATCTTCGGACGTGACCTGCTCACCTACGAGACCGGGCCGGTCGACCGGGGCCTGGATGTCGTGCGGACGGTCCCGGACAACGAGATCGCCCAGGTACGACCACCCGGTGCCCGCGCCGGCTTCGGCGACTGGAGGCCCACCGTCACCGACAGCCTCGGCGAGGCCATCCGCTGGTTCATCCTGGCCACCGCCGCCCGCCGCTGCCGCGACGGGGCGCCGGCCGACTCGACCATGTTGATCCACACATCCATGCGCGCCCCCGCACACCAGCGGACGGCCGAGGTCGTGCAGGCGTACCTGGGGACCCTGCGCAGCGGCTGGTCGACCCCTGCGGCGCAGGAGCGGTTCCGGCACCAGTGGGAGCAGGAGACGACCCGGGTTCCCGCCACCGACCTCCGACTCCCACCCGTGCCGTGGCCGCAGGTCTGCGACCAGATCCCCGGCGTCATGGCCGACGTGAGCGTGGTGGTCGACAACTACCAGTCCGACGTGCGACTCCGCTACGGCGAGGAGCCGGTCACCGCCATCGCCATCGGGGGTAACACCCTCTCCCGCGGGTTGACCCTCGTCGGCCTGGTGTGCAGCTACTTCGTCCGGGCGGCCTCCGCCTACGACACCCTGCTGCAGATGGGACGCTGGTTCGGCTACCGCCACGGTTACGAGGATCTGCCCCGGATCTGGATGACGGGCGAGCTCGCCGCGTGGTTCGTGGACCTGGCGACCGTCGAGGCCGAGATCCGGCAGCAGATCCGCCGCTACGAGACCGAACACAAGACGCCACGGCAGTTGGCAGTGATGATCCGCAAACACCCGTCCATGGCGGTGACCTCGGCCGCCAAGATGCGCGGGGGCGTCACGGTGCGCTACAGCTACGGCTCCCAGGTGATGCAGACCATCAAATTCCACCACCGCGACCAGGGCTGGCTACGGCACAACATCGACGCCGCCGACCGCCTCCTCACCGCCGCCCGTGGCCTGCCCGGGGTCCGGGAAACCCCCGTGCGGGCCGGACGGAGCGCACTGACCGGCGTGCCGGCCGCACGGGTGATGGCCTTCCTGCGCGACTACCGCTTCCACGAGCGCAGCCCCAGCCTCCGTCCGGAGGCCCTGTGCGAGTACATCGCCAAGCAGAACGACTACGACGCCCTCCGCACGTGGAACGTCGTCGTCATCGAACAGGGCAGCGACCGCCTCGGCACGATGGAACTAGCGGGGCGCAAGTACCACCGGATCAACCGCAGCCGTCTCACGGTGCCGGCGGACTACGCCGACATCAAGGCACTGGTGTCCACCATGGACCGGGTCGCCGACCTGCCCGCCTCCATCAGAATCAGCGACATGATCGACGGTGATCCGACCGACCGCAGGCTACGGGAGCTGCGCGACGGACAACTGGGAGGCACCGGACTGCTGTGTCTCTACCCGGTCAGCAGGAACTCCACCGTCGAGCGCAGCAGCGGCACCCGCGGCTATCCGAGAACCGACCTCGCGGCGGTGGAGGACATCCTCGGGATCGGCCTGTTCTTCCCCGAGGCCCGCGGACCGGAGGACCGTGACTACGTCGCGGTCGACCTGTCCGGCCTCGCCCCGGCCGATGAGGAAATCGAGATCGTCGACATCGACGAGATCGACGCCGCCGACGAACGCGCCGGCGAAGCCGTGACCGATGGCGCCGCATCATGACAGGCGCCGCCGAGGAGATGTTCCGCCGTCTGGAAGCGACCGACCCGCCACGGCAGATGCGCGTGCTGGACAGCCCGGTCGAAGTGGCTGCCGGACCGGTCGCCATCGGCATCGACGCCGCGGGTCACCGGCATCTGCTCATCCCGCTGACCGACCGTCACCCCAGCGTGCAGGACACCGCCAGCCGCGGCGTCACCCTCACCACCCGGGGACTGGAGGACGACTCCCGTCAGTCACGGCGATACGCCGACGTGATGTGCAACCTGCCTGAACTCAACGACATCTTCGCGGCATTCTCCGATGAGCTGTGCCAACAGTTGCAGCGCCGCCCCGGCAACCCGGGACGGGTCTGCCTGGAGGTCCTGCACCGGTGGCGTGACCTGCTCTACCCCGCACCGGGTCCGACACTCGGACCGGAGGCGCTGATCGGCCTGCTCGCCGAACTGCACTTCCTCGAACTGATCGGCGGACGTGGGGGCGCGCCACCCCTGGATCTGTGGACGGGCCCCCGCAGCGCGCGCACGGACTTCACCTCCGCCACCGCTGCTGTCGAAGTCAAGGCCACCACGCACCGCGACCGCCTGGTCGTCGACGTGCACGGGGCCGGTCAGCTGGAGGAACGCCCCGGCACCGATCTCTACCTGTACGTCGAACAGTTCGAACGCGACAGTGCCGGTGACAGCGTGCCCGACGCCGTCGACCGGCTCCTCGACACCGGGCTCGACCGGCGTGTCCTCATGGGCGCCCTGGATGCGGTCGGTTACCGCAGCGGAGACGCCGAGACCTACCGCCGGGACAGACACCGGGTGAGGCGCGTCGCCGCGTACCACGTCAACACCCCCGGATTTCCCCGGGTGACGTCGCAGCAGCTCGACGCACCACTGCAGCAACACCTGGTCCGCCTGACCTACAGCATCGATCTGTCAGCTTTCGATCACCACCTCATCGACCCCTGCGCGGCAGCCACCGCGCTACTGGACCAGCCATGACGCGCGCCGTCAGGTACGCCGAGCCCCTCCCCGCATCCGGAGGGATAGACGCGCGGTCGGTGCGTCGGACCCTCGGCACGTACTCCATGGACTTCTGGGAGCTGTTCCTACGTGAGACGCTGCAGAACAGCTGGGACGCCGCCACCGGGGAGCGGCCCGTCCACTTCTGCGTCGACGGTTGGCGCCTGACAGCGGCACAACTGCAGAGTCTGCGCCTCTTCCTTCCCGGGGCCGACCTGGACGCACCGGAGCTCAGGGTTCTGACGGTCACCGACAGCGGGACACGCGGGCTCGGCGGGCCCACCCGTGCCGACCGGGTGGGTGAGGACGACGACCGGGATTTCGTCGACCTCGTCCGTAACATCGGACGGCACCCTGACAAGGGATTCGCGGGGGGAACCTACGGCTACGGCAAGGCCGTCCTGTTCGAGGCGAGCAGCATCGGCACGGTGGCGATGTTCACCCGGGTCAGAACCACCGCGGGTGTCCAGTGCCGACTGATCGGCATGTCCCTCACCGACCCCTACCGGGTCGAGGGACGCCAGTACACCGGACGCCACTGGTGGGGGGTCCCCCACAACGACGTCGGTGTGGAGCCCATCACCGGCCCGACGGCGGAGCGGATGGCCCGGGCCATCGGATTCACACGCCTGCCCGAGGACAGCACCGGCACCTCCATCATGGTCATCGCTCCCCGCACCGAGCAGGAGCGCCTGTCCGAGGTGATCGCCGTGATGGCCGACACCGCGACCAGGTACGCGTGGGCCAACGTCGTCGCGCAGGGCGACCCGGGTCCCGGCCTCAGGTTGCAGTTCACCTCAGACGGCTCCCGGATCGATCTTCCGGACCCGGGCACCGATCCGCGGCTGCGGTATTTCGTCGAGGCGCACCGGTACTGCCGCGCCGTGTTCCAGGGCGCGGCAGAAGAGCCGCCCTGGCCCTGGACGGTTCAGGAGATCGTCGGCAGCCGTCCCGAGCAACGTCTCGGTGTCCTGGCATGGCGGACGTACCGGGCGGCCGCCTCAGGTAACCACGCCCGACCACCCGCCGAGATCGCTCTGATGCGCAGACCCGGCCTCGTCGTCGAATACCGCACCGTCGCTGCGGACCCGTTCGGGCACGCCATCAGCGGCGTGTTCATCGCCGACCCCGAACTCGATGAGGATTTCGCCCGCGCCGAACCACCCACACACCACAAGTGGCAGCCGCGGCTGGCACAACGGCAGCGCTACGCCCGCAACCCGGTCAGCCAGGCCCTCCAGCGCATCGACCGGATCTTCAGGGAGCGTCGGGCGGGAAACGCGACCACACCCACCACGGAGGCCGTGACAGGGGTGTCGCGGCTGTCGAACGTCCTCGGCGCGCTGCTCGATACCCAGGCCGGTGGCACGGACTCCCGCATCCCGGTCGGGCCGGCCAACGCGGTGCCCCACCCGCCACCGGACGCATCGGGAGCACCGGCAACTTCCACCGACACGCCGACGCCCGGTACCGGAGGCAACGGGCGGCAGCAGAGGCCCCCGGGGCAGGGCCACAGGCCGCGCTCCCCGGGGGGTCTGACCCTGACTTTCCATCCCCGCGCCCGGCCGGCCCTGCTGGCCGGCGGTTCCCGCGCGGTCGAGTTCGACATCGACCTCACCGGAAATCCCGGTGCACCGCTGACCCTCACCGCCCAGCCCCTGGTCGCGGTGGCGGACGGCGCACCCGAGCCGGCCGACGGGACCACCCCCGTCGACGTCCTGCACTGGCGTGACCGGGACAGCGGAGTCCTCACGCCAGCTCCACGCCTGACCCTGACCGCCGGGATGTCGGAACACTGGACCGTCACGCTCACACAACCGGCTGATGCCGCCGTCACCGTCCGCGTGAGCCAGGAGGAGGTGGGACCGAGATGAGCGCGCCGATCAGCGCGGGTTACCTGACCCCGGCCGAGGAGCGGATCCAGTCCGGGACCGTGACGGTCACCTGTGCGCAGGGCACACCCGTTGCGGAAGGCCAGCCGGTACCGGACTGGGACTACTTCACAGACCTCACCGCGACCTGGCCTCTGCATGTCGACCTGCCCGGGGTGCTGCAGGACTGCGGCCTATCACCCGACGCCGCCGTGACCTGTCTCGTCACCTGGCACAGCAGCAGCACCAACCGCCGCGGCAACTCCCTCCCGGCCGAACTCGCCGACGGTGGGAACGAGCTGACCGTCGTGATCCCGGGCACCGAGATCGGGGGGAACCTCACCGTCACCGCCCGGATGGTCCTGGCCGTCCCTGATCCTGCACCGGTCTCTCCGCTCGCCGCCACCCTGCCCGGCGCCATCCTCTGGCAGGCCCGACGGCGCTTCACCCTGGAAGGCAGCGGCAGCCGCTTTCCCGTGGTGGCCACGAGCTTCGCCGACAGCGGGCTGGCCGAGGGACGCCGCGCGCTGTGGTACCTGTCCTGCACTCCGGACCTCGACGGTTCCGACACCGGCAGCATCCGGCTGTACCTCAACACGGACCACCCCGCGATCACCACGATGCTCAACCACCCGGACGCGGAGGCCTCCCGGACCCTCGCTGACATGCTCCGCCACGATGTCGTCCGTCAGCTCATCGAGACGGCGCTACGGTGCGAGGACCTCCAGGACGACCACGACTACGGCGAAGGCACGCTGGGAGAGTTGTTCATCAACCTGACACGCCGGTACTTCGCCGACCGGTCGCTTGCCGACCTCCGCAGCCAACGCCGCGGTGACCCGGGTGAGCTGGAGGCGGTCCTGCAAGGCCTGGAC
Source organism: Micromonospora sp. DT41 (assembly GCF_049841715.1). Taxonomy (NCBI): domain Bacteria; kingdom Bacillati; phylum Actinomycetota; class Actinomycetes; order Micromonosporales; family Micromonosporaceae; genus Micromonospora; species Micromonospora sp. DT41. Next base: position 14,023 of record NZ_JBNCKU010000018.1, on the reverse strand, counting down.
CGGGTCCTCGCATGAGCCGGCTGCACATCTACCCACGGTTGCCTGCACATGTCGCGGAGCAACTGCTGACCCTCCACACCGGCCGGGACCTTGTCGAACTGCGGCGGCTGTCGTCCACCGCCGACTCCCGCACCACCTGGTACCCGACCGCCCCCTACCGGGTAGCAGAGGACGAGCTGCGGGCCCTGCAACAGACCGTCCGCGCCATCGCCACCGAGGCAAGCTGGCCGGCGCCTCTGGGTAAGACGAGCGGTACGGCCTTCGACCGGCTGCTGGCGCCGGTCCTGTACCGGCAGATGACCATTGTGCCCGCCGACGCGGCGAGTGAGGAGGTCTGGTCATTCCTCAGCCTGGTCCTTCTGCCGGACGTCGCGCTCTGGCGATGGCCCAACCCGCTACGTCGGCCCGGATACGAACGCATCATCGGCCGCCCCCGTAACGTATTCCGACGTCTGTGGGCCCGCATCCACAGCCTCGGCGAGGACGTCGGGGCCCAACTCTACGAAGACGAGGCCGTCGCAATCCTCGAACGCCCCACACTCGGTGCGCATCCGCGCGTCGCCCGCGCCATCGCCCACGCCCACCTGACCACCGCCGGGGAGGCCGGCACCGCACGGACCGACATCCTGCGGATCACCGCCCGCAGACTCCGGCGACTCGCGGTCGTGGTCAGCCTCGAATCGCTCGACGACGCTCAACTGGCAGACCTGGTGAGGAGATACACGAAGGAAGCCATCGACCAGTTGCAGTCCGAGCGAACCATGAGCACGTACAACCCCGTTCCCACGCAAGTGCAAGCGAGGTCGGGATCAAGTCCCTAACAGCAAGCACAGTGGTGCTGCTGCCCATGACCACGCCGAGCACTCTCGGTCGATGCGCAACGAATTTCCGCCGGCGCGCAGCGTTGAGGAAGGTGATCATCTGGGGCGCCTACTGGTCCGGACCGAGCCAGGCCCCGCGACCGTCCTCCATCGCAACTGCTCTGACCAACTGCCGTAGCAGTACTTAGTCCAGATCGGTCCAACGAGGGCCTCAGGCAGCTTGAGGTGGGCCAGCCGGGACCTGGCCCTCTCGCAGGTTCTTTTTAACACTCTCAGGAGGCACGACAGTGTTGAATAGCGTGATGTTCTCATGCTCGAAGAGCTCCGTCAGTCTCGCAAGCACCTGAGCCGTTTCGTCTAATGCAAGGTGTCGCATGTTTTCGCCCCCCGCCACCTTAAGCTTCAGGAGAGCTACTTCCCATTGCGCAACCATGCCGGCCAGGACAAATTCCTGCGAGCGGTACAAGCGCCAGCTACTGTCCCATGAGTAGAAATTTCTCAGCCCCGCCGCTATGGCGACAATGACACTGACTATCGCCAGAAAGACGTAATTTGCGTGTTCGTCGCGCATAACCGGAATGACGAAAAGCAGCGGGAGTGTGATGCTGAGGACGACTTCGATGGTTCCGATTATCTTGAACCAGATCACGTGCAAACTCGCTAGGCGCCTGTATCGACGCCTGTGTAGCGTGAGGAATTTCTTGATTAGATCGGAGCACTCGGGGAAAGTTTCTGAGACTTCCTTCGACCATTGATACGAATGTTGCAGATCTTCCCGGGACACTCCCAGCATCCGTGCGCTTCCCTTCGATACGGGAACTCAAAGCCACTCATATTCGCTGATGCCGCCGAGTGCCGGCAGAGGACTGTCGGGACAGCGACACCGAAGGGGGCCGCCATGCCGGGCTGGGGTGCCGGCCGACGTCACAGCTCCCCGGTGAGGCAGCCCCACCAGACGGGAACCTGGCTGCTGCGGGAGCACGATCTTCGTACTGCCCGTACGGTCCTAGATGGTGGGCTGTTCGAAGGTCGAACAAGACGTGTGCAGGTGTCACGCTGGCGAGCATGGTTAGCGGGCAACGGCAGCAGTGGGTCCTCATGGCACGTGCAGCACTGATCATCGCCGCTATGCGAAGGTCGCTGCTCACCTATGGCGAACTGGGACATGCCATCGGCATGGCCGGCATCGATCTCCGGAATCAGATGCGCCACGTTCTGGCCCAGGTCGCCGAGGAGTGCATCGCCGCGGGAGAGCCGTCCCTGCCCGCGCTGGTTGTCAATGCCACCACCGGGCAGCCGGGTGCCGGCTGGGTCGATGGGGCGGTCCGCTGGCACGCGGAGGTGCAACAGCTGTTCCGGCACTGGAACTTACCTCGTTGAAGCGGCATGCCGCCGCCGCAGGGTAGCGTCCCCCGCTGGCCCCCAACGCTCCACCGGTCGGGCTGACACACTGCGCTCCTGCTACAAGGGAAAAGGCGGCCTCCCGGGGTTACGCCCGTACCAGCAGCCCTTCTTCGTACTGTCGGGACGGTCGGATCCGAACGATGGGGCCCCTTGTTGCCGTCCGCAACCATCCCGATCTTGTCGATGATTGGCCGAACAGGCGCTGGGTGCACAGACACGATCAAGCAGTGGGCGCTTGTGTCACTGATTGCCAACGGCAGGCCGGGCTTTCGGGAGTAAACCGGGGCAGGCCGACAGGGCAGCATGGGGTCCCACTGCGCCCCGCTCCCCCACTATCGGGGACGTCCCGTCACCAAGAGAACAGTGCGCGCCCGCCCGCCGCGAACTCGCCTACCTGCAGGCAAGGGTGGGGCGAACGGGCGGTGGGGCATGCGGGTCGAGGGAACGGTGGGACAGCCACCAGTCCGGTGCGGGATGCCGCAGGTCGAGCAGATCGCGACGGAGTTGGTGGGCGGGATGACCGGTAAGCGCGCTGAGCTCGTGCATCTGCCAGGGCGCACGGCTCCGTCCTATCGTCACCCACCTACTCAGCGTCGACAACGATTGCGGATTCATCGGCACTATTCCGTGTCTGCCACTTTATTAGCTTGCCGCTGGTTGGCATCGAGCTCACGGGCGTCACAAGCTGGAAGGCCATGGTGACAAGGCCGTCATTGACCGACCGGGCATCCGGAACGTCCGCTTCGACATTCGGATAGACGATCATAGCGCCGGTGGCGGGGGCATACAGTCGATCAGCCTCCGGGTCGGGAACCGGGGTTCCGAGTCCCGCTATTCTGCTGGCGGCGTTGCGGTGCCTCGATTCACTGACGGCGCGTAGCGAACCAGTCGACGTCCTGACCCGACGGAAGATACTGAACGGTCCCTGATCATGGATCGTTCGGAGACTTGCATCCGAGACCTGGTGGGGGAAGATGATCAACCAGCGTTTCAGCTGCTCAGGGCTGAGGCCGCTGAGCCACTTCAGCTCCGGCTTGAAGGTATCTACAGAAAGCCACCTGAGGGATCTGAGCACCTCGACAACTTCACGGTGATCCATCTCGGCGATGCGCGCGGAGTAGAACTTTCCGGTGTCCTGAATCGTCGACACACCGAGGACCTTGGACGCGCGCACGGTCTTGAACCGAACCGTTGTCGTGGCGGCGGAAAGTACGGGAAGCCACGCCGCAGCGTTGGCGCGGGTCTTCTCGTCCCCCGTACGGGAGCCCGGGTTCGGGTATGCGACCGGTTCCATCGGTTCGCCCGGCGAACTCTTCTCGACCAGCGTCGCATTCCACATCTTGTTCCGGCCGGTCGGCCTGAGGTCGGGACGGTGCTGTGCGATGAGCGGTGGAATCTGCCGCGGAGTGATCTGTCGTTCTCCGTCGGTGGGTTGTGAGTATCGCCGCAGCTCCGCCCGGAGATACTCCTCGTCCTTGCACGCCGCGGCGAACATCTCGTGCAGTTCCCCTGTCGTGTAGATGCGGACGAGGTCGCGGAATCCTGGCCGGAAGCCGAACCAGCGACCCATTTGCATGAGGGTGTCAACCTGCTTGGTCACGCGTCGGTAGTAGGTGACGGTGAGGCCTTCGACGGTGAAGCCGCGGGCGAGGCTGTTGCCGCCGACAAGGATCCGCCAGATCGGCCGCATGTCGAAGTCGAGGCTCTCCTGCTGTCGTTCGAGGTCCTTGTCGCTGTTGACCACGATGACCGGCCCGCTACCTTGATCAGGAGGGCTGATCTTGTCGAGGGCGGCCGCGATGTCGGGCCGGAGGTCATCGAAGTCGACCGGCGTCGGCAGGTCGGTACCCAGTGCGGCGCTGACGGGCAGGACATCTCTTTCGTAGAGGGCCCGCAGACGTGCCAGACCCGCGGGTGCGCGGTACTGGCCGCTGTTCCACATGGCGTTGATGACGTCGGCAGTGTCGCGGTGCACCGCCTTGGACATGGCCTCGTGCACGAGCATGGTGTGGTGCTGGTAGGAGGCGTGACCGTGGCGCTGACGGTGGAGCTTCACGGCGCCCGTCAGCAGGTACATGTCGAGCGGGGACCGCAGGTCGATGTCCTGCGGCTCCTCGTCGAGCAGCCGTACGTGCCGCAACTCCTGGGAGTTCTCGAGCGTGCGCTCCGACAGCGGGATGTCGGTGTCGAAATCGTGGAAGTCCTCGGCGCCCATGTAGGCGACGGGGCGGGCCAGTGAGACGAGGAAGTCCCGCGGGAAGATGTCCTCGACGTCGGACGGATCAACGAAGACATTGGCGTACGGCGTCGCGGTGTACCCGACGTACTGGGCCCGCGGCATCATGGACAGCAGCTGACCGATGAGCCGGTTGATCGCCGTACGGTCCTTGCTGTCCTGTGCCCACTTCTTCGGGCTCGTGGTGTTGACCGAGGCCTGGTCGGACTCGTCGTCGATGATGAGGACCGGCACCTCGCCGAGCCGCTCCCTGATCCGACCGAGGTCCGCGACGAGGTCCTGCAGGACGGTCTTGTTCTTCTTAGCAACGACGAGCCGGGCGTCACTGGTGTAGAGGTTGACCGGTGCGAAGAGGGGTTGGGTGCGTTCGCGGCGGGGGAAATCCAGCGCCATGAATCCCTGGCGTAGGCGCCGGTAGTCCCATCCCCGGGTGCTGAGGCGCCGGATGTCGGGGTATCCGATGTCCGACGGGCGCCCGCCATGACGGACGAAGCGGTCCTTCTCCCAGTCCGTGTCGTCCTGGTATTCGTGGCCCCTGCTGTCGTGAGCGGAAATCTCCTGCTCCAGGTTCTCCCGGCCCACGAGTTCGATGTCGAGACGACGCTGCGTCTGGGCGCGCAGCATGTTGGTGGTACCGGTGAGGACGATGACGAGCCGGTAGCCTGCATCGACGGCTTTCGCGATGACGCCGGTGAAGTTCGCGGTCTTTCCGCTCTGCACGTAACCGACCACGAGGCCCTTGGCCTGGTAGGCGACCTCACGGGTCGGGTCGGACAGGCGCCTGACGACATCTTCCGTGGCGTGGTCCAGTCCGGCGACAACGCCGGCGTCCCAGCCCTTGTCCAACAGATACCTGCGGTAGTGCGACCAGTAGAAGTCACGCTCACCCCGTCGCTCCGCGGTGCGCCATTCCTTCCAGTCGTCAGCGATGACGATGGGCGCGGTGGCGTGCGGGAAGAGGCTTGCCACCAGGTGCTGCGTAGTGGGGTCCAGCTGCAGCGTGGAAACGATCGCTGCACGCCGCTCCGCGGTGTTGCGTCCGGTGCCTGCGGCCCACACCGCATCCGAGTCCACGTGGTCCCAACCGGCCAGTACCTGCGCGAACTGCTGACGTAGCGCATCCTCGGGTCCGGCCGACTGCAGATGCGCGAGCAGGGCCGTACCGTCGGTGAGACTCTGATCATTGCCGAACATCGCGGCGACGGGATGGATGGGCATCGGACCGCTGCGCTGCATGCCGTCGAGGGCTGAGCCGTAGGCGAGAGTGACCGTGTCGCTCATTGCAGCTCCTGTCGTCCCGCCGAGACCGCGATCCGCAGAGGTTCGGGTGGGGGATCGGTGCTTATGCCGGTCAGGTCGAGTCTGTACCGGATGTCGGTTATGCGGCTGAGGTCCACACCGGCAACCCTCATCAGATCCCCGGTCAACCGGGGGAAGGAATCGGCGACCCTGTACAGCGCAGGATCGGAACGGAGCCTCCAGCGTTGCAGCGGACCTGCGGCGAAGCGGCTGCGCCACCCCGCCCGCCGTAGGAGGGCTTCGAAGCCCTCGCGCAGGCCACCCGGCGGCATCATCTGCCGTACGCGGTCAACCAGCTCGGCGACGGTTCTGCCGCCGCTACCGGCCCCCGTGATCTGTTGCGACAGCAGCCAGAGCGGTCGGCCACCTGTCGGTTGCAACTGGCCGACCGATGAGATCCGGTGAATCCGTCGCTCCGACGCCGTGGTCTTCACCTCGACATCGACATCGGACAGGCCGAAGTCATGTTCCTCCGCACCGCCGCGCCAGGCCGCGATCGCCGCGTCGGGTGAAATGGTGGCCGCCAGCCCTGCGACCAGGCAGAGCTCGCCGATGAGCCCTGCCTCCACTTCTCTCGTCAGCGCGTCCTCGGGCCTGATCAGGTGGCCGATGTGGCGCAGCGTCTCGAGGAGCGCGGCGCTGAGGGGCAGCCCGTCGAGCTGCGCCCGATCGGCCACCCCGCACAGCACGGGGTAGGCATCGGCGAAGAGGCGGGGATCATGGACGGCGATCTCGATCAGGCGGGTGGCTCCGTCGTGTACGAGGGTCGTGCTGACGTGCTCCAGGCCAGTGGGAGCGGGGGTCTCGTTGCCGCGGGCGGGGCCGCGGAGACCGATCCGGTGGTTCGCCGGATCAGTGAAGAGAATGACTCTCGGCGTGCCGTCGACGGGGTGTTCCATCGGCACCCCGGTCGCTACGTATGCCGCGAAGCCCTCACCACTGAGATGCCGGTCCGGGCCGGTCACCCACGCCCTCCGAAGGACGCCAGTTCAGCCTGGGCGGCGGCGGTGAGGATCTCCTGCCACAGGTCGATGTTGTCCTTGTCGCGGGAGCCGAGGTGGACGCCCTGGAAGACGTTCTCCATCAGCAGGAACATCAGGGCCTTGACGAGGGGGGCGTCGTTGAGACCTCCCCGACGGCCGCCCAGAAGGGCGGCACGGTACCGCCTGTTGAGCAACAGGGTCATGGTCTCGCGCTCAACGTGGAACAGGTCGTTGTTGTCGAACTTCACCCAGAGGATGTTGAGCGGCGAATCGTTGAGCTGCGGCAGTTCGTCGATGATCTCGCGGCTCACCCGCGGGTTGATACCGCGTCCGGGCGGGATCACCGGGCGGCGCCGGGCCGTCTCGCGTTGATTGCTGGTCGCCCACGTCTGCTCTGCGGCGTGGAGGAAGTCGGTAATGGTGCTGCCGTCGGCCGCGTGGGCGGTGCCGACAGCGCGAGCGAATCCCGCGCCGGCGGTCACCCGCGACTTCTCCGGGTTCATCGTGAAGAGTCCGGAAACGTCGCCGTCGATGTCGATGGCTGCACGCGCGAGCTGCAGCTTCTTGTCCGGCGCGTGGATCCCTTCCCAACCGCCCGCATGCAGGAGCCGGTCACGCCGGTAGAAGTAGAGGCCCTGCCGCCGTTCCGCGCCCCCTGGCAGGCGGTATTCCGCGTCGTTCGACTTCCCGGGCCAGATGTGGCACTGGATGGACAGAGCCAGGCCGTTGACGTCTGTTGTGAGCGTCTTCGGCCAGCCGTCCGGCGAACTGCGGTAACCGAACGGGTCGAGCGGGCGGACTTCAGCCGGGACACCGACGCCCTCGTCGACGTCCTCCACATCGACGGTGATGCGCAGCTTCCCCCTGGCCAGGATGCGGTGGAACATGAGCCCGAGATGTCCCCGGAGGTGGTCCACCGTGCGCGACAGGAATGTGCCCACCAGATGTGGGTCCTCGGATGCCGGGAAGCCCCCCACATGGTCCCACCGGATCACGGTGCCCGACGGGGACGTGCTGAACGGCCACGTCCGGTCGAGCTCGGCGACGGCGAAATCCCCCGGGACCACATCGCAGTGGAAGCCGTCGCGATTCTGCCCCTGCAACCACCGCCGACCGACCGCCTCGTGACCCGATGCGCGCGACAGGACCGTCAGGCTGGCCGCCTGACTGAAGGACGCAGCCTTCAGTCCGATACCGAAACGGCCCAGGTCCGTCGAACGGTAGTCCCGTCTACCACCCAGCGTCAGGGCGGTGTCGATGGCGCGGGGGGTCATGCCGTGCCCGTCGTCGACCACGTACAGGCCGATCAGCCGGGCGTTGCGTTGGATGAAGCGGATCAGCACACTGCTCGCGCCGGCGTCCACGGAGTTGTCGACGAGGTCCGCCAGCGCGGTCTCCAGGGAGTGGTTCCGCCCGAGGGCATCGAGTGCGTGCGGATCCGGGGGCAGCTCAACCGATCCGACGACCGGCACGTCGTCACGCCACCGCATCATCTCACCGCGCCCCTGCCGCGAAGGGGCCATCCTGATGGGCGCCACCGCCGCCCGTCGGTCTGAACCCACGACCCCGCGCGACGTCCATCAGCACCGATGCGGCCCGCAGGTGCTTGCCCGCCGGGGTGTACCCCTGCTCGAGCGCCTGGGTGATCTCTCTGATGACGCCCCGCTGGGCCGCATCGAATGAGCCGGTGGTCTCGCCCCACACCGCCAGGTCACGCCAGGTGCGCGGCGGCGTCGTCTGCAACGTCTCGATGTCGGCCGGGTAGGCGTCGAGCTCGACCAGCTCGGCCTGGAGCTGCCCCGGGACCATCCATGCGATCTCCCGTACCGCTTCCCAGCACTCATCCCTCTTCGCCCACTCACCGACGTGCGTGCGCCCCACGGGGGGCGAGGTGATGACCTTCTGCACGAGCGTCGACAGCTCGGCGATCGCCTCCTTCGTCGCCGGCGACAGGTCCTGGGTCCGCCAGATCCGGTCGAGGTCCAGACGACCACCCGTCATCTGGACGAGCTTCGCCACGGTGTAGGTGACGATGTTGGCCTTGTATCCACCGAAGTTCTGTCGGGCGACGATCTTGTCCGCGCGGCGGAACAGGATGGCCTTGGCCACCAGGTTCTGGCAGTAGGATTTATCGACATCCGTGGACGCCTCGTCGAGGCCCTCGGAGAACAACGTGAAGTTCTTCTCAGCGCCGAGGCTCACCTGCTGGGGCCGCATCGACCAGGACATCTCGAACTTGGCGAGCTCGGACTTGGTGAACTTCTGATCCGGCGGATTCATGGTCTTGAAGACCTTCTGGCGCGACCTGGTGAGCTCCGCGGTCACCGCGTTGGCGTACTGCCCCCGGGCCCGTTCGTAGAACCAGTGGGTGTCGCTCTCGTGCAGCGGTCCGGGTGGCGCCCAGAGCGTACGCATGATCCGTTCGACGTCGACGTGGAAGCTGGCGTTCGCCTTGAGGTCGGAGGCGCTGACCTTGTTCTGGGTGTTCGAGTATGCGGAGATCTTCGGGACGATCTCGTCCAGCCGCTCGGGGGATACGACGGTGAGTTTCATCTGGACGAGCACCTGACCGATGTCCGTCGTCCGCCGCGCGTGGTGGATCGACGCAGTGGTCTGCCCGCCGTTGACGATCTGGAACTCGTGGATCCGACGGATACTCCGTTGCCCGCTGTCGTCGGTGTGGAAGTCCACCGCGGATGCCGTGGCGGCGATGCCGTTGTTGTAGGCGAGGAACCGCTCGGGATGGTCGCGCAGCGTTCTCTGTATGCCGCTGTTGACGGCGCCCTTTACCTGGAGGAACGATCGCACGTTGAGCTCGAGGAGGCGCGCGCCGTGGCGTCCGTAGAGGTCGGCGAGGTCGTTGCCGGGCACGATGGCCAGGAACACCGCGTAGTCGGAGCTGGTCTGCGGGGTGCCGAGGCAGGGCAGTCCGTCGGGAAAATCAGCCACGATCGGCTCGGCGCGGCTTCCCGACGCCGTCCAGTTGGCGAGGCGGCGCAGGTCCCAGACGTCCCGGGCGATCTCGTGTCCCTGAAAACGTAGCGGTGGGAGCGGTTCCCGGACGACGCTGCGGGCATTCGAGATGTAGATGAAGCGGACCTTGTCAACCTCGGCGAACTTCTCCGCGACGGTCGACACCATGCCGGCGACCTCGGACGACGGCTCGTGCCGGACGACCGTCCCGGCGAGGCAGCGGGACAGGAAGTTCTCGAGTCGGCGGAACGCGGTCTCGGCATCGCTCCGATTGAGTTTGTGGTCCTCGTCCGCGCGGGGACTGTAGCTGGTGATGAAGAGGTCCAGACATCGGTCATCCGATGACAGGCCGAAGCCACTCACCTCGACCCCGTGGTCCTTGAAGCGGACGACCACGGGATCCTCCGTCAGGCCGTAGCCCGACAACTGCTCAAGGACCAGCCCGGCGAACGCCTCCTGCGGCTCCGAGTCGTTCACCTCGGTGTACGCCCGGACATCCTCGAGCAGGCTGTAGGCGTAGAAGTCGAGGTCGGACTCAGGCACCGGCGATCCCCTCCAGCGCAGACGCATCGCCATGCGCAGGACCTGGCGTGACTGGGGAATTGCTCTGGTTGGTGGTCATGGGTTTCTCCGACGCTGATGTGCGGCTCGAGATCGGACCGCGCGGATCCGGCCGGTAACCGTGCCTATCTTGCAGCATAAGGGCAGCAGACGACAGAACCACAGGATGATCGACTCGCCATGCATCCGGCCGTCCGGGTCCCTCCCCGCGCCTGATCCTTTTCCGAACGTTTCGTGATACAGAACGGGGTGGACGCCGGGCATTCCACCTCCGGTCGATCCCTCGCGACCGGAGCCCTTCGGATGCGAAGGTACCTGCACCGTAACGGTCAGGCGTCACTGCGGCTGGCGACCCGACCGGCGGACGGGTCCTGCTCGATTGAGCGGATCGACCCCGGCGAGGTCCGTGCGCATGAGTGACGCCGTCGACGGTGAGAGTCTGCCCTCCAGGGACGCGGGTCGGGAAAACAGTGTGTGTCCGCTGCCCTTAAGCCTGGGGGGTGCCTGTGACGTCAGGCTCGCTCGCGGGCAATTGGTTCAGCTCCCTGCCCACGTCGACTCGTGCGATGACGACTCGGCCCTGCTGCGGTATGCGGCAACCGCCTGGTGGGCTGGTTGGTCAAGCGCATGTTCAAGAGTGGGATGGCAGCGCTGCTGCGGACCACCCGCTTCGTGAACTGCTGCAGCAGACCCACTGTCGCCGGTCAGCCACAGGTCCGCTGCGCAGGTCTGCTCCCCCAGGTGGCCGACCAGATCCGCGTCGACCCGCCCGTCGGCTTCTCTGTCAGATTGTTCTTCTTCGCTACCGGGAAGCATCCACGGTGATCGTCGTTCCGATCAGCAGGTACTGCTCCTTGCTCAGGAGTTACACCGTTCGTCCCAGAGCGCCTTTGGTTTGTGGGTCGGTCCGGTGTGTCGCACAGTAAGTCCGATCGATTGATGCAGCTCAGTCGATAGGCACAACAAGGATCGCATGCGGCGGTACCCGTCTGACTTGACCGACGCCGAGTGGGAGACTATTGAGCCGATGCTGCCGTCATCCGCAGTGGATCGTCAGACCAGAGATGCACGCCCCGCCGGGGTCATCATGGACGCCATCATGTACGTGGTGCGCACTCGCTGCGCGTGGCTATACCTGCTGGTCGATTGTCCACCGTGGCAGACCGACCCCGGTGACAATGTCCTATCAGCGATCAGCACCATCCGCTCCGGCTGAGCGGGCGTGGACGGACACACGATGGGTGCTACCGCCGTGCGCATCTGAGGATGTGGGCACTGGGCAGCCGCACTCCAGACGATGCCCGCTTGACGATGTGGAGATGATCCGGGGCATGAGACGCACCTTCGTCGTCGCGACGGCCCTCACCGTTCTGGCCCTCGCTGCATGCGCTGAAAGCGAGACGCCGCAGGGCGCTGCCCCCTCGCCGTCAATGAGCTCAACGCGCCCCTCCCCCAGCCCTCCATCGCTCAATGCGGAGCCGACGGCAAGCCCGCCGTTGCCGCCAAGTCCCACCTCGGCCTGGACGCCATGCCACCGGGACTTGTCTTCGTACCAGGGTGGCTGCCAGGACGAGCTATTCGGCGGTGGTGACTCATGCGACATCTCATACGTCGAGCAGCAGGTGGGCAGATTGCTCGACCTCTACATTGAAAACGCGCACCATATCGACGCCGAGCGGCTTCAGGACTGCCCCCAGTTCCTGCCCATATGGAAGAAGGCGGCAACCGGTTTCACAGAGGGAAGTCACGAGGTCGGCATGGGAATTAAGCCGGGGACCTACAAGACCACCGCGCACTCGGCGGGCGAGACGATCGGCGACTGCTACTGGGAACGCAACACCGACGGCGGCCAGACCATCGCCAACGACTTCATCACCGCAGCGAAGAAGATCCGGGTGACCATCCGATCCTCCGACGGCATCTTCACCAGCCGCGGCTGCGGCAACTGGGTGCGGGCCTGACCCGTGTCGCCCAGATGTTCCGGCCAGCGAACGGTGAGCCGCCACGACGTGTGCGCGGCCCGCCCTTCGACCAGCGCGTCGCGTCACTGCGCAGCGGGACGACGGTGGTCACGGATGACTGCGGTAGCGGCGGACGCCTCGCACCTGCGAGGCGCGCTCCAGACAGGCCACCATCCCAGCCACCTGGGCGTGCCTCTTCCGACTTCGGCCGCCGAGGAAGTCGGGCCGCCACCGGAGAATCGCGACCAGTCACCCACCTGACACCGCGACATCCGGTCGGCGGATCACCGCCGCCAGCCACGCCCGGCACACTCGCGGACGTGAAACCTCTACACCCCATACAGACCCTCGCACTGATCGCCGCCGCAGTCGCACGTCATGCGAAAGCTGTCCGCGTCGCAGTCATCGGGGGACAGTCGTCAACCAGCAGCCTCGTGACGGTCGTCGGGGCGGCTCGGAAGCCAGAGGGGATCGCGACGTCGAGCGTAGTGAGCGCCCGCGCTATGGCAAAGGTTCGGCGAGTCGGTGGAGAGTTTGACCTTCCTCATTGCGATACCAGTTCTGGGCCCAGAGCTGGCCTCGTGGCGGCTGTCCGGTGGCCGCGTCGATGATCTGTCGGATGAGCTCAATCAGCCGGTAGGGCTGCCCATCGACGGTCCACTCGACCGGGCTGTTGACGTCGTTGCACCAACTCACCCGGGCGGCACTGGTGGCTACGGCCCCTCGGCGGATCACAGCCACGGAACCCAGGGTCGGCTGGAGGATAGGGCATGCGCAGGTAGGCGCAGATCACCTCGACGATGCTCTGCCGGTGGACCGGGTTGTCCTGCGCCAAGCGTTCCAGGGCGTACAGGCCGGCAAGGCGGACGGGGGCCTTTGTCGGAGCCGAGCTGGTCGGCGGCTTTGACGTACAGTTCGGTAACGCGTTTCTCGCCGGCGTCGTACTCGGCGGCCTGCGGGGTGCGCTCGGCCGACTGCTGTCGGCGGAAGGCCAGTAGCAGGGCAAACGCGCCGGTCACCGCGGCGCCGATAGTCAGGCCAGTGCGGATGCTCTCCACCCGCAGCTGCGCCCGCTGCACCCCGTCGCCGACCATCGACACGCTGTCCTGCAGCCAGATCACCGCGGTCCAGGTGACCGCTGCTACCAAAACCACCGCGACGGGATCACCCACGACTGTAGGGGCCGCACATGCCGGTCTGGCGCTGTCGGCGCAGCCGAAGGCTCATGGTCCTGAGTGATCCGCCGCCACAGCAGCACGCCCAAGAGCAGCACCGCCAAGGGCAGCAGCACCGGCCACCCGGAGAACAGGATATGCCACCACGAACCGGGAACTCGAACCAGCGCGACGCTGAGCACGCCCAGCCCGCCGGCAGCCATCAGAGAAACGCTCAGACGCTTCGTCCCACTGTGGAATCATGCCCGTTCCAGGCACCAACGTCATGCCCGTCTCGGGGCTCCGGCGTAGCCCGGTGTGTAGCCCCAGCGGAGCGATCAGCTCCGCCCCTGCCTCTGGTCGAGGACGGCAGCGGCGTCACGCATTACTGCACGTCACACCCGATCCGGCGTGCCACGCGGCGTTCCCGCGATCCGGCGTGTTGACCAACGCGCGTCCCCGAGCGTCTGATGCATGCGCATCTACGGAACGACTACCCTACGGTCGTGACCTACACTGTGGCCGTTAATCAGCCGTTCGCCGCCTTCGATCCACTAGCCTCGGCCTTTCACGGCAGCCGTGATCTTGGATGTCCAGCGGGTCGGTAGATATGGCGAAGTGCCTGCCACGT